>NZ_JAQYXB010000677.1:0-62814 GCF_036322405.1 Streptomyces sp. SP17BM10 | reverse complement strand
GGCAAGGCCAACAGCGGCGCCACCTGGACCAACGACATCAGCCACGGCGACCTCGTCCGCAACAACCCCGACCAGACCATGACCATCGACCCCTGCCACCTCCAACTCCTCTACCAGGGCAAGAACCCCAACGCCACCGGCACCTACGACCAACTCCCCTGGCGCCCCGGCCTCCTCACCCTCCAGCACTGACGCGCAGGACGCACCACGACCACGATGCGCGGGTGGCCGACACCTCGGCCACCCGCCAGCGGGTGGAGGAACTGCTGCTGCGGCACGATCGCCGGGGGCGCGGCAACCGTCAGACGAACCCGCTGCCGGAGCCGGGCCCACGGTCTCCTGTCGGCTCGCTCCGACTCCTCTCGGGTCGCTCCGACGGACCGACGCGGGTGCCGGGCGCCCTCCCCCGGCATAGCGTGGCCCACAGCGCCCTGCCCGTCCGGCGATGGGCGCGGTCGACACCCCGGCTCCTGGAGGTTCGTTCATGCGCGCGGTGACCTACGACTCGTACGCACCGGACAACTCCCGGCTGCGGTACGGCGAGGTGCCGGACCCGAAGGTGGGCCCCGGCCAGGTGCTGATCGAGGTCCGAGCGGCCTCCGTCAACCCGGTCGACTGGAAGGTCATGGCGGGTGGCCTGGACGGCATGATGGACGCGGTCTTCCCCGTCGTCCCCGGCTGGGACGTGGCCGGCGTGGTCACCCGGACCGGCCCCGACACACCCGAGTTCGCGCCCGGCGACGAAGTGATGGCCTACGCCCGCAAGGACGCGGTCCAGGCGGGCACCTTCGCCGAGTACGTCGCGGTCGCCGCGTCCGCCGTGGCGCGCAAGCCCGCCGGGCTCGACTGGGCGCAGGCGGCCGGGCTCCCGTTGGCCGGCCTCACCGCGCTGCGCTGCCTGGACCGGCTCGCGGTCGGCCCCGAGGACGTGCTCCTGGTGCACGGCGCGGCCGGCGGCGTGGGGAGCCTCGCGGTGCAGCTCGGCCACGACCGCGGGGCCCGGGTGATCGGTACCGCCTCGGAGCGCAACCACGCGTTCGTCCGCGGGCTCGGCGCCGAACCGGTGACGTACGGGGACGGCCTGACCGAGCGGGTGCGCACGCTGGTGCCCGGCGGGGTGTCGGCCGTCGCGGACTTCGTCGGCGGCCAGTTGGAGACGACCCTGGCCGTGCTCGCCGACGGCGGGCGGCACGTCTCCGTCGCCGACCCGGGCGTGGAGCAGCACGGCGGCCGCTGGATCTGGGTCCGCCCCGACGGCGAGAAGCTCGCCGAACTGGCGGCCGCGGCCGACCGCGGCGCGCTGACCGTGGAGGTCGCCGGGACCTTCCCGCTGGAGCGGACGGGCGAGGCCTTCGACGCCAGCCGCACCGGCCACACCCGCGGCAAGCTGGTCATCGTGCCGTGAGGGCTCGCCCTTCGCTGCTCGGAGCGCGCGCTCCGGGGACCGAACCTAGGCTGGAGGCAGGCGCCGGAGTCACGTCCGGCAAGCACGGCTGCCCGGACGGAGGCGCGTGTGGAGACGGCCGGCGAGAAGGACGCACCCACCGCCGTCGTCGTGGTGGACCCGGACGGCGTGGTGAGCGGGTGGAGCGAGGGCGGACGGCTGTTACTCGGCTGGACGGCTCAGGACACGGTCGGCCGCCCCTCGAGCGACCTGCTGGTGGATCCCCCGCCCGGGTTCCCCACGGGTGACGACGCGGACGGCAACGCCTTGATCGTCCTGCGCCACCGGGACGGTTCCACGGTGGACGCCGTGGTGACGACGCAAGCGCTGTGCGGCGCGGACGGGCTGGCGCTGGGCCGCGCGCTGACCGTCCAGCGCTGGGACCGCCGCCCCGTGATCGCCGACCGGGCCTTCGAGCAGTGCCCCTTCGCCCTCGGGGTCTACGACCCGGTCCTGCGGTTCCTGTGGGTGAACGCCGCCGCGTGCCGCGTGATGGCGCACTCGGAGGAACAGGTGCTCGGAGGGAAGTACCGTGAGCTGTTCCCCGAGCTGGACGACGCCGCCTACACCAACCAGCTCTCCGAGGTGGCCAGGACGGGCGAGCCCGCGCGGCTCATCACGGTCTTCCGACCGCTCGGCAGCGCCTACGCCAACGCGTGGGCCACCAGCATGTGGCCCGTCCGGGATGCCGAGGGCACCGTGCGCGCGGTCGCCAACTGGGGCTTCGACATGAGCGCCGAGTACTGGGCCCGCCAGCGCCTGCTCATCCTCAACGAGGCCAGCCGCGGCATCGGCAGGACCCTCGACGTGGCCAGCACCGCGCAGGAACTGGCCACCGTCCCGGTGCCCGGCTTCGTGGACCTCGTCACCGTCGACCTCTTCGACGAGGTGCTCCAGGGGGAGGAACCGCCGTCGACCTCCGCGGTCACCGCTGGTGGGACCCTCACACTCACCCGGGCCGCCCGGCACAGCGCGAAGGACCACCCCGGCTGGCCCAACGGATCCGGGACCCCGGTCGGCTACGCCCCCGGTTCCGTCCCCGCCCGCTGCATGGCCACCGGCACGTCCGTGGTCCAGCTCGCCGCCGAACCCGACCAGGGCGGAGAATGGGCCTTCGGCCCCGGGCTCGCCGCCGACCCGGCCCACTGGCCGCCGGGCACACCGTTGATCGAACGGTCCATGGCCGCCCAGGGGGTGACGGGCCGGATCACCGTGCCGCTGCTCGCGCGCGGCGCTCCGCTCGGCGTCGTCGCGTTCACCCGCAGCGACCGGCCCGAGGCCTTCACCGCCGATGACCTGATCCTCGCCGAGGAACTGGCCGCCAAGGCCGCCGTCGCCATCGACAACGCCCGCCGGTACACCCGCGAGCACACGACCGCGCTGACCCTGCAACGCAGCCTGCTGCCGCAGCGACTGCCGAGCCACGGCGCCATCGAGGCGGCGTCCGGCTACCTGCCCGCCGGGGCCGGCGCAGGTGTGGGGGGTGACTGGTTCGACGTCATCGCACTGTCCGGCGCACGGGTCGGCCTGGTCGTCGGCGATGTCGTCGGCCACGGCGTGCACGCCTCGGCCAGCATGGGCAGGCTGCGCACGGCGGTCCGGACCCTGGCCGACGTGGACCTGCCGCCGGACGAGTTGCTCACCCACCTGGACGACCTGGTCCTCCACCTTCCCGACGACCCCGGGCCCGAGGGCTCGCTCGAGGCGGCCGGCGAGACCGGTGCCACCTGCCTGTACGCCGTCTACGACCCGGTCTCCCGGCGCTGCGCGCTGGCGAGCGCCGGCCATCCGCTGCCGCTGGTCATCGGGCCGGACGGCACCGTAACCCCGGTCGTCGCGCAACCGGGGCCCCCTCTCGGCGTCGGCGGACTGCCGTTCGAAGTGGTCGAGTTCGAGCTGCCCGAAAGCAGTCTGCTCGCCCTCTACACCGACGGGTTGGTGGAGGGCCGTGAGCAGGACGCCGAACAGGGGCTGGCCGAGCTGGTCCGGATCCTCGCCGAACCGGCCGCCTCGCTGCAGGAACTCTGCGACGCCGCGATGCGGGCCGTGCTCCCCGACCACCGCACCGACGACGCGGCCCTGCTGCTCGCCCGCACCCACGTGCTGGATCCCGAACGCGTCGCCGACTGGGACATCGAGCCCGACGTCGCACGGGTGGGGCGCGCCAGGCGGCTGGCCGCCGATCAACTGGCCCTTTGGGGCCTGGAGGAGCAGGCCTTCGTCACCGAGTTGGTCGTCAGCGAGCTGGTCACCAACGCCATCAAGTACGGCGAACCGCCGATCAGGCTGCGGCTGATCCGCGACACCGCGCTGATCTGCGAGGTCTCCGACGCCAGCGAGACCACCCCGCACCTGCGCCGGGCGCGTACGTTCGACGAGGGCGGCCGGGGCCTGATGCTCGTCGCCCAGCTCACCCAGGGCTGGGGCACCCGGCACACCACGAACGGCAAGACGATCTGGTGCGCCCAGACCATCGGACCGGTCTGACCCCCGCGACATCCGTCCCCTCAGCCGGACGAACGGCCTGACCGCGGCTCTCGTCCACTCCGCACGAGGATGGCCGTCCATCGGAGGATGCAGGGCCGAAGCCCTCGGCAGCAGGCTGTCAACTGGGGCTTTGCGGTGGGAATCTGACGACATGACCACCACACGCTCCTGCCGTCCCGGTGTGCGGATCCGCTCGGCGAGGCCGAGTCACACCTCTGGGCCGACCGCGAGGTGTGACCGGCCCGACGGCGTCAGGCCACGGGTCGGACCGCGCCACCGAGCACGCCCCTCGAGGGCGCGGAGCCGGACAGAGGCGCTTCCCGCAAGACGCCTTCGATAGTACGGTCGCGCGCATCACCCGAGACCGTACGGAGGACTTCCGCATGTCGGCACGGTACTTCGAGGACTTCGCGACCGGCCGCGGGGGGCTCGCCCCGCGCGCGGTCCTGGATTCCGATGCTCCCAGGATCGATCTCAACGGACAGTGGGCGTTCCGGTTCTCGCCGGTGCTGCACGACGAACCCGACGGCTTCCAGGACCCGGAGTTCGACGACGGCTCCTGGGACGCCCTGCCCGTTCCCTCGCACTGGCAGTTACGCGGCCACGGCCGGCCGATCTACGTCAACATCTCCTACCCCGTCCCGCTCGACCCGCCCTTCGTCCCGGACGAGAACGAGACCGGGGACTACCGCCGGGTCTTCGACCTCCCCGACTCCTGGGACGGCGTGCCGGCCGTGGTGCGCTTCGAGGGCGTGGACTCCTGCGCCCGGGTCTGGCTCAACGGGACGGACCTGGGTGTGACCTACGGCAGCCGCCTGCCGGTCGAGTTCGACGTGACCGCCCTGCTGCGGCCCGGCCGCAACGTGCTGGCGGTCCGGGTCCACCAGTTCTCCGCCGGCACGTACCTGGAGGACCAGGACACCTGGCGCCTGTCGGGCATCTTCCGTGACGTGGCGCTGCTGGCCCGTCCGGTCGGCGGGATCCGGGACGTCTTCGTCCACGCCGACTACGACGACGCCACCGGCGAGGGCCGGTTGCACGTGACCGTGGACGCGGACGGACCCGTGCGGATCGACGTTCCCTCCCTCGGCGTCCACGACCAGCCGGCCGGCGGCGAGCTGCGGTTCCCGGCGGTGCGCCCCTGGAGCGCGGAGGATCCGCACCTGTACGAGGCCCACCTGGCCACCGGCAGCGAACGCGTGCGGATCCGGTTCGGCTTCCGCTCCGTCGCCGTCGACGGGAGCGGCGTCCTGCGGGTCAACGGGCGCCGCGTCGTGCTGCGCGGGGTGAACCGGCACGAGTTCGACCCCGACCACGGCCGCGCCCTCTCCCCGGAGACCATGCGCCGAGACGTCGAGCTGATGAAGCGGCACAACGTCAACGCCGTCCGCACCTCCCACTACCCGCCGCACCCGGCCTTCCTCGACCTGTGCGACGAGCTCGGGCTGTACGTGACGCTCGAATGCGACCTGGAGACCCACGGCTTCGAGTACGCCGACGCCACGCCGTGGGAGCGCAACCCCTCCGACGATCCGCGCTGGCGCGACGCCTACCTGGACCGCATCGAGCGCACCGTAGAACGGGACAAGAACCACCCCGGCATCATCCTGTGGTCACTGGGCAACGAGGCCGGCGACGGCGGGAACCTGCGGGCGATGGCCGACTGGGTGCGCCGGCGCGACCCCTCCCGCCCGATCCACTACGAGGGCGACCGGCTCGGCGAGTACACCGACGTCCACGCCGAGATGTACCGCCCGCCCGCGGCCGTCGCCCGCATCGGCCGCGGGCAGCTGCTCCCGGGCGAGACCTCCTACCCCGCACGGCCCGGCTCCGGCGACCCGGCCGACGATCCGCGCAACCACCGGCCGTTCCTGCTCACCGAGTTCGCCCACGCGATGGGCAACGGGCCCGGCGGCCTAGCCGAGTACGCGCGCCTGAGCGACGAGTACCCGCGGGTGCAGGGCGGCTGGGTCTGGGAGTGGATCGACCAGGGGTTGCGGACGCACGACGCCGAGGGCCGCGAGTTCTTCGGATACGGCGGTGACTTCGGCGAGGACCTGCACGACGGCAACTTCATCTGCGACGGCCTGCTCTTCCCCGACCGCACCCCCTCTCCCGGCCTGCTGGAGTACGCCAAGGTCATCTCCCCCGTCCGGATCGGCCCCGGCCCGGACCCCGGAACGCTGACCGTGGAGAACCGCTACGAGGTGCTGGACCTGTCCCACCTGCGGTTCACCTGGTCGCTGGAGTGCGAGGGCACCGAGCCGACCCGGGGTGAGCTGCCCACACCGCAGCTGGCCGCCGGGGAGCGGGGCCGGCTGCCGCTGCCCGCGCTCGACCCGGTGACCGGGCAGGGCGACGACGGCGAACGCTGGCTCACCGTCCGGGCGGAGCTGGCCGAGGCCGCCGCGTGGGCTCCCGCCGGCCACGTGGTCGCCTGGGGCCAACTCCCGCTGCACGCGACCGGCCGTGCGACCGGGCGCGGCCGCCTGGCCGGCCCGCCGGTCGCCGCGCGCGTCACCGGCCGGCACCTCGTCCTCGGCCCCGGCCGCTTCGACCCCGCGACCGGACGCCTGCTCGGCATCGGTCAACAGATGCTCCAGGGGCCACGGTTGAACCTGTGGCGCGCCCCCACGGACAACGATCGCGGCGGGTGGTACCAGCAGGACGCCGCCTACTGGAAGGACCGGGGCCTGGACCGGCCGCGCCACCGCACCGTGTCCGTCGACCCCGGCCCCGAGGGCCTGACCGTCGTGGTCCGCAGCGCCGCCGCCGCGGTCGCCTGCGGTTACCTCACCACCTACCGCTGGACCAGTGACGGGACCGGCCTGCGGCTCCACGTGCACGCCGAACCGGTCGGCCACTGGCCCGAGTACACGATCCGCTCCGCCGACTCCTTGGTGGACTCCGAACTGCCGCCGCAGGAGCGGAAGGAACTGCTGCGCAGGAACGCCGCACCTCCCCTGGCCCGGATCGGTCTCGCCTGGGAACTGCCCGCCGACTGGTCGGAGGTCGAGTGGTTCGGCGCGGGCCCGGGAGAGGCCTACCCCGACTCGCGCCAGGCGGTCAGGATCGGACGCTTCCACGCCACGGTCGACGAGCTGCAAACCCCTTACGTGCGCCCGCAGGAGAACGGCAACCGGACGGACGTGCGGTGGGCCGAGATCGGCGACGGGTCCGCCGCCCTCCGCGTCCAGGGCGAGGAGCCCTTCGACTTCTCCGCGCGCCGCTGGACCGACCGGCAACTCGCGGCGGCCCGGCACCGGACGGAACTGTCCCCCGGCCCGGTGGTCCACCTGCACACCGATCACGCCGTCCAGGGCCTCGGAAGCGCCGCGTGCGGTCCGGGCGTCCTGCCCCAGCACCGGCTCGAGGTCGGCACCGCCGACTTCACCCTCCTCCTCACACCCCTCGGCCAGGCCGACCGCACTCCCGGTCGATCGGATGCATGAGACTCCATCGCGCCGGTCAGCACCGGGGACGGCCACGCGATGGTCGTGGTCGAGCACGACCGACCGGCAGGCACGGCCCCGGGCTCATCCGGCGGGCAGCAGCATCGGGTCGGTCATGATCCGGCGCACCGTCGTCAGCGCCGCGCCCAGCAGCGGGCCGCGCCGACCGAGGGCGGACGGGCGCAGCGCCTGCGGCGCCCAAGGGCGGACGGAGACCCGGGCGGCCAACTCGGCGCGCACGGAGGGCAGTAGCCAGTCGGCGAGTTCGGCGTAGGCACCGCCCAGGACGAGGCCGTCCGGGTCGATGAGCTCGACGGCGGACGCGAGCGCGAGGCCCAGAGCCCGCCCCGCGCGGTCCAGCGCCCCCAGGGTGGCTGCGTGGCCGGCGGCCGCCCGGTCGGCGAGCAGGGCGACCGGGTCGGCCGCCTCGTGCGGCGTCAGACCGGCCTCGCGCAGGACCGCCGCCTCGCCCGCGTACTGCTCCAGGCAGCCTCGCGCACCGCAGGCGCACGGGACGCCGTCCGGCTGGACGGGGATGTGGCCGAGTTCGCCGGCGAACCCGCGGGCGCCGCGGAACAGCCGTCCGTCGATGACCAGGGCGGCGCCGATCCCGGTCTCGGCGGAGACGTGGACGAAGGTCCGCGCCGTCTGCTCGGTGCTCCAGTACTCGGCCAGCGCCCCGAGGTTGGCCTCGTTCTCCGGCTCGGGCACGGTGTCCGGGTCGGGCCAGTGGTCGGCGAGCCGGACAGCGCACCAGCCGAGGTTGGGCGCGCGTTCGACCAACCCGGCCGGTTCGTTCGGCACCACGCCGGGGACGGCCAGGACTCGGCCCTCGACGCGCAGGCCGAGGGCCTCGGCCTCGGCCTGCGCGTCGGTCGCCAGCGCGGCGGTCCGCGCCAGTACCTCAGCGGCCGGCCGACCCGCGTTCTCCCGTTCGACCCGGCGCCACACCCGCGGCTCGCCGCGCAGGTCCACCACGCACGCGCCGACGTGGGTGACGCCTATCTCCAGCCCCAGACCGGCGGGGCCGCGGTCGTTCACGGCCAGCGCGCGTCCGGGGCGGCCGACCCGTCCGCTGGCCGTGGCCGCCGCCTCGGTCACCGCTCCGCGGCCGATCAGCTCGTCCACCAGGGAGGAGACGGCCGCCCTGGTCAGGCCGACGCGCCCGGCGACGTCCGCGCGGGAGAGCGGGCTGTGCCCGGCGACCGCACCGAGCACCAATGAGAGGTTCTGCCGTCGCATGTGCTGCTGCGACGCGGGTCCGCTCTCCGATCCCTTGCCCGCCCTGACCGCCACCGTCACGCGCCCCTCCTACCGTTCCTCGGCCGGCGCACCCTGCAAGCCCCCGGCCCGACGCAGGGTATCGCCGATCCGCGTCAGCGCGTCGTCGTCCTTCTTCACGGCCTCCAGCACCGGACCGTCAGCCGTCCGCCAGCGGCGCGCGACGGCGTCGGCGGGCTCTTCGGTGAGCAGCGCGGCGGCCTGGGCGGCGGCGCCGAGCGCGACGAGTTCCTGTGCGGCGGGCACCTGGACCGCCCGGCCCGAGAGCCGCAGGACGGTCCGCTGCCAGGCCGGGCCACGGGCGCCGCCGCCGATCAGCAGCAGTGGTTCGTCGCCCTCGGGGTCCTCGCCGCCCGCGCGGAGGACGCCGCCCAGCGCGGCGAGCAGGGCGTGGGCGGCGCCGTCGTAGGCGGCCTGGAGCAGCTGGCCGCGGGTGGTGTCGTGGCGGAGTCCGTGGACCAGGCCGGAGGCGGCGGGGAGGTCCGGGGTGCGTTCGCCGTCCAGGTAGGGCAGGACGACCACGGTGCCGCCGTCCTCGACCTCCTCGCGGCCGCGTCCGAGCAGGGCGGCGAAGCGGTCGACGGCCAGGGTGCAGTTGAGCGTGCAGGCCAGCGGCAGCCAGCCTCCGAGGGCGTCGGCGAAGCCCGCGACGGTGCCGCTCGGATCGGCGGGCCGGGTCCGCCCGACGGCGTAGACGGTGCCGGAGGTGCCGAGGCTGAGCACCGGCTGCCCGGGGAGGAGGCCCAGCCCGAGGGCCGCCGCCATGTTGTCGCCGGTGCCGGTGGCCACCGACGCCCCCTCGCGCAGCGGCAGACCGGGACGGACGGCGCCGGCCTGCGCGCCGGCCGGCAAAACCCGGGGCAGGCGCCCGGGGTCGAGGCCGATGCGGGAGAGGACGTCCCGGTCGTACCCGTCCGGTCCCCACCAGCCGGTGCCCGACGCGTCGCCCCGGTCGGTGACGGCCTCACCGGTCAGCCGTTCCGTCAGGAAGTCGTGCGGGAGGCGGACGGCCGCGACACGGTCGGCGGCGGCGGGCTCGTTGGCGCGCAGCCAGGCCCATTTGGGGGCGGTGAAGGCGGCGGTCGGGACGCTGCCGGTGCGCCGGGCGATCTCCACCGCGCCGAGCGCGTCGCGGAGTTCGGCGGCCTGCGGCGCGGACCGGACGTCGTTCCAGAGCAGCGCCGGGCGCACCGGGCGCCCGGCCCCGTCGAGGGTGACGAGGCCGTGCTGCTGGCCGGCGACGGAGACCGCGGCCGCGCGGTCCGCCCAGCCCGTCCGCGCCGCGGCCTCGAGGAGCGCCTCCCACCACTGTTCGGGGTCGCTCTCCCGGCCCGCGCCCGTGCTGACGGTGTGCTGGGCGCGGCCTTCGCCCACCACCGCGCCGGTGTCGATGTCGACGGCCAGGGCCTTGGTGGACTGGGTCGAGCTGTCGACGCCGATCACGACACGCTGCTCAGCCATGTGTTCCTCCGGTGCGGGTTCCTTTTGACGTTCCGGCATACTAATTTGTTGAGAGCCCTGACAAACACCCTTCGCACGAGATCCGGAGCCGCGCCATGTCCAGCGACCCGCTCGTCCCCACCCCCGCGCACAAGTTCACCTTCGGCCTGTGGACCGTCGGCTGGCAGGGGCGCGACCCCTTCGGCGACGCGACCCGGCCGGCCCTCGACCCGGTCGAGACCGTCCAGCGGCTGGCCGCCCTCGGCGCCCACGGCGTCACCTTCCACGACGACGACCTGATCCCCTTCGGCGCGGGCGAGGCCGAGCGCGAGCAGACGGTCAAGCGCTTCCGCGCCGCCCTGGACACGGCCGGGCTGAAGGTGCCGATGGCCACCACCAACCTCTTCACCCACCCCGTCTTCAAGGACGGCGCGTTCACCGCCAACGACCGCGACGTACGGCGCTACGCGCTGCGCAAGACCATCCGCAACATCGACCTGGCCGCGGAGCTCGGCGCGTCGGTGTACGTCGCCTGGGGCGGCCGCGAGGGCGCCGAGTCGGGGGCGGCCAAGGACGTTCGCACCGCGCTGGACCGCTTGAAGGAGGCCTTCGACCTCCTCGGCGAGTACGTCGAGCGGCAGGGCTACGACCTGCGCTTCGCGATCGAGCCCAAGCCCAACGAGCCGCGCGGCGACATCCTGCTGCCCACCGTCGGCCACGCCCTGGCGTTCATCAACGAACTGGAGCGCCCCGACCGCGTCGGCCTCAACCCGGAGGTCGGCCACGAGCAGATGGCCGGGCTGAACTTCCCGCACGGCATCGCCCAAGCCCTGTGGCACGGCAAGCTGTTCCACATCGACCTCAACGGCCAGTCCGGCATCAAGTACGACCAGGACCTGCGCTTCGGCGCGGGAGACCTGCGCCAGGCCTTCTGGCTGGTCGACCTGCTGGAGTCGGCCGGTTACGACGGGCCCCGGCACTTCGACTTCAAGCCGCCGCGCACCGAGGACTTCGACGGCGTGTGGGCCTCGGCGGCCGCCTGCATGCGCAACTACCTCCTGTTGGCGGAGCGTTCCCGCGCCTTCCGAGCCGACCCGGAGGTCCGGGCCGCTCTCGCCGCCTCGCGCCTGCCCGAACTCGCCCTCCCCACCGCGCAGGACGGCCTGGCCGGCCTGTTGGCCGACCGCTCCGCCTTCGAGGACTTCGACGTCGACGCCGCCGCCCGCCGCGGCATGGCGTTCGAGCAGCTGGACCAGTTGGCCTACGAACACCTCCTCGGCGCCCGCTGACTCCCGCCACCGCGGAGCCGGGCCGTGCGGGTGGCACGGCCCGGCTCGCTCGGGCGTGGTGGGGCGAGCGCCTCGGTTCCGCCGCCGTACCCGCCGCCGTACGGTGACTCCCCATGACGGCGTCCGAGCACGACGTCAACTCCGGGAGGTGGGCGGCTGCGCCTGGGCTTCGATCACCAGTGCGTGACCGGGGTGGTTGCTCAGGCCCGGGGCCGCGACGCCGACGTGGGCGAGGTACTGGCCGGTCAGGGTGAGCGCGGTCGTACGCCGCGCCCAGACGGGCCAGGTGTGCTCGGGGGAGGAGAGTTCGGGGCGCACCCGCAGGGCGTAGCGGGCCGTGGGTTCCAGTCCGGGCAGGCGCACGGGCGCGCCGTTCTCGGCGACGGAGGTGTCCAGCTGGACGTAGGCGAAGACGGCGTGGGCCCGGTCCCGGGAGACGACGCCGTGGACCCAGGCGGCCGGGTCGGGGTGGTCCGCGCGGACGACGTCGCCGCCGTGGAGCAGCGGCCGCAGGCGCTTGTAGGCTCCGACCCACGAGGTGAGCGCGTTCAGGTCCTCCCGTGACCAGCCGGAGATGTCGGACTCGATGCCGGCGTGTCCGAACAGGGCGGTGGCGCAGCGGAAGGCGAGCGTGGTGTCCCGGTGGCTGATGTGGGCCGGGGCGGAGCCGACGTGGGAACCGATCAGCTCGTAGGGCAGGAGGAGGCTGGTCCAGCGCTGGATGGCCTGGCGTTCGATCGGGTCGAGGTTGTCCGATCCCCAGATCCGGTCCGTGCGCTCCAGGATGCCGAGGTCCGCGCGGGCCCCGCCGGACGAGCAGGACTCGATCTCCAGCCCGGGGTGGCGGGCGCGCAGTTCGTCCAGGAGCCGGTAGACCGCGGTCGTCTGGGCGTGCACGCCGGGTCGGCCGTCGTGGACGGCGTCGGCCAGGTCGCGGTTGTGGTCCCACTTGAGGTAGTCGATGCCCACCTCCCCCACCAGACTGCTGATCCGCTCCAGCAGGTAGGCGTAGGCGTCGGGGTTAGCGACGTCCAGGACGTGCTGGCTGCGCTGCTCGAACGGGAGGCGTTCGGCATCGGCGAGGAACCAGTCGGGGTGGGCACGGGCCAGGTCGGAGTCGGGGTTGACCATCTCGGGCTCGACCCAGAGGCCGAACTGCATGCCGAGCGCGTGGACGTGCTCGGCGAGCGGACCGAGCCCGTCGGGCCACACCGTCTCGTCGACGTACCAGTCGCCGAGGCCGGCCCGGTCGTGGCGGCGGTGCCGGAACCAGCCGTCGTCCACGACGAACCGCTCCACGCCGACCGTCGCCGCGGTGCGCGCGAGGGCGCGCACCCGCTCGGGGTCGTGGTCGAAGTAGACCGCCTCCCAGATGTTCATCGTGACCGGCCGGGCGGTGGTCGGGTGCCGGGGCCGGTCTCGGAGCATGTCGTGGAATCCGCGGCTGATCCCGTCCAGACCCGAGCCGGAGGTCGCGAAGTACACCCACGGGGTTCGGTACGACTCGCCCTCCGCCAGCCGGATCTCACCCGCGTCCAGCAGTTCGCCGCCGCCGAGGACCGTCGTCCCGTCGGCCAGCCGCTCGGCGTACTGGACGTGGTTTCCGCTCCAGGCCGGGTGCACGCCCCAGACCCGGCCCTGCCGGAAACCGAAGCCCGGCGTGCCGGCGAGCAGCAGTCCGGCGTCGAAGCCGGTGCGTCCGCGCCGGCTCTCCCTCGACCACACGCCCTGCCGCAGGGGTGCACGCTGCGGAGAGCGCTCACGGGCCCAGCGGCCCGCGAAGTCCAGCAGTTCCTCGGCGTGGGCGGGCACCGGAAGCACGCACGCGAGCACGTCGAGGGTGTAGGCATCGGTCGCGGTGTTGGTCAGGGCGTGGCGCAGCCGCACCACGCCCTGCTCCGTCATCTGCAGCTCCGTGTCCAGTGCGAGCCCCGCGCCGCGGTCCTCGGCCCGTACGTGGACGACGCCGCCCCGGCCGTCCTGGGCGCGTACGCCGACCGGTTCGGCGAGCTCGAAACGCGGGGGGCGGACCCGGCCGTCGCGGTGCCCGGACAGGGCCGGCCGTCCGAACCAGGCCTGCCCCTGAGAGGGCATCAGGCTCCCGGACCGGTGGCCCGGGCCACGGCCCATGGCGTCGAGCGCGTGCGCGGCATCGCCGGCGCGGAAGCCGGGATCGGCACCCCAGTGCAGCACCCGGGGCACCTCGGGGCCGGCGGTGTCGAGCGCGAGGGCCGCATCACCGGCCGTCAGCACGACGACGTTCGATTCAGTCATTTCATCCTCGTTCGGGGGCGAGTCCTGGTTCGGTGCTCGGCGGGCGCCGAGCTCACCCTGGCAGCCCGGTTCCGGGGCCGCCCGGTCGACGGAGGGCACTTGTAGCGATAGCACGCCTATCCCCGCACTGAACATCCCATGAATAGGATCGAAAGTGAGCCACGGCGGCGGGCCCCACATTCGCGCCTGGCCAGAAACAGCAGTACTGGAACGGGTCTTGACATATTGAGCATACTCGCGCCGCCTCGCACTCATCCCATGTCTTGTGCCCGAGTCGAGCGCGCCGCACATCTCGACAGCCGCCGTGGCGCTGCCAGAATCGGCGGGAGCCAGCGCCCGTGTTATCGCTCACACTCACACGGCTCCACCGGGTTCGCTCCACTTCGAGCCGCACAGCCCGAACGGCCCGCACCTCGGTGCCGCGGCCCGGAACATCCAGCACGCTCAACGACGAAGGGTCCAGCCACGGCCATCAGCAGACGTGCGTTCCTGTCGAGCGCCGCAGGGGTCGTCGCCGCCGCGACGGTCGACCTCTCGCTCGGTACGACGTCGGCGCTCGCGGCCCCGCCGTCCTCCTCGCCCACGTGGGCGTCGGTGGATCAGCACCCGCCGACCAACGACGCCATCACCTCGCTGCCGCAACATCTCGCGGACGGCGTCGGGCGGTGGGTGAGCCATGGCCGCCGGCCCGTACGGGGTGCCTCCGAGGACGACCGGGTGTACTCCTGCGAGCGGAGGACGGGTCGTCCCGCAGGTCGACGGCGGACGGGCCGGCGCGCCGTATCGTCGGTTCCATGAGCCGAGGACTTCATCTGGACGCCTACCTGCTGGCCTTCGACACCCAAACCCAGTCCCTGCAGGACCGCACCCGGGCCGGCTTCGTGGTGCGTGCCGCCGCCCTGGCCGAGCTCGCCCACCGGGGCGCCGTCGCCGAGGACGGGGCGGGCCGGGTGCGGATCGTCTCCGCCGCTGCCACCGGTGACCCCGTCCTGGACGCGCTGCTCGCGGAAGTGGGCGAGCGGCCGCGCTCCTGGAAGGCGTGGATCAGGCGCGGCCGCGACGCCACCCTGGAGGCCGTCGAGGAGCGGCTCGCGGTGCTCGGCGCGGTGACCATGGCCGACCGCGATCCCTACGGCCCGGTCGAGCCCCGGCGGACCGTGGCGGTGGAGGACCCCCGCGAGGCCCTGGACCTCCAGGTGCGGGTGGCCGAGGTCGTCCGCGGCGGTGCGCCGGTCTCCGCGGTGCCGTTCACCGACGCGGTCCTCGCGGCGCTGGCCGCCCACGCGCACCTGCGGCTCGTGCTCTCGGGGCACGACCGCCGGGCCCACGGCGGGCGGATCGCCGCACTCACCGGACGGCTCGCCGGCGACACCCCGGGCCTGGCCCGGGCGGTCAGCGGGCTGAACCTGACCATGGTCGCCGCTCAGGGCGGTATGGGCGGGAGTTGACCGGGCCCCTGCCGACAGGCAGACCGGGCGGCCCGCAAGCGCGCCCAGGGGACACGGCTGCACGGCTACTCGACTCCTTCGTTCGTGCGCTTCCGCTCTGCCGGGGAGGGCGTCAGCCGAGGCGGTCCGCGACGTGCGCCCCTTCCCGCACGAAGACCGGGATGCGGTCCAGCGGGGCCCGTGCGTCCAGCGTCGTCCCGCCCTCCAGCACGCGGCCGCCCACCGGCTCGAGCCAGCGGGTACCGGAGGGCAGGTACACCCGACGGGCCCGGACGCCCGCCTCGTACACGGGTGCCACCAGCACGTCGGGGCCGAGCAGGAACTGGTCGTCCACGTCCCAGGCGCGCTCGTCCTCGGGGAAGTCGAAGAACAGCGGACGCATCGGCGGGGCGCCGGTGCCGTGGGCCTCCTCGGACAGCCTCCTCACGTACGGGCGCAGGCGCTCGCGCAGCACGAGGTGGTCGCGGAGGATGCCGTAGGCCTCCTCCCCGTACGACCAGACCTCGTTCGGCCCGCCGGTCATGCCCGTGGCGAAGGCGGGGAAGTTGGGCTCGCGGTCCCCGTGCAGCCGCATGACGGGGCTGAAGGTGCCGTACTGGAACCACCGGATCAGCAGCTCGCGGTACGCCGGGTCGTCCGGGTCGCCGCCGAAGAAGCCGCCGATGTCGGTGTTCCACCAGGGGATGCCGCTCATCGCCACGTTCAGCCCCGCCCTGATCTGGCGCCCGAGGGAGTCGAAGGTCGTGGGGATGTCACCGGACCACAGCAGGGCGCCGTGGTGCTGGCTGCCCGCCCACGCGGAGCGGACCAGCGACAGCGGCCGGTCCTCGCCCGCCGCGCGCAGGCCGTCGGCCACCGCCCGGGCGTGCTCCAACGGGTAGAGGTTCGCAGCCTCGGCCGCGGGACCGGCCGCGTAGACGGCGCGCTCGGCGACACCCCGGGGCACGTCGGGCTCGCAGGCGTCCAGCCAGAAGCACGCCACGCCCAGCGAGCGGTAGTTGTCGTTCAGTCGCTGCCACAGCGCGGCACGCGCGCCGGGGTGGGTGGCGTCGTAGTACGCCATCGGGCGGATCAGGGCGTCCCCGCCGTACCGCGACGGCCACGGGTGGGTGAGCAAGCCGCCGGCCGCGTCCCGTACGAGGTGCCCGGCCGAACGCAGGGCGTCGTACGCGTCGCTGCCGGGCTCGACGGTGGGCCACACCGAGACGGCGAGCCGCACGCCGAGCCCCGACAGCTCGGCGACCATGGCGGCGGGATCGGGCCACTCGCTCTCCTCGAAGCGCCAGTCGCCCATCCTCGGCCAGTGGAAGAAGTCGCAGACGATGACGGACAGTGGCAGTCCACGCTCCTTGTACTCCCGTGCCACCGCGAGGAGTTCGTCCTGGGTGCGGTAGCGGAGCTTCGACTGCCAGAAGCCGCAGGCCCACTCGGGGAGCAGGGGCGGGCGGCCGGTGGCCCGGGTGTAGGAGTCCAGGATCCGGGCCGGGGTGTCGCCGGCGGTGATCCAGTAGTCGATGCGTCCGCCGCCGTCGGCCGTCCACCGGGTGGCGTCGGCGCCCAGCTCCACGCGGCCGGTGGCGGGGTTGTTCCAGAGCAGTCCGTAGCCGCGCGAGGAGTGCAGGAAGGGGACGGCCACCACGGTGTTGGCCTGGACGAGGTCGATCACGCAGCCCTTCTGGTCCAGGCGTCCGTGCAGGTGCTGGCCCAGGCCGTGCAGCCGTTCGCCGGCGTAGGCCTCGAAGGACTGCTCCGTGCGGCCTCCCGCCGCGTGGACGCGGGCGCCGCAGTGGTGGGCGCGCGGGTCCCGCTCGGCGAGGAGTTCGCGACCCGACGCGGCGTGGCGGAACGTCAGTCGGCCGTCCGCCGAGGCCTCGACGGCGACTCGGCCGTTGACCAGGCGGGCACAGCCGTCGTCCGAGACGGACAGCTCGGCGTGCGGGCGGGGCGAGGGGGCCGGCAACGCGCCCGGGGCGGTGGGGTCGATCGTCCCGGAGGAGGCACGCACCCGGACGGCGTCCGGCCCCCAGGGCTCGATCCGGAGGACCTCTGCGGCGGTGTGCCGTTCCAGACCGCCCGCGCGAATGCTGTAGGACAAGGGTGGTTCCTCTGTTCATCTCAAGTGGCGGGTGTGTGCGGGCAGATGCTCTCCGGGCACCGGGCGAGGAAAGGGGGCGGCGCCCTGCACACGTCTGGGGTGGCATGCAGGGCCCCGCGTTCGGGGGCGGCCTCAGACCGGATAGGGCACCGAGGCCTCGAGGGCGCCGGCCGGGCTGACGTACAGGGCGCCGTCCGGGCCGCCGATCCGAAGCTGCCAGGGGTGTGGGCTGTCGGTGGTCACCCGGAGGCGGTCGCCGGTGCGGTGCAGGTGGAAGCGGGCGCTCTCGCCGGGGCCGTCGCTGCGCGGGATCTCGACGGTGCGCTCGGCGCCGTCGGCGAAGGCGTGGACCCGCAGTTCGACGCCTTCCGCCCAGGCGGAGACCGGGCGCTGGTCGTCCGCGCCGAGCGGGATGACGGAGTCGGGACGGGCCAGGAGCGGCAGGGTGTGGAATCCGTGCTGCTCGCGCACCCAGCGCGGGCCGGTGACCTGGTCACCGGTCAGCAGGTTGGTCCAGGTCCCGTCGGGCACGTAGTACTCCACGGTGCCGTCCTCGGTGAAGACCGGGGCGACGAGCAGGTCGTCGCCGAGCAGGTACTGCCGGTCGAGCGCGGCGGCGGCCGGGTCGTCCGGGAACTCCAGCACCATCGCCCGCATCACCGGAACACCGGTGGCGTGTGCCTGCTGCGCCGCGCGCTGGAGGTAGGGCGCCAGACGGTGCTTGAGCAGGGTGAACTCGCGGGTGACCTCGACGGCCTCCTCGCCGAATTCCCACGGCACGCGGTAGGACTTGCTGCCGTGCAGCCGGCTGTGTGAGGACAGCAGGCCGAACTGCGTCCAGCGTTTGAAGACGGCGGGCTCCGGGGTGCCCTCGAAACCGCCGATGTCGTGGCTCCAGAAGCCGAAACCGGACAGGCCGAGGGACAGTCCCCCGCGCAGCGACTCCGCCATGGCGTTGAAGTGCGACTCGCAGTCGCCGCCCCAGTGCACCGGGTACTGCTGGCCGCCGACGGTGGCGGAACGGGCGAACAGCAGCGCCTCGCCCTCCCCGCGTTCCTCGCGGAGCAGCTCGAACACCGCCTGGTTGTACAGCTGCGTGTAGTAGTTGTGCATCCGCTCCGGGTCGGAGCCGTCGTGCCACACGACGTCGGTGGGGATGCGCTCGCCGAAGTCGGTCTTGAAGCAGTCCACGCCGATGTCCAGCAGCGTGCGCAGCTTGCCGCGGTACCACTCGCGCGCGGCGGGGTTGGTGAAGTCCACCAGGGCCATTCCCGGTTGCCACAGGTCCCACTGCCAGACGCTGCCGTCGGGCCGGCGCACGAGGTGGCCCTCGCGGACGCCTTCGGCGAACAGCTCCGACTTCTGTGCGACGTACGGGTTGATCCAGGCGGAGATGCGCAGCCCCTGTCGTTTGAGCCTGGCCAGCATGCCGGCCGGGTCCGGGAAGGTCTCCGGGTCCCACACGAAGTCGCACCACTGGTACTCGCGCATCCAGAAGCAGTCCAGGTGGAAGACGCTCAGCGGGAT
Source organism: Streptomyces sp. SP17BM10 (assembly GCF_036322405.1). NCBI lineage: Bacteria > Bacillati > Actinomycetota > Actinomycetes > Kitasatosporales > Streptomycetaceae > Streptomyces > Streptomyces sp. SP17BM10. Next base: position 44,077 of record NZ_JAQYXB010000677.1, on the reverse strand, counting down.
GCCGCGCTCCGCCATGCCGCCGACGAAGCGGTTGACGGTGGCCTCGTCGTACTCGGTGGTGAAGGAGGTGGTCAGCCACAGACCCAGTGCCCAGGCCGGGGGCAGCGCGGGGCGGCCGGTGAGCGCGGTGTAGCGCTCCAGGACCAGCTTCGGGGTCGGACCGTGGACGACGAAGTACTCCAGCGACTGGTCCTCGACGCTGAACTGGACCTGCCCGACGGCCTCGGAGCCGACCTCGTAGCCGACCTTGCCGGGGTGGTTGACGAACACCCCGTAGCCCCGGTTGGTCAGGTGGAACGGAACGTTCTTGTAGGCCTGTTCGCTGCTGGTGCCGCCGTCCGCCTGCCAGATGTCCACCACCTGGCCGTTGCGGACGAACGGGGTGAACCGCTCCCCCAGCCCGTAGACCAGCTCGCCGACGCCCAGGGCGAGTTGCCCGAGCATGTGGTGCCGGCCCTCGGCGTCGGTGACGAAGCCGGTGCCGCGCGCCCCCACCGAGGTCAGGACGCGCCCGCCGGCGGTGAACTCCAGCTGCCACGGCTTGGCGGTGTCCACCCGCACGGCCAGTTCGCCGGAACAGAGCTCCACCACGTCGCCGTCCCGCCGCACCTTCCCGGCGCCCTGCTCGGCGCCGGGAAGGGCGAACTCGGGCCCGCGCCGCACCGAGCCGGCGTGGTGCGTGGTGCGCACGCCGATCACGCCTTCGGCCGGGGACCAGCACTCGACGGTCAGCAGCGGGCTGTTGAGCGTGTCACCGCGGCCGCGCACGTGTTTGACGGACGCGTAGAGGGTCATCCGGTCCTCGCCGGTGCGGACGTCGGCGACCTCGGTGGCGTAGCGCGCGGTCACGCCCGGGCGCATCAGCCAGTAGCCGTCGGTGAACTTCATCGGGCAGGTTCCTCCGTCCGCGCGCGGTGCGCGGTGATCAGGCCCCGGTACCAGTGGTAACTGTCCTTGGGGGTTCGGGTCAGGGTGTCGTAGTCGACGCGGACCAGGCCGAAGCGCTGTTCGTAGCCGCGGGCCCACTCGAAGTTGTCCAGCAGGGACCAGACGTCGTAGCCGCGCACGTCGACGCCGGCCGCGACGGCCTCGGCGACGGCGGCCAGGTGGCCGGCGAGGTAGTCGATCCGGTCCCCGTCGTGGACCAGGCCGTCGGGGGTGACGGTGTCGGCCTCGGCGGATCCGTTCTCGGTGATCCAGACCGGCGGGAGGTGCGGGCAGCGGGCATTGAGATCGCACAGCAGTTCGGTGAACGCGGACGGGACGACGGGCCAGCCCATGGTGGTGAGCCGGGTGCCGTACGGGATCGGCTCGACGACGCCGATGTCCGTGGCGGTTCGCGGTGCGGGGTCGTCCGCGCGGTGCGGGGCCGCCTCGACGGTGATCGGCCGGTAGAAGTTGATGCCGACGAAGTCCAGTGCTCCGCCGATGAGTTCGAGGTCCCCGGATCGGCGCCAGGGGCCGTCGGCCAGGCCCTCCCAGGTCTCGGTCTCGTGCTCGGGGTAGCGCCCGGCGAACAGCGGCTCGGTCCAGACCTCGTTGTGCAGCACCTCGGCCCGGCGCAGGGCGGCGAGGTCCTCGGGCCGGCCCGATGCGGCGTGCAGGCGGTCGAGGTTGAGCGCGATGCCGACCTCGCGGGCGCCGGCGGCGCGCAGCTCCCGCACGGCCAGGCCGTGGCCGACCAGCAGGTGGTGGGCGGCCGCCAGCGCCCCGCGGCCCTCCCGGGCGCCGGGCGCGTGCCGGCCCTCGGCGTAGCCGACGAAGGCGGAGCAGAACGGCTCGTTGAGGGTGATCCAGCGCTCGACCCGGTCGCCGTAGCGCTCGGCCGCGACCGCGGTGTACTCGGCGAAGGCCTCGGCGGTGTCCCGCTCCCGCCAGCCGCCACGGTCTTCGAGGGCCTGCGGCAGGTCCCAGTGGTAGAGGGTGACGGCCGGCGCGATCCCGGCGTCCAGCAGTTCGTCGATCAGCCGGTCGTAGAAGTCGAGGCCCTTGGGGTTGACCGCACCGGTGCCCTGCGGCAGCAGGCGCGGCCAGGAGAGGGAGAAGCGGTAGCCGTCGACGCCGAGCTCGCGCAGGAGGGCGACGTCCTCGGGGTAGCGGTGGTAGTGGTCGCAGGCGGTGTCGCCGGTCGCACCGCCCAGGGTGCGGCCCGGGGTGTGGCTGTAGGTGTCCCAGATGGACGGGCCGCGGCCGTCCTCGTCGTGGGCGCCCTCGATCTGGTAGGCGGCGGTGGCGGCGCCGAACCGGAATCCGCGGGGCAGTTCCGGGAAGGGCACGGTGGTCATGCGGCGTACCTCACGGGGTGTCTCGGTGAGCGGGCATGGCGGTCACAGCTCCGGCGCCAGCCCGCGGTCGCGCAGCCAGGACAGCTGGACGGGCGGGTTGGAGCCGCAGCCGCCGGCGTGGTCGGCGAAGGGCCAGACGGTCATGGTGCGGTCCTCGCCCGCGTAGTGGTTGAAGGCCGCGTAGACCGTCCGCGGCGGGCAGACCGGGTCCATCAGGCCGACGCTGAACAGGGCCGGCGCGGTGGCCCGCTGGGCGAAGTTGACGCCGTCGAAGTAGTCGAGGGTGGCGAAGGTGGGCTGGACGCGGTGCCGGCTGTGCCAGCGCAGGTAGTTGACGAGTTCCTGGTACGGCCCGTCCAGCGCGAGGTGGGCGGCCTCGCGGTAGTGGCACAGGAACGGGACGTCGGGCATCACGGCGGCCACCCGGTCGCCGGTGAGTCCGGCGACGGCGAGGGCCAGGCCGCCGCCCTGGCTGCCGCCGGCCACGACGATCCGGTCGGTGTCGAGACCGGACAGCTCCGCGACGGCGTCCACGGCGCGCGCGCAGTCGGTCATCAGTCGCCGGTAGTAGTAGTGCTCCGGGGAGTCGATGCCGCGGGTCATGAAGCCCCCGACCCACTGGGTGCCGTCGCCCGTGGTCCGGTCCGGGGTGTCGTGGCCCTGTCCCCGGGTGTCCACGACGAGCTGGGCGTAGCCGGCGGCGGACCAGTACAGGTGCTCGGTGGGCAGCCCCCGGCCGCCGGAGTAGCCCATGTAGGTGACGACGACCGGCAGCGGGCCCGCCGCGCCGCGCGGGCGCAGCAGCCAGGCGGCCACCGGTTCGCCGTTCCAGCCGGGGAACCGTACGTCGTCGACCTCGACGGTGCGCAGTCCGTACTGCGCGGTGACGCGTTCGGCCTTGACCACGCCGCCGTGGGAGCGGGCCTCGGCGAGGGTGCGCTGCCAGAACTCGTCGAAGTCCTGCGGGATGGTCGACTCGGGCTGGTAGTCGCCGAGTTCGTCGGCGCCGAAGTCGGTGAGCGGCACGGGGGCTCCTCCGGGTGCTGCGAGTTCGAGGTCGGGTGGTGAGGTGTGGGCGGTGACGTGTGGGCCGCCTGCGGGGGGTCGGTGACGTGCGGGCCGTCACGATGCGGCGGGCGGGATCGCCCGGCCGGTGAGCCGGGCCGGAACGGGTGGCGGTCCGCCCGCCACGGGCGGACCGCCGGTGCGCGGGGCTGCTGCCCTCAGCCGGCCGCGCCGAAGCGCAATGCGGTGAGCCGGAAGTCGCCGTGCAGGGTCAGGGCCAGGTCGTGCACGCCGTCGAGCGGGTCGGCGAGTTCGGCGGTGCTGCTCGTCCAGGCGTAGCGGTCGCCGGTCACGGGCACGTCGATGTCGGCCAGCACTCGGCCTCCCGCCCGGACTTCGAGCCGTGCCCCGCCGGTTCCGGCGCCCTCGCGGGCGGTCTCGACCTCGAGCGTGCGGGCGCCGGCGAGGTCGACCTCGCGGAAGAGCAGCACCGCGGGCTGCGCGGGGTCGGTGGGCGTGACGGCGTCGCCGTCGGAACGGGTGGCGTCGACGATCGTGGCGTCCTCGTAGTCGTCGAAGTCGACCGCCCGGATCCGGTGTCCGAGGCCCGCCCGGGGCGCGGCGGGCGCCCCGGTCACGGTCAGCGGCGCGGTGAGCACGGGGTGGTCGGCGCTGCGGGCGACGATCACCTCGTAGCCGCCGGGGTCGACGACGAAGTCGCCGGTGGCGACGGACCAGTGGGCGAGTCGGTCGGCGGACAGGCGGAAGGCCAGCTCGCGGCTCTCCCCCGGCGCCAGCCGGACCTTGCGGAAGTCGGCCAGGCGCAGCCGGGGCGCTTCGAAACGGGCCTCCAGGGCGCGGCCGTAGATCTGGACGACCTCACTGCCGGGCCGCGCTCCGCCGTTCTCCAGGGTCACGGTGAGCTCGGCCGAGCCGTCCCGGCCGATCGACGACTGCGACAGGTGCAGGTCGCGGTGGACGAAGTCGGTGTAGGACAGCCCGTGGCCGAAGGGGTAGAGCGGGACTGAACGGTGGTACTGATAGGTCCAGCCGGCCTTGATGATGTCGTAGTCGAGCGGGGCGGGCAGGGGGTCGTCGCCCCGGTACCAGGTCTGCGGCAGGCGGCCGGCGGGCTCGGTCTCGCCGAGCAGCACGGCGGCCAGCGCGTGTCCTGTCTCCTGCCCGCCGTGGGAGGTCCACACCACGGCGGGCAGGTGCTCGTCGGCCCAGTCGAGGGCGTAGGGGTAGCTGCTCATCACGACCAGGGCGGTGTCCGGGCGGACCGCCGCGACGGCGCGCAGGAGTGCCTCCTGCCCCTCGGGCAGGTCGATGTCGGCACGGTCCTCGGTCTCGCGGCCGTTGATCATCGGATGGTTGCCGAGGACGACCACGGCGGCGTCCGCCGTCGCGGCGGCCGCCTGTGCCTCGGCGGCGCCGTCACGCACCGGCTCGCGCCGCCAGTGCTCCGCGTCCTGCGCGCTCTCGGCGGTCATGCTCACCCGGCCGTCGAGCGGGTCGACGGCGGCGTAGCGCCCGGTGAACACCGAGCGGAGCAGCACGGTGTCGGGGCCGGCCGGTTCGAGCCGGAAGGTCTCCTTGACGAACCAGCTCTTGATGACGTCCTGGTCGGCGGCCAGGGCGCCGTCGTCCTGGAGGCTCAGGTACCGGCCGGTGTCGGCGGCGCGCAGGGTGGAGGCGCCGCCGCCCCAGTCGGTCACGTCGAAGGCGGTCTTGCCGAGCGGTTCGCCCGTGGTGCACGAGCGCAGGGCGATCCGGTCGGAGCCCTCCACCTGGACGACCTCACCACCGTGGGCGGCGAGGGCCGCGGCGAGTCCGGTGGCGATGCCCACCCGGTACGGCATGGTGCCGCTGTACCAGTCCTCGAAGAGGGTGTCGGCGAGCGGGCCGATGACGGCGATGCGCGGTGTGCGGGCCGGATCGAGGGGCAGCAGGCCGTCGTTCTTCAGCAGCACGGTCGACTCGGCCGCCGCCTTCCTGGCCAGGTCGCGGTGCTCGGGGCTGTCGATCACCTCGGGGCCGGTGCCGGCGTACGGGTCCAGCTCGGGGTCGAACTCGCCGAGGCGCATGCGCAGTTCCAGCTGACGCCGGACGGCGCGGTTCACGTCGGACTCGTCGATCAGGCCGCGTTCCAGCGCCTCGCGCAGTCGGCCGACCGGGGTCTCGCTGTCCTCGCCGTGGTCCGTGAAGCTGTCGATTCCGGCCTTGAGCGCGGCGGCGTGGGACTCGGCGTGGTCGTCGAAGTAGTGCTCCGGGTCGACCAGGTTGGACGGCGCCTCGGCGTCGCTGACGACGAACAGCTCGTGGCCGGTCGGCCTGGCCCAGCGGCGCAGTTCCTCCTCGATCAGCGGACTCACGTGACAGGGGCGGCCGTTGACCAGGTTGTAGGCGGCCATCGCACCGGTCGCGGCGCCGGAGGCGACGACGGGGCGGAAGGCGGCGAGGTCGTACTCCTGGAGTACGCGGGGACGCAGTCCGGAGGAGGTGGTGCAGCGGTCGTCCTCGTTGTTGTAGGCGAGGAAGTGCTTGAGCACCGGGGCGGTCCGCAGGTACGTCGGGTGGTCGCCGGAGAGGCCGCGGCAGAACGCCTCGCCGACCCGCGCGGTGTGCACCGGATCCTCGGAGTAGCCCTCCTCGTTGCGCCCCCAGCGCGGGTCCCGCAGCAGGTTGAGCACCGGGGCCCAGGCCTGCAAGGAGTTGGCCCCGCGCTCAGGGGTGCCGAGCGCGGGCGGGCGGTGGTAGTGGAAGGCCCGCAGCTCGGTCGAGACCGCCTCGCCGACCGCGCGCACCAGTTCCTCGTCCCAGCTGGCGCCGAGGCCGACGGCCTGCGGGAAGACCGTCGCCACGCCGAGCCAGGAGACGCCGTGGAGACCCTCGCTGCCGGTGCGGAAGGCGGCGACGCCCAGACGCGGGACGGCCGGCGCGTACTGGTGCAGCATCGCGAGCCGCTCGTCGGGCGTGAGTCGGTGGAGCAGGTCGTCGACGCGCTTGCGCAGGGGAAGCGTGGGATTGCGGAAGTCGGGCAGGCCGACTGCGGGCTCAGGCACGGAACTCACGTGGAATACCCCTCGGGCGGGCTGGGCTCGGTGGTCACAAGTCGAAGCGCTTCGACGCTGGCACGCTCCAGATCGTCTGTCAACTCCCCAGGAAACAAAAGGATTTGGATTTGTTCACCCTCTTGTCGAATCGGTAACACGTCGTTAGTCTCGCCGAAACATCCAAGCGCTTCGACGCTTCGACGCTTCGACGGAGAGGGCCGCTCGCCATGAGATCCGGGATGAATCGCAGAAGCTTCCTGAGTACCGCTGCGACGATCGCGGGAGCCGCCGCGATGGCGCCCCTGTTGTCCGCCTGCGGGGGCGACTCGACCAAGAAGGCCGGCGCGAACACCAGGGAGGGCCTGAAGGCGGCCCTGCCGACCTACCTGCCGAACGCCAACGCGGTCAAGCCGGACATAGCCCCCGCACAGGGCGGATCCGACATCGCGACCGACCCCGCCTACCTCTCCTACCCGGCCTCCCCGCCCACCAGCGTCTCCGGCGTTCCGGGCAAGGGCGGCAGCTACACGGCGGTCACCCCGATGTGGGGCACCAACCCACCGGTCGGCAACTCCTTCTACCAGTCGCTGAACAAGGCGCTCGGAGTCGACCTGACCGTCAAGCCGACGGACGGGATCAACTACAGCACTATCATCCCGACGATGACCGCCGCCAAGAAGCTGCCGGACTGGATCAACCTGCCGGCCTGGTTGAACTCCAACTTCAACACCGGCGCGCTGGTCGGCACCCAGCTCGCGGACCTGACCCCGTACCTGTCCGGCGACAACATCAAGAAGTACCCCAACCTGGCCGCCCTGCCCACCGGTGCCTGGCAGAACGGGGTCTGGGGCGACAAGCTGTACGGGATCCCCTGCTTCTCCACCAGCTTCGGCATCCCCGGCGCCACCTTCTACCGCCGGGACGTCCTCGAAGCCCGGGGCATCACGGCCGACCAGGTCACGTCCGCCGACGACCTGATGAACATCGGCAAGGAACTCACCGACGCCAAGCGGGGCGTGTGGGCCTTCGACGACGTGTGGACCTACCTCCAGTTCTCCTGGAACGTCCCCATGAACTGGCGGATCGACAACGGCAAGCTGGTCCACCCCTTCGAGACCCAGGAGTTCCTCGAGGCCCTCGACTGGCACTACCGCCTGGCCACCGCGGGCTACATGCACCCGGACACGCTCGCCGGTGACGTCTCCAACGGGGCCACCCGCTTCTACAGCGGCAAGGTGCTCATCGCGGGCGGTGGACTGGGCGCCTGGAACCTGTCCGACCACCAGTCCGGCATCGCCGCGGACCCGAACTACCGGCGCGGGGCGTTCAACGCCATCGCCGCCGACGGCAAGCGCACGCCGGTGCTCTCCATGGGGGCCGCCGCCAGCATGATCAGCTACCTCAACTCCGACCTGAAGCCGGCACAGATCGAGGAACTGCTCGCCGTCGCGAACTACCTCGCCGCCCCCTACGGCACGGCCGAGTACACCATGGTCAACTTCGGGGTCGAGGGCGTCCACCACACCCGGGTGAACGGCGTGCCGACCTTCACGGACGAGGGCAAGAAGGACGTCCAGCCGACGACCTACCCGTTCCTGGCCGCTCCGGGCTCCGTGATCAGCAACCCGGGCGGCGAACAGATCACCAGGGACTACGCGGGCTGGTCGGCCGCCAACGTCAAGTACCTCTCCAAGCCGCCCTTCTGGGGCATGAACCTCAGCATGCCCCAGGCCATCGCCTCGGCGGCGGCCGCGCCGAACGTCAACGACACCATCAAGGACTGCTACCACGGCAAGAAGAAGGTCTCCGAGGTGCAGGACGCCATCGCCGGCTGGCGCTCCGGCCCCGGGCAGCGGCTCAAGCAGTGGATGACCGACAACGTCCTCGACACGTACGGCACCGGCCAGTGAGCACCGAAGCCCCGAAGCGCCCGGCCGGCCCCGCACGGCTCAGCCGGCGGACCAGGCTGCGGCGCGACAGGTCCCTCCTGCTGATGACGGTGCCCGCTGTCGTCCTGCTCCTGGTGTTCAACTACGCCCCGCTGTTCGGCGTCGTCACCGCGTTCCAGGAGTACGACCCACTGGTCGGGGTCTGGCACAGCGAATGGGTGGGCTTCGACCAGTTCCAGCAGCTGTTCGGCGACCCGGCGTTCTGGGCCTCCATGAAGAACACGCTGTACCTCAGCTTCGTCCAGCTGATCCTGTTCTTCCCGGTCCCGATCGCCCTGGCCCTGCTGCTCGACTCCGTGATGAGCGAGCGGATCCGCAACTTCTTCCAGTCCGTGGTCTACCTGCCGCACTTCTTCTCGTGGGTGCTGGCCGTCACGATCTTCCAGCAGATGCTGGGCGGCGCCGGCGTGCTCAACCAGTTCCTGCGCCAGCACGACATCGGCACCTGGGACATCATGACCAACCCGCACACCTTCGCGCTGCTGGTCACCTCCCAGGCGGTCTGGAAGGAGGCGGGCTGGGGGATCATCGTCTTCCTCGCGGCGCTGAGCGCGATCAACAGCGAGCTGTACGAGGCCGCGGCCGCCGACGGCGCCGGGCGGTTGCGGCGGATGTGGCACATCACGCTTCCGGGCCTGCGCGGGGTGATCGTGCTGATGCTGGTCCTGCGGCTCGGCAACGCCCTGTCCGTCGGGTTCGAGCAGTTCCTGGTCCAGCGCGACGCCGTCGGCCACGAGGCCGCGGACGTCCTGGACACCTTCTCCTTCTACTACGGCATCGCCACCGGCGGCTACAGCTACGGCGCGGCGGCCGGGCTCTTCAAGAGCGTGGTCTCCCTCCTGCTCATCTGGGGTGCCAACCGGCTGGCGCACGCCTTCGGCGAGGACGGGCTGTATCGCAGATGACCAATGCACTCACCCTCGGTTCCCGGCGCGAGAAGCGCCGCCAGGTCGCGACGTCCGCCCGACGCCGGGCCCGCTCCGCCCGCCCGCCGTGGGAGGAGCCGCCCACCCCCGTCGGCCAGGCCGCCAAGGGGCTCACGCTCGGCGGGACGCTCGCCGTCATCCTGGTCCCGCTCTGGATCATCGTCCTGACCAGCTTCTCCACCCCCGGCGCCATCAACCGGGCCGGCGGCCTGGTGATCTGGCCGGACGGCCTGACCACCGAGACGTACCGCCAGATGCTCGGCGACCCGACGATCGTCACCGCGCTGGGGGTGAGCCTGGGCATCACCGTGGTCGGCACCGCGCTGTCCCTGGCCGTCTCCGTCCTGTGCGCCTACGGTCTCTCCCGGCCGCGCTCCCTCGGTCACCGCTTCGTCCTGCTGCTGCTGATCGTCACGATGTTCATCAGCGGCGGCCTGATCCCGAGCTTCCTGGTCGTCACCGGCCTCGGCGGCTACGGCCAGTGGTGGGCGCTCATCCTGCCGAGCTCGGTCTCGGTCTTCAACATCCTGGTGCTGCGCGCCTTCTACCAGGAGACGTCCTCCGAACTGATCGACGCGGCCCGGATGGACGGCGCCGGGGACTGGCGGATCCTGTGGTCCGTCGTCCTGCCCACCTCTCGCGCCGTCACCGCCGTCACCGCGCTGTTCTACGCCGTCGGGTACTGGAACTCCTTCTTCAACGTCATGCTCTACATGCCGACGGACAGTCAGAAGTGGCCGCTGCAGTACGTGTTGCTCAACTACGTCAACCGGGCGAACGGCCTGCCCGGTTCGGTCAACTCCGGCTTCGGGAACACCCACGCGCAGACCGCGCCGCTGTCGCTGCAGATGGCGGTCGTGGTCCTCACGCTGGTACCACTGGTGATCGTGTACCCGTTCGTGCAGAAGCACCTGCGCACCGGTGTCCTCACCGGAGCGATCAAGGGCTGAGCCGTCCGCACCGGGCCCGACGGGTCCGACGGTCCGGGGCGGTCCGCCACGGACCTCCCCCGTCGCACGGGACCGCTCCCCACCCGAATCGACACGAAGGAAGCAGAGCGATGGTGACACTCGCCGATGTGGCCAGGCACGCCGGCGTCTCGTCCAGCACGGTCAGCTACGCCCTCAGCGGCAAGCGCCCGATCTCCGACGGGACCAGGAGCCGGATCGAACAGGCCATCACGGACCTCGGGTACCACCCCAACGCGGGTGCCCGGGCCCTGGCCGGCAAGCGCTCGCACATCATCGCCCTGGTGGTGCCGCTCCACCCCGAGGTGCACGTACCCACCATGATGGAGATCGCCATCGCCGTCACCGTGGCGGCCCGCGAACACGGCTACGACGTGCTGCTGCTCACCAACGACGAAGGGCCCGAAGGGGTCCGCCGGGTCGCCGCCACCGGGCTCGCCGACGGCGTCATCCTGATGGACATCCGACTGGACGACGACCGCATCCCGGTGCTGCGGGCCGAGGAGATCCCGGCCGCGCTCATCGGCCTGCCCGACGACCCGGCCGGACTCTCCTGCGTCGACCACGACTTCGCCACCGCCGGCGCGCTGTGCGCCGACCACCTGGCCGACCTCGGTCACCGCGACATCGCCTTCATCGGCTACAGCAGCGGCGTCTACCGACGGCACGCCGGCTACGCCGAGCGCACCCTGAACGGCTTCCGCGCCCGCGCCGAACGACGCGGCCTGCGCTTCCTCCACCGAGCCTGCGAGGGCACCTACGAGAGCACGGCCGGCACCCTGGCCCGGATCCTCGCGGACCGCCCGGACACCACCGGGTTCGTCGTGCAGAACGAGGCCGCGATCGGCCCGCTCCTCACCCTCCTGCGCGCCACCGGGCGGACCGTACCGGAGGACACCTCCGTCATCGCCATCTGCCCCGACGCTCTGGCCGAGCAGCACTCGCCCCGGCTCACCTCCGTGACCAGCCCCAAGAAGGACCTCGGGCAGGTCGCCGTCGAACAGGTCATGGCAAGGATCGCCGCGAACGCGGTCGGCGACGATCCGGAGGATCAACTCCTGTTGATGCCACCGGAACTGGTGGTCCGCGAGAGCACCGCACCGGCCCTGCGACGCAGTTGACCCCACGTTCGGAAGGACGGTTCCCAGATGGACATCCGCCGGCTCACCGATCGCCTCGGCGGCCTCGCCTTCGGCGGGGACTACAACCCCGAGCAGTGGGACGCCGAGGTGTGGAAGGAGGACGACGAGCTGATGCACCGGGCGCGCGTCAACCTCGCCACCGTCGGCGTCTTCTCCTGGGCTCTGCTGGAACCCGAGGAGGGCCGCTACGACTTCGACTGGCTCGACGCCCACCTCGACCGCCTCCACGCCGCCGGCGTCGCGGTCGACCTGGCCACCCCCACCGCCTCCCCACCCCCCTGGTTCACCCTGGCCCACCCGGACGCCCTGCCCGTCGGCCCGGACGGCACCCGCCTGACCCACGGCAGCCGGGACACCTACTGCCTCACCGCCCCCGCCTACCGCCGGGCCGCCCGCCGCGTCGCCGCCGCCCTCGCCGAGCGCTACGGCGACCACCCGGCGCTCGCCCTGTGGCACGTGCACAACGAGTACGTGACCCTCTGCTGGTGCGACCACACCGCCGCCGCCTTCCGGGTCTGGCTGCGCGCCCGCCACGGCACCCTGGAGGCCCTCAACGAGGCCTGGGCGACGGCCTTCTGGAGCCAGCGCTACACCTCGTGGGAACAGATCCTGCCGCCCCGCCAGAGCCAGTGGCACCGCAATCCCGGTCAATCCCTGGACTACAGCCGGTTCTGGTCCGACGAGACCCTCGCGGCCTACCGCGAGCAGCGCGACGCCATCCGTGCGCACAGCGACCGGCCGGTGACCACCAACCTCATGCTGCCCGGCTACCAGAACCTCGATCTGTGGGCCTTCGGCCGCGAGGTCGACGTGGTCTGCGTCAACCACTACCCCGACGCTCCCGGCGTCGACGCCGCCGCCCACGCCGCCTTCGACGCCGACCGGGCCCGGTCGATCGCCGGCGGCGCCCCCTGGCTGCTGATGGAATCGGGCACCAACACCGTCTACGCCGGCGGCCGCGTCCTCGCCAAGGAGCCGGGGGACATCCTGCGCCACTCGCTCGCCCACGTCGCCCGCGGCTCGGAGGGCACGCTGTTCTTCCAGTGGCGCCAGTCCCGGGCCGGCGCCGAGCAGTGGCACTCGTCGATGGTCCCGCACGCCGGACCGGACAGCAGGACCTTCCGCGAAGTCACGGCGGCCGGAGAGGCCGTCGCCCGGCTCGGCGAGCTCGCCGGCTCCACCGTCCGGGCGGAGGTCGCCGTGCTGCACGACTCCGACGCCTGGTGGGCGATGAAGGTCGACGGCCTCCCGTCGCCCGATCTCGAGTACGTCCCCGCACTGCGCCGCGCCCACCGGGCCCTGTGGGACGCCGGGCTGACGGTCGACTTCGCCCACCCCGAACACGACCTGGGCCGCTACCGGGTCGTCCTCGCGCCGGCCCTGTTCCTGCTCACCGACGCGGGCGCCGAGAACCTGCGCCGCTACGTCGCCGACGGCGGCACCCTGCTCGTCCAGCACTTCAGCGGCGTCGTCGACGAACGCCTGCACGCCCGGCTGGGCGGCTACCCGGCCGCGCCGCTGCGCGAGGCGCTGGGCGTCCGGGTCGAGGAGCACCGCCCGCTGCGGCAGGGCGAGCGGATCACGCTCTCGGACGGCTCGACGGCCACGGCATGGAGCGAATCCCTGCGCACCGAGGGCGCCGAGACGCTGGCGGCCTACACCCACGGCATGCTCGACGGCGGCCCGGCGCTCACCCGACACGACTTCGGTGGTGGCCACGGCTGGTACCTCTCGACCCGCCTCGACGACTCCGGCTACGCGGCCCTGGTGGGGAGGCTGCTCCGGGAGGCCGGCGTCACCCCGGACCTGCCCGACCTGCCGGCCGGTGTGGAGGCCGTGACCCGCCACGCGCCGGACGGCCGGAGCTGGCACCTGCTGCTCAACCACCGCTCCGAGGCCGTGCCGCTTCCCCGGCCGAGCCACGACCTGCTCACGGACGGGCCGCTGGCCGCGCTGCCGCCCGGCGGCTGCGCGGTCCTGCGCACCTGAAGGTTCCCCCTCTCCCCGCCGCACCGAGGAAGGCCACCATGAGCGACCCGCGCGAGACGATCCGCTGGGGCCACGACGCCCTGGAGCTGGAGATCGCCCTGGGCGAGCACGGCACTCCCCGCCTGGTCAGCATCGGCGCCCCCGGCGAGAAGACCACCGGCCCGCGCCCCGGCGCACCGCTGCCGCTGGTGGAGGTGACGACCGCCGCTCTCGGCCGCTCCTGGTCGGGGCGCCACCTCGTCGACAGCGCCCTCGGCGGACGGCTGCGCCACCGCTCCCACCACGCGACCCGGGACGGCGACTGGCACGTGCTCACCGTCGAACTCCACGAGCCGCAGACCGGTCTGACCGCCGAGGCCGTCTACCGCTCCCCGGACGGCCTGCCGGTGCTGCGCAGCGAGGTGCTGCTGCGCAACGAGGGCCCGCGGACGCTGCACCTGGAGTCGGTCGCCTCGCTCGTGGCCGGCTGCCTCACCGGGGGTGACCCGGTGGATCTGGACAACGCCGACCTGCTGTGGGCGGAGAACGAGTGGTTCGCCGAATGCCGCTGGCAGCGCCAGCCGCTGCGCGTGTCCTCGCCCGAGCGCAGCGGCCGCTTCCGCACCGCCTCCGGCCGCAGCACCCGCGTCGTGGCCGGGCAGGGCGTGTGGTCCAGCTGTGGGCACCTGCCGATGGGCGGCCTGACGGACCGCGGGTCCGGCCGCACCTGGCTGTGGCAGATCGAGCACAACGGCGGCGGCTGGCGCTGGGAGTGCGGTGTGCGTGACGACACCGCCTACGCGGCGCTGTACGGTCCCAACGATGCCGACCACGGCTGGCGCCACCCGCTGGAGCCGGGAGCCGAGTTCCGGGCCGTGCCCGTGGCGCTCGCCCTGGCCACGGACGGCGGCCCCGAGGACGCCTTCGCCACCCTCACCCGCTACCGCCGCGCCACGCGCCGGCCGCACCGCGACCACGACCGGTTGCCGGTCGTCTTCAACGACTACATGAACTGCCTGATGGGCGACCCGACCACGGCCGAGCTTCTGCCGCTGGTCGACGCCGCCGCCGAGGCCGGCGCGGAGTACTTCGTCATCGACGCCGGCTGGTACGACGACGGCGGCAACTGGTGGAGCTCCGTCGGGGCCTGGGAGCCGTCGGCCTCCCGCTTCCCCGGGCCGAAGGGCATCCACGAAGTCCTGGACCGCATCCGGGAGCGGGGCATGGTCCCCGGCCTGTGGCTGGAGCCGGAGGCGGTCGGGGTGAACAGCCCGGTGGCCGGCTCCCTGCCGGACGAGGCGTTCTTCCGGCGCGACGGACACCGCGTCGAGGAGGGTGGGGGCCGGTACCACCTGGACCTGCGCCACCCCGCCGCCCGCGCCCACCTGGACCGGGTGGTGGACCGCCTGGTCGGCGGATGGGGCGTCGGCTACCTCAAGCTCGACCACAACACCGACCCGGGCTCCGGCACCAGCAGCCACCTGCGGGAGGTTCCGGCGGCCGGGCTGCTCGGCCACAACCGGGCCCACCTCGACTGGCTCGACGGGGTCCTGGACCGGCACCCGGACCTGGTGATCGAGAACTGCGCCTCCGGCGGCATGCGGATGGACCACGCCCTTCTCTCCCGGCTCCAGTTGCAGTCCACCAGCGACCAGCAGGACCTGCTGCGCTACCCGCCGATCGCGGCGGCCGCCCCCACGGCCGTCACGCCCGAGCAGGGAGCCGTCTGGGCCTACCCGCTGCCCGAGGACTCCCCCGACGAAGTCGCCCTCACCATGGCCAACGCGCTCCTCGGCCGCATCCACCTCTCCGGCCGGATCACCGAGCTCTCCCCGGAGGCACGGGACCTGGTCCACGAGGCGGTCGCCGTCCACAAGTCGATCCGCGCCGACCTGCCGAAGGCGCTGCCCGCCTGGCCGCTCGGGCTCCCGGGCTGGGAGGACCCGTGGATCGCCCTGGCCCTGCACACCCCCGCCACCACCTACGTCACCGCCTGGCGCCGCTCCGGCGAGGAGAGCACCAGGGATCTCGACCTGCCCCACCTGGCCGGTGCCGATGTCCGCGTCGAGGTGCTCTACCCGTCGTCGAGCCGGGCCGCCGCGACCTGGAATCCGGACACGGCCGCACTCGTCCTGACCCTGCCGGCGGCCCCGTCGGCCGTCCTGCTGCGCCTCACCGAGGAGCCGTCCGAGAGGAGTTGACGATGCGTCCGGCGACCGCGCGCGCCCCACCGCGCCGGCCCGCTTCCCGAACGGAACACGCTTCGCGTCCGGGCCCGATCCCGTGCACTCGCACCGGGCCCTCGCCATCCAGAACGCGGGAGTTCGCTTCCCCCACTCGAACACCACGCACCCCCACCCCTGGAGGGACGCAATGACATCATCCGCCCAGTCCTGTCGTGAACGCGTCATAGCAGCCGCGGCGGCCCTGTCGCTCGCGGTCACCGGCGCGATCGCCGCCGTGGCGCCGCCCGCGGCCGCCGCGAACTCCGTGTCGGTGTCGGTCGACGCGGCCCTGCAGCTCGCCACCGTCCCCGCCACCGGCATCGGCGTCAACATCCCGGTCTACGACGCCACCATGAACGCCGCCGCCACCCCCGGCCTGCTCGGCACCGCCGGATTCAACGCCGTCCGCTACCCCGGCGGCAGCCACTCCGACGTCTACCACTGGCAGACCGGCACCGCCGAAGGCGGCGCGTACGTCGCCCCCAACACCGGCTTCGACGCCTTCATGGGCACCGTGCGCGCCGCCGGAGCGCAGCCGATCATCACCGCCAACTACGGCTCCGGCACGCCGCAGGAGGCCGCCGCCTGGGTCCGGTACGCCAACGTCACCAAGGGCTACGGCGTCACGTACTGGGAGATCGGCAACGAGGTCTACGGCAACGGGGAGTACAGCAACGGCAACGGCTGGGAGTACGACACCCACAGCAGCAAGAGCGCCACGACCTACGCGAACAACCTGCTCCAGTACATCTCGGCGATGAAGGCCGCCGACCCGAGCGTCAAGATCGGCGCCGTGCTGACCACCCCCGGCTACTGGCCGGACGGAATCGTCGGCCCGGGCGACACCATGGACTGGAACCACACCGTCCTGTCGACCGCCGGCCCGAAGCTCGACTTCGCCATCGTGCACGCCTACCCCACCAGCACCAGCCCGGCCGACCTGCTCACCAAACCGCAGGCCCAGAACGCGAACATCGCCGGCGCCGTGCGCTCGCTGATCAACCAGTACGCCGGGTCCAACGCCCCCAACGTCGGCATCGCGGTGACCGAGGCGAACGCCCAGGCCTACCTGGACACCTCCCCCAACGGACTGTTCGCGCCGGACGACTACCTCACCTGGCTGGAGAACGGCGCGTTCAACGTCGACTGGTGGGACCTGCGCAACGGCACCGACTGCGCGAAGGTGACCACCGTCGAGGGCGCCACCGACTACAACGACGGCGGCATGGTCTCCAGCGGCGCCTCCTGCGAGCCGGCCCTCAACACCCCCTTCCCCGCTTACTACGGCACCCAGATGATCAGCAGGCTGGGCGCGCCCGGTGACACGCTGGTCAAGGCCGCCAGCTCGTCCTCGCTGCTCTCCGCGCACGCCGTCCGCCGCGCCGACGGCGACGTGGACGTCATGCTGATCAACAAGGACCCGAACAACGACGCCACGGTGAACCTCTCCTACGCCGGGTTCACCCCGTCCTCCGCCACCCCGACCGTCCACTCCTACCTCAAGAACGCCCACGGGATCGGCACGGCCCAGAGCGGCAGCCCGACCGCCCAGACCGTCCCCGCCTACGGGATCACGGTCGTCCAGATGCACCCCACCGGCGCGGCCTGCCGGGTCGTCTACACCAAGAACGAGTGGGCGGGCGTCATGGTCGGCACCGTGACGGTCGTCAACAACGGCCTCGGCCAGGTCAACGGCTGGTCGCTCGGCTTCGACTTCCCCGGCGACAACGCCATCACCAACAGCTGGAACGCCTCGGCGTCGCAGAACGGCCCGAGTGTCAACGCCGCGAACGTGTACTACAACCCGGCCGTCCCGCAGGGCGGGAGCGTCCAGTGGGGCTTCAAGGCCACCTGGTCCCGCAGTGACGCCGACCCCTCCGCCTTCCGGTTCAACGGCGCCTCCTGCGCGATCGGCTGACTCCAGATCACCACCGAGTGAGGAGCCGGCGGTGCTCCGGGCTCCCCAGGGCCCGGGGCACCACCCCCTCCCGAACCGAAGCACCGAAAGGAACCGGCCCACATGTCAGAGCAGGCCCGGCCCCACCACACCGTCCCCAACCCGGTGATCCCCGGCTTCCACCCCGACCCCAGCGTCTGCCGCGTGGGCGACGACTACTACCTCGTCTGCTCCAGCTTCGAGTACGTCCCCGGCATCCCGGTCTTCCACAGCCGCGACCTGGTGAACTGGACGCAGATCGGCAACGCCCTGGACCGGCCGAGCCAGCTGCGCCTGCCGCTCGACATGCCGTCCTCCGGCGGGATCTACGCACCGACGTTGCGCCACCACGACGGGCGCTTCTGGCTGATCGTCACCAACGTCGGCGACGGCGGCACCATGCTGTTCACCGCCACCGACCCGGCCGGCCCCTGGTCCGACCCGGTCCGGCTGCCCGGGGTCCCCGGGATCGACCCGGACCTCGCCTGGGACGAGGACGGCACCTGCTGGTGCACCGTCGCCGGGGTGTCCCAGGTCCGCATCGACCCGACGACCGGCGAGACCCTCGGCGAGCCGCACCGGATCTGGTCCGGCACCCCCGGCGCCATGGCGCCCGAGGCCCCGCACCTGTACCGGATCGGCGACTACTGGTACCTGATGATCGCCGAGGGCGGCACCGAGCGCGGCCACGGCGTCTCCATCGCCCGCGGCCCGTCGCCCTCCGGCCCGTTCGAGCCGTGTCCGGCCAACCCGGTGCTGACCCACCGCGGCACCAACAGTCCCATCCAGAACACCGGGCACGCCGACCTCGTCCAGGCGCCCGACGGCTCCTGGTGGATGGTGCTGCTCGCCGTCCGGCCGCGAGGCGGCACCCCCGGCTGGTACGTGCTCGGCCGGGAGACCTTCCTCGCCCCGGTCGAGTGGGTGGACGGCTGGCCGGTGGTCGGCCAGGTCACCCCCGAACTTCCCACCCCGGCCTGGCCGCTGTACCCCGCGCCCGCCGTACCGACCCGGGACGACTTCGACCAGGCCGAGTTGCACCCCCAGTGGATCTCGGTGCGCCGGCGCCCCGAGCACCTGTGCACCACGAAGGAACGATCCGGCTGGCTCACCCTGCGCGCCGCCGGCGCCTCGCTCGACGAGAACGACGCGGTCTTCGTCGGCCGGCGCCAGCAACACCTCGCCTGCCGGGCCCGCACCCTGATCGACCCCGCCGAGGGCCGCGGCGGCCTCGCCGTCCGGCTCGACGAGGAGCACCACTACGAGATCGAGGCGGCCGACGGCGAGGTGAAGGTCCTCGCCCGGATCGGCTCGCTGCGCACCGAGGTCGCCGCCCGGCCGGTGCCTGCCGGAGCCGTGGTGGTCGGTGTCGAGATCGCTCCGGAGCCCCCGCGCGGCGCGCGGACCGGGCCGGACATCCTCGCCTTCGGCGTCGAGGAGCCCGACGGCACCTTCACCGTGCTCGCCACCCTCGAAGGCCGCTACCTGTCCACCGAGGTGGCCGGCGGCTTCACCGGCCGGGTCATCGGCATGTACGCCGCGGCCGGCACCGTCCACTTCGACCGGTTCGACTACGAGCCGCGCCCCCTTCCCTGACCACCCGTCAGGGATCCGCTCCCGTTCACACGAAAGGGACACTTCCGTGAACGACGCACAGCAGACCGCACCCACCCGCAACCGCCGCCTCCACCGCACGGCCGGACTCCTGGTGGCCATGGTCACCACCGGCGCCCTCTGCGGCGGCACCGCCGTCGCCGCACCCGCCGACCAGCCCCGGTCGGCGGCCGAGGCGGCGGGTGCCAGGGTCCCGCAGGACCCGATGGCCGCCGTGGCGCGGATGCAGCCCAGCTGGAACCTCGGCAACACCCTCGACGCCATCCCCGACGAGACCTCCTGGGGCAACCCGCTCACCACCAAGGCGACGTTCGACGGGCTGCGGGCCCAGGGCTTCCGCAGCGTCCGCGTCCCCGTCACCTGGTACTCCCACCAGTCCGACACCGCCCCCTACGCCATCGACCCGGTGTGGATGAAGCGGGTCAAGCAGGTGGTCGACTGGGCCCTGGAGGACGGCCTCTACGTCGAGATCAACGTGCACCACGACTCGTGGAAGTGGATCCAGAACATGTCCACCGACCACGACAACGTCGTGGCCCGGTTCAACTCCACCTGGCAGCAGATCGCCACCGCGTTCAAGGACGAGCCGCGCACGCTGCTCATGGAGAGCATCAACGAGCCGCAGTTCGCCAACGCGACCGACGCCCAGAAGACCCAGTACCTGCGGGAACTCAACACCTCGTTCCACACCACCGTGCGCAACTCCGGCGGCAAGAACAAGGACCGCCTGCTCGTCCTGCCCTCGGAGGAGACCAACAACGCCCAGCACTGGCTCGACGACCTCTCGACGACGATCGGCTCACTGCACGACCGCAACCTGGTGGCGACCGTGCACTACTACAGCTGGTACCCGTTCAGCGTGAACATCGCCAACGGGACGACCTACGACGCCACGAGCCAGAAGGACCTGACCGAGGGCTTCGCCCGCGTGCACGACACCCTCGTCGCCAAGGGCGTCCCCGTCTACCTCGGTGAGTACGGCCTGCTCACCTCGCCGTACTCCGGCGTGGTCGAGCGCGGAGAGATGCTCAAGTACTTCGAGCACGTCAACTACGAGGCGCGGCGCAACGGCATGACCTCCGCCGTCTGGGACGCCTACAACGACTTCCTGAACCGCGGCACCATGCAGTGGCAGGTCCCCGAGATGAAGTCCCTGATCCAGAGCTCCTGGCGGACCCGCTCGGGCACCGCCTCCACCGACAACGTCTTCCTGCCGAAGTCCGGCCCCATCGCCGCGCAGACCATCACGCTGAACCGCAACGGCCTCTGGTTCACCGGTCTCTGGCAGGGCGACCGCCCGCTCATCCCCTTCCTCGACTACACCCTCGACGGCGACCAGCTCACCCTGACCGCCGACGCCCTCACCCGCCTCGCCGGCGACCGCGCCGCCGGGGTCGACGCCACCCTTGAGGTCCGGTACTCCGACGGCGTCCCCTGGAAGCTCTTCGTGCGCTCGTACGACAAGCCGACGATGGCCGACGCCACCGGAACCGCCGCGGGGCTCACCATCCCCACCCGGTTCAACGGCGCCCTGATGGCCAACGTGCAGTCCACCTACGCCGACGGCACCGCCGCCGGCCCGGCCTCCTGGACCACGTACCAGGCGTTCGACAACTTCGGCCCCGACTACACCGCCAACACCACCACCCTCAAGCCCGACTTCCTCACGTCGCTGAAGGACGGCGCTCCGGTGACGCTCATCTTCCGCTTCTGGACCGGCGACACCGTCACGTACCACGTGACCAAGTCCGGCGACACGATCACCGGCACCGCCTCCTGACCGCAGTCCCCGCCCCGGCCGCCGAACCCGGCGGCCGGGGCCCCTTTCACGTTCCGAGGTGCCTCCATGGTCCCCCTGCCCCCGCGCGTCCTGTTCGGCGCCGCCTACTACCACGAGTACCGGCCGTGCGAGCGACTCAAGGAAGACCTCGACCTGATGGCGGAGGCGAGGTTCACCGTCATCCGGGTCGGCGAGTCGGTCTGGTCCACCTGGGAGCCGGAGAACGGACGGTTCGAGCTGGACTGGCCGGCGCCGGTGCTCGACGGTGCCCACGAGCGCGGCATCGCCGTCGTCCTCGGCACACCCACCTACGCCGTGCCGCCGTGGCTGGCCCGGCAGTACCCGGAGATCGCCGGCGACCGGGAAACCGGTCGGCCGACGGGCTGGGGCGCCCGCCAGGAGGCGGACTTCTCCCACCCCGCCTTCCGCTACCACGCCGAGCGCGTCACCCGCGCGATCCTCGCCCGGCACGCGGCGCACCCGGCCGTCATCGGCTTCCAGGTGGACAACGAGCCCGGCCTGCGCCTGCCGCACAACCACGGCGTCTTCCAGCGCTTCGTCGACCACCTGCGCCACACCTACGGCGACGTGGAGACCCTCAACCGGGAGTGGGGCCTCGTCTACTGGTCGCACCGGCTCTCCACCTGGGCCGACCTGTGGCGGCCCGACGACAACCAGCAGCCCCAGTACGACGTCGCCTGGCGGGCGTTCCAGGCCCGCCAGACCACCGAGTTCATCGCCTGGCAGGCGGGGATCACGCGCGAGTACGCCCGCCCGGACCAGTTCGTCACCACCTGCCTCGCCTACAACCACCCGGCGATGGAGGACGAGGAGATCACCCGCGCTCTGGACGTCACCGCCGGGAATCCGTACTACGACATGCAGGACGCCCTCGCGCTGCCCGACACCACTCCCGACGACCACGAGCAGTGGTGGAAGACCACCGGTGTGTGGGCACTGTTCCAGAGCGCCGACCGGATCTTCTCCTCCCGGCAGGAACCCTTCCTCGTCACCGAGACCAACGCCCAGGCGATCAGCGGCCCTTCGGAGAACCGGCCGGCCTTCGACGGCCAGTGGCGGCAGGCCGCCTGGGCGCTCGTCTCGCGCGGCGCGCGGATGATCGAGTACTGGCACTGGCACACCCTGCACTTCGGCACCGAGACGTACTGGGGCGGAATCCTGCCGCACAGTGGCAGGCCCGGCCGGGTGTACGCCGAACTCGCCCGCCTGGGTGCCGAGTTCGAGACGGCGGGGGCGCTGGTCGCCGGGATCGAGCCCGACGCCGACCTCGCGATGGTCTACTCGATGCCGAGCAAGTGGCTGATGCAGAAGTACCCGCCGCTGGCGAAGCCGGACGGCAGCCCCGACCCCGCCTCCTACCACCGCGTCTTCGACCCCTTCTACCGCGGGGCGTTCGACGCCGGCCGCCAGGTGCGGATCCTGCACGCCCGCCAGCTGCACGACCCCCGGGGCGAGCGGGACGGCCTCGCCCCGGACGCCGCCGCGCGGCGCCACCCCGTCCTCGTCGTCCCCGCGCTCCACCTCGCCGAGGATTCCCTGCTCGACTGGCTCACCGCCTACGGCGAGGCCGGCGGCCACCTCGTCCTCGGGCCCCGCACCGGCTACGCGGACCACGAGGCCCGGGCCCGCCACGAACCCGCTCCGCCACGCCTCACGGCCGCCGCGGGCGCCTGGTACGACGAGTTCAGCAACCTGCCGGCGGACCTCCCGCTGCGCGCCGCCCCGGGCAGCCCGCTGGACCTTCCGGAGGGCGCCACCGCGACCCGCTGGGTGGAGGGTCTCACCGCCACCGACGCCACCGTGCTGGCCGGCTACGACCACCCCCACTTCGGCCGCTGGGCCGCCGTCACCACCCGCCGCCACGGCGAGGGCCGGGTGACCTGCGTGGGCACCGTGCCCGGACGCGGCCTCGCACGGACACTGGCCGCCTGGCTGGCTCCGCTGCCCGTGGGCGGCTGGCACGAGCTGCCCCCGTCCGTGACCGCGACGACCGGGACGTCCCCGGACGGACGCCGGGTCCACGTGGTCCACAACTGGAGCTGGCGGCCCGCCGACGCCCGGGTGCCCGTGGATCTGACCGACGTCCTCGACGGGACGGCGGTGACAGCCGGCGAGCCGGTCCGCCTGGGCGCCTGGGACGTGCGGGTGTTCGTCGCCCGATGAGAAGGGGGCGGTGGGCTCCGCCGAGCCCACCGCCCCCTTCTCCACCCGACCTCCTGCCCGGGTCCTCCTACTCGGACAGGAAGCGGTAGACCGTCATCGAGCCGTACTCCTCCCCCGGGCGCAGGACCGTGGAGGGGTACTCGGACCGGTTGGGCGAGTCCGGGAAGTGCTGGGTCTCCAGCGCGATGCCCGCGTAGGCCGGGTACGCGCGGCCGGAGCGGCCGGTGAGCGAGCCGTCGAAGAGGTTCCCGGTGTAGACCTGGAGCCCCGGCTCCATCGTGAAGCACTCGACCCGCCGGCCGCTGTCCGGGTGGCTCAGCACCGCGGCCTTCCGGAAGCCCCTGCCGGTGAGCACCCAGGTGTGGTCGAACCCCTGGCCGGCCCGGCGGACCTGCGGGTGCCCGTCCGCGACGCGGTCCGCGATCGTCCGGGACTCGCGCAGGTCGAACGGCGTGCCGGCGACGGGCGCGACGGGCCCCAGTGGGATCAGTTCCCCGTCCACCGGGAGGTACCCCCCGGCCTCGACCCGGATCAGGTGGTCGAGCACCGTTCCGGAGCCCTCACCGGCCAGGTTGAAGTACGCGTGGTTCGTGAGGTTGACGACCGTGGGCGCGTCCGCGGCGGCGCGGTAGACGATGAACAGGTCACCGGCCGGGTCGAGCAGGTACATCACCTCGGCGGTGAGGGCTCCCGGGAACCCCTGGTCCCCGTCCGGGCTGTGCAGCCGCAGCCGCACCCCCGCCCGACGGCCCTCCCGGACCGCCACGCCGTCCCACAGGCGGGTGGCGAAACCGTCCGGTCCTCCGTGCAGGGTGTGGCCGCCGTCCTGGACGGCCAGTCGGTGCCTCGTGCCGTCGACCGGCAGGACCCCGCCGGCGATCCGGTTGGCGTAGCGGCCGACCGTCGCTCCGAAGTACGCGGCCTCCCCCAGCAGGTCCTCGACGTCCTCGCAGCCGAGGACGACGTTGCAGCGCCGTCCGTCCCGGTCCGGCGCGTGCACGGCCTGGAGCCGGGCCCCCAGGCTGAGCACCTCCACCGTCACACCCTCGGGCGAACCGAAGGTCCATCGGGTGATCCGCCGCCCGTCCGGAAGTGTCGCGGCGGGCTCCTGGGTCACCGTCACTTCGCCGTGGGATATGAGTGCGTCTCTCGGCACGGGTGCTACTCCATTGCGTTCGGTGCGGTGAGGTGCGGAGAACGACGACGCCCGCCGGGCGGGCGGGCGTCGTCGGCATGACGCTGGTGGGGTCAGATCCCCTGGGCCAGGCGGTGGTAGGCCTGGTTCCAGCGGAGTTCCTTGGTGAACCGGCGGATGGACGTGTCCTCGTCGATCATCAGGAGCTCCACGCCCAGCATCTCGGCCAGGTCCTCCAGTTCCTCGGCTCCGAGCGCACCGGAGAGCACGGTGTGGTGCGGCGCACCGGCGGTCAGCCACGCCTCGGCGGAGGTGTGGAGGTCCGGGCGCGGCTTCCAGACGGCACGGGCCACGGGCAGGTTGGGCAGCGGCGCCGGCGGCTCCACGACGTCGACGTCGTTCGCGACCAGCCGGAAACGGTCACCGAGGTCGGCGAGGCCGACCACCACCGCGGGGCCGGGCGCGGCGTCGAAGACCAGGCGGACCGGGTCCTCGCGGCCGCCGATGCCGAGCGGGTGGATCTCGCACGAGGGGGTGGCGGCCGCGATGCTGGGGCAGACCTCCAGCATGTGCGCCCCGAGGATCAGCTCGCTCCCGGGTTCCAGGTGGTAGGTGTAGTCCTCCATGAAGGAGGTGCCGCCGGCCAGGCCGGTGGCGGTCACCTTGAGGGTGCGCAGCAGCGTGGCGGTCTTCCAGTCGCCCTCGCCGCCGAAGCCGTAGCCGTCGGCCATCAGCCGCTGTACGGCCAGGCCGGGGAGCTGGCGCAGCCCGCCGAGGTCCTCGAAGTTGGTGGTGAAGGCCTTGAAGCCCCCCTCTTCCAGGAAGCCGCGCAGGCCGAGCTCGATCCGGGCCGCGTAGCGCAGCGACTCGTGGCGCTCCCCGCCGACCCGCAGGTCGGCGGCCAGGCGGTAGCTGCCCTCGTACTCCTTGACGAGCTCGGTGACGTCGGCGTCGGCCGTGGCGTCCACGGCCGCCACGAGGTCGTTGACGCCGTAGGTGTTGACGGAGACGCCGAAGCGGAGCTGGGCCTCGACCTTGTCGCCCTCGGTGACGGCGACGTCGCGCATGTTGTCGCCGAAGCGGGCGAGCTTCAGGCCGCGCAGTTCGTCACGGCCGGCGGCGGCACGCGCCCAGGAGGCGATCCGGGCGGTCACGGCGGGGTCGGTGACGTGCCCGGCGACGGTCTTGCGGGCGACGCCGAGGCGGGACTGGATGTAACCGAACTCGCGGTCGCCGTGGGCGGCCTGGTTCAGGTTCATGAAGTCCATGTCGATGGAGTCCCAGGGCAGTTCGACGTTGGCCTGGGTGTGCAGGTGGAGCAGTGGCTTCCGCAGGGCATCCAGGCCGGCGATCCACATCTTCGCCGGGGAGAAGGTGTGCATCCAGGCGATCAGGCCGATGCACCGGTCGTCCGCGTTGGCCTCCAGGCAGATGCGGCGGATCGCGGAGGCGTCGGTGAGGACCGGCTTCCAGACCACGTCCACCGGCAGGGCGGCTGCCGTGCCCAGTACGCCGGCGATCCGCTGGGACTGCTCGGCGACCTGCCGCAGCGTCTCCTCGCCGTAGAGTCCCTGACTGCCGGTCAGGAACCAGATCTCGCGTCCAGCGAGTGACGTCATGGTGGTGACTCCTTACCGGGCCTCGGGGTGCTGGCCGTAGACGTTCTGGTAGCGGAAGTGCAGGCTGTCGATGTCCGCCTGCGCGATGGGCAGCGGCTCGCCGAGCTGCCGGGAGATGTGGACGGTGCGGGCCACGTCCTCACACATCACGGCGGCCTTGACGGCGGCCTTGGCGTCCTTGCCGATGGTGAAGACGCCGTGGTTGCGCATCAGGACGGCGGGCGAACGGTGGCTCTTGAGGGTGTCCACGATGCCCCGGCCGATCGAGTCGTCCCCGATCAGGGCGAACGGGCCGATCGGGATCTCGGCGCCGAACTCGTCGGCCATCGCGGTGAGGACGCAGGGCACGGCCTCCCCCCGGGCCGCCCAGGCACAGGCGAAGGTGGAGTGGGTGTGGACCACGCCGCCGACCTCGGGCATGTGGCGGTAGACGTAGGCGTGCGCGGCCGTGTCCGACGAGGGAGAGTGGTCACCCTCGACGACGTTGCCGTCCAGGTCACACACGATCATGCTCTGCGGCGACAGTTCGTCGTAGGGGACGCCGCTCGGCTTGATCACGAACAGGTCCTCGCCGGGGATCCGGGCGGAGACGTTTCCGGCCGTCCAGACCACCAGGTCGTAGCGGACCAGTTCCTGGTGCAGTTCGCTGACCTGGTGGCGGATCGGGTCGATGTTCGCGTTCACTTGGCCTCGCTCGATGACGTGAGGGCGGCGTTGCGGATGGCACGCAGGCGGTGCAGGGTCTTGTCGGCGCCGAGGCCGAAGTGGTCGTGCAGGGTGCGGTATTCGGCGAAGAGCCGGTCGTAGACGTCGGCCGCGGTGCCGTCCGGCCGGTACGCCGCCGGGCGCACCCGGCCCATGGCCGCGGCCGCGGTCCGCACGTCGGGGTAGGCTCCGGCGGCCACGGCGGCGTGGATCGCCGAGCCTAGGGCCGGCCCCTGCTCGGACTCGGCGACCGAGACCGGGCGGCGCAACACGTCGGCGTAGATCTGCATGAGCAGTTCGTTCTTCTTCAGGCCCCCGGTGACGACGAACTCGGTCACGGGGACACCGCCCTGCTCCAGGGCTTCGACGATGACGCGGGTGCCGAAGGCGGTGGCCTCCAGCAGGGCGCGGTAGATCTCCTCGGGACGCGTGGCGAGGGTGAGTCCGACGATCACGCCGGAGAGGTGGTGGTCGACCAGGGTGGAGCGGTTGCCGTTCATCCAGTCGAGCGCGACCAGTCCGTGGGCGCCGACGGGTTGGGCGGCGGCCTTGCGGGTGAGGAGTCGGTGCGCGTCCTCGCCGTTGCGCTCGGCCTCGGCCACGTAGTCGGCGGGCAGGCCCTGACGCAGCCACCAGGCGAAGATGTCTCCGACGGCGCTCTGGCCGGCCTCGTAGCCGTAGGAGCCGGCGACGATGCCGTCCTCGACCACCCCGCACATGCCGGGGACCTCCGCCAGCGTGGCGCCGTTGACGACGTGGCAGGTCGACGTGCCCATGATGGCGAGGAGCTGGCCGTTGTCGACCGCCCGGGCGGCGGGCGCGGCGACGTGGGCGTCGACGTTCCCCGCCGCGACCGCGATCCCCTCGGGCAGACCGGTCCACTCCGCGGCCTGCGCGGTGAGCGAGCCGACCCGGGAGCCGAGCGGGGACAGCGGGTGCTCCAGGCGGGTCCGTGCGAAGTCGCCGAAGCCCGGGTGGAGCGCGGCGAGGTAGTCCTCGCTCGGGTAGCTGCCGTCCTGGTGGATGCCCTTGTAGCCGGCGGTGCAGGTGTTGCGGCTCTCGGTGCCGGTGAGCTGCCAGACGATCCAGTCGGCGGCCTCGATCCAGCGGGCGCAGGCGGCGTAGACGGCCGGGTCCTCTTCCAGGACCTGCAGGGCCTTGGCGTACTGCCATTCGGCGGATATCCGGCCGCCGTACCGCGGGATCCACTTCTCCCCGCGGGCGTGCGCCAGCGCGTTGATCCGGTCCGCCTGCCCCTGGGCGGCGTGGTGCTTCCAGAGCTTGGGCCAGGCGTGCGGGTACGGCGCCCACGCGGGCGTCTCCGCCAGCGGTGTGCCGTCCGCGAGCACCGGGAGGACCGTGCAGGCGGTGAAGTCGGTCGCGATGCCGATGACTTGGGCGGGGTCGACCCCGGCGTCGGCGAGCGCCGCCGGCACGGCGGTGCGCAGCACGGCACGCCAGTCGGCGGGGTGCTGGAGGGCCCAGTCGGGCGGGAGCGGTCGGCCGGTGCCGGGCAGCTCGCGCTCGATGACGGCGTGCGGGTACTCGTGGACGGCGGTGCCGACCTCTTCGCCGTCGCGCACGCGGACCACCACGGCGCGGCCGGAAAGGGTTCCGAAGTCGATGCCGACGACGTACCCCTCGGAGTCCCGGGCGGCAGGAATCACGGTCACATCCTCATTCTTCGTGCGGGAGACCGGTGTTGTCACCCGTCGCCGGTGCAATCCAAGTCCGGGGCAGGGCGGATCGAACCGGCGACAGGCCCCGTTCCGCCGGCTCCGTCGGGGGAGGGCGGAAGGAGGACCCGCCGGCGAACGGACGGAGGCATTTCGTTGCCCGCCGGCGGAGCTGAGGAGCGCTTTTGTTAGCGCTCACATGAATTGTTAGCGTTCACATATGCGCTGTCAAGGGACGCGTCGTCATCGCACCCCGACCGTCGGCTGGCGGCCGGCGCGCGGCCCCGACCGGGTGGTGCGCCGGACGGGATCCGACGACGGGATCACACGGGCTCCGATGACGGGATCAACGGTGCCCGGCGGGGCCGACGCTGCGGCGCAACACCATCTCCGGGGTGATCTGCACATGGGTGTGGGCCGGCGCGACGCCCTCCAGTTCCCCGACGAGGAGTTCCAGGGCCCTGCGGCCGAGTTCGCCGAAGTCCTGGCGCACGGTGGTGAGCGGCGGGGTGAAGTAGGCGGCCTCCGGAATGTCGTCGAAGCCGACCACGCTGATGTCCCCGGGGACCGAGCGGCCCGCCTCGTGCAGGGCGCGCAGCAGGCCGAGGGCCATGTGGTCGTTGGCGCAGAAGACGGCGGTGACGTCGGCCAGTCCGGCGATCCGCAGACCCGCCTGGTAACCCGAGCGGGCGCTCCAGTCGCCACGCTCCACGACCGGCACCGGCGCTCCGGCCGCCTTCAGCGTGAGCCGCCACCCCTCCTCGCGGTCCTGGCTCTCCAGCCAGTTGGCCGGTCCCGCCAGGTGGTGAACGGTGCGGTGGCCGAGGTCGAGCAGGTGGCCGGTGGCCTCTCCGGCACCGAAGCGGTTGCTCACCGACACCATGGGCACCTGGGTCTGGTTGCCCGAACCGACGGCGACGATCGGCACGGAGCTGGAGAGGCGGGCGACGGCACTGACGGCGGAGGTCTGCGGAGCGATCACGACCACGCCCTCCACCCCCTGGTCGCGCAGCCGGTCGACGGCCTCCTGGACCGAACGGCCGTCCAGGGAGCGCAGACTGGTCACGCTGACGAAGTACCCGGCGCTGCGCGCGGCGCGCTCGATCCCGTCCAGCATGGAGGCGGGGCCGTAGAGGGTCGAGTCGAAGCTGACCACGCCGAGGGTCTGCGAGCGGCGCGTGACCAACGTGCGGGCCGCCGAGTTCGGCCGGTAGTCCAGCTCCCGTATGGCCGCCAGCACCCGGTCCCGGGTGTCCGGGCGGACGTGCGGGGCACCGTTGAGCACCCGGGACACCGTCTGGTGGGAGACACCCGCCAGTTTCGCCACGTCCGCCATCACGGGCTGGCGCTGTTCCGTCCCGGCGCTGTCGGTTCCCACTCGCAGTCCCCTCCTCGGTTGTGGACCACAGTACGCGACCAGGTCCAGGCCAATCCGCCACCGACGGTCCGACCGACGGCTTCCCTTTCATACCAGCCGCGTGGACCGCGGGGACGTGCCACTACGTTCAAGTTAGCGCTCACACCTCCCACGCGGGGGACCTTGCCAGATCATGGCACCGTGGTTACGGAAGCGGAAGCAAGCCGTGAGCATTTGTGCACGTACCGCGATCAGGCCGGGCGCATCGGGCTGAGGTCCGCGACACGCCCCGCGCCCCCTCTCGCGGCGACGATGGTGCGTGCCTCGTCGCATTCACGCAGGCGGCCCGTGCAGAGCTCGATCATCCGCCCACGGTACGCCTGCGAGCCAGTGCCCGAGCCGCCTCGGGCAGCGCGTCGGCGACCAGGAGGCGCGGCAGCAGGTCCGGTTCGAGGGTCATGGCACGGAACACGACACCGACGGTCACCTCGTGGTCGGGCCGGTGCACGATCTCGACGGGGTCGTCGGCCCGGATGTCCCCCGACTCGATCACGCGCAGGTAGGCGCCCGGCACCGAGGCCCGGGTGAAACGCGTGATCCAGCCCTCTCGCTGCAGCCACCCCTGGAAGGTCGCGCAGGGGATCCGGGCGCACGACACCTCCAGGACCACGTCCGGCCCGATGCGCCAGCGCTCACCGATCAGGGCGCCGTTGACGTCGAGACCGACGGTCGTGAGGTTCTCCCCGAAGACGCCGTTGGCGAGCCGCCTCCCGAGTTCGGCCTCCCAGCCGTCGAGGTCCTCGCGGGCGTAGGCGTAGACGGCCTGGTCGGGACCGCCGTGGTGCTTCACGTCGTAGACACGGTCGCCGGCGAGACCGACCTCGCCGGTGCCCTTCGGGCCCGGGGCGGCGACCGTGACGGGCCCGTCCACCGGCTGCTTGTCGATGCCCGTGGCGCCGAGGCCCTTCCACGGGTTGGGACGGGGCCTGCCTACGTTGACTGAGAGCAGCTTCATGGCCGCGACTGTACGGACCCCTGCGCGCCGGGGCGACCAATTTCCCTGCCGAGTCTCGGAATCGACCTTCGGCTCCACCTGGCCCTCCGGCGTGCCGGCCGCCGGTGTCCGCCGCCGGGCCGCCCTGCGCCACCGACCGGTGGTCGGGCCCGGCTCCGCACGGCGGCGGAACCGGGACCGACCGGGGTGGGTGCTATCCGAGGGTCCACTACTGGTTGGCGCCGCCCCAGCAGGTCCACAGCTGGACGGCCGTCGCATCGGCCGTCCCCGCCCCCGCGACGTCCAGGCACCGGCGGAGGGCACGCCCGTGACGCTGCCGTCGGCCTTGAAGCGCCACTGCTGGTTGGCGCCGCCGTTGCAGGGCCAGGTCACGACCTTGGTGCCGTCGGCCGTCGCACCGCCGTACGCGTCCAGGCACGGCGTCGTGCCGGCGACGTCGACGGTGAGCCGCCCGTCCCCGGTACGGGTCCAGGTCTGGTTCGCTCCACCGGAGCAGCCGGAGATCCGGGTCTGCAGCCCCGGGGTGGCGGAGGCGTTGGGCACGTCCAGGCACTTGCCCGAGCCGGTGCCGCGCAACGCCCCCGTGGTCGCCGAGGAGTCGGCGTATCCGGCGGCGACGATGTCGGCCTGGACGGCGTTCTCGGTCGCCTCCGACGGGTAGCCGGAGGTCATCACGCCTTCGTAGAACGTGCCTTGGGCGCCCTTGCTGGTCACAGTCAAGCTTTGTCAAGAATGGTCATCGACCCCCAGGGGGCTTGCGTGAAGGGCAGATCCGTCAGGCTCGAACGGCCGACACCCGAGGACTACGAGCTGATGGCGCAGTGGTTCGGTCCCAACTCGGCGGCCTCCACCATGTCCGCCACCGAAGGCTCCGTCGTCTCCGCCGAGGACTTCAGGAGGCTCGACCAGAGCGGGGAACTGCGCCAGTTCGCCGTCCGCGACACGGCCGGCGCCACGGTGGGCGCCGTCCACTACAAGCCGCACGGACCGGTCGGCGGCTACTCGCTGGGCGGGGCCATCGGCGATCCGCAGCTGTGGAGCCGCGGCTACGGCACCGAGGCGTTCGACCTGCTCCTGGACCACCTCTTCCACGGCCGGGGCGCTCACCGCGTGCAGTTCACCACCGCGCTCTACAAAAGAACGTCCTGCGCCTGGTCACCAAGGCGGGATTCGTCGTGGAAGGCATCCTGCGCGAGTACTTCTACCTGGACGGACAGCACCACGACGCGATGATCTGGTCACTGCTGCGCCACGAGTACTACGCCGTCCTGGCGGACCTGCGGCGCACCGATCCGGGCTTCGCGATGCCGGACGCCGTGCCCGAGGCCGACAGGCGGAGGCCCGCCGGATCGTCGCCGAATACCTCACCAGTACGGCCGGCGAGACCTCCGCCCGCCTCCTGCTGGCACGCGTCGCCGGCGAGGCACCGCAACCCGCCGGCTGAACGCCCGCACCCGCACACGGGTTCCGCCGGAGCGGGTCGCGGCAGCCCGCCCCGGCGATACCCGTCCTCGACTGGCAGTGGCCAGGCCCGGGATGGCGCTGAGCACCCAGTCGTCGAGCTCGACACCGGACCTGGTGGGCCGGGTGGTCGACGGACGACTGGACCTCGTGCTGACCGGGGTCTGCGGGCACCAGAAGGTGATGGGCGACGAACGGCTGGAATGGCGGGAGATCGCCGTCGACCCGGTCTTCGCCGTGCTCTCCGAGGATCATCCGCTGGCGCGGGAGACCGAGCTGATGCTCAGTCAACTATAGGCCGAAAGCTGGGTGTTCCCTCCGGGAGGAGACTGTTTCACGGAGTGCTTCGCGGCCGCCTGCGTGCGGGCGGGCTTCCTGCCCCTGCCGGTCTACGAGGCCGACCCGGCCTCGTGCCTCCACCTCGTCCGGGCGGGCCGGGCCACCTCCCTGTGCCGGGCGACGTTCCCGCCGACCAGCGGGATCGTGACGGTCCCCCTGGCTCCCCCGGAGCTGAGTTGGCGCCATGTGATCGGCTGGGCGCCGCACTCGCTGGCGTGGGGACTCGCGGACGAGGTGGTCGGCCACGCGAAGGCGGTGCACGCCGACGCCGCGGCACTGAATCCGGCATACGCCACCTGGCTGCGACGGAGGACCCGTTCAGCGCCGTGACGTGAGGCGCCCCGTCTTCACCGGCTCGTCGAACAGGTCCATAGCGTCGACGCAGGGGAGCTTGGGCATGCCCCGGACGCATGTCTCCTGCGGCTGCGGTCCCGGCAACCCCCACTCCGAGGTGACCCCCATGCTCCGATTCCGCGTGGCCGCCGCCGCGTGCCCCCTGACAGCCGTCGCCCTTCCGGCCACCGTCGCCCCCGCCGGCGCCCAGACGGACGGCACGCCACCGTCGTCCGGCACAGCCTCGCCACCCTCGACCGCGCGAAGGGCGCACTCGACCGCGCCGCGGGGCGCACCGCTCCCGAGGCCTCGCCGTTCTGGTACGTCGACGTCGCCGCCAACACCCTCGTGGTCCAGTCCACCGATGCCGATCGCGTCGAGGCTTCCTCCAGGAGGCGGGCGTCGACCGCGCCCTCGTGCGGATGGATCCGGCATCGGACTCCCCCGAGCCGCTGGCGGACCTGCGCGGCGGCGACGCCTACTTCATCGACAACGCACCCGCTGCTCGATCGGCTTCCCGGTCACCTCGAACGGCCAGCCCGGGTTCGTCAGCGCCGGCCACTGCGGCCGGCCGGGGGCCGGTGTCACCCGCACGTCCGACGGAACCACCTACTTCCAGCCCGTCAAGCCGATCCTCGATGCCAACGGCCTGACCCTGGCCACGGGCCGCCCCCCTCCGAAACGGTGCCCGTCTCCCGTCCGCAGACGGGGGCGGACACCGTTTCGATGCCTGGACGACATCCAACGTTCACTCAACCTTCACTACCCGTCCTCCCCGGCAACTCTCCCGCCAGTGGTGGACGTTCACGCGGACCGATCGGCGGAGAACCGGGATCCAACGGTGATCCGAAGCCCCTTGACGCCGCCGTTGTTAGCGTTAACACTTCATGTCACGCCAGGCCGGAGCCGTGCGGACCCACTCCCTCGGTACGAGGACCGCTCCCGGCCGGCCCCGCTCGACCGCTCCCGGTCCCCCGGCTACCGGGGCGGCACCGTGCCGGTCGCGGAACATCACTGGAGGAACTGTGCGCAAGCTTTCAGCGGGCCTCGTCGCCGCGGGTCTCGCCCTCTCCCTGGCAGCCTGCGGCCAGAGCGCCAACGGCGCCGGCGACGGCGCGGGCAAGGGCGACGCCAAGGGCGGTCTCGTCGGCATCGCCATGCCGACCAAGTCGTCGGAACGCTGGATCAACGACGGCAACAACATGGTCAAGGAGTTCCAGGCCAAGGGTTACAAGACCGATCTGCAGTACGGCGACAACGTGGTGGAGAACCAGGTGTCGCAGGTGGAGAACATGATCACCAAGGGCGCCAAGCTGCTGGTGGTCGCCGCCATCGACGGCTCGTCGCTCACCAACGTGCTGCAGAAGGCCGCCGACGCGCACATCCCGGTCATCTCCTACGACCGGCTGATCCGCGGCACGAAGAACGTCGACTACTACGCGACCTTCGACAACTTCAAGGTCGGCGTCCTCCAGGGCGGCTACATCGTCGACAAGCTCGGACTCAAGGACGGAAAGGGCCCGTTCAACATCGAGCTCTTCGCCGGCTCGCCGGACGACAACAACGCCACCTTCTTCTTCAACGGCGCGATGAGCGTCCTCAAGCCGTACATCGACCAGAAGAAGCTGGTCGTGCAGAGCGGCCAGACCGACTTCAACCAGGTCGCCACGCTGCGCTGGGACGGCGGGCTCGCCCAGTCGAGGATGGACAACCTCCTGAGCAAGGCCTACACCTCGGCCCACCTCGACGCCGTGCTCTCGCCGTACGACGGCATCTCGATCGGCATCCTCTCCTCGCTCAAGGGCGTCGGCTACGGCACCGCCAAGTCCCTGCCGGTCGTCACGGGCCAGGACGCCGAGCTGGCCTCGGTGAAGTCGATCATCGCGGGCGAGCAGACCCAGACCGTCTACAAGGACACCCGCCAACTGGCCAAGGCGGCCGTCCAGATGGGCGACGCGGTGCTGACCGGCGGGAAGCCCGAGGTCAACGACACCAGCCAGTACGACAACGGTGCCAAGACCGTCCCGGCCCAGCTGCTCCAGCCGGTCAGCGTCGACAAGGACAACTACCAGCAGGTCCTGGTGGACAGCGGCCAGTACACCGCCGACCAGCTGAAGTAGCCCACCGGGCCCGCCGGGCGGGCCCGGTCCCGACCGGCGGTGCGGGGGCCGAACAGCCCGCGGCCACCGCACCGCCCCCGAACGATACGGAAGCACAACCATGGCTGGACCCGTTCTCGAAATGCGGTCGATCAGCAAGTCGTTCCCCGGCGTCAAAGCGCTGTCCGAAGTCAACCTGACCGTTGCCGCGGGCGAGGTGCACGCCATCTGCGGCGAGAACGGCGCCGGCAAGTCCACCTTGATGAAGGTGCTCAGCGGTGTCTACCCGCACGGCGGGTACGAGGGCGAGATCCTCTTCGAGGGCGAGCCCTGCCGGTTCAAGGACATCCGGGCCAGCGAGCAGCGCGGCATCGTCATCATCCACCAGGAACTGGCCCTGGTGCCGTACCTGTCCATCGCCGAGAACGTCTTCCTGGGCAACGAGCACGCCACCCGGGGCATCATCAGCTGGCACCGGACGCTCACCCACGCCGCCGCACTGCTCCGGCAGGTCGGCCTGGACGAGAACCCGCACACCAGGGTCGCCGACCTCGGGGTGGGCAAGCAGCAGTTGGTCGAGATCGCCAAGGCCCTGGCCAAGGAGGTCAAGCTGCTCATCCTGGACGAGCCGACCGCCGCGCTGAACGACGAGGACAGCCGCAAGCTGCTCGACCTGATCCTCGAGCTCAAGGCGCAGGGGATCTCCTGCATCATCATCTCGCACAAGCTCAACGAGATCGCCCGCGTCGCCGACGCCGTCACCATCCTGCGCGACGGGCGGACCATCGAGACCATCGCGATCGGCTCCGAGGGCATATCCGAGGACCGGATCATCCGCGGCATGGTCGGCCGCGACCTGGAACACCGCTACCCCGAACGAAAGCCCGAGTCGGAGGGCGGGGCCGCCATCGGCGAGGTCGTCTTCGAGGTCGAGGACTGGAGCGTCCGCCACCCCATCGACCAGCAGCGCATGGTGGTGGACGGCGCCTCGCTGACCGTGCGGCGCGGTGAGATCGTCGGCATCGCCGGCCTGATGGGCGCCGGCCGCACCGAGCTGGCGATGAGCGTCTTCGGCCGCTCGTACGGACGGTGGGCCGCCGGCCGGGTGCGGCTGCACGGCCGGGAGATCCGCACCCGGACGGTGCCCGAGGCGATCGCGCACGGCATCGCGTACGTCACCGAGGACCGCAAGCAGCTAGGCCTCAACCTCATCGACGACATCAGCCGGAACATCTCCCTGAGCGCGCTCGGCAAGGTCTCCCGCAACGGCCGGGTCGACCGGCACGAGGAGGCCAGGGTCGCCGAGTCCTTCCGGCGCACCATGAACATCAAGGCCCCGACGGTGTTCACCCGGACCGGCACGCTCAGCGGCGGCAACCAGCAGAAGGTCGTCCTCAGCAAGTGGATCTTCGCCGAGCCGGAGGTGCTGATCCTCGACGAGCCCACCCGGGGCATCGACATCGGCGCCAAGGCGGAGATCTACACCGTCATCGCCGATTTGGCCGCCCAGGGCAAGACCGTGCTCGTCATCTCGTCCGAACTCCCCGAACTCCTGGGCCTGTGCGACCGGATCTACACCATGGCCGAAGGCCGGATCACCGGCGAGGTGGCCCGTGCCGACGCCACCCAGGAATCACTCATGCGGCTCATGACCATGAGCGCCGCATCCAGCAACGAGCAGGTGTGAGGCATGGCCCCGACCGAGATCATCCCGGATTCGTCCCCGAAGTCAGCGCAGGCCGGCCCCGGCCCCTCGCTCGGCGGCGTGCTCGCCCGCGCGCTGCGCGGCAACGTGCGCCAGTACGGCATGCTGGTCGCCCTCGCGCTGATCGTGCTGCTGTTCCAGATCTGGACGGACGGCATCCTGCTCCAGCCGCTCAACATCACCAACCTGATCCAGCAGAACGGCTACATCCTCATCCTGGCGATCGGGATGATGATCGTCATCATCGCCGGCCACATCGACCTCTCGGTCGGCTCGCTGGCCGCCTTCGTCGGCGCCGCCGCCGCGGTGATGATGGTCAAACACCACGTGCCGTGGCCCGTCGCCCTGGTGGCCGCGCTGGTGGTCGGCGCGCTCGCCGGCGCCTGGCAGGGCTTCTGGATCGCCTACCTGGGCATCCCGTCGTTCATCGTCACCCTGGCCGGGATGCTGCTGTTCCGCGGCGGCACCCAGATCCTGCTGCAGGGTCAGTCGGTCGCGCCGTTCCCCAAGGGTTTCCAGAGCATCAGCAGCGGCTTCCTCCCCGAGGTGGGGCCGCACACCAACTACCACAACCTCACCCTGCTGCTGGGCCTCGCAGTACTGGCGATCGCCATCCTCCAGGAGGTGCGCGGCCGACGGCAGACGGCGTCGTACGGGCTCGAGGTCCTCCCGACCGGTCTGTTCCTCGTCAAGCTCGCCGCGATCACGGCGGCCGTGGTGGTCTTCAGCCTGCTGCTCGCCAGCTATCACGGCGTACCGATCGTCCTGCTGATCCTCGGCGCCCTGCTGGTCGGTTTCGGCTACCTGATGCGCAACTCGATCATCGGACGGCACACCTACGCGATCGGCGGCAACGAGGCCGCGGCCAAGCTGTCCGGGGTGAAGAGCAAGCGGGTCGTCTTCCTCGCCTTCACCAACATGGGCGTCCTCGCGGCCCTGGCCGGACTGGTCTTCGCGGCGCGCCTCAACGCCGGCACCCCACAGGCGGGCATCAACTTCGAGCTCGAGGCCATCGCCGCCGCCTTCATCGGCGGCGCCTCCGCCAGCGGCGGCGTGGGCACCGTCCTCGGTGCCATCATCGGCGGCCTGGTGCTGGGCGTGCTCAACAACGGCATGTCGCTGGTCGGCATCGGCACCGACTACCAGCAAGTGATCAAGGGACTCGTCCTGCTCGCGGCCGTCGGGTTCGACGTCTACAACAAGCGCAAGGCCGGTTCCTGACCCCCTGAGCGCGGGCGGGGAGCAAACACCGTGGATGAGGGCACGGCGTCTGCTCCCCGCCCGTTTTTCGTCCCTCTGCCCGTCCCCGCGTGCACACTTCTCCGTGTAGCCGTCACACCCTGGACGTCCGGGGCGAGCAGGTGTTCGCCCTCGCGCCGCTCCCGGAGGACGAAGCGGTCGAGCTCCTGCGGGACCGCGCCACCGCCGTCCGAGCGGACTTCCCTTCCGACGATGTCGGCCGCCCCGAGCCCCCCGGCTGTACGCGGACGGACGAGCTGCGCCGACGGCACCGGGAGGGGGTGCCTCTCGGGCGAGAGGCACCCCTCGGCGGGCGGTTCCGGGTTCAGTGGGCCAGCAGCACCAGTACGAGCACGACCAGCGCGGGTACGGTCTGCACGAAGAGGATCTTCCTCGATGAGGTCAGGGCGCCGAACAGCCCCGCGACGGCGACGCAGGACGCGAAGAACACCCGCACCTGGAATCCGACCGGGTCGGAGGCGAAGGCACCCCAGAGCAGGCCGGCCGCCAGGAAACCGTTGTACAGGCCCTG
This sequence comes from Streptomyces sp. SP17BM10, assembly GCF_036322405.1. Taxonomy (NCBI): domain Bacteria; kingdom Bacillati; phylum Actinomycetota; class Actinomycetes; order Kitasatosporales; family Streptomycetaceae; genus Streptomyces; species Streptomyces sp. SP17BM10. The sequence continues at coordinate 5,824 of NZ_JAQYXB010000677.1, read as the reverse complement.
GTTGGCGGCCATCGCCTTGGTCGAGACCGCGAACTCGGCCGACGTGCCGAAGGCGCCCCTGGCCCGGGGCGTGGTCCACAGGAACATCTCCAGGACCAGGATGTAGACGTGCAGGAGGGCGAGCGCGACGACCGCGATCGCGGCGACTGTGGACATGCCGGGCATATTACGCTCCGGGATCCCCTGGCGTTCACCACTCCGAGCGGCGGGGACCCATGGATCCCGCAGGTGGATCCCGCACGCTCGGGCCCGGCCCCGCCCTCCGCCGTTCCCGTGCTCAGGGATCCGGTTCTCGGCGGACGGCAACCTTCCGCGGGCCGGCGGCAACTGACGGGCGACACCGAGGGCGGAAACACCCGACGGGTCGTCCGGATCCCACCGCCGACCGCTGCTGCGCGGCCGAAGCAAGGAGCAGCCCATGAACGAGACGAATCCCACCGCGGACGGCCGCGGGCGGCACAACCGCACGGCCGCCGGTGGCGTGCGGCGCCCCCGCGGGCGCCACCGGCGGCGCTGGACCATGCTGGGCCTGGCCCTGGGCGTGCCCGGCGTGCTCGGCCCGTACCTCCTGTTCGTGCAGGCCGACTCCAACGCGGCGGCGGTGGATCCCGACGCGTACTACACCCTGGTGTCCGTCCGCAGCGACAAGGTCCTGGACGTGCCCGGAGCGGACGCGGCCGACGGCGCGTGGGCCCGGCAGATGAACCGCACCGCCGGGGCCGCGAGCCAGCAGTGGCGCCTGCGGCTCGCGGGTGACGGCTACTACGAACTGGAGAACCGCGGCACCCACAAGGTCCTCGGAGTTCGCGGTGATGCCTCCCGGTCCACCGCCGCCGTCGAGCAGCAGACCGACCACGCCTCCGCCGCCCAGCAGTGGCGGATGCAGGACGTCGGCGACGGAGCGGTGAAGTTCGTCTCCCGCGCCAGCGGCATGGTGCTGGACGTCTGCGGCGGCGGCAAGGAGGAGGGCGTACCGCTCATCCAGTACGGCGACATCGGCAGCACCAACCAACGGTGGCGGCTGGTGAAGGCGTCCGGCTCGGACGGGTACACGTGGCACAACGCCCAGATCGTCGGCGGCGGGTTCGTCACCGGGATCGTCTTCAACCCCACCCGCAAGGACCTGCTCTACGCCCGGACCGACATCGGCGGCGCCTACCGCTGGGACACCACCGCCGGGCAGTGGACCCCGCTGACCGACTGGATCGGCGGCGCCGACTGGAACCTGCTCGGGATCGAGAGCCTCGCCACCGACCCGGTCGACCCGAACCGGCTCTACCTGGCGAGCGGCACCTACACCAACGAGTGGGCGGGCAACGGCGCGATCCTGCGCTCCACCGACCAGGGACGGACGTTCCAGCGCACCGACCTGCCCTTCAAGCTCGGAGGCAACGAGGACGGCCGGTCCATGGGCGAGCGGCTGGTGGTCGACCCGTCCGACAACCGCACGCTCTACCTGGGCACCCGCAAGAACGGCCTCTGGCGCAGCACCGACTACGGTGTGACGTGGAGTCAGGTCGGCGGCTTCCCCGTCAAGGACGGCGCGAGCAGCGGGGTCGGCCTGTCCTTCGTGACCTTCGGCCCCTCCGGCAGCAGGACGATCTACGTCGGGGTGGCCGACAAGTCGACCTCGCTGTACCGCTCCACCGACGGCGGCGCCACCTGGCAGGCCGTCCCGGGCCAGCCGACCGGGCAGCTGCCGCAGCACGGTGTGCTGTCCGGCGACGGCTCGCTGTACCTGACCTACACCAATGCGCCCGGCCCGAACGGGGTGACGGCCGGCTCGGTGTGGAAGTACACGCCGTCCGCCGGTGCCTGGAAGAACGTTTCGCCGTCCACCGGGAGTTACGGCTTCGCGGGCCTGGCGGTGGACCCTCGGCACCCGGCCACGGTGATGGTCACCACGCTCGACCGCTGGTGGCCCTCCGACGAGCTGTACCGCTCGACCGACGGCGGCGCCACGTGGCAGGCGCTCGGTGCGGGCTCGCAGCGGGACGACTCCGCGGCACCCTACGTCGGCAACGGCATCGGGCACTGGATGGGCACGCTGGCCATCGACCCCTTCGACTCCGGGCACGTGCTGTACGGCACCGGCTCGGGCATGTGGGGCAGCACCGACGTGACGGCGGCGGACAGCGGGCGTCCCACGCACTGGACCGTCCCGGCCAAGGGTCTGGAGGAGACGGCGACTCTCGGACTGATCAAGCCCCCCGGTCTGCCGCTCATCAGCGCGCTCGGCGACGTCGGCGGGTTCCGCCACGAGGACCTGACCAAGGTGGCCCCCAAGGCGCTGAGCGGGCCGCTGTTCACCAACACCACCGGCATCGACTTCGCCCAGGGCAAACCCGGGTTCATGGTTCGGGTCGGCCTCGGCGGCGCGCAGCACGGCGCCTACTCGACCGACGGCGGAGCGAACTGGGCTCCGTTCGCGGCGGCGCCGGTGGGTGGCGCGGGCGGCGGATCGGCGGCCGTCTCGGCGGACGCCGGCACCGTGGTCTGGACTCCGGCCGGCCAGGCGCCGTTCCTCTCGACCGACCGCGGCGGCTCCTGGGCGGCGGTCTCCGGCCTGCCCAAGGACGCGGCCGTGGTGGCCGACCGCTCGGCGGCGAACACCTTCTACGCACTCAGCGGCGGCACCCTGTACGCGTCCACCGACGGCGGGCGGCACTTCGCCGCCCGGGCCACCGGGCTGGGCGGCGGGCAGCTCAAGGCGGCCCCCGGGGTCGCCGGTGACCTGTGGATCGCCGGCGGCAACGGGCTGCGGCACTCCACCGACGGCGGCGCGAGCTTCCGCGGACTCGACGGCGTGGAGCAGGCGAGCGCCGTCGGTTTCGGCAAGGCCGCGCCCGGCGCCGACTACCAGGCCGTCTACCTGAGCGGGAAGGTGAAGGGCGTCACCGGCCTGTTCCGCTCCACCGACCGCGGCTCGACCTGGGTCCGGATCAACGACGACCGGCACCAGTTCGGCGGGAGCATCATCAACGTTGTCTCCGGCGACCCGGACGTCTTCGGCCGGGTCTACCTCGGTGGTTACGGCCGCGGTGTGGTCTACGGCGACCCGTCCTGACCGACCTCGTCCCGGCCCCGCGTGCGTGCGCGGGGCCGGGGGACGAGGGCGTGGCCCGGCCGCTCAGCTTCCCGGGTTCACCGTCGGGAACAGCTGGGCGAAGGTGTCGAAGGCGGTGGCGATGTCCGCCTCGGCCCAGAACCGGTGGTAGGTGAAGACCGGCGCGGCACCGCCGTCGAGGTAGGCCTGCACCTTGGACCACTGCGGGTCCTTGGTGTACCAGGGCCGGATGGACAGGAAGGTGTTGCTCGCGGAACCGATCCGGGTGCCGTCCGGGTAGGTGCCGCTCCAGCCGGGCGGGACGTACAGGCCCTGATGGGTGGTCGGCGAGTACGCCTGGGTGAAGCGGCTGTAGTCGGTACGGGTCTCGGCCGCCGAGTAGCCCAGGCTGTCGGTGTACTTGGCGTGCAGGGTGTCGAGGATGTTCTGCGCGAACTTCCGGGCATCGCCGCTACCGGACTTGGCCGCGTAGTACGCGAGGGTCTTGGCGAGCGATCCGGCCACGCCGACGTCGGTGGCGGTGCCGCTCGCGGTGACGTGCAGACCGGTGTTGGTCCCGGGGCTGGTGGCGCTCCAGGTGTCGGGCGCGCCGGTCCAGGAGAGTGTGTCGGGCGTGGTCAGGGTGCCGGTGGACGGGTCCGCCCGGGAGACGGACATCGCCCACGGGACCCACTTGTCGAGGATGGCCTTCGCCCGTGTGTCGCCGGTGGTGTAGTAGTACTCGGCGAACCGCTCCATCGACCAGGTCTGGAACCCGAACCACTGGTTGGACGCCGGGTCGTGGTACTCGGGCTGCCAGTCGTAGTACAGGCCGTAGAAGGTCGGGTCGCCCGCCGGCGGTGCCGCGTCGTCGCCGTAGTTCCCGCCCCAGCTGTTGGTGGCGCCGCCGGCGATGCCGCCCTCGGTGGACTGCAGCCACTGGAAGAACTGGAGCTGCTTGTCCAGGCTGCCCGCCCAGTCGGTGGCGCCGCTCGGCGAGAGCGGCTTCAGGCCGGGGTCGTTGGCGAGCACCCAGGCGGCCATCGGGTTCTGGTAGCCCTGGTGGGCGGTGGAGCCGGAGATCCGCCACGACCAGCTGCCGTCGGCCGCCCCGCCCCAGGCGAAGTACCAGGTGAGCAGGCCGAGTTGCTCGTTCGCCTTGGAGGATCCGCCCGGGCAGCCGGTGGAGCCGAGGCAGTTGCCCGCCTGCTTGAAGTACTTGTCGTAGAGCGAGTAGCGCAGGTAGTCCCCGAGCTTGGCGGCCTTGGCCAGGGTCGCGGTGATGGCCGCGCTCTTCCCCTGCGACGTGGCGAACTGCTCCGCCCAGTAGGCGGCCTGGACCAGCCGGGCGTCGGCGTCGGGCGCGTCGGTGTACTTGTACTGCTTGCTGAACGAGCCGCCGCCGTCGTTGTACAGACCGAGGAAGCCGGAGCCGCTGTTGCCGTACTTGAACAGGTCGCAGTCGGGCTGCGGCACGGTCTCCCAGACCGACTCCTCCGGGCCGCGCTGGAAGGTGTTGATCAGGCTGGGCTTGCTGGTTCCGTCCTCGCACTGCCCGAAGCCGTACGTGTCGTCGGCGTCCAGCAGCCAGGCCGGGGCGTACACGTCCGGGCTGCCGTAGGAGCCGCTCAGCTCGGTGGAGAGCGGGTCGGTGCCGACCGGGACGCCGGCGTTCAGCTTGGCCGGGTACTGGTCCGGCTGGGCCTTCTCCGGGCCGTACTCGGCGGGTTTGGCCGGGTTGTACGTGCTCTGGCCGGGTTGCTGGGCGTGACTGGGGATCAGGTTCGTCTCCAGGCTGCTCCAGGCGTTGTTGAAGGCCGTCCAGTCGCCGGTGACCCGCCCGTAGTCGGCCTCCAGCCACAGCCAGTAGCTGTAGGTCTCGGAGGTGGTCTCGTGGCCGTAGTCGGGGGCCTCGACGATCAGTGTCTCCACCGCGTGGTACGGGATGCCCTGCGGGCTGAAGTACCCGTTCGCCGGATTCTTGATCTTGCTGTAGAGGTCCAGGAAGTACCGGTCGTAGCCCGACGTCCTGGCCGCCTCGGTCACCGTGACGGCGCCCGGGCCGAAGCCGGCCGCCGAGGCCGTGAAGGTGGCGGTGCCGCCGACCTGACCGCTGTCGGTGCCGGCCGCGACGGTGACGGTCCGCGGGACGTTCCAGTCCGCGGGGGTGAAGGTGAGGGTGGCACCGGAGGTCACGCTCAGGTCCGTGTCGCTGCCCGAACGGGCCACCGACACCGCGGTGTCGGCCGTCGGCGCCTGGGAGAGGGCGACGGTGAAGGTGCCGCTGCTCCCCTGCTGGACGGCGAGCGAGGCCGGACTGACCAGGACGCTCGGCCCCGCCACCTTGATCGCGACCGGGCTGGAGGTCGTGGTGGCGCCGCCGTCGTCGGTGGCCACGGCGGTGACCGAGTAGTCGCCCGCCGCCACGTTCGCCCACGGGACGGTGTACGGCGCGGTGCTGCTGGTCCCGATCAGGGTGTTGGTGCCGGCCGACGTCGAGGCGTAGAAGTCGACCTTGGAGACGGCGCCGTCGGCGTCCGCCGCGTCGGCGGACACCGTCACCGTGGAGCCCGGCGTGAAGGTCTGCCCGGCCGCCGGGGAGGTGAGCGAGACGGTCGGCGGCCGGTTGGCACCGCGGCAGGGTGTGCCGTTGACGGTGAAGGTGGTGGGGGCGGTGTTGGTGGCGGTGTAGGAGAAGTTGGCGCTGGTGGTGTAGGAGGCGCCGGGGTTGATGGTGGGGGCGTAGCCGGGGTTGGTGACGGTGACGGTCCGTCCGGT
>NZ_JAQYXB010000676.1:0-300 GCF_036322405.1 Streptomyces sp. SP17BM10 | reverse complement strand
GGTCCGCGACTGGATCCTCGGCCGTCACCCCGGCCGCACCGAACTCGCCCCCGACGTCAACATCATCGAGAGCCGCCTCGTCGACTCGCTCGCCATCGTCGAGCTCGTCTACACGATCGAGGACGCGGCCGGCATCGAGATCGACGTCGACACCAACGACATCGAGGACTTCCAGTCCCTCGCCACCATCCAGAAGGCGTTCGTCGCCTGAGCCCGAGGAGGGACCACCGTGCACGCCTTTTCCTACACCGCCCAGTGGATGGCCGCCGCCCGCGCCCAGGAGTCCGAGCGCGTGGACGC
>NZ_JAQYXB010000675.1:0-483314 GCF_036322405.1 Streptomyces sp. SP17BM10 | reverse complement strand
GGCGTGACCACCGACCGCAGCCGGGTCCGGCTCGCGGACTTCGACGGTGACGGCAAGGCCGACTACTGGGTGATCAACCCGGACGGCACGGTCAACGTGTGGCTCAACCACGGCGGCGACGCCGGCGGCGGCTGGCAGTCCCTCGGCCGCGTCGCGACCGGCCTGACCACCAACCAGAACTCCGTCTACTTCACGGACTTCACCGCAGACGGCAAGGCCGACTACCTGTGGAACCCCGGTGACGGCAGCACCCACGGGTACGCGAACAAGGGCGGCGACCCGTCCGGCCCGAGCGGCTGGGCCGACCTCGGCAAGATCGCCAGCGGCGCCTGATCCAGCGGCGCCCGAGTCGGTGGCGCCCCTTTCCCGCGGCGCCCGGCTCCGGCCCGGCCGCTCCCCGCGCCGTACGGCGCGCGGAGCGGCCGGGCCCACCTCGTGCACCACGCACTCCACGGCCGGCCTGACCCCGGCCCCTTTCGAAAGCCGTACTCCCTGCCATGAAACAGAGCGTTTCCCGGACGCTGGCGGCACTCCTCGCCGTGACCGGCGCCGGCCTCGGCCTGGCCCCGACCACCGCCCAGGCCGCCGTCACGCCCGCACCTCCGCTGATCAAGGTCATGCCGCTCGGCGACTCGATCACCTGGGGGGCCGGCAGCCGCACCGGTGACGGCTACCGCGCGCCGCTGATGGACCTGACCGCGCGCCAGTCGCCGTACACCATCGACCTGGTGGGCTCGAACTCCTCGGGCACCCAGGTGGATCCGGACAACGAGGGCCACAGCGGCTACAAGATCCGGCAGATCCGCGACGGCATCGACCAGTGGCTGACCGCGGCCGACCCGGACGTCGTCCTGCTGCACCTGGGGATCAACGACGTCAAGTTCGACAAGGCCGACCCGGTCACGGCCGCCACCGCGCTGGGCGAACTCGTCGACCGCATCCACACCGACAAGCCGCGGGTGACCGTCGTCATCCAGGGCCTGCTCACGGCGACGGCCGGTCTCGAACGGGAGACCGCCGAGTTCAACCGCACGATCGCCGCCCTGGAGGCCGATCGTCAGCGCGCCGGCCGGCACGTCCGCTACGTGGACCCGGCCGACCTCGACCCCGCCCACGACCTGCCCGACCAGTTGCACCCCGACGACGAGGGCTACCGCAAGATGGCCCAGGTCTTCCACACCGCCCTCGACCGCGTCGTGGCCGACGGCTGGGCCCCGCGCCCTGCCGTCCCGCGCGCGGGCACCGAGGCCGGCGACGGCGGCCGGGTGCGCTGGGCCGACTTCGACGGCGACGGCAGGCCGGACTACGTCACCGTCGAGGACGACGGGTCGGTCAACGTGTGGCTCAACCACGGCGGTGACCCGGCCGGTTCCGGCGGTTGGCAGTCGCTCGGCAAGATCGCGACGGGCGTCACGACCGACCGCAGCCGGGTCCGGCTGGCCGACTTCGACGGTGACGGCAAGGCCGACTACTGGGTGATCAACCCCGACGGTTCGGTCAACGTGTGGCTGAACCGGGGCGGTGACGCGGCCGGTTCCGGCGGCTGGCAGCCGGTCGGCAAGGTGGCCACCGGTCTGACCGCCGACCAGGGCCAGGTGCGCTTCGCCGACTTCGACGGGGACGGCAGGGCCGACTACTGGCTGATCAAGCCGGACGGCACGGTCAGCGTCTGGCTCAACCGCGGCGGTGACCCGGCCGGTTCCGGCGGCTGGCACGGCCTCGGCCAGGTGGCCACCGGCGTCACGACCGACCGCAGCCGGGTCCGGCTGGCCGACTTCGACGGCGACGGCAAGGCCGACTACTGGGTGATCAACCCCGACGGTTCGGTCAGCGCGTGGCTCAACCACGGCGGCGACGGCCACGGAGGCTGGCAGCCCATCGGCCGTGTCGCGACCGGCGTGACCACCGACCACGCCAGCGTGCAGCTGGTCGACTTCACCGGCGACACCCACGCCGACTACCTCAGGACCTCCCCGGAGGGCCACGTCACCGCCTACGCCGACAACGGCGGCGACCCGAGCGGCCCGGACGGCTGGACCAACCTCGGCCAGATCGCCGGCGGGGCGTGACGGACGGGGCATGCCCCGAAGGGTGTGACCCGAGGCCGTGACCCGAGGCCGTGACCAAGGGGGGCGGTGGCAGATGCCACCGCCCCCTTCGGGTTCCTGTAGTCCGGGGCCGGGCCGAGCTGAGGGCGCGCGGCGCGACGTACGGAGCTGGGCGGGGTTCAGCCCGTGCGTGGCGCCGCCGCCGGGCCCGGCCGCGCCCCGCGTCCCCGCGTCCCCGCGGCGACGGGGCACACGGCGCCCTGCCGGGCCACTATGGGAGGGGGCCGGTCGGCCGAATGGGGTGCGCGTGATGGGCGTGGCACGGCAGGCGTCCTCCGAGGGCGCGGGGGCCGCGGCGGGGCCCGGCCTGGAGGCCGTCGGGCAGGTCCTGCGGTCGGTGCCGGAGCGGCTCGGCGCGCACCTCGGCGGGGTCTACCTGCTGTCGGAGGACCGGCAGGCGCTCGAACTGGCCATGACGCTGGGGGCCGCCCGGCAGTTCACCCGGCCGTGGCAGCACATCGGCGTGACCGCGCCGATCCCGGTCGCCGACGCGGTGCGCGGTGGTCGGACGGTGTGGGTGGGCGGGGCGGAGGAGCTGGCGCGCCGGTACCCGAGGGTCGCGGTCGCGATGCCGTACGCGTTCTGCCTGGCCGCGGTGCCGCTCGTCGCGCGCGGGACGACGTACGGGGCCTTGTTCGTCCTGTGGCCCGCCGCGCACGCCCCGGAACTGTCGGCCCGGGAGCGCGGCGCGCTCGACGCGATCGCCGGTCGCCTGGCCCAGGTGCTGGCCGGGGCCGAGGGGGCCGGGCGGCCGGTGCGGGCGGGCCCGCGCCCGGCGGTGGCGGAGCGGCGTCAGGGCGAGCCGGTCGCGGCGATGGCGGCGCGGCTCCCGGAGGGCGTGTTCGCGCTGGATCTGGACGGCCGGCTGGCCGCCGTCACCCCGGCCGCCGCCGAGCTGCTCGGGGAGCCGGCCGATCGGCTGCTGGGCCGGCGGCCGTGGGCGGTGCTGCCGTGGCTGCGCGATCCGGTGTACGAGTACCACTGCCGGTCGGCGGTGATCAGCGGGCAGTCGGCGGCCTTCGTCGCGGTCCGGCCGCCGGACCGCCGGCTGTCGTTCGAGCTGTTCCCGGACGCGACCGGCCTGACCGTCCGGATCGCCCCGGCCGCGCCCGTCGCCCCGCTCACCGCCCTGGCCGGTGCCCGCCGGGAGCGGTCCGCGGGCACGCCGGCCGACCGGGCGGTGCACACCCGGCCCGGCGCGCTGTACCACCTGCTGCACCTCGCCAGCGCGCTGACCGAGGCGATCAGCGTGCAGGACGTCGTGACCATGGTCGCCGAGCAGATCGTGCCGGCCTTCGGCGGCCGGGCGGTGGCGGTGCTGCTGGCCGAGGGCGGCCGGCTGCGCATCGCGGGGCACCGCGGCTACCCGCCCGGCCTGGTCGACCAGTTCGACGGCACGCCGCTGACCGAGCCGACGCCCGGCGTCCGGGCCTCCACCCACGCCGTGCCGGCCTACTTCGAGAGCCGTGCGGAGCTGGAGCGGCTTTACCCGGGCCGCCACGAGACGCAGGACGGGATGTCCGCCTGGGCCTACCTGCCACTGGTGACCTCGCGCCGGCTGATCGGCACCTGCGTGCTGGCCTTCGCCGAGCCGCACCGCTTCGACCTGGAGGAGCGCGCCGTCCTCACCTCCCTCGGCGGTCTGATCGCCCAGGCGCTGGACCGCGCCCGGCTGTACGACACCAAGCTCGGCCTGGCCCACGGCCTCCAGGAGAGCCTGCTGCCGGGGGCGTTGCCCGCCATCCCCGGCCTGGAGGTCTGCGCCCGCTACCTGCCGTGCACCGAGGGCATGGACGTCGGGGGCGACTTCTACGACCTGATCCGGGCCGGGCCGGACAGCGTGGCCGTCGTCATCGGCGACGTCCAGGGCCACAACGTCAACGCCGCCGCGCTGATGGGCCAGGTCCGTACCGCGGTGCGCGCCTTCACGTCCGCCGACGCCGACCCGAGCACCGTGCTCTGCCGCACCAACCGCCTGCTGGTCGACCTGGACACCGCACTGCTGGCCAGCTGCGCCTACCTGCGCATCGACCTGGCCCGGCGCGAGGCCGGTCTGGCCGACGCCGGGCACCCGGTGCCGCTGCTGTGCGGGCCGGACGGCCGGGCGGAGGTGCTGGAGCCGGACATCGGGATGGTGCTGAACGTCGACCCGGCCGCCGAGTACCCGCAGATCCCCGTCCCCCTGCCGGTCGGCACCACGCTGGTGCTCTACACCGACGGACTGGTCGACACCCCCGGGGCCGACCCCGACCGGGCGCTGGCCGGCCTGGTCGCCACGCTGGCGCGGCGCGGCGGGGAGCCGCTGGAGCGGCTGGCCGACGCGCTGATCGACCGGGCCGGGCACGGAGAGCACCGCACCGACGACGTGGCGCTGCTGCTGATCCGGTCCGTCCCCCGCTGAGCCCGTGCGCCCGCCGCCACGACGTTTCCGGCCGCGCCCGGAGCGGGATCATGGGGGTATGGCCGCAGACCAGGGGCCCCCGCCCCGGCTGCCCCCGCGCCGACCGGGTGGCCGCCGGGAGCGGCGACACCCGAATCCGGTACCGCGGGAGCCGTCGTCGCGGCGCCCGCGCTCGGTGCTGGGGATCCGCAGCGTCGCCGGCCAGATGTTCGTCCTCCAGGTGCTGATCGTCCTGCTGCTCGTGGTGGTGGCCGTCGTGGCACTGCTGGTGCAGTCCCGCAGCGACCGGTTCGACGCGGCGCGCGACCGCTCGCTCGCCGCCGCCCAGAGCTTCGCCCACAGCCCCGGCCTGGTGGCGACGATGGAGGGGCCGAACCCCAGTGCCGTGCTCCAGCCGCTGACCGAGGAGGCGCGCAAGGCGGCCAACGTGGACTTCATCGTGGTGACCGACCGCAACGGCATCCGCTACACCCACCCCAAGCCCGAGCTGATCGGCAAGAAGTTCGTCGGCACCATCGGTCCCTCGCTGGAGGGGAAGGTCACCGTCGAGCAGGTGCACGGGCCGCTCGGCCGGGAGTACCAGGTCGTCGTGCCGGTGGAGGACGCCAACGGCGCCGTCATCGGCATCGTGTCCTCCGGGATGAAGGTCGCCAACGTCAGCAGCGCGGTCGACCGTCAGCTGCCGGTCGTCTTCGGCGCCGGCGCCGTCGCGCTCGGCGTGGCCACGGCCGGGACGGCGCTGGTGGGCCGGCGGCTCCTGCGCCAGACGCACGGCCTGGGGCCGGAGGAGATGACGCGGATGTACGAGCACCACGACGCCGTGCTGCACTCGGTGCGCGAGGGCGTGGTGATCGTCAGCGGGGACGGCCGGATCCTGCTCGCCAACGACGAGGCGCGGCGGCTGCTCGACCTGCCGGCCGACGCGGAGGGGCGCGCCGTCACGGACCTCGGCCTCGCCGCGCGCACCGCCGAGCTGCTGGTCTCCGGGCGGGAGGTGGACGACGAGGTGCTCCCCGTCGGCGAGCGGCTGTTGGCCGTCAACACCCGGCCCACCGACAGCGGGGGCGGCCCGCCCGGCAGCGTCACCACGCTGCGCGACTCCACCGAGCTGCGCGCCCTCGCCGGGCGCGCCGAGACCGCCCGCGGCCGGCTGCGGATGCTCTACGAGGCGAGCGTGGCCATCGGCACGACGCTGGACGTGCGGCGCACCGCGGACGAGCTCGCCGGGATGGCCGTCCGGGCGTTCTGCGACTTCGCGACCGTCGACCTCGCGGAGGCGGTCCTCAGCGGCGAGGAGCCGCGGACGCCGGCCGTCGGGGAGCCGGTCGAGCTGCGGCGGGTGGCGCTCGACGGGATCCGGGACGACTCGCCGCTGTACCCGCGCGGGGAGCTGGTCCGGTGGGCCGGGAGCACCCCGCAGGCGGAGGGCTTCGTCGGCGGGCACTCCGCGCTGGTGCCCGAGCTGGCGGCCGACGCCGGGTGGCGGCGGCAGGACACCGAACGCACGCAGGCGGTGCTGGAGTTCGGCCTGGGCTCGCTGATCGCGGTGCCGCTGACGGCGCGCGGCGTGCTGATGGGCGTCGCGTGCTTCTGGCGCGGCCGGGAGCGGGGCCCGTTCGAGGAGGACGACCTGTCGCTGGCCGAGGAGCTGACCGCCCGGGCCGCCGTGTCCGTCGACAACGCCCGGCGCTTCACGCGCGAGCACATGATGGCCGTGACGCTCCAGCACAGCCTGCTGCCGCGCGCCCTGCCCGAACAGAGCGCCGTCGACGTCGCGCACCGCTACCTGCCGGCCCAGGCGGGTGTGGGCGGCGACTGGTTCGACGTGATCCCGCTGCCGGGCGCCCGGGTCGCGCTGGTCGTCGGCGACGTGGTCGGCCACGGCCTGCACGCCGCCGCGACGATGGGCCGGCTGCGCACCGCCGTCCAGAACTTCTCCACCCTCGACCTGCCGCCGGACGAGCTCCTCGGGCACCTGGACGAGCTGGTCGCCCACATCGACCAGGAGACGGCCGAGGCGGACGGGGAGCACGCGATCACCGGCGCCACGTGCCTCTACTGCATCTACGACCCGACCACCGCGACCTGCTCCCTGGCCAGGGCCGGCCACCCGCCGCCCGCGCTCGTCCACCCGGACGGCACCGTGGAGCTGCCGGTGCTGCCGGCCGGTCCGCCGCTGGGCCTGGGAGGAATGCCCTTCGAGGCCGCCGAGTTGCGGTTGGCCGAGGGCAGTGGCCTGGTGCTCTACACCGACGGTCTCATCGAGGACCGCACCCGCGACGTCGGGGCCGGCCTGGACCTCCTCACCGCGACCCTGGGCCGCCCGGGCCGCTCGCCCCAGGAGATCTGCACCGCCGTGCTCGACGCCCTGCTGCCCGCGCGGCAGACCGACGACATCGCGCTCCTCGTCGCCCGCACCCGCGTGCTGGCGCCGGACCGGTCGGCCGGGTGGGAGGTGGCCGCGAGCCCCGAGGCGGTGGCGAAGTCCCGCGCCGAGGCCACCCGCCGGCTCAGCGCCTGGGGCCTGGACGACGCCGTGTTCGCCACCGAGCTGGTGCTCAGCGAGCTGGTGACCAACGCCATCCGCTACGGGACCGGACCGATCCGGGTGCGACTGCTGTACGACCGCACGCTGATCTGCGAGGTGTCCGACAGCAGCAGCACCTCCCCGCACCTGCGCTACGCCGCCGACGAGGACGAGGGCGGCCGCGGGCTGTTCCTGGTGGCCCGGCTCACCGACCGCTGGGGTGTGCGGTACACCGCCGAGGGCAAGATCATATGGGCCGAGCAGTTCCTGCAATCCGACCGCCAAGGCGGGGAAAAGCCCTGGTAAAGTTCGTGGCCGTGCCGTGGCGGAAGAGCCGCGGCGAGGCGCGAATGGGGGATCGCAGCCCATGGCTGACGAGATGGTCCGGCTGGCTCAGAGGTTCGTCAACACGACCTACAACAACGGCGCCACGCTCGGGATATCGAAGCTGGACGAGGACGGCCGCACCGGTTGGACGGTGATGTACGCGCTGACCCGCGCGCTCCAGTACGAGATGGGCATCACCTCCCTCTCCAACTCCTTCGGTCCGACCACGCTGTCGACGCTGCAGACCAAGTACCCGAAGCTGGACGAGTCGACCGTCCCGTCCGCGAACTTCTGCCGGATCCTGCAGGCCGCCCTGTACTGCAAGGGCTACGACGGCGGCGAGATCGACGGCACGTACAACGGGCGGGTCAAGGCGGCCGTCGCCAAGCTCAAGCTCCACATGGGCCTCGACGGCGTGTTCCCGGGCAGCTCGCTGGAACCCAAGGTCGTCAAGGGCCTGCTCAACATGGACGCGTACGTCACCGTCACCGACGGGACGGACGCCATCCGGGCCATCCAGCGCTGGCTGAACGGCCGCTACGTCAACCGCAGGGACTTCTTCGTGATCCCCTGCGACGGGCACCACTCGCGGGACGTCGCCAAGTCGATGCTGTTCGCGATCCAGTACGAGATCGGCATGGCCGACGGCACCGCCAACGGCGCCTTCGGGCCGGGCACCCAGGCGGGGCTCAAGAGCCACCCCGTCTCGGTCGGCGCCACCGGCACCTGGCCGATGCTGTTCACCGCGGCGATGGTCCTCAACCGGCGCGACGTCGCGTTCGGCGACTTCACGGCCGCCGTGAAGAGCGGGGTCGAGGCGTTCCAGTCCTTCGTCAAGCTGCCGGTCACCGGCGTCGGCGACTTCCAGACCTGGGCCTCGCTGCTCGTCTCCTACGGCGACCAGACCCGCCGCGGCAGCGCCTGCGACGGCGTCACCAAGATCACCCCGGCCCGCGCGCAGGCGCTCAAGGACGCCGGCTACCAGTACGTCGGCCGCTACCTGTCCAACCCGTCGACCACCAGCCTGCCCGAGAAGCAGATCCAGCCCGGCGAGCTCGACACCATCAAGCAGTACGGGCTGCGCTGCTTCCCGATCTACCAGACGTGGAGCCGGTCGGCCGACTACTTCAGCTACAACCAGGGCACCAACGACGCGTTCCGCGCGATCGAGTGGGCGCGCTTCCACGGCTTCAAGGCCGGCACGACGATCTACTTCGCGGTCGACTACGACGCCATGGACGGCGAGGTCAGCACCTACGTCATCCCGCACTTCCGCGGCGTGCACCACACCGTCAGCGAGAACTCGCCGTACCAGGTGGGCGTGTACGGGCCGCGCAACGTGTGCCAGCGCGTGGCCGACGCCGGCTTCGCCCGGACCAGCTTCGTCTCCGACATGTCCAGCGGCTTCTCCGGCAACCTCGGCTACCCGATGCCGAGCAACTGGGCGTTCGACCAGATCGCCACCGTCACGGTGGGCAGCGGGGCGTCGGCCATCGAGATCGACACCGACATCGCCTCCGGCCGGGACACCGGCCAGGGCGACTTCGACCCCGGCGCGGCCACCGTCGCCGGCCTCGACACCGACCTCGACAAGAGCGCCTACCGCGACGCCATGCTGAAGGACGTGCAGGGCTACCTCACGTCGATCGGCGTGCCGGAGACCGGCGGCGACGGCTGGACGGACAAGGACTGGGCCACCCTCGGCGGCGTCTCCACCACCAAGGCCTTCGACCTCGTGCTCAGCGCCGACTGGCTGTTCACCGCGCTGGCCCGCGAGTTCAAGCTCCGCAAGGCGCTGATCCAGGCCCCCGTGCTCTGGGAGCTGCGCAAGCTCAACGCGCTCGACTTCGCCGCCGACGCAGCCGTCCGCAACGGCCTCAAGGACGACTGCAGCACCGGCTGGGGCCAGATCTTCGCCCGGATCGCCATCGAGGCCCGCAACCACTGCCTGAGCGAGGGCCTGATCAACGGGACGAAGCTCACCGAGGCCAACCTGCGGGAGGTCTGGGACAACCTCCAGGACCCGGCCTACAACATCCGCTCGGTCACCTACCTGACGATCTACAACTCCCGCCAGCTCGGCATCGCCCGACCCGGCCTGACCACCAGCCAGACCGACACCCAGGCGCTGCTCGCCCGCTACAACGGCCTCGGCGACGCGGCGCAGCAGTACGGCCGCGAGCTGATCGGGCTGTACAACGTGCTGGAGAACTACAACCTGCTGTCGCGCAGCAAGTGAGGCCGGGGCACGAACAGATGCGCACCTACTCGCCGGCCGCCGCCGTCCTGAACCTGCTGCTGGGGCTTCCCGCGGTCGTCCCGGTCTGGCTGCTGTGGTACTTCGCCTCCAACTGGCCGCTCGCCGCCCTGGGTTGGACCAGCCGTGAGCCGACGGAGAACGACGGCGTGCTGCCGCTGCTGGCGATCCTGATCCCGGTGGTCGGGGCGTTCGGGGTGCTGTGGTGGCTCGCCAACGCCGCCGTGCGGCGGCGGACGGCCCCGGGTGGCCGGGGCCGGGTGTACTGGCCGGTGAGTCTGGTGCTGCTGCTCGTGCCCACGCTCGTGCTGATCGTCGTGCTGTAGAAGAGCGTTCGTGGAAGACAGAGGGGGACACAAGGAAATGGAAGACGTGCAGATCGGATTCACGCGGCGCGCCGCGGTCAAGGGTGCGGCCGTGATCGGCGCGGCCGCGGCCCTGGGCGCGCTGCTCCCCGGCACCGCCACGGCGGCGCCGTCGAAGGGGACGCTCGAGCCGGGCGACCCGGCGAAGAAGCTCCCGACCAGTGCCAACGGCTGGACGATCGAGAAGGAGGCGAACCACGTCTCCACCGTCTGGACCCGCCCGGTGGCCGGTACGGGCCTCAGTGTGGACATCCGGATCGGCGACGCGGAGGAGATCCTCGTCCACGTGATCCGGCGCTTCCACTACGAGGTGGAGGAACTCCCGAGCGGCGACCTGCTCGGCTGGCAGGCCATCGGCGGCCTGCGCGCGGGCGCGCCGGAGTCGAACCTCGCGTCCGGCACCGCCGTGCGCATCCGCCCCGGCGCCACGGCGAAGGGCGGGTTCTTCGCCCACCAGGAGCTGGTGCTGCGGGACATCCTCGCCGAGTGCGAGGGCGTCGTGCGCTGGGGCGGGGACGACGACGAGGTGGACGAGTCGCTGTTCTACCTCGTCCCCGGCCCGCAGGACCGGCGCGTGCGGCAGCTCGCCGACCGCCTGCGCGGCTGGGGCGCCCGCCCCGGCGAGGGCGCGGGGACCCCGGTGGACGTGCTCGCCCCGGCCCGCCGCGGCGAGGCCGACCGGCTGGCCCGGGCGCAGCAGGCGTCCTGACGGTCCGTCGACGCGGCCCGGCCCGCCGTCGCGCAGGGGCGACGGCGGGCCGGGCGTACGGGCTCGGTCACCAGAACTGCTGGTTGGTCCATCCGTTGCAGTCCCACAGCTGGACCTTCATCCCGTTGTGGTAGCCGCCGGATACGTCGGCGTCGAGGCACTTGCCGTTGTAGGCGCTCTTGATCGTGTAGCCGTCGATGATCCAGGTCTCGTTCGGCGCGTTCCAGGTGTGGCAGGGCTGGAGGAGCACCGGCATGCCGTTGTAGCTGCCGTGGCTGATGTCGGCGCTCATGCAGTAGCTGTTGCGGGCGTTGAAGATGTGGTCGTTCAGCGTGTACCAGAACTGGTTGCGCCAGCCGTTGCAGTCCCAGAGCTGGACCTTCATGCCGGGGACGTGGTCGCCGTTGGCGACGTCCCCGTCCATGCACTTGCCGTTGACGTAGAAGGGTGCGTGGTCGCGGTCCTCCTTCATCTGCTGGATCCAGTTGGAGAACGCGGCGACCCGGGTGTAGGTGCCGGGGTAACCCGCCTGATCGCAGCCGTCGTTGCCGCCGCCGGAGATGATCCCGATGACCCAGCCGTTGCGGATCAGCGGACCGCCGCTGTCGCCGTTGCAGGCGTCGTGCTTGGCGTCGCCGGCGCAGATCATCTGGCCGACCCGGAACAGCGAGCCGTACGGGCGGGTGCACGCCGAGTCCGGCAGGATCGGCACCATCGAGGAGTTGAGGCTCTCCTTGATGCCGCCGTGCATGTCGACGTTCTCCGGTGACCAGCCGAGGATCAGGCCCTTGCCGCTCAGGGTCTCATCGGCCGGGATGTGCGCGAACGGCATCGTCGGCACGCCGACCATCGGGTTGTTGAGGGTCACCACCGCGACGTCGCCCTGGTGGATGTCGTACTTCTTCGAGTCGCCGGTCTCCTGGTCGGGGGAGAACTGGGGGCTGATGTCGATCCGGCCGATGGTGTAGTTGGTGCCGCCCTCCAGGATCGTCGTCTGTCCCTGGACGACGAGCGCGTGGTCCAGCTTTCCCTGGTACTCCCGGCCGCAGTGCCCGGCCGTCAGCACCTTGGTCGGCGCGATCAGCACGCCGCCGCAGCTGTAGCTGAAGAGGGAGTACTTGCTGGTGTCCCGGAAGTGGACCATCCACGGGTACTGCCCCGTCGTCGCCGGGCCGCCGCCGGTGACCGCCGTCGCGGGGGTCGCCATCCCCGCGAAGGCGAGCGTCAGCAGCATCGAGACGGCGACCACTGCTGCCCGGAGTACCCTCCGTGCAAGGGAGTTCGGCGCTTTCGTCATGATGGTCACCGGCAGTACCCCCCGGAGTATTCGGACGCCGGGAAGACCGGCACCAGCGACTTGACCTTCACGCACTTGTGGTCGCTGTTGGCGTTCCACGCCACCCGGGAGATGTTCCCGGCGACCATGGCGCCGATCAGGTTGAACGGCGGCGGGGCGAACGCGAACATGGCCGCGGTGAAGCCCGCGTCGGACGCCATGTGCGAGGTCTCGTTGCGGTTGAAGTAGACGGTGCCGGTGATCCAGCCCCAGGTGTAGTGCGGGTCGGCCACGACCGGGAACGCGGCGCCGCGGGTGTCGACGTGCTGGGTGACGGTGTCGCCGTCGACCGTGTAACTCGTGGGCAGCGGACGTCCCTTGGCGTCGTACGCCCACGGCGCGCTGATCCGGCTGTCGGCCCGGCCGGTCGCCTGGTCGACCAGCAGCACGCCGCCGAGCGGGTCGGCGACCAGCCGGCCGTCGAAGCCGGTGACGGTGAAGCTCACGTCGGTCGCGGCGCGCGCGCTGCGGAGCACGAAGACGTGCGAGACCGCGTCGGCGTCGGCGATGACGGCGCTGTCGGTGTCCGGCAGCGCGTCGGGCTCCACCGTCATCCGCGAACCGGCCTGCGAGGCGCCGCCCTTGGCGCCCTTGAGCGCGATCCGGGCGGGCGCCTGCGACTGCCCGACCGGCGCTGCGACCCGGGCCGCGGCGCCGGTCGTGGGCAACAGGCCCTGGACGCGCCCGAGTTCGGTGAGCACCCGCTGCGTGGCCGGCGTCGTCGCGCCGGCCGGCTGGGCCAGCGCGAGGCCCGTCAGGCCGATCGCGCCGGCGAGGCCCGCGGCCACCGCTGACTTGATGCGTTTCACAACTCCCCCTGGTTTTCCTGGTGTTCCTGGTCCTCTGGTCCTCGATGAGAGGTGACGCCCCGGCGCTCCGGGCGCGGCGGTTCGCCGCGGGCCTTGCGGGCCCGTGGGAGCCTTGGGATCCTTCGCGTACCGCCGGGTGCCGGCGTCCGGGCGGACACGAGTCTTGGGCCCGGCGGGGTCGGCGGTCCATGGCGTGGACCCTGCGTTCGCCCTGCGTTCTCCGCGCCACGCCTGGCATGACCCATGCCATAGTTGGCGGCGGCATCTCGGTGGGGGCGATGGGGGTTGTCGTGCGTTTCGGGGACATGGTGCGCGAGTACCGGCTGCGCCTCGGGTGGACCCAGGAGGGCCTCGCCGAACGCTCGGGCGTCTCCACGCATGCGATCGGCATGCTGGAGTCGGGCCGGCGCAACCCCCGGCTGAAGTCGGTCGCCGCGCTCGCCGACGCGCTCGCACTGGCCGACGACGACCGGGCCGAGCTGATCGCCGCGGCCCGTGAGGAACCGCCGCAGCCCCGGCAGGACACCCGTGCCCCGGCGCCGACCGCCGCCCGTCCTCCCGCTCAACTCCCGGCCGATCTGCCGGACTTCACCAGCCGCACTGCGCCACTCGCGGCCGTCCGGCACGCGCTCGGCCGCAGCGGCGCCACCGGGCGCACACCGGTCCTCGTGGTCACCGGCCCCGGCGGGATCGGCAAGACCAGCCTCGCCGTGCACGCCGCCCACGCGCTGCGCGGCCGCTACCCCGACGGCCAGCTGTTCGCCGGCCTGCGCGGCGCCGGCCAGGCGCCCGTACCGGCCGCCGAAGTCGCGGCGCGGCTCCTGCGGGCGCTCGGCGTGAGCCCCACCGACGTGCCCCCGGCGCTCGATGAACGCGCCGCCCTCTACCGGAGCCTGCTGACCGACCGACGGGTCCTGATCGTGCTGGACGACGTGCTCGACGGCGCCCAGATCCGGCCCGCGCTGCCGGCCAGCGACGGCTGCGCGGTGCTGCTCACCAGCCGCAGCCGGCTGCCCGAACTCGACGGCGTGGAGCGGATCGAACTCGCCGCGTTCACCGACACCGAGGCCAGGGAACTGCTCGGCCGCATCGCCGGCCCCGCCGTGCTGTCCTCGGAACCGGACGCGACCGCCGAACTGCTCGTCCACTGCGCCGGACTGCCGCTCGCGCTGCGCATCACGGGCAGCCGGCTCGTCACCGAGCCCGGCCGCACGGTGCGGATGCTCGCCGAGCGGCTCGCCGACGCGCACGGGCGGCTGGACGAACTCCGGGTCGGCGACCGCGCGGTGCGCGTCAGCTTCGAGGCCAGCTACGCCCACCTCGCGCCGGACCTCGCCGCCGCGTTCCGGCTGCTGGCCCTGGTGCCCGGGCGGTCGGTCGGGGTGCCCGCCGCCGGCGCCCTCCTGGACCGCGACCCGGCGTCCGCCGAACGGCTGCTCGCCGACCTGACCGCCCGCCACCTGCTCCAGGCACCAGAGCCCGGCCGGTACGGCTTCCACGACCTCATCCGGCTCTACGCCCGGGAACGCGCCCGCTCCGAGGACACCCCCGGGGCGCGCCGCGCCGCCGAAGGGCGCCTCGCGCTCTGGTACCTGCACGCCTCCCGCCGGGCCGGGCGGCTCCTCGTGCCGCACGCCCGTCTCGCGCCCGCCGCCCCGCCCCCGCCCGGTCTGCCGCTGCCGGACTTCGGCGGCGCCGAGGCGGCCATGGTCTGGTACGAGACGGAACGCGCGAGCCTCGTCGACCTCGTACGGCACGCCGCCGACCGGGTGGACGACCCGCTGTGCTGGCAACTCGCCCACAGCCTCTGGCCGTTCTTCACCCTGCGCAAGTACTGGGGAGACTGGCACGCCGCCACCGAGCTCGGCCTCGGCCACGCCCGCCGCTCGGCGGACCGCACCGGCGAGGCCCTCATGCTCGTCCAGGCCGGCACCCTCGCCCACGCCCAGGGTGACTACCGCGGGGCGATCGAGCGCTACCGGCTCGCCGACGCCCTCGTCGGTGACGGCGACCCGGACGCCACCGCCATGATCGAGGCCAACCTGGGCGTCAGCCACCGCCAGCTCCAGGAGTACGAGACGGCCATCGGCCACCTCCGCCGCGCCGCCGACGCCTTCCGCACCGCCGGCGACCGCTACGGCGAGGCCGTCTGCCTCCTGAACCTGATCCCCGCCTACCGCGTGCTGGGCCGCCACGAACCCGCACTCGTCAACTGCCGCCTCGCGCTCGCCGCCTTCCGGGCGCTCGGCTCCCGCTACGGCGAGGGGCACGCCCTGCACGTCACCGCCCAGGTCCTGCAGGACACCGGCGACTTCGCGCGGGCCCTCGACCTGGCCGGGCAGGCCGTGGCGATCCGCGAGGACATCGGCGACCGCGACGGCACCGCGGCCGCGCTGGAGCAGCTCGGCACCATCCGCCGGCACCTCGGCCAGGCCCCGGCCGCCGCCGAGGCCTGGCGCCGCAGCCTCGCCCTCTACGAGGAACTCGGCTCTCCGAAGGCCGAGAACGTCCGGCGGCTGCTGACCGGGGGCTGAACGGGCGGTCCGCCCGGGCCGTGAGCCCGGGCGGACCGCCCGTCCGCCTGGCGTCCGCGGTCAGTACGGCTAGCCCGCTGCCGGCGTCGTCTGCCGGACGGCGCTCGCCGGGCCGCCGTGGCCCTCGGGGAGAGCCTGGAGGATCGCCTCCACGCTCTGCTTCGCGTCGCCGAACAGCATGCCGGTGTTCTCGCGGAAGAACAGCGGGTTCTGCACGCCCGCATAGCCGGAGGCCATCGAGCGCTTGAAGACGACCACCTGCTCCGCCTCCCAGACCCGCAGCACCGGCATGCCGGCGATCGGGCTGGCCGGGTCGTCCATGGCGGCCGGGTTGACGGTGTCGTTCGCGCCGATGACGAGGACGACCGAGGTCGCGGCGAGGTCGTCGTTGATCTCGTCCATCTCCAGGACGATGTCGTACGGCACCTTCGCCTCCGCCAGCAGGACGTTCATGTGCCCTGGCAGGCGGCCGGCCACCGGGTGCACGCCGAACCGCACCTCGATCCCGCGCTCCCGCAGCCGGCGGGTCAGCTCCGCCACCGGGTGCTGCGCCTGGGCCACCGCCATGCCGTAGCCGGGGGTGATGACCACCGACCGGGCCGCGGCGAGCAGCGCGGCGACCTCCTCGGCCCGGACCTCCCGGTGCTCGCCCTGCTCCTGCGCGGCGCCCGACGGCGCCTCGATGCCGAAGCCGCCCGCGATGACCGACAGGAAGGAACGGTTCATCGCCCGGCACATGATGTACGAGAGGTACGCACCGGAGGACCCGACCAGGGCCCCGGTCACGATCAGCAGGTCGTTGTCGAGCAGGAACCCGGCCGCGGCCGCCGCCCAGCCCGAGTAGCTGTTCAGCATGGAGACCACGACGGGCATGTCGCCGCCGCCGATCGAGGCGACGAGGTGCCAGCCCAGCGCGAGCGCCAGGACGGTGACCGCGATCATCAGGCCGAGGCCCGGGGCGGCGGTGAACCAGGCCGTCAGCACCGCGAACGCGGCCAGCGCAGTCACGTTGAGCGCGTTCTTGCCCGGCAGCACCAGCGGGCGCGAGGCGATCCTGGCGGACAGCTTCAGGTAGGCCACGACCGAGCCGGTGAAGGTCACCGCGCCGATGAACACGCCGATGAAGACCTCGGCGTGGTGGATGCCGAGCAGTTCCCCGGCCACCCGGGTCTGGGCGGCGCCGTGGGACTCGACCTCCAGGTAGCCGTTCCAGCCGACGAGGACGGCGGCGAGACCGACGAAGCTGTGCAGGACGGCGATGAGCTCGGGCATCTGCGTCATCTCCACCCGCCGCGCCCGCCACAGGCCGGCCGCGCCGCCGAGCGCCATCGCGAGGACGATCAGCGCGACCACACCGGCGGAGACGTCCTGTGCGGCCACCACCACGGTGGCGACCAGGGCGAGCGCCATGCCGGCGATGCCGTAGGCGACACCGGCGCGCGAGGTCCGGTGCTGGGACAGCCCGGCCAGGCTGAGGACGAACAGCAGCGCGGCGACGAGGTCCGCGGCGTGGGAGGCCGTCGTGGCGGTCATCGGGCTCAACGCCTTTCGGAGGTCGACGGGGACGGAGAGGTCGAGGAGGCCGTGGGGGTGACCGAGAACATCGACAGCATGCGGCGGGTGACGGCGAAGCCGCCGAACACGTTCACGCTCGTCAGCAGGATCGCCACGAAGGACAGCGCCGTCACGAGCCGGCTCTCGTGCCCGATCTGGAGCAGCGCGCCGATCACCACGATCCCGGAGATCGCGTTCGTCACCGACATCAGCGGGGTGTGCAGGGCGTGGTGGACCTTGCCGATGACGTAGTAGCCGATGACCACGGCGAGCGTGAAAACCGTGAAGTTCCGGGCCAGTTGGGCGGGCGCGAAGCCGATCAGCAGGAAGGCCGCCAGCATCCCGAGCCCGATCGACCCGTAGCGGACGGGCGGGGTGAGCCGTGACGGCTTCGGGCCGGGCCCAGTGGCCGGCCGGCCGCCGGTGGCGGGGACGGCAGTAGAGGGGGCGGCCGACACGGCCACGGGCGGCGGCGGCCAGGTGACCTCACCCGCCCGGACGACCGTCACCGCCCGCTGCACCACGTCGTCGAAGTCGACGACCAGCCGTCCGTCCTTGCCCGGTGTCAGGAGCGTCAGCAGGTTCACCAGGTTGGTGCCGAAGAGCTGCGAGGCCTGGGCGGGCAGCCGGGCCGCCAGGTCGGTGTAGCCGATGATCGTGACCCCGTTGCCGGTGACCACCGCGCGTCCGGGCACCGTGCCCTCGACGTTGCCGCCCTGCGCGGCGGCCATGTCGACGATGACGCTGCCCGGCCTCATCGCCGCCACGTCCTCGGCGGTGAGCAGCCGCGGGGCCGTCCGGCCGGGGATCAGCGCGGTCGTCACGACGATGTCCACGTCCGCGGCCTGCTCGTGGTACAGCGCTGCGGCGGCCCGGTCGTACTCGGCCGACGTCGCCTTGGCGTAGCCGTCCGAGCCCGCCTCCTGGGCGACCTCCACCGCCAGGTACTCGCCTCCCAACGATCGTACCTGGTCGGCGACTTCGGGCCGCGGGTCGGTCGCGCGGACGATCGCGCCGAGGCTGGACGCCGCGCCGATCGCGGCGAGCCCGGCCACGCCGGCGCCCGCCACCAGGACCTTGGCCGGTGGCACCTTGCCCGCGGCGGTGACCTGGCCCGTGAAGAACCGCCCGAACACGTGGGCCGCCTCGATCACCGCCCGGTACCCGGCGATGTTGGCCATCGAGCTGAGCACGTCCATCGACTGCGCCCGCGAGATCCGCGGGACGGCGTCCAGCGCGAGCGCGGTGACGCCGCGCGCGGACAGGGCCGCCAGCAGCTCGGGGTGCTGCGCCGGGGCGAGCAGGCCGACGACGGTGGTGCCCTCGCGGAGCCGGGCGACTTCGTCGCCCGAGGGTGGGTTGACCTTCAGGACGACGTCCGCCGCCCAGGCGTCGCCGATGCGCGCGCCGGCCTCGGCGTACGCCTCGTCGGTGAAGCCGGAGGCCGCCCCGGCGCCCGACTCGACGACGACCTCGTAGCCGAGCCCGAGCAGCCGGCGCACCGTCGGCGGCGTCGCCGCGACGCGGGTCTCCCGGACGGTCGACTCGGCGACCACGCCGACGAGCTGGGGTGGACGGTGGACCGGCACCTGTGCAGACATGTCTGGTACCTCTCTTCGCCGGAGGCGCTGCGGACCGGAGCAACTACGACCGAGGGGGAGTCGGGATCCCCACCCGGTGGTCGCTGGAACGTACACCTACCCACCCGGCGGGCCCATGGAGCGAACCAGTGACAAGCCTCACCCTCCGGAACCGCGTGGCTCCGGGCGGTGGCGGTGGTGACAGGACGGTCGGCAGTGGAGACGATGAGTGCCAGCCGGAGCCGGACCCGGCGTGGCGTTCGGGCGAGTGGGAGGGGTGCCGATGTTCGCGACTCGACCGACCCTGCAGGGGACGTTCGGGATGGTCTCGTCGACGCACTGGCTGGCGTCGGCGTCCGGCCTGGCGGTGCTGGAGGACGGCGGGAACGCGTTCGACGCGGCCGTGGCCGCCGCGTTCACGCTGCACGTCGTCGAGCCGCACCTGAACGGGCCGGCCGGCGAGGTGCCGATCATCCTCGCGCCCGCCGACGGGCCGGTCCGGGTGCTGTGCGGGCAGGGCCCCGCTCCCGCCGGGGCGAGCATCGGGCACTACCGCTCGCTCGGCCTGTCCCTCGTCCCGGGGACGGGACCGCTGGCGGCCGCCGTGCCCGGGGCCTTCGACGCCTGGTTGCTCCTGTTGCGCGACCACGGCACCAAGCGGCTGGCGGACGTCCTGCGGTTCGCCATCGGGTACGCCGAGCACGGGCACCCGGCGGTCGAGCGGATCGGGGCGACCGTCGAGACCGTCCGGGAGCTCTTCGAACGGGAGTGGACCACCTCGGCGGAGCTCTACCTCCCCGGCGGGCGCGCGCCGCGCCCCGGCGCGCTGCTCACCAACCAGGCGCTCGCCGCGACCTGGCGCCGGCTGATCGCCGAGGCCGAGGCCGCCGGGAGCGGGCGCGAGGCGCAGATCGACGCGGCGCGGCGGGTCTGGCGCGAGGGCTTCATCGCCGAGGCACTGGCGGCGTTCGCGACCCGCCCCGCGCTGGACACCTCCGGCGAGCGCCACCCGGGCACCCTGACCGGCGACGACCTCGCGGCCTTCGAAGCCCACTACGAGGAGCCGGTCACCCACACCTGGAACGGCTGGACGGTCGCCAAGCCGGGCCCGTGGAGCCAGGGACCAGTGTTCCTCCAGCAACTCGCCCTGCTGCCGCACGACTTCGACGCGCTGGGCGGCGCCGAGTACGTCCACACGCTTGTCGAGGGCACCAAGCTCGCCATGGCCGACCGCGAGGCCTGGTACGGCGATGCGTACGGCGATGCGTACGGCGGGGCCTCCGAGGTGCCGCTCAAGGCGCTCCTCTCGCCCGGCTACAACGACGACCGCCGCGCCCTGATCGGCAGCCGGGCGTCCTACGACCTGCGGCCCGGCAGCCCCGAGGGGCGCGCGCCCAGGCTCTCCGCGTACGCGCCCGCCGAGGCGGCGCCCGGCTCCGGCGAGCCCACCGTCGCCGGGGACGGCGGCACCCGCGGCGATACCTGCCACGTGGACGTCGTGGACCGCTGGGGCAACCTCGTCTCCGCCACCCCGAGCGGCGGCTGGCTCCAGTCCAACCCCGTCGTCCCGGGCCTCGGCTTCCCGCTCGGCACCCGCCTCCAGATGGCCTCCCTCACCCCCGGACTGCCCAACTCCCTCACCCCCGGCCGCCGTCCGCGCACCACCCTCTCGCCGTCCCTCGCCCTGCGCGGCGACCGGCCCGTCCTCGCCTTCGGCACCCCCGGCGGCGACCAGCAGGACCAGTGGAGCCTGCACTTCCTCCTCGCCCTCGCCCGGCGCCCGCCGGTGCGCGGCGGCCTCGACCTCCAGGGCGCGATCGACGCCCCGAACTGGCATACGGAGGGCTTCCCCAGCTCCTTCTACCCGCGGGTCACCCGCCCCGGCAGCCTCTACGTCGAGTCCCGCCTGGGCCCGGACGTCATCGAGGACCTGCGCCGGCGCGGCCACGACGTCATCGTCGGCGACCCGTGGTCGGAGGGCCGCCTGTGCGCCGTCGCCCGTGATCCGGAGACCGGCGTCCTCTCGGCGGCCGCCAACCCGCGCGGCATGCAGGGGTACGCCGCGGGCCGGTGAACCGCGGTCCCCGGACCGCCTCGGTCCCAGTGACCTTCCCCGTACCGCTCCGCACGTCATCGGGTGAGCGGGCCACCGCAACGAACTCCGGCTCACGGCGGTTCTGTTGGAGCGTGCCGCAGGCCGTTCCGGGGCTGGGGGCGGGCGGTCAGGCCTCGGAGGGATCGGAGGGGTCGGTTCGGTGGGAGGGGTGCTCGGGCAGAGTGAGGCCGGGCGTCAGGTGGAAGCGCTCCGGGCGGGCGACCGTACGGCGTTCCGCCGGGGCGACGTCGTCGCGGCGCTCCAGCCAGGCCCGCAGCCGGTCCCGGGCGCTTCGGTCGCGCTCGGCGTCGGCCGTGGCCGAGGGTGCGGGGCCCGCTTCGCGCAGCAGCACCCGAGCGGGCCGGGCGTCGTCGCCGGGGACGGTGTCGACCACGACGAAGCCGCTGCCGGGGGAGAAGGCGACCTGCGGCACCTCGCCGTCGGCGCCGAACACGGACGTGCGGCGCCCGGTCGTCGACCAGACGGCGAACTCCACCGACACGCCGAGGGCGGCCGCCGGTGAGGAGACGCCGGCGACCGGCGCCGGCTCGAGGAGGACCAGGCCGGGCGGGTACGCGTCCAGCACCTCCGGCGGGAGGTCCGCGCCCAGCAGCACCGCGCCGTGGTGGCTCGGCAGCCGGCGCAGGCCCGACGCCAGGCAGGCGAGGTAGGGCGCGAGGTCGCCGGGGGCGCCGCAGCGGGCCCCGGCGACCAGCGCGGCCGGCTCGGCGGGCACGCCGGTTCCCTCGTGGTGCAGCAGGACGGCGACGAGGTCGGGCTTGACGTCGTCCCGGCCGGTGGACCGCAGGCCCGGCAGGCGGGTGACGGCCGGTTCGACCCGGCCGGCGGCGCGCTGGTAGTGGTCGCCGAGGAACGTGCGGAAGGCGTCCCGGTCGGCGGCGTTGCTGACGGGGGCGAGGGGTGGGACGTCGGCGGGGGTGAAGTAGTGCGCGGTGAGGGCGAGGGGCTGGGCGGAGGCCTCGAGGGCCTCGGGCTCCTTGGGTCGCTCGGGCTTCGGCTCCTGCTCCCGTTCTGGTGCTGGCGCCGGTTCCGGCCCCGGCCCCGGGGCGACGGGCGGCTCGGTCACCGTGGCCGGTTCGACGGAGGTGGTGGGCCGCTCGGCCGGGCGCTCGACGACGGGCGCACCGGCCGAAGCGGTGGCGCTCGCCGTCGCCTCCGCCGTCGACGCGCTCGTGGTGGTGGCGGGAGCGAGGGCGGGAGCCGCACCGCTGCTCGTCGCGAGCCCGGCGGGCGGGGCCGCCGGCGGGGCGAGCTCCGGATCGGCGGGTGTGACCCGCCCCGTCACGAACCCCTCGTTCCGGAGCCCCGGCAGGGCCAGCCGCTCGGGCGCGCTCGGCGCGCTCGGCATGCCGAGGCTGCCGCCCACCGCGTACGTCGTCGAGACGGCCGGGGCCGGGAGGCCGGTCTGCGCCCGGCCGGGCGGGTTGAGCCACACCAGGCCGTGCATCCGCGCGAAGAACCGGGCGCTGCTCTCGGACGCCGCGTCGACCAGGCCGTGCAGCAGCAGCCCGAAACCCCGCGCGCCGTCGCCGGGCAACTGGTCCAGCAGGGCGGACAGTTGCTCCCACGTGTCGTGGGGGATCAGCCGGGCCTGCTCGCCCACGACGAGCAGCGGGCGGGCCGGGTCGGGGCGCAGGAAGCGCGGCGCCCACGCGTACGGCGGCTCGGGGCGCAGCCAGAGTCCGGCCGGGACGGCCTCCAGGCACCAGAACGGGAAGGCGCGGAACAGTCCGGGGCCGACGGTGTCCCACCCTGCCCCGCCGTTGCGCCAGGCGGTGCTGACGGTGTCGTGGCGGCCGCCGGAGGTCAGCCGGATCAGGTACGGCTCCCAGGTGGTGGCGCCGCGGTGGTCGAGCATCCGGGTGGTGAACGCGCCGTCGCCCCCGACGGGGAGGCCGACGGCGGCGTGCACGGGTCGGCCGAGCCGCTCGGCGAGCGTGCCGGACAGGGCGGCGAGCGCCCCCGGGTCGGCCCAGGGCGCGCTCACGACGAACTGGTCCGCGCCGGTCGGCAGGGACAGTGCGGCCTCCGCGAACTCCTCGGGGGCCAGGACGGGTCGGGCGGGCGTGCCGACGAGCAGCGGCGTCGTTCCGGGCGGTGTCGCGAGCTGCCGCAGGAACGGCATCCCGGCCTCGGGGCGGGCCGTGACGTGGCTGAGCCAGAAGCCCGTGGCGAGGCGCTGGACGACGACCGAGGCGGGCAGCGCGGTCGGGCCCGCGGTGGCGACCGTGCGGGTGGGGACGGCGGGCGGCGGCCACGAGGCCGTTCCGGCGGCGCCCCACGCCGGACCGACCGGGGCCGGCCACGTCGCGGGCTCCGACCGCGGCGGCGCCGTCGGCACGGGCTCGTCCGCGGTCGCCGACCCGACCGTGTCCCGCAGGCGCGTCGGACGGCCGCCCGGCGGGCAGCTCCACCACGCGGCGGACTCGGTGGAGCCGTCGGGCGCGGTCACCTTGAGGGTGCCGTCGGACTGGATGGACACCAGACCGTCCGGGGCGACGACCGGCAACCCGGCCCCTTCCGCCACCACCTCGGCGGGTCGTCGCCCACCCGGGCCGAGCGCGGCGAGACCGGAGGCCGCGAGGATCAGCCTGGCGGCGCCCCGCGTCCGGGCGATCAGCCCGATCTCGGCCATCTGCTCCCGCAGCACGGGCGCGGCGTCGGCCGCCGCCGCCACGACGACGAGGGCGTCCGGCACCGGCCGCAGGCCGCCCATCGCCGCCGCCAGTTCGTCATCGCCCACCTCATGCGGGGCGATGACGTAGTGCGGCCCGAACGGCCGCAGGATCGACCGCGCCGGCCCCCGGCGGGCCGCCGGCGCGGGCGGCGGAGCAGTCGAGGCCCCACGGCGCCCGAACCGACGCCGCAGAGCCGGCCCACCCTGCGGCGCACTCATCGAGCCCCCTGGGGAGCGGGCGTCGGCCGGTGCGCGGGCCCGGCCTGGCCCGGTGTCCGGTGAGGCTCCACCTCGGCCATCGGCGTCCGCCTCCCTGATCGATCGTCGGGACCCGTCCGATCGGTGCCCCGCCCAGCTAAACGGCCCTCACCCGCCAGGCGGTTCACCACCCGCGACCGGGCCCTGGCGATCCGGGAGGCGGATGCCGACCCGGGGATCGCTGCGCTGGTCGACGTGCAGGAGCCGGCGTCGCCCCGCCTCCTGCGGCTCCATCTGCCCGGCGACGGTGCGCCCTCGGGGTTCGTCGTCCGCGGCGACGTCCGGGTCCGTGAGGTGCCGGTGGACGAGTGACCCCGGGCCGGTCGAGCCCGCTCGAACCCGCTCGAGCCCGGTCGAAGCCAGTGGAACCCGGTCGAACCCCGGAGGGCCCGCCGCCCGTGGTATCTGCTGAGGCCGGTCGGCGACCGGCGCGAGGACGGACGCGGGAGGGACAAGCATGGCCTGGTACCAGGGGCCGAGCCGGATCACGGTGACGGCGGTGGAGGGGCCGTGGCCGCAGCGGGCGGTGGTGACCGTCCGGGGCGCCGCGCCGGTCGAGATCCCGGCCGCCGTCGGCGCCGTCCACGTGGTCGACGCCGCGAGCTGGCAGCTGGACCTGGAGCACTGCCACGAGGGCGAGTGGAGCCCCAACATCCGGGCCGTCCAGGGCCGTTGGCAGGAGATCCGGGGCGTGCAGACGCAGCAGGTGCACAGCCGCAACCGCGACCGGGGCGGCGACCGCCAGGACCGCAACCTCGTGCTGCGGATCGAGCGGGTCGAGCCGGGCGGCCGCACCCCGGCCACCACGCCCGGCCTGCCCTCCTCACGCCGCACCTCGACGGCGACGTCGACCCCGACGCCCGCCGTGCGGACCACCACGGCCGGCGGACCGGCCGCCACCACGGCGGGCCCGGGCGCCCGCACGACCACCTCGACGGCCGGCTCGGACGTCCCGCAGCCCGCGGCGCCGTCCCGTCCGAGCACCTCCACCGGCTCGACGGGTGCGCGGACCACGACCTCCTGGGGCGGCTGAGCCGCAGGCCCCCGCCGCGCGGGCCTGCGGCCACCGAGCCGGGTCACGGCTGCTGGAAGGCCACCTCCGGGTGATCCGCCGACGGGCCGTCCAGCAGGGGCTGGTGCACGCCCTTGAGGGTCTGGTCGAAGAAGGCGCCGACGTACTCCCGCGTCAGCTGCATGCCGCGCTCGGGCGGGGTGGTCATGCCGGGCGGGAGCGGCAGGCCGGCCGCGGTGGCGAGGATCGGGACGTCCGTGAAGCTGGCGTGCGAGGCACCGGCGACGGCCAGCCACGGCTTGTAGCCGTCCCAGGCCGCCCAGGTCTGCCCCCACGACGGGTCGCCGCTGCCGGCGCAGTGGTCGCTCTGCTTGCCGAGGAGGAGGAAGGCGCGTCCCTGGAGGTCGTCGGCCGGGACGGGCGGGAAGAACGATCCGTCCATGTTCACCCCGGCCAGGATCCGCCGGTCCGCGGCCATCGCGTTCAGCGTCGAGGCGCCGCCGATGGAGTGGCCGGCCATGCCGACGCGGTCGCGGTCGATCAGGTGCGCCAGCCGCCAGGCCGGGTGCTGCCCGGTGAGCCGGTCCAGGACGAACGAGACGTCCTTCGCCCGGCTGTCCGGGAGCGAGTCCGGCGCCCCGCTGTCGCACAGCGCGCACCCGGGCGTGCTCCCGTCGGCGAGCGTCTCGCCGGAGTCCTCGTAGGTGTGGCCGACCAGCGCCACGACGTACCCGCGGCTGGCGAGGTCGGCCGCCAGGCCGGTCAGCGTGGCGCGGGGGTTCTCGAAGCCGGGGGAGAGGACCACCAGCGGGTGCTTCCCGCCCACGGCCTTCGCGCCGCTGTAGGCGTACGTCCCGGTCTCGACGAGGTCCTGCGCCCGGAGAGCGGTACCCGGCGGCACCCGCGTGGCCAGGAAGTTCTGCGCCTCGCCGAGGGTCATGTACGGAGCGGCCTCCCCGGTGCCGGGCCGGGCCGGGTAGAACATCGACACCGTCAGTTGCCGTGGTCCGGCCGAGGGCACCCACGGATCGGTGCGGTTCGGGTCGGTCAGGTGCAGCACCTCCTCGCCGGCCGCGAACGTCCCGGTGGGGCGGGGAAGTTCAGGATGGACGGCAACGGACGCGGAGGCTGACGCGGCGGGCTGGGCGGGCGAGGCCGCAACGGCCCCGGCCAGCGGGAGCGGAAGAGCGAGGACGAGGGCGGCGACGGCCGCGGTGCGGCGGTATCGGTTCATGCCGTTGAGATTAGGTTCGCAGCCGGGACCCCCGAATCCGCCCGCCGATGCACGTTCTGACCGGCCATCATCCATGCGAATCAGCAGCATCATCCCTTTGGATGACCACCCCGGTGCCTGCTCTTGACTGTCGCCCACCTGCCACTCTCTCGGGGCCGCGCCACAGGCCGCGCGGAAGGCACGGCCGAAGTGGCCGGTGCCGCGCCCGGAGCCGAAGCGCGGCCGGGTACGAGTCTCGAGCCGCCGTCACCCCGGGGCTGGTCCGGATGCCACCGTGCGGATGCGGCCCTCCGGACCCGCGGCCACGGTGGTCACATGGACACCGTCGCCGTACTGGAACTGGACACCCCGACCAACGTCCGGGTCCTCGAGCCCGATCACACCCCGGCACAACCCGACAACCCGGTACGCCGCATACACATCGCGCCCGCCGAACCCTCCGGAGCCTGCGGGCCCCTCACCCTCTGCGGCCTGGACACCTCCGACATGATCCTCTCCCCCCACCGGGACCCGGGCCACCCGCCGCGCTGGCACACCTGCAGCACGTGCCACACCCCCGCAGCCGGCGCCGCCCCCGGCTCCTCACCCCCTGCACCCTGAGTCACCCACCCCGGCATCGGCCCCGGCACCCGCGCCGGCGGCCCCGAAAGGACGACGGCGCAGCCGGCAGAGTGCGCCGGAGCGAGGGAACAAGGCCGCTCGGGCAGCCGGGGGCGGCCGGATGTCGACGGGCGCGTGGGCGGCCGGCCGGGGAGTGCGGGGGCCGGATTAGCGTGCGCGGCGCACGCAATCTGTAGTACGGTACATATGCGTGCTCGACGCACGCACTTTCTGCCGAAACGTGAACCCCGAGGGGACCCTCATGACCACCGCCAGCACCCGCACCGACGCCCGCGCCGCCCTCACCGACCTGCTCCTCACCCCGGGCCTCGACCTCGACGAGGCCGCCGACCGGCACTTCGCCCCCGACTACCGCCAGCGCACCGACGGCGACTGGGCGGACCGCACCGAGTTCCTCGCCCACATCGCCCACCTGCGCACGGTCGTCGCCGGCGGCTCCGTCGAGGTGCACGACGAACTCTTCTCCGGCGACCGCTACGCCGACCGCCACACCATGACCGTCGTCAAGACCGACGGTTCCACCGTCCGCATGGAGGTCTACCTCTTCGCCGAGTTCGCCCCCGACGGCCGCTTCCGCCGCATCGAGGAGACCACCCTCATGCTCGAAGGCGCCGACGCGGACCGGAACCTCGGCAGCGCCCGCTGAGCGACACCACCCGCCCGATGCCACGACGCCGCGCGCCGTCCCCGCCGCCGCGGGTCGGCGCGCGGCCGTCATGGTGCGTCGTCCCGAGGCATCGTGCCGAATGTGAGAGGAAGTGGTTGTCATGCTCGACGTGCTCATCGCCGGGGCCGGCCCGGTGGGGCTCTGGCTCGCCGCGGAGTTGCGCCTGCACGGGGTCGAGGTGACCGTCGTGGAACGCCGGGCGGCACCGGACGGACGGTCGCGCGCGGTCGGCATGCAGGCCGGCACGCTGGACACCTTCGCCACCCGCGGCCTCGCGCAGCGGTTCGTCGAACGCGGCACGCCGGTGCCGACCGGCCACTTCGGCGCGGCGACCACCCGGCTGGACTTCTCCACGGTCGGGGCCGTGCACCCCTTCATGCTCGCGCTCGGCCAGTCCGTCACCGAACGGCTCCTGGAGGAGCACGCGGTCGCCGTGGGCGCCCGGGTCCTGCGCGGACAGGAGGTGGTCTCGCTCAGTCAGGGGCCGGACGCGGTCGAGGTGGTGATCCGGGCCGGCGCCACCCACAGGACGGAGCGGGCCCGCTGGGTCGTGGGCTGCGACGGCACCCGCAGCGCGGTGCGCCGGGCGGCCGGCATCGAATTCCCCGGTCAGGACACCACCTTGACCGGCTGGCTCGCCGACGTCGAACTCGACGATCCGCCCGCCGCGCCGCTCGGCGCCACCGGGCCGGCCGGTTCGTTCCTGGTGGCCCCGATCGGCGACGGCGTCCACCGACTGGCGGGCCTGTCCACGGCCACCATGCACCTCGGCGCGGGCGAACCGCTGACCCTGGAGGAGGTGCGCGAGCAGACCCGGGCACTCCTGGGACGGGACCTCGGCATCCGCAACCCCCGGTGGCTCTCGCGCTACGGCAACGCCACCCGACAGGCCGCGCGCTACCGGGCCGGACGGGTGCTGGTGGCCGGGGACGCGGCGCACATGTTCTTCCCGGCCGGCGGGCAGGGCATGAACCTCGGCATCCAGGACGCCACCAACCTGGGCTGGAAGCTGGCCGCCACCCTCCAGGGCCGGGCATCCGACGGACTGCTCGACAGCTACGACACGGAGCGCCGGCCGGCCGCCCGCGCCGTCATCGACAACACCCGTGCGCAGCTCGCCCTGTTCGCGGCGGCGAGCCCGGAGCAGATCGCGATGCGCGAGGTCTGGTCCGCCGCGCTCGCCGAACCGCAGACCAACCGCCGGTGGGCCCGCCGGATCGCGGGCTTCGACGACCCGCTCCCCGCCGACACCGTGCCGGGCGCGCACCCGCTGACCGGCACCCGGCTGGCCGGCCTCGCCCTGGAGGCGGCCGACGCACCCACCGCCCACCCGTTGATGCACCACGGCCGACCGCTCCTGCTGGACCTCGACGGGACGCGGACACCGTGCCCCGCGGAGGGCCTGGAGCAGCGGACCGCCACCGTCAACACCGCTGCGGCGCAGCCGATCTGGCGGGACGTCACCGCCGTCCTCATCCGGCCGGACGCCCGGATCGCCTGGGCCGGCACCGACACCGACCCGCAGCGCCGGGCCGCGGAGTGCCTCACCGCCCTGCGCACCCTGTGCCGCTGAACGCCACTCGGTGAACCACGCGCCGCCCCCGCCCAGAGCCCGGCCGATGCGAAGCCCGCTGTCGGCCGCGCCTGCGGCGGGCTTCGGTGCGAGGGTGTCCGTCGGCCCGGTTCTCCCTCCTTCGCCGTTTCGAGCGGGACTCCGACAGGGCGGGCTCGACCGGCCCCTCAGCCGCCCGGCGCGCGTCGTCGGCGCGCCCGGCGCACGCTCAGGGCGCCGCCGCCGGCAGCTCCACCGTGACGCGCAGCCCGCCCCCGGCGCGCGGGCTCAGGGTGAGCGTCCCGTCGTGGGCGCGGGTGATGGAGCGGACGATGGCCAGGCCGAGGCCGACGCCCGCGTGGTCGGTGCGGATGCGGGCGGTCCCGCGTTGGAAGGGTTCGGTGAGTGTCGCGACCAGCTCCGGGGGGAGGTGTCCGCCGGTGTTGTCGACGGTGAGCAGCACGACCCCGGCGCCGCCT
The DNA here is from genome assembly GCF_036322405.1 of Streptomyces sp. SP17BM10. Classification (NCBI taxonomy): domain Bacteria; kingdom Bacillati; phylum Actinomycetota; class Actinomycetes; order Kitasatosporales; family Streptomycetaceae; genus Streptomyces; species Streptomyces sp. SP17BM10. The sequence continues at coordinate 454,191 of NZ_JAQYXB010000675.1, read as the reverse complement.
CGGGTGTCGATTCGTACCGTTCCCCCCTCGGGCAGGTTGTGGACGATCGCGTTGTGTACGAGGTTCACGGTCAGTTGCAGCAGCAGGGCCGGCGATCCGCTGGTGGGGGCGGCGGTGCCGGAGGTCTCCAGGGTGACGCCGTGCTGTTCGGCGAGCGGAAGGAGGGTCTCGGTCGTCTCCTCCGCGAGGAGGGACAGGTCGACGTGTTCCCGGGTGAAGGAGCGCTGGTCGGCCCGGCTGAGCAGGAGCAGGGCCTCGGTGAGCTCGATGGCGCGGGTGTTGACGACGTGGAGGCGGTCGATGATTCCGGCGATGTCCGGGTCGGGGTCGGTGCGGGCGACGTCGAGGAGGGCCTTGGAGGTGGCCAGCGGGGTGCGTAGCTCGTGGGAGGCGTTGGCGGCGAACCGCCGCTGTTCGTCGACGTGGGTTTCGAGCCGGGCGAGCATCGTGTCGAAGGCGTCGGCGAGCTCCCGGAACTCGTCCGCGCGGCCCGGCAGCCCGATCCGGTGCGCGAGGGATCCGGTCGAGGCCAGGCGGGTGGCCTCGGTGATGCGGGTCAGCGGGGCGAGCACCCGGCCGGCCAGGAGCCAGCCGCCGACCAGGCCGAACACCAGCAGGAACGCCAGGACCAGGGCCGCTCTCGGGGCGAAGACGTGCAGGAGGTTCGACCGGACGGGGAACACCCCCTTGGTCGGGGTGTCGGTGGCGCCGGCGATGAGGAACGCCCGGTCGGGGACGTAGCGCAGCAGGAACAGCCAGACCGCGGCGAGCAGCAGGACCGCGGCGACCATCAGGAACCCGGCGTAGCTGAGGGCGAGCTTCAGGCGGACGCTCGGTCCGGGCGCCCTATTCACTCCCACCCCCACCGCTCCCGGCCGGTGCCGCGTCGATGCGGTAGCCGACGCCCGGCACGGTGGCGATGATCCCGGGTTCGCCGAGGCGCTTGCGCAGGGCCGAGACGGTGATGCGCACGGCGTTGGTGAACGGGTCGGTGTGCTCGTCCCAGGCGCGTTCCAGCAGTTCCTCGGTGCTGACCGCGCCGCCCTCCGCGGCGACGAGGACCTCGAGCACGGCGAACTGCTTCCTGGTCAGCGCGACGAAGCGGCCGTCCCGGTAGACCTCGCGCCGGAACGGGTCCACCCGCAGGCCCGCGATCTCCAGCACCGGGGGCCGGTTGCGACCGCGCCTGCGGTCCAGGGCCCGGAGCCTGAGGGCGAGCTCCCGGAGCTCGAAGGGCTTGGTGAGGTAGTCGTCGGCGCCGAGCTCGAACCCGGAGGCCTTGTCGTCGAGCCGGTCGGCCGCGGTGAGCATGAGGATCGGCATGCCGCTGCCGGAGGCGACGATGCGCCGGGCGATCTCGTCGCCGGAGGGCCCGGGGACGTCGCGGTCGAGGACGGCGATGTCGTAGGCGTTGACGTCGAGCAGTTCCAGCGCGGTGTCGCCGTCGCCCGCGATGTCGGCCGCGATCGCCTCCAACCGCAGGCCGTCGCGGATGGCCTCGGCCAGGTAGGGCTCGTCCTCGACGATCAGCACGCGCATCCCCCGATGCTACGAGCCGGCGCATATCGTCCGCGTATCGGAAATCCCATACGTCCGGGCAACGCCGCTTCCCGTTGACTGGCGCAATGAACCTCGAGCAGGACGTGACGACGACCGCCGGTGAGCACGCGGGAACGGAGGAGCCGAGCACCCGGCGCACGGTGGCGCAGCGGGCGCTTCGCACCGCCGGCCGGCCGGAGCCGTGGCGGCGCGGCCCGATCCTGACGGTGCTGGCGCTGCTGCTGGGCCTGGTCATGGTGTTGCACGCGGAGATCCCGAACGCCGGCTGGCACCTCGGCAGCCTGGTGGAGAACCTCCTGCCGTGGCTCGGCCTGGCCGTCCTGCCACTGCTGGCCGCGGCGCTGTGGCGCCGCTCCGCCGCCGCCGTGGTGGCGCTGTTCCTGCCGGTCACGGCGTGGCTCACCCTCTTCGGCGGAGTGCTCGCCGACAAGTCCGGCCCGGGCGGCGACCTCACCGTGGCCGAGCAGAACGTGGACGCCGACAACCCCGACCCGGACGGCACCGCACGCCGCCTGGCGGCCTCCGGCGCGGACCTGCTGGCCCTGGTGGAGCTGACCCCGCAGTCCGCGGGCGCGTACGAGAAGGGGCTCGTGGCGGCGTACCCGTACCACGTTGTCAGGGGCACCGTCGGCCTCTGGAGCAGGCTGCCGCTGGGCGACGCCCAGCCGATCGACGTCATGGACTACGGGCCGCTGGCGGACACCCGGCCGGCGGACGGCAAGGCGCCCGAGAACCGGGCGCTGCGCACCACGGTGGCCACCGCCCGAGGGCCGCTGACCGTGTACGTGGCACACCTGGGGTCCGTCCGGGTCCTCCCCTCGTCGGGCTTCTGGACGGCCTCGCGCGACATCGGCGTGCAGGCGCTCGGCCGGGCCGTCGCCGCCGACGGGAGCGAACGGACGCTGCTGCTCGGCGACCTGAACGGCAGCCTGGACGACCGCGCGTTCGCCGGCCTCACGGCACGGATGCGCTCGGCCCAGGACACGGCCGGGGCCGGCTTCGGCTTCAGCTACCCGGCGTCCTTCCCGGTGGTGCGGATCGACCAGATCCTGGTCCGTGGGGTGACGGCGACGAGCTCCCGGGTCCTGCCGGACACCGGCAGCGACCACCTGCCGGTCGCGGCGGGCATCACCTGGTGAGGCCGCCCGGGAGGTCGGCGGCGACGGCGCGGTGGACGCGGGCGACGGCCTCCTGCCCGTCCCGACGTGTCTCGACGCAGCCGACGGCGAGTGCCGGGGCGCGTGGTGGGCACGGGCACCTCCGGAGTGCCCCGGTCTCCTGCCACAAGCGTCAGCCGCCGACCCCGACGGCGTGCCGGAAGGTCTCCTCCGCCGTCACCATGTCGATCATCGCGCGGGCGACGTCCTCCCGGGCGACGCTGGTCGCGGCCGGACCGGACTCGACGTCGCGCCGGGTGCGGCCGCGCCCGCGCGCGTCGGTCAGGCGCGGTGGACGGACGGACGTCCAATCGAGGTCGCTCTCGCGCAGTACGCGCTCCATCGTCTCCAGGTCGGTGTAGAGGTCGCGGAGCAGCGCCCACAGCAGCGGCGTGAAGACCTTGGACGCGAGGACGGGCTGCCCTGCGCCGCCGTGGTTGAGCGGGCCGGCGCTCACGACGAGCAGCCGCCGGACCCCGGTGGCCGTCATGGCCGCGACCGCCGCGCGGGCGGAGGTGGAGGCGGGCTTGAGCGGGTCGGTGCGGCCGGCCTGGCCGATGCCGGAGATGACGGCGTCGGCGCCCTTGACGACCGGCTCCAGCGAGGCGGCGTCGAGGGCGTCCGCCGTGACGACGGTGAGCCGCTCGTGCCGCAGCGGCAGGCGCGACGGGTCGCGGACGGCGGCGGTGACGCGGTGCCCGTCGGCCAGGGCCAGGCGGACGACGTGGCGCCCGATGCCTCCGGTGGCGCCGAGGACGGTGAGTTTCATGACCCCTCCCAGGGGTGGGTGAGTGCTCACTTACGTTCTCTACCGATGGTGGGTGAGTGCTCACCCACCTGTCAAGGTAGGCTGGGGCCCATGACGGACGAGGGAGTGCAGCAGAACGCGCCCGAGGGCGCCGAACCCCTGACCGGAGGCGCGCTCACCCGCGCCCGGGTGCTCGACGCCGCCGCCCGGCTGCTCGCCACCGTGGGCCTCACCCGCACCACGACGAAGCAGATCGCGCGCGAGGCGGGCTGCTCGGAGGCGGCGCTGTACAAGCACTTCCGGGACAAGGAGGAGATCTTCGTCCGCGTCCTGCGCGAACGCGCCCCCCGCCTCGCCGACGCCGTCGCCGAGCTGCCGGGCCGCGCCGGCGAGGGCGCGGTCCGCGAGCACCTGGAGGCGCTGGTCCGGGTCGCCGTCCCGTTCTACCGCCGGTCGTTCCCGATGGCCGGCTCGCTGCTCGCCAGCCCCGAACTGCTCGCCGCCCACCGCGGCAAGCTCGGCGACGCCGGCCCGCACCAGGTCGGCGTCCACCTCGCCGAGTACCTGGCCGCCGAACAGCGCCTCGGCCGCGTCCCGGCCGCCCTCGACCCGCACGCGGCGGCGCTGCTCCTGATCGGCGCGTGCTTCCACCGGGCGTTCCTGGAGGTCTTCTACGCCGACGAGGCCCCGCCCGGTGTGCTCCTCCCGCCGACGACGGAGGAGTTCGCGACGGAGACGGTCCGCGTCCTCCTCGACGGCCTCGCTCCGCGGGCCTGACCCCGACATGACCAGGAGTGCCAGGGGAATCGTCGAGAATCCGGGGATGTAGCAGCCGCGTCGAGCACTATGCGAGCGTCTCGCAGAGGTTCTCCACCTGGTGCTGCACCAGCACCTGCGGCTGCCCGTCCGGGTGGACCAGCAGCGTCACGCCGCCGCTGAACAGGAAGTCGCCGGGCGCGTGGTACGGGTTCCCGGCCCGCACCCTCGCGGAGATGTGGGAGTCCTTCGGGATCAGCCACAGGACGCTGTGGTCGGGCAGCTTGTACTCGGTGGCCTTGCCGCTCTGGTCGCGGTCCACGCTGCGCCCGCTGTCCACGTCGGTGTAGCGCAGCACCAGCGGGCCGCGCCACAGCACCTTCGCGGGCGAGCCGTCGGGGTAGCGGGCGGCGACCTTGGTCTCCTCGCCCTCCACCAGCACCCCGATGTGCAGGTGGAACGGGCAGAGCGCGCCGGCCGGGAAGTCCTCGTCGCCGCTCGTGTACGGCTGCCAGCCGTCGCCACCGCCCGTGCGGGCCTGGGCGGTCGGGGCCACGGCGAGCAGCGCGGCGGTCAGTGCGGTAACGACGGCGAACGGCCGGGCGGCCCGGCGCAGGGATGGGGCGGGCAGTGACCTGGCGGGCAGGGACATGGCGGGCCTCCTGGCGTGTCACGGACGAGAGAGGGTGCGCGCCCCCTCCCCCGCGGGGGGCGCGGTGGCTATCGTCGAACGGCGGACGCGCCACCCGCGATGCTTTCGGCTGGGGCCGAAACGCCGCGGGCCGCGGCCCCGCAGGGGGAGGAGCACGGTGCTGCGCATCCACTTCACCGCCGAGGACCTGCTCGGCGTCCGCTTCGCCGACGGACCGGCGCCGCTCGTGGAGCTCGGCCTCGCCGTCGCGATGCTCCAACGCCACGACGGCGGACCGGGGTTCGCCCGGTGGCGCCGCTCGCTGAGCACGCCCCGCACCCGGGCCGCCGTCGCCCCGCTGCGGCAACTGGTGCCGCCCGACGGCGCCGGCCCGCTCTTCCTCGACCCACCGAGCGACGACCTCGACCAAGGCCTGGAGGCCGTCCGCGGCTCGACCACCACGCTCGTGCACCGCGAGCTGACCCGCGTCACCACCAAGGGCGGGCTGCCCGCCACCACCCTGCTGCGCCGGCTCGCCGACCAGGACCGCGACGCCTGGCGGTACCTGGAACGCGCCGTGCGAGCTGCCTACCCGGACCTCGTCGGCACCGCCTGGCCGCGCCTGCGGACCGGTTTCGACACCGACCTCGCGTGGCGCGCCCGGGTCCAGCGCGAGCACGGCCTGCGCGGGATGCTCGCCGGCCTCCACCCGGGCAGCCGGTGGCGCGGCAGCGTCCTGGAGATCCCCGCCGAGCGCGAGGTCGACGTCCGGCCGGGCGGCGCCGGCCTGGTGCTGATGCCCTCCGCGCAGTGGACCGGCGGCCCGCTGGCCGGCCCGTACCCGCTGGGCACGCTGCTCGTCTACCCGGCCGTCACCCCGCTGCCGCTGCTCGCCGGGCCCGCGCCGCACGGCCGGGCGCAGGACGGTCGGGAGGCGCAGGACGACCCGATCGCCGCCCTGCTGGGCCGCACCCGCGCGGCCGTCCTGCGCCTGGCCGACCGCGAGCCGACCACCAGCCAGCTCGCCGCGGAACTCGGCATCAGCCTCGCCTCCGCCTCCGAGCACGCCCGCGCGCTGCGCAGGGCCGGGCTGGTCACCACCGTCCGCAGCGGCCGGGCCGTGCGGCACAGCCGGACGGGACTGGGGCACCGACTGCTGTCGCCGTGAAGGGGTGGCAGGAGTCGCTCCGGAAAGCGTGGGCTGATCGGGTGATCATCCGCTCGACGGCGCCGACCGTGACCTCGCCGAGTGGGCCGACCGGAGCCAGGCGGACCGCCAGACGATTCACCGTCACCGGAAACCGCATCAGCCGCACCGAAACCGGCAAGGCGTAGGCACTCCTCACCCCATGCGGTTGATCACGTAGCCGACGCCTCGTCAGGCGTTGCAGATCCCGCGCGCGTAGTCGACCGTCGCGGCGGCCTGCGAGTACTGCCACTGCGGCGACAGGAGCTGCGCGTCCAGCTGCCCGGCGGCCGCGCGGTCCTCGACGACGTACCCGAAGTCCTGGAGCCACGCCGGGTAGAGGTTCTTGGATCCGAGGTAGAACGCCGAGCCGTCGACCGCGACCAGCTTGTGGTGCAGGGCGTACGGGTGGCCGTCGGCCCAGGTCGCGGCCGGGGTGGCGCGGAAGCTCGCGAGCTGGAGGTTGCGGCACATGGCGGTGCGGGCCCGGCCCTGGTCGCCGAGGCGGGCGGCCAGGCGGGCCTTGAGGACGTCGCTGATCTCGTTCAGCGACTTGATCTGCGAGTAGCCGCCGCTGCCCACCGTGCCGCGGTTGGCCGGGTCGCTGACGACGATGCGCACCTTGACGCCGTCGGCCAGTTTGGAGGCGAGCAGGTCGTAGAGGCGGGCGTCGTAGTGGGGCATGGGCGGGCAGGTGCCGTTGACGTCCTGCTGGGAGATCTCTATGTGGCTGCCGGCGGCGCCGACGAGCGCCCGCAGGGCGTTCTCCTCGGGGTTGACCGTCTCGTAGTCGCGGTCGCCGTTGGTGTTGTCGTGCAGACCGATCGGGCCGCACTTGACGTCGGCCGGGTTCGGGAGGTCCTGCGGCCGGTACGCCGAGGTCGGGTCGGAGGCGCGGATGCCGACGCCGAGGCCGCCGACGGCGATCACCGGGACGTCGCCGGTCGCGGGCGCGTCCCGGGCGGCCGGGTTGAGCCGCTGTTCCAGGTCGGGGGTGCAGGGGGTGCCGCCGGTGGAGGCGAACCACGCGGCGGAGAACGTGCCGGTGTTGCGGCAGGTCCAGTCCCACAGCGTGTCGAGGTAGGCGCCGGCGGAGGCGGCGGCCGGGCCGTTCAGCGCGAGGTCGACGTCGGAGACCGGGTGGGCGGTGTCGAGGTAGTCCTTCTTCCAGTTGTTGATGCCGCCGGTGATGACGGTCCGCCCGTCGACGACGAGCAGCTTGGAGTGGTTCCAGGAGAAGGCCGTCTTCGACGTGGTCATCGAGGCGACTTCGAGCGTCACCGCCGACGCGGCGTCACCGAGCCTGGCCACCAGGTCGTCCCGGTACTTCGACGGGAGGGCGCCGATGTTGAGCAGCGGCGCGGCGCCGGCCAGGACCCGCACGTGCGGCCGGTTCCCGGCGGCGACGGAGGCCTTGAGGCCGGCCGCGATCGCGTCCTGGAACGCGCCGTCCGGGAAGGGCGCGAGGGTGGACATGTCGACGGTGCGGGTGGCGCGGGAGATGTTCTCGCGCATCGTGTCGAGCAGGCGGCGGGTGCCGGGCCGGTCGGCGCAGGAGGGGTCGCCCCAGCACCCCGGGGTCTGGAGCAGCCAGGCGCCCGGATCGTCGGCCGGGGCGTCGAGGCGGTTGCCCGCGGTGCGCTGCCAGACGGATCCGTCGAGGCCGGGCGAGACCTGACGCAGGGTCGCCTCGACGGCGTCGAGGTACGGGGTGGCCGGAGCGGGGCTGGGCGCGGAAGCGGATTCGGCGACGGCAGGGGTCGCGGTGAGGACGCCGAGCGCGGCGGTGAGCGCGAGCGCCGAGGCGGCGGTGCGGCGGAGGGAGGCGGTGGGACGGTGGTGGTGCATGCGCGAGTCCTTCACGAAGGTCCGGGGAAATTCACCGGTTTGGCCCCGTAAAATTACCTTAAGTTAACCCTATGCCATGTCAGGACCTCATCAAGGAACGGGTTTCGGCCACGCCTGAACGCCGACGGCGGCCCGCGCCGCCCGGTGGGGAGCTGCGGACCGCCGTCGTCGACGGGTCTTCAGGAGAGGAACGTCACATCGGGGAAGGCCGGCGACGGGCCGTCGAGCAGGTGGCCGCGGCGGTGGCGCAGGCGCTCGTCGAAGAACGCGAGCGGGTATGCCTGCTGGATCCGCACGGCCTCCGCCGGATCGAGGGTGCCGATCGCGCCCTGGAGCTGCTGCGGGCTCCAGCCGAGGAGCTTCGCCACCTGCGGGTACAGCGCCTGGCCGTCGCCGTAGGAGCCGTGGACGGCGCCCTGGGCCTGGATGTCGAGCCGCCAGCCGCGCAGGTGCTGCCAGAACTGCTCGGCGGTGGGGTCGGTGGCCCGGGTGAAGGCGGCGGTCATCATCATGAACGGCCGGTCCAGGTCGCCGCTCAGCGCCGGTCGCATCTGCATCGGCCCGTCGAGGCTCAGCCCGGCCCGGATACGCGGGTCGGCGAGCGTGGCGCAGGCGGTGGCCGTGCCGCCCTTCGACCAGCCGAACGCGCCCATGCGCTGTGGGTCGAGGGAGCCGAGCAGGCCCTTCGGAAGCTCGCGCCCGTCGACGTCGGGGTTGCAGCCCGCGGCGAGCTGCTCGGCGCAGTCGAGGAGGAAGCGCAGGTCGGCGGCGAAGTCGCCCGGGTACGTGGGCGCGTCGGGGCCGCCGCCGGGGGTGGCGATCCGGCCGTCGGGGAACTCCGTGAACGAGTCGTAGGCGTGCGCGACCGTGATCACCGCGTACCCGTGGCTCGCGAGCTCCTGGACCATGATCGTGTGGTCGCCCTGGTGACTGTGCGCGCCGTGCGAGTACACGACGACGGGCAGCCGCCGGCCCGTCCGCCGGACCGGAGCGCCCACGTGCCCCGAGGTGAGCGGCGCCAGTGCGGGATCCAGGGGGACCCCGACGTCGTCGAGGAACGCCTTCAGCGCACCGGCCGGCATCCACGGTGCCACCGGGTACCGCTCGACGTCCCGTGCCGGGTACCAGACGGTGGCCATCAGCTCGCGGAACCTCCCCGGGCCCGCGATCGCGTCCGGGCGCGACCGGTCGGCCAGGTGCAGCCGCACCTGGCCCACCGGGTGCGGTCCGGTGGGCTCGGGCAGCGCGAGCCGGACCGGGGCGCCGTCGGTGGGGGGCAGCGGGGCGGTCGGGGCCGGAGCCGCCCATGCGGGCCCGGCGACGGCGACGAGCGGGACGACGGCTCCGGCGGCCAGCGTGGCGCCGAGCATGTGGCGGCGCGTCAGGCCGGCCCGTCCGGTGAACTGCGTGGTGGTCACGATTCCTCCCCGTGGTGACTGTTCGTCAGCCGTGCCGACACGGCCGGTCCGCGGGCACGGGGGAACGGTGCCACCACCGAGCCCCCGTCGGCATCGGCCCACCGGTTGATCAGCCGCCCGCGCATGGGCCCACGGGTTTACGTCCGTGGGCCCATGCGATCGGCGGGACCGACCTCCTGATGCCGTTCGAGGGCGGCGAGCAGGTGGACCGCGGAGGTCCCCCCTGGCCGTCACCGCCTCGGCGGCGGTGCCGTCGGCGAGGTCGGGGACGGCCACCACTGACGATCCGGGCCCGGACCGTCCCGGGTCAGCGCGGGGGAGCGAGGTACCGGCGGCCGGGTATCTGCTCGAAGATCAGGTTGGTCCTGGTCTGGGCCACCGCCGGGTGCGTGGTCAGGTGGTCGACGACGAAGTCCCGCAGCGCCTCCGGGCCGGCCACGCCGACGTGGAGCAGGTAGTCGTCGGAGCCGGCCATGTGGAACACGGCCAGGACGCCCGGCAGGTCGGGCGCGGTGGTGCGGAAGCTCTCGTTCTGCTCCCGGGTGTGGGCGCGCAGCCGCACCGAGATCATCGCCTGGAGCGGCAGCCCGATCGCCGCCGGGTCGACCTCGGCGCGGAAGGCGCGGATGATGCCGCGCTCCTGAAGCGCCCGGACCCGGGCCAGGCAGGTGGAGGGGGCGATGCCCACCGCCTGGGCCAGGGCGTTGTTCGGGATGCGGGCGTTGTCGGCCAGGGCGCGGATGATCGCCCGGTCCACGTCGTCCACCGGGGTCCGGGCGGCCTGCGGATTGTTCGGCATGCCCGCCAGGATCGCAGCCGTTCCCGAAGAATCGCAAACATGATCTACATCCGACCGAATTTCCTGCGGAGGAGCTTCTCAAAGGCGCCGGGAAGTTCCATCCTTGGGCCCGCGGGCGACGCCGCCCGCACCTCCCGTCCCGCGATCCCCGGAGCGCCCCCGCATGAGCCCGTCCGCGTCCGCGACCGCCACGTTCACCGCCGGCACCGCCGTCGACCCCGGCCCGGAGCTGGACGTCGCCGAGTTCGCGCTCCCCGCGGACGGCCTGGACGAGGCGCGGCGCCAGCACGCGCTCGACACGGTCGACGAGTACCTGTCCCGCAAGCGCAGGCACCTGGTCGGTTACCAGGCCACCCAGGACATGCAGGGCACCGCGCTGGACCTGGCCCGGTTCATGCCGAACAACATCAACAACCTCGGCGACCCGTTCCAGAGCGGCGGCTACAAGCCCAACACCAAGGTCGTCGAGCGTGCCGTGCTCGACTACTACGCGCGGCTGTGGAACGCGAAGCGCCCGCACGACCCGGCCGACCCCGAGTCGTACTGGGGCTACATGCTGTCCATGGGCTCGACCGAGGGCAACATGTACGCGCTCTGGAACGCCCGCGACTACCTGAGCGGCAAGGCGCTGATCCAGCCACCGGCGGCCCCGTTCGACGCGCTGCGCTACGTCAGCGCCGCGCCCGACCGGCACAACCCCAACGCCCACCGCCCGGTGGCGTTCTACTCCGAGGACACCCACTACTCCTTCGCGAAGGCGGTGTGCGTCCTCGGCGTCGAGACGTTCCACGCCGTCGGCCTGGAGAAGTACGCGGACGAGTGCCCGCTGGTCGACCCGGTCACCGGGCGCCGCGAGTGGCCCACCGAGGTGCCCTCCCGGCCGGGCCCGTCCGGCCTCCCCTGGGACGGCACCGGCGAGATCGACGTCGACGCGCTCGCCGTCCTGGTCGAATTCTTCGCGGCGAAGGGCCACCCGGTCTTCGTCAACCTGAACCTCGGCAGCACCTTCAAGGGCGCGCACGACGACGTCCGCGCCGTCTGCGAGCGCCTGCTGCCGATCTTCGAGCGCCACGGCCTGGTGCAGCGCGAGGTCGTCTACGGCACCGACCCGGCCACCGGCGAGCCCCTGGTCGACGTGCGCCGCGGCTTCTGGATCCACGTGGACGGCGCCCTCGGCGCGGGCTACGCCCCCTTCATGCGGCTGGCCTCGAGCGACCAGGCGTACGGCTGGACGCCCGAGGTCGAGCTGCCCGAGTTCGACTTCGGCCTGACCCTGCCCACCGCCGAGCACGGCGACGTCGACATGGTCTCCTCGATCGCCATGAGCGGCCACAAGTGGCCCGGCGCGCCCTGGCCCTGCGGCATCTACATGACGAAGGTCAAGTACCAGATCTGCCCGCCGTCCCAGCCCGACTACATAGGCGCGCCGGACACCACCTTCGCCGGCTCCCGCAACGGCTTCTCGCCGCTGATCCTCTGGGACCACCTCTCCCGCCACTCCTACCAGGACCAGGTGGACCGCATCCGCCGCGCCCAGGAGCTCGCCGGCTACCTGGAGCGCCGCCTGCGCGCCCTGGACGCGGCCCTCGGCGTCGACCTCTGGACGGCCCGCACCCCGGGCGCCGTCACCGTGCGCTTCCGCCGGCCGAGCGCCGAGCTGGTGGCGAAGTGGTCGCTGTCCTCCCAGGACGTCGTGATGGTCCCCGGCGACGAGTCCACCCGCCGCAGCTACGTGCACGTCTTCGTGATGCCCTCGGTCGACCGGGCCAAGCTGGACGCCCTCCTCGCCGAGCTCGCCCACGACCCGGAGTACCGGGCACAGGCCTCCTGACGGCCCCGGACCGGGGTCCGCACCCCGGCCCGGACCCTGCCTGCGGGAGCTCCCGGGCCATCCGGTACGGTCACGGCCTCACGTCTGCTCAGTTCCGGTGACGGTCCGTGAGGGCCGCCACCGGGGGAGCGGTGACCCCACCCGTACCGTGCACCGAACCTAGGGAGTTTCCTCGTGCACCAACCCCTGCGCCGGAGCCTTCCGGCCGCCCTCGCCGCCCTCGGCATAGCCGTCGGCGCCCCGCTGCTCACCGCCGGCACCGCGCACGCCCAGGGCGAGTACGCCTGCGGCGACGTCAACGTGCTGTACTCGGTGGACGGCGGCAAGACCTGGAACGACGAGGGCCGGATGAAGCAGCCCCACGGCAGCGTCCAGGTCCGCCTCGTCGGCGACATCACCGAGGGCTGCGACTACGAGGTCTCGCTGGCCTCGTACGAGACCGAGGGCCCCACCTGGGCCACCTCGGGCAAGCAGACCTTCCTCGGCTGGGCGACCACCACGCTCAACAAGGGCCACCGCCAGGCGACCCTGGACGTCAGCGCCCACCTGCCGAAGTGCTTCGGCCAGATCGACCTGTACAACAACGACCAGAAGTTCGACGGGGTCGCCAACCCGCTGCCGAAGTACCCCAACGGGGTCTTCCCGAACGACCTGATCACGGCCTGGAACGGCGGCAAGGCCTGCACGCCGACCCCGACCCCGACCGGCACCCCGACCGGGACGCCCACCGGCACGCCGAGCTCCTCGGCCTCGCCCACGGCCACCGCGACCCCGCACCCGACCGGGACGCCCACCACGACGGCGACGCCCACGGCCACCGCCACCGCGACGGCCACCGCCTCGCCGTCGACCAGCCCCAAGCCGTCGGCCCCGGCCACCACCGGCACCCCGTCGGCCTCCCCGGCCGCGCCGGCGCCCTCCGCGCCGACCGACAGCGCCGACACCACCGGCCCGGTCGGCAAGCCGTCCGCCAAGCCGGTCTCCACCAAGCCCGCGCCGGTCCTGGCCAGCACGGGTGGCAACAGCGGTCAGATGATCGCCTACGGTGCCGGTGGCGCCGCGCTGCTCGCCGTCGGTGGCGGCGCGCTGGTGATCGCCCGTCGCCGCGGTTCGCGCGGCTGACGTACTGTCACTGCCTGTAACAGCCGGACGTCCGCGGTCTCCTGGACCGCGGGCGTCCGTCCTTTTGCCTCCGGACCGTCCTCATGACCTCCGGGCCGTCCGGAAGCGGCGCCGGTACTCCGTCGGCGTCGTGTCCAGCCGGCGCCGGAACGCCCGCACGAGCGTGTCCGTCGTGCCGAACCCGCAGGTGGACGCGATCCGTTCGAGCGTCTCGTCGGTGGTCTCCAACCGGTTGCGGGCCCGCTCGACGCGCGCCGACTCGACGTAGGCGCTCGGGGTCGTGCCGAGCTCGGTCTTGAAGATCCGGGTCAACTGCCGCTCCCCGACGTGGGCATGGGCGGCGAGGTCGGCCACGGTGAGCGGCGCGGTGAGGTTCCCGGTGATGTGGTGGCGCAGGTCCTCGATCCGCCGGGTCGTCGAGACGGGTTCCAGCGGCACGCTGAACTGGCTCTGCCCACTGGGCCGCTTGAGGTACATCACGAGCTGCCGCGCGACGCGCAGTGCCAGCTCCTCGCCGAAGTCGTCGGCGACGAGCGCGAGCGACAGGTCCAGGCAGGCGCTGATGCCGGCGCCGGTCCAGACGTCGCCCTCGCGGATGAAGATCGGGTCCGCGTCGACCTCGATCTCCGGGTACTCGGTGGCGAGTTGGCGTGCGGTCGACCAGTGCGTGGTGGCCCGCCGGCCGTCCAGCAGCCCGGCCGCGGCCAGGATGTGCGCGCCCACGCAGACGGAGGCGATCCGCCGGGCGCGGGCGGCGAGCTCCTTCACGCGGGCGACGACGGCCGGATCGGTGACGGCGCTGACCCGCCGCTCGCCGTCGACCTCGACCGCGCCGGGCACGAGGAGGGTGTCGACGGCGCGCCCGGCCGCCTCGTCGAAGGTGAGGTCGGGCAGGACGCGCACCCCGGCGGCGGTGGTGACCGGCTCCGCCGTCTCGGCGGCGAGGACCACCCGGTAGCCGGTGGCGTCGTCCGTCTCGCGCCGCACGAGCGAGAACACCTCGGGCGGTCCGGTGACGTCGAGCAGGTCGACGCCCTCGAACAGGACGATGACGATGAGTCGTTCGGCGCGCGGCACGGCGTCTCCCGGATTCGGCGATGTCGGTTTCTGCATGGTAGAGGGCATTGCCGACCTCGGGGGCCCCGCATAGCGTTGTCGTCGCAGGTCACCCCAGTGACCGAGACCCCTTCAGAATCGACCCGAGGCGGTACACCCATGTCCACGACCACCCTGCGCGCCCTCAACGGCCTCGACGAGACGCCCGCCTCGCTCGCCGCCGCGACGCTGATCATGGTCGACTACCAGAACACCTACACGCGCGGCGTCATGGAGCTCGACGGCTGGCAACCCGCGCTGGACGCCGCCGCCGCGCTGCTCGCCCGGGCCCGCGAGGCCGGGGCGACGGTGATCCACGTCGTCAACGACGGCGGCGAGGGCACCCCGTACGACATCCGGGCCGAAATCGGGCGGATCCACCCGGCGGTGGCCCCGGTGGAGGGCGAGGCCGTCGTGGTCAAGCAGGTCCCGGACGGGTTCGTCGGCACCGACCTCGGCGAGCGCGTGGACGCGGCCGGGACCAAGGACGTCGTGGTGGCCGGCTTCATGACGCACATGTGCGTGGCCTTCACGGCGGCCGGCGCCTTCCTGCGCGGCAACCGGCCGACGGTCGTCGCGGACGCGTGCGCGACGCGGGCCCTGCCGTCGGTCGGAGGCGAGCTGTCCGCCGCGCGGATCCACGACGGCGCGCTCGCGACGATCGCGGACCTCTACGGCGTCGTGGTGCCGTCCCACGCGTCGCTCGACTGAACGGAGTTGGGGGGCGCCGGGTTCCGGCACCCCCTGTTCGGCCTCAGGACTCCTGGAGCCAGAGGTCGCAGTTGTGCTCGTCGTCCAGGTCGACGGTCCGAGGTCCGTCGTCCGTGGTGTAGGTGTGCGCCTCGCTGTCGTCGAACCGCTGCCACGGGTGGCCGGTGGTGGCGAAGCGGGTCCAGTCGCGGACCATGCGCTCGGCGAGCCGCTGTTGGTCGGCGTCGAGCGTGGCCGGCAGGCCGGCGACGTCGAAGAGGTACGGCAACTCCGAGGCGTGGTAGGCGCCGTACGGGAATCCGGGCGGGAGGCCGGGCGACACGGGGGCGGTCCGGTCGGCGAACTCGTAGGCGTACACGGGGGTGTGGCGTGCGAGGAGGCGATCGCCGGCGAGCGTCGGGCAGGACCAGATCCGGTCGGTGGCGACGGTGGCCCACGCGACGGCGGGGGAGGGGTGGTCGCTCGCCGGGTACCGCTCGGCGACGGCGTCGGCCTGGTCGCCGAAGCTCTGCACGAGCAGGTCGTGGTAGCCCTGTTCGGTCATCGGGTGCCCGAGGTTGAGGACGGCGGCGAACCCGCGGTGCTCGTCGCGCGTGCCGCCCTGGAGGACGGGGACGCGCTGGAACCGGCCCTCCCGCAGAGCCTTGGCCGGTTCGGCGGGGAGGAGCGGAGTATCGAACGCGGGCTTGGCGAACTGGCCTAGGTGATCGACGAGTTGGGCGGCGGGCTTGTGCCGCAGGCAGTCGATGTCGGTGCAGCCGAGGGCGGTGCCGAGCGCGCTGCCGGCGGATTCGACGGCGGCCCGGCTCGTCCAGGGCGAACCGGCGGGCATGGTCGGCCAGAAGAGGGCCTTCGGGTAGTCGATGAGGCAGGACCCGCTCTGGATGATCGCCTTGTCGAACAGTCCGGCGGCGGAAGGCGAGGTGAGCTGCGAGCAGACGCTCATCCCGCCCGCCGACTGCCCGGCCAGGGTGACGTTCCCGGGGTCCCCTCCGAACGCCGCTGCGTTGCGACGCACCCAGCGCAGGGCGGCCTGCTGGTCGGCGAGCCCGAAGTCGCCGGAGCCGGCGAGGCCGGGGTAGCCGAAGTAGCCGTAGATGCCGAGGCGGTAGTTGACGGTCACGACGACGGCGTTGCCGTCGACGGCCATGCGGTGGGGGTCGTAGTCACTGCCGGCACCACCGGTGAAGCTGCCGCCGTGGAGCCAGACGACGACGGGGCGTCGTTGCGCGTTCTGCGGGGCGGTGACGTTGAGGTAGAGGCAGTCCTCGTCACCGGTGGTGCCTTGGGGGCACCGGTTGCCGGGCGCGGTCGCGTCGCGCACACCGGACCAGGGGGTGGCGGGCTGGGGGTCACGCCAGCGAAGGTCGCCGGTGGGCGGGGCGGCGTAGGGGATGCCCTGGAACGTGCGGTAGCCACCGTGGTCGGCGCCGCGGAGGAGGCCGGCGTCGGTGGCGGCGACGGGTGCCGGCGACGAGGCTGAGGCCGGTGTGGCCGGGAGGGCGAGTGCTGTGAGGAGCGCACCGAGGAGCAGTGCGGACGGTCGTGGCATGGGACGAGACCTTCCGGGTCGGAGGCATGAGTTGGATGCATGGCTCGGAAGAAGAAGCTCGGCAACCTGGCCGAGGCCTCCGATGATACAGGTGTATCACGCGCAGGGGGAATGAGTTGCGACCACGACAGAAAGCCGCCCCGCTCGGGAAGAGCGGGGCGGCCCGGGGAGGTTGAGGGAGGGTCAGACGTCGCCGAACTCGCCTGCCTGGACGGCGGACACGAACGACCGCCAGGCCTCGGCCGGGAAGACAAGCGCGGGGCCCTGCGGGTCCTTGGAATCGCGGACAGGCATGACGCCGGCGTATCCGTCGGCCACCTCGATGCACTGGCCCCCGTTGCCGCTGTAGCTGCTCTTGCGCCATGGGGCGCCGGTCAGGTCAACCTTCATGTTGAACAGTCCCCTTCGTGCCTTGCTGATGGTCATGAGCGACGCCGCTTGTGGCAGCGATTCAACCTGGAACAAATCGTATTCCCTTGCCCAAGCGCTCGCGGTCGGCCGGTCGTTCTCCAGGTAACCGCGTTGATGCGTCTCGGTGTACCCGAGCAGCGAGCCATCGCCGAGTTCCAGGAGCGATACCGATCGCATGAACGGGCGGAGGGCGCCCATGCTGAATGGTGCGACCTGAACCACGTAGTTGGGGCGGGAGGCCAGCTCCTCTATGCGATCGAGCTGGTGGGACAGCACATCGATGCCACCCACCTGGGTGTGGAGGCAGCTCTCGTCCAGGATCACATGGACGAGAGGAGCCGGCTGGCGACCGATCTTCGCCTGTCTGTCGAGCAGGAGCCTGAGTCGCTCGGCCCCTTGCTCGGCGGTGACGCTGCCGCGTGCAACCGATGCATCTTCCAGCGCCTTTGCGTACTCGGGAGTCTGTAGCAGGCCAGGCACGATGCCCAGTTCGAAGAGTCGGATGACGCGGGCGTCCCGTTCTTTGGCCACGTACTCCTGGTAACCGGGTAGAAGAGCCGTTCCCTTGAGGCTCCAATACGTAAGTTCAAGAGTGTCACCGGCCCGGAGGGCGATGTCCGTTGCGCGTACCCAGTCAAGTGTGGGATGACGCGTACCTCTTTCGAGGTTCGAGATCTGACTGTCACTCAGTCCCGTGAGCCTCCCCAGATCGATCTGCGTGAGGCCGGCGGCCTTGCGCAGCCTGCGCACTTGGGCGCCGAAGGCCTTGAGTGGGGAAGCTGATGGATCCAGCTCTGTCTCGGGCATGGCCATACCTCCACTGGGGCCGCCATTCCACTGCGGAAACTGTCAAGTGGAAAACGCTTCCGATCGTAGGGGTGGGCACGCCACCATGGCTACACCAGGTGATGCGCCGATAGCGCTGTGCGACTGCGGAGGCCCCTCATGTTCGAAGCCCAGAGATCCGTGCTGTCCGAAGTCCCCCTCCTCCACGAGGTGGTGATCGATCGCGGCCACCTCGACGACGGTCGGCCCCGCGAAGGCGTCTTCATGGAGCAGTGCGCCGGCGTCATGTACCTGCGGCCCATCGGCGGTGGCATCGAGTGGACCACCCGGGCCGACCAGGTCAGTGTTCTCAGCCCCCGCGAGATCGCCCCCGGCGCCGGTGCCCGCTCCCGCCGTCGGCTGCTCAACGACGAACCGGCGTGAATCCGGGCGAATTCCTTCTCGCCGGGCTCCACCTCAGCTCGCTGGCGGCCGCCGGATTCGCGGCCGTGGAGAGCCTGTTGACTTCCCGTCCCGACCAAAACCCCACTCCAGGATTCGAGTTGAACGACCACCTCACCCCGAAGCCGCCCGCCCGACGTCTCGGTCAGCAGGCCCTCGTCCTCCACGAGGACTCCGACCTCGAACTCCGCGTCCTCCTCCTCGAACCCGCCCACCGCGAGGGCTACACCCTCCCCGGCGGCGGCGCCGAGGCGGACGAGCTGCCCCACCTTGCCGCCCGCCGTCACCTGGAGACCAGGACGGGGCTCGTCCTGCCTCTCCGCACGGTCCTCACCGTCGACTACGTCGCCCGCCGTGACCACCCCGAGGCGCTCGACCTCGTCTACGCGGGCGGCGTCGTGACCCACCGCCAAGCCAGGACCATGAACGTGCACCGCCTGCCACCGGACATCCGCGCCCTGCACTGGATCCCCCGCCACCTGCTGGACACCGTGATGCAGCCCGACGACGCCCACCGCGTCCACGACGCCTGGGACGCCTGGGAACACGGTGCGGGCCGCCCCCTGCTCCTGCGCGGCTCCCCCGTCCCGGTCTGCTGATCGTGAAGCTCCCTGGTCTTGCCGAACACCGTTTCTCCCCAAGGCAATTCGACTACGCTTGCGAACCCGAGATCGAACGACGGGGGCGCCCATGCCGTACGAGGCCGGCACGAGGATCAGGCTGACCAGGGAAGCGCAGGTCACCGCAGGTGACTCCGCGACGAGGGGCGGCGTTCCCGGCCCGCTGTTCCTCGCCGAGGGGCTGGCGGGAACGGTCATGGGCTCGACCACGGAAGGCGGCCGGGGGCAGGACCACCTCGCAAGCTTCGATCAGCACGTTCGCGGCCACCGGTTCGACGCGTTCGCGGCGAGCCTGATCGATGACCTCCGCCAGAACGTCGCCCGGCTGGGAGCGTTCGACGCCGGAGCCGGCGCTCGGACGACCTACCGGGTGCGCTTCGACAACGGGTTCGTCCTCGACGGTCTTGAAGAAGGCTGGCTGACCCAAGCCTAAGTACCTCCCCCCCACCACCACCGAGGAGCTCCATGGCCGACAGCGTCACCTCTCTGACCGCCCGCGTGCACGATCTTCTGGTGGCGGTCATGACCAATGGCCTTTCCCCACGGGGCGTCGACGTCGTGGCCGGCCTCCACGACGTCGTCGCGCGCGCCACGGCCCTCGGCCCCGACGGCAGGTGGCTGGTCGCATCGGGGCACTCGGGCCTCGGTGGCCTGGCCATCGCCCAGGGGCAGGTGGACCGGGGCCTCTTCCACTTCGACGCCGCCGTGGCGAACGGGTTCAACGACTGCGTGGCGTTCCACATGCCCCTCGTGCGCCCGCTGCACCGCGACCCCCGGTTCCGGGCGCTGTACGAGCGGATGCGCGTGACTCCGGCCGACCTCGACGAGTTCCTCTGGCTGCACGGGGAGATACAGATCATGGCGCGGGAGGCCCAGCAGGCGACCGTGGACAACATCGGCCGCCTCGACACCGGGGTCTCGCTGCTCCCGCACGCCCCCGTGCCGACCCGCGAGCCGAACACCCCCGGCGTGCTGATCACCCGCCTCGACCTCGCCGCCACGCAGACCGCACTGCGACAGGCCGCCGTGAAGGCGGATTTCCAGCGCAGCGCCGGCAACGTCAGTCTCGGCCTCATCGACGACTCGTGGGACTACACCCGTGCCAGGCACGACGCCTGGCACGCCGACGATCTGGACACCCGACGCGAACAGGCCGCCGCAGCCCGGGCGTTCGTCGAACGTCCGGGCATCGGCACCATGCTGATCCCCTGCCCGCCACTGGGCTCGATCGTCTACCCGGCCTGACCAGGGCCGCGCACAGGCACAGACGGGATCAGTCCCCGTGTCCAGGGTGGGTGCTCAGGCAGAGGGCCCAGACGTCCGTGTAGGTGTTCGGGGACGGGGAGCCGCCGACGTGGACGGTGGCGCTCCAGTGGTCGGGGTCGTCGGTGCCGTCCTCGGCCGGGGCGGCTTCGGCGTCGCTCGGGTAGCTGCCGGTGAGGTGGGTGCCGCCGGAGCCGGCCTTGGAGAAGTCGGTGGTCGTCACCTTGCCGCCGCTGGCCGCGGCGCCTCCGCTCACCAGGCTCCAGCGGTCGTGGCGCTCGTCGGCGTCGCCGCCGCAGCCCACCGTCGCCGTGCCGAAGGTGCCCGCCACGGTCGGGCCGCTCACCTCGGCGAAGCCGACCTTCGTCGTGATGTTCTTGATCGTGACGTCGTCCCCGGTGCAGATCGCGTACGCGAACGTGGTGTTGCCGCCGTCGCGTCCGCCGCCGATGCCGCCGACGGCCGTCCACGAGTCGGGGTTGGTCTCGCCGTCGCCCGCCGCCTTCCTGCCGAAGTCGTGGGCGGCGTCCGCGGAGGTCGGGAAGCTCGCGATCGGCTTGAGGCTGCCGACGCTCGCGGGGGTGGTGCGGGCACCGCCGCCGATGAGGCGGGTGCCGGTCGGGCAGGTGGCGGTGACGAGGCGCGAGTCCTGGGAGAGCGAGGGCCCGGCGACCTTGTTCATGACGACCTGGGTGTGCCGGATCCGGTTGCTGTCCAGGCACATCGCGTACGGCGTGCTGGAGAACGCCGGGCTGTAGTTGCTGCCGCTGCCGCCGAAGGCGAGCCAGTGGGTGGCGTCCTGGCCGACGACCCCGGGCGTGCCGGTGAACTCGCCGAGGTCGTCCGCGCCGGGCGCGGTGCCCATGACGTGGTTGCCGTTGCCGGCCCGGTCGTCGCCGGTGGTCTGGGTGATCCCGCCGCCGGAGACGAGGCCGCTCTCGCAGTCGGCGTGGGCCGAGACACCGGTGAAGGGTGTGGCCGGGCCGATCGTGGCACCGGGGTTGGCCACGGTGACGCTCGCGGCGTCGGCGTACGCGAGGTTCGGCGCGGTGAGGGCGAGCAGGGCGCCGGGGACGGCGGCCTTGGCCAGGAGGGAGTGTCTCATCGTTCAGGGCCTTCCGGGTGGTTAGACGGCTCGGCTGTTGAAAGCGGTTCAGACGCCGTCGTTGGCGCACAGCGCCCAGGCATCGGAGTGGGTGGCCGCCGAGCCCGTGCCGCCGGTGTGCGTGAACGCCGTCCAGGACGCGGCCGTGGTGGTGCCGTTGGCGGCCGGGTTGCCGCCGGAGTCGCTCGGGTAGCTGCCGTTGAGGTGGTCGCCGGCCGAGCCGGGGCCGGTGAAGTCGGTGGTGGTGACGGAGCCGCCGCTGACGGCCGCGCCGCCGGAGATCAGGTTGCCGTCGCCGCCGGCGCAGGTGACTGTGGTGTTCTGGCCGGTGCCGCCGGTGCTGGGGCCGGCCGCCTCGGTGAAGCGGACCTTGACGGTGACGCCGCTGACGTTGATCCCGGTGCCGCTGCAAATGGCGTACGCGTACGTCTCGTTGCTCGAGTTGGTGCTGTTGTCCCAGCCCACGGCGCTCCACGCGGTGGGGTTGGTGTCGCCGTCGGCGGCGGCCTTCCGGCCGTAGTCGTGGGCGGCGTCGTTGAAGGTCGGGAAGCTCGCGATCGCTTTCAGGTTGCCGGTGTTGCTCGGCGTGACGAGCGCGCCGCCGCCGAGCAGGGCCGTGCCGGACGGACAACTCGCCGTCACCAGGCCGACGGTGGCCGCGCTGGTGGGCGTGTTGGCCTTGTTCATCACCACCTGGGTGTGGTTGATCAGCGTGCTGGTCAGGCACAGCGCGTACGGGGTGGTGGAGAAGCCGGAGTTGACCTGGCCGCCGCTGCCTCCCTTGGCGATCCAGTACGTCACGTCGGTGCCGACGACGCCGGTGGCGCCGGTGTACTCGGTGCTGCCGTCGGAGCTGGGCTCGGTGCCGAGGACGTGGTTGCCGTTCGACCCGGTGCCCGTCCCGTTGCTCTGGTCGATCCCGCCGCTGGAGACGAGGCCGCCGGAGCACTGGGCGCTGGTCGAGACGGACGAGTCGATCGCGGTGGGCCCGCCGGTGGCCCCGGGCGTCCGCACGGTGACGGCGACGCTGTTGGCGGCGGCCGTGCCCGGCGCCGCGAGGACGAGCAGCGCGCCGACGACCATCGCCGTGCCGGCGGAGGTGAGGCGGCGGGTCGGCGCGGCGTCCTTGGTGCGGCGGAAGATCGGGCGTGTAGCCATGAGGGTTCCTCCAGGTCGGGTGTCGCGAGGGCGGACCGATTGAAGCAACGGCCCGGTCCGAGGGACTACTGGTGTCCAGCACAGGGCATATGGCCCCGAACTGGTTGATTCACCAACTGCCCCACCCCGGAGGCGAACCCGGGCCGCCCTCCGTGCGAGGACGGCCCGGGGCGGCTCAGCGCAGCCGACGGCAGAGGAGCGCGTCCGGCGCGCCGCCCTCCAGCCAGCGCCACGTCATCGCCACGCCCGCGACGTACTCGCCGGCGGCGCACTGGCCCTTGTAGGAGCCGGGGGCCCAGTCGCTCGCCGCCGAGTCGGCGCCGGTGGACACCGGCGGCCGGTCGTCACCGTGGTCGAACCACAGGACGCGCCCGGTGGTCGGCAGCGAGCCGGTGGCCGGCGCGCACAGCAGGGCTGCCATCGCGTTGCCGTGGACGCCGTAGCCGACGGCGAAGTCCCCGTCCGGGCACTGGAGTTTGTT
Source organism: Streptomyces sp. SP17BM10 (assembly GCF_036322405.1). Lineage (NCBI taxonomy): Bacteria > Bacillati > Actinomycetota > Actinomycetes > Kitasatosporales > Streptomycetaceae > Streptomyces > Streptomyces sp. SP17BM10. Next base: position 431,512 of record NZ_JAQYXB010000675.1, on the reverse strand, counting down.
GTAGCCGGAGGCCCAGTCGCCGCCTGTGACGTAGCGCTCGTCGGTGACCGCGACCCAGTCGCCCGATCTCGTTCCCGTCCCTCCGGTGTCCGTGCACAGACCACGGCTCGAACCGCGCCCGAGGCCGATCAGCCGCTGCCCGTCCGGGCAGTTCCCCTTGCGGTTGCCGCTGCTCCAGTCGGGCAGGGCGAGCATGTGCCGGGAGACGTTCTGGTCGGCGTGGTCGAGGTCGAGCATGTTCCAGTGCGGGGCGTCCGCCACCGGGCCGGTGTACGAAGGGGCGGTGACCAGCCGGTTCCAGTCGTCGGCGCGCCAGTCGCCCGGGTCCTCGATGCTCAGCCGCCGCCCGGCCGCGTCGTAGTGCAGCAGTGCCCAACTGTCCTGTGGCACGCCGCCGTTGTGCCAGCCGATGAGCGGCCAGACGGCGAAGTCGGCGTCGCGGGCGGCGAGCAGCGCGGTGAAGGTGTCGAACCAGGCGTGCTCCTTGGCGTCCGTCGAACCGCGCCCGCCCGCGCCGAACTCGCTGATCCAGACGGGCGCGGTGAAGTGCTGCCCGCTCTGCGTGACGAACAGGGCCTCCTGGTCGACCACGGACGCCAACTGCGCGGGGGTGAAGTCCTGGTAGCGCGGGTCGCTCGTGGCGCCGGGCCCGCTGCCCGCGCCGGTGTTGGCTGGTCCCGTGTAGGCGTAGAAGTGTGCGGAGTAGACCAGTTTTCCGGAATCCACGAGGGTGGTGGAGAGCGTGGCGACCGGTGTGAGCACCGGCCGGCCGTGCGGCAGCCCCGCCAGCGGGATGCCCTGCCAGTTGATGCCCTCCATGATGATCAGGAGGTCAGGGTCGGCCTGGAGGATCCGGTTGCCGGCCTCCTCGAAGGCGGCGTACTCGTCGTGGCCGTCGCCCATGCCCCAGTTGGGGTCGTCCCAGGTGTCCCGCCGGACCTCGTTGCGCAGGTCGGCGCCGACGACGCGCTTGTTGTCGCGGTAGCGGCTCGCCATGAACAGCCAGTCGTCCTCCCACTGCCGGGTCGACTGACTGCTGTTCCAGCGCTCGTTGCCGTCCAGGCCGCAGCAGAACCGGTACGTGGTCGTGTGGTTGTTGAGGACGACGGCGAACCCGTCCGTCGTGAGGGCGGCCACCACGGCGTCGTACACCTGGAGCGGAGTGCTGCCGCGCAGCTGGGGGTTGGCCGCGACGGCGGCGTCCGGGACGGCCGTGCCGTCGTGGACCATCGCGTCCGCGAACGGCAGGCGGACGCTGTTCAGGCCGAGGCTGTGGAAGCCCGCCATGATGTCCGCGAGGGGCGCCCGGTCGAGGCCGAGCGGGATGTCGTGCGAGACCTGTCCGGCCTGGTTGTCCGCCGGGTCGTTCGGGTCCCCACTTCCCTCCCACGTGCCCTGGGCGCCGGACCAGTTGCCCGACCTCAGCTTGAACCGGTTCCCGGCGGCGTCGACGACGTACCGCCCCCGGGTGCTCAGCGGCCCCGTCCAGGAGGCCGACAGCTCGGCCCCGGTGAGCGCCGCCGGCGCTTGCCCGACGGCGGCCTCAGTGGCCGGGGGAGGGGCGACGGCCAGTGCGCACAGGGTGGTTGCGAGCGACAGCAGGCGTAAAGCGAGTCTTCTCATGGCGATCCCGAGATGGTGAGGGTACGGACCGGTCCCTGATGGTCCTCCACCTCATTTCCCCGGCTTGTGCCGGTCATGCCACGGGCCCTGCCCGCCGAGTGCACGAGGTGTCCCCGCCGCCCCCTACGATGACGCCCATGAATGCACCGGAGGCGGAGAGACGCCTCATCGACGGCCGGTTCGAACTGCTCCAGCAGCTCGGCGGTGGCGGCATGGGCCTCGTCTGGCGGGCGCGCGACACGGCCCTGGAGCGCGAGGTCGTGCTCAAGGAGGTCCGGCCGCCGGACCCGGCCGTGCTCGCCGCCGACCCGGCCGCCGCGCGCGAGCTGCGCGAGCGCGTCCTGCGCGAGGCGCGGGCGCTCGCGCGCCTCCAGCACCCCAACGTCGTGGTCATCCACCACATCGTCGACACCCCCGAACACCCGCACCCCTGGCTCGTCATGGAGCTCGTCTCCGGCGGCAGCCTCGCCGACCGCCTCGGCCAGGGTCCGCTCGGCGTCGCCGAGGCCGCCCGGATCGGCCGCGGCGTGCTGTCCGCGCTGCGCGCCGCCCACGCCGTCGGCATCCAGCACCGCGACGTCAAGCCCGGAAACGTCCTGCTGCGCCCCGACGGCACCCCGGTCCTCGCCGACTTCGGCATCGCCGCGATCCAGGACGCCACCGCCCTCACCGCGACCGGCGCGCTCATCGGCTCGCCCGAGTACATCGCACCCGAACGCCTCCGCGGCCAGGAGGGCAACCCGTCCTCCGACCTGTGGTCGCTCGGCATGCTGCTGTACGTCTCGATGGAGGGGTACCACCCGCTGCGCCGTGCGAGCACGCTCGCGACCCTCGCCGCCGTCCTCGACGAGCCGCTCCCGCCCCCGCACCGGGCCGGCCCGCTCGGGCCGCTGCTGTCCGCGGTGCTCGCCAAGGACCCGGCGGTGCGCCCGGACGCCGAGCAGTTCGACCGCATGCTCGCGGCGGCCGAGTCCGGCTCCCCGACGCCCTCGCCGATGACGGCGCAGACGACGCACCTGCGGCCCGGGCCGCCGCCCCCGATGGACGCGGTCCCGTACCCGCAGGACCTGACGAGGCCGACGACGGCCCGCACCACTCCCAACCGCGCGCCCGCGATCGTGGCGGCCGTCGCGATGGTCGCCGTCGCCTCCGGCAGCGCGGTGTGGATGCTCCGGCCGGACAGCACCGCCAAGGCGAACACCACGGCGTCCACGACGGTCGGCACGACGCTCCCCACGGGCACGGGCGGAGCGCCCGGGGCGGTGACACTGCCCTCCAGCACGGCCCAGGCGCCCGCCGCCAAGGTGGACCTCCTCACCCCCGACGGCGTCCGGAAGGTCGTCGACGCGCTGCGCCCGTTCACGCCGAGCGGCAAGGTCTGGGACCTCACCGTCTACCCCGAGTACGCGATCGCCAGGGTGCCCGTCGCGTCCGAGCCCAAGGGCTACGACCGGATCGAGTACCGCGACGGCAGGGCCGCCAAGGAGACCGTCGCCGGAAGCGGCGAGATCACCCCCGACGACAAGCTCTTCGATCTCGCCCAGTACGACTGGAACCTGCTCCCCGGCCTCCTGAAGAAGGCCCAGGACACCCTCGACGTCGCCCAGCCGAAGTCGCGTTACATGATCGTCGAACCCGACATCTTCGACCAGAGCCCGGCTCTCCTGATCTACCTCACCGACGACTACGGCAGCGGCTACCTGGAGACGGACCCCAAGGGCAACGTCATCCGCACCACCCCCAAGGGCTCCTGAGCCTCAGAGGTTGGTGAGCTGATCGCCCTTGGCGTCCTCGACGACGTGGTCGACGCACACGGCGAGGATGAGCAGGAGGAGGGCGTCCTGCGGGTGGAGGACGTCGACGGCGTAGGCGTCGCGGACGGTGAACCAGCGGCGGGAGATGTGGGCGAGGGTGGTGCCCTCGTGCTGGATGTCGAACTCGCGGTCCCACAGGTTGCCCGCTATCCGCAGGCGGCGGCCGTCGGCGAGGCGCACCTTGAAGCGGTCGCCGAACAGGGCGAACATCTTCTTGCTGATCTTGGCCGTCACCGCGCCGTCCTGCTTGACGAGGAGGGTGTGGTGGATCGTGAAGGCCTTGCGGACGATGCTCGCGACGTGGTCGCCGCGGGTGTCGACCAGGGCGAAGGTCCGGCGCAGCCGGAGGAACCTCCGGTTGACGCGGTAGAGCTTCTCCCGGTGCTCGGTCTCGATCCAGGCCTCCTCGTGGAAGGCGAACATGCGGTCGCGGACCAGGTAGCGCATCTGGTGGATCCCCCCGTGCTGTGATCGTGTCCGCCGGCCCTCCGGCGCGGCGCGCACAGAGCGTAGCGGGAGATCGGTTCAGGGGGAGCCCGTGGGGTGGGGTGCTTTACCGGTCGTAGAGGTTGGGCTGGGAGTTGATCCCCTGGCCGTCGATGTCCGCCCCCCACTGGTCCACGCCCTCGGCGCCGGTGCAGTAGCCGACGCCCTCGATGTGGCCGCCGGCGCCGTAGCACTGGTCGGCGGTGACGTCACGGCGGGCGGCCGAGGCGGAGGCGGCGGTGCCGGTCACGAGGAGGGCGGCGGTCGCGGCGGTCAGGGCCGCGCGGCGGAGCGGTGAAGTGCGCATGTGGCCAACCACAGCACGGCCCCGCGGGCGCGGCGAATCCGGTGCGTCCGATCCGCTGAAGCGCCGGCCGGGCTCTCAGGGGCGCCGGGGCTGGCGCGGCAGCGGGAGGGTGAGCGCCTCGGGGGCGCCCGGCGGCAGGGCGAGGGCGGAGGCGGTCTCGGCGGGCAGGTCGCGCAGGCCGAGCATCGCGGTGGCGAGGTGGGTGGTCGCGCGGTGCCAGTCGGTCACGCGCTGGAGCATGGCGTGGCCGCTGCCGGTGACGGTGTAGCCGCAGACGCGGGCGCCGGCGGCGCGGCCGCGCGCGGCGAAGGCGTGGGTGTCGGCGGGCGGGGTGACGGTGTCGCGGTCGCCGTGGAGCATCAGCACGTCGCGCCCGGCCAGGTGCTCGCAGGGCTCGCCGGCCGGGCACCAGGGGGCGAGCGCGACGACCCCGGTGACGTTCGGGTGGCCGCCCGCGCGCAGCGCCGCCCGGCCGCCCATCGAGTGCCCGACCAGGACGGTCGGCACGCCGCCGAGTTCCTCGCGGAGTTCGTCGAGGGCGGCGAGGGCGTCCCGGGCGGCGTCGGCGCGTTCGTCGTTCCAGCCGCGGTGGCGGTAGCGGACGGTGCCGATGGCGATGTCGGCCCCGGCGGTGGCGCGGCGCAGCGCGCGGAGGAAGCCGTGCATGCGCAGCAGCGGCAGGTTGAGGCGGCCGGGCCGGGCGAGGTTGCGTTCCTCGCCGCCGTGGAGCACGAGGACGGCGGCGCCGGGCCGCTGGGGCCGGACGCGCCAGTGCAGGGCCCGGTGTGCGTCGGGCCGTGGCCGCGCCGCGTTCTCGGCGGTGCCGTCCCCGGCGCTCGTCCTGATCGTCCCGCTCACTTGCGTGTCCTTCCCAGGCCCCCCGCGTCCTTCGTCCGTGGACCGCCAACTGTACGCGCGATCACGCGCCCGGTCGCCGGTGCGTCCTGCGCGGGCCGGTTCACCCGGGGGGACCAAGCCGTACGGGCGGGGCGCGCGGGCCGGGCCGGGCGCTGCTATCCACGAAGGGAGGGGGATCCAGGACTAAAAGGGCCGTTGAGCGCCGTTCGCGGCGCCGCGTCCCGAGTGGAGGACTCCGTGGTTCAGCAGCTCGCCCTCTCCGTGGACTTCGGATCGGGCTTCACCCAGGCTTGGTCCAAGGTCGCGAAGTTCATCCCGCAGTTCATCGCCTTCCTCGCGATCCTCGTCATCGGCTGGATCGTCGCGAAGGCGATCGCCCGGCTGCTCGACCACGTGCTGCGCCGGATCGGATCCGAGCGGGTCGCCGAGCGGGCCGGGATGGCCCGGTACCTGGCCGGCTCCAGTTACGACATGACGGGCATCGTCTGCAAGATCGTCTATTACGCGGTCCTGCTGATGGCCCTGCAACTCGCGTTCGGCGTGTTCGGGCCGAACCCGATCAGCGCGATGATCCACGGCATCGTCGCGTGGCTGCCCAGGGGCATCGTCGCGGTCGTGATCGTGGTGGTCGCGATGGCCATCGCCAACGCCGTCCGCGACATCGTGGGCAACGCGCTCGCCGCCGCCTCGTACGGGCGGACGGTCGCCAGGATCGCGTGGGCGTTCATCGTCGCGCTCGGGGTGATCGCCGCGCTGGGCCAGGCCGGCATCGCCACCGCGATCACCGGTCCGGTGCTGATCGCCGCCCTCGCGACGATCGCCGGCGTGCTGGTGGTGGGCGTCGGCGGCGGCCTGATCATGCCGATGCGCCAGCGCTGGGAGCGCTGGCTGGACACCGCCGAGCGGGAGAGCGCCAAGCTGCGCGGCAGCGCCTACCAGGCGGGCCGCTCGGACGCGCTGGCCAACCAGCCGGTGCGCCCGGCCACCGAGGCCGGGACGCGGGAGCGGGGCATCGACCCGGGCCGCGAGCTGTAGTCAGGCCGGGAGGAGTCCCTGCTCGCGCACCAGCCAGCAGATCGCGGTGAGCCGCCCGACGGCGAAGTCGTACCCGACCGGCTCGCGCCAGCCGATCTCGGTCAGCGCGTCGAGGAAGCCGAGCGCGTAGTCCGACAGTTCCTCGCGGTCCAGGGGCCGGGGCAGCAGCTCCGGCCCCTGCGCGTACAGCAGCTCGCGCAGTTCGGCGGCGTGCTGGTCGACCGAGGCGACGAAGCCGGGCTCGAACGCGAACTCGGCCAGCCGCGGCGTGAAGGCGGCGACGATGCCCGGCAGCGGGCAGCCGGCCGGCTCGTCGGGGGAGCGGCCGAAGGACTCGTCGGAGGTGGCGAACATCCGTCCACGGTAGGGGAACCGGCGCGCGGGCACGGCGGGTCGTGACGGTTCCGTGCTGAGACCTTGGCCACCTGGAAAACACACCGTGCACCCGCCGGTTCCGTCGTGTGACGGTCCGGCCGTCCGTACCAGAATGGCCGCATGGATCTCCGCATCTTCACCGAGCCCCAGCAGGGCGCGAGCTACGAGACGCTGCTGACGCTCGCCCGCACCGCCGAGGACCTCGGCGCGTTCAGCGCCTTCTTCCGCTCCGACCACTACCTGAAGATGGGCGGCGTGGACGGCCTGCCCGGCCCCACCGACGCCTGGATCACCCTGGCCGGCCTCGCCCGCGACACCCGCACCATCCGCCTGGGCACCCTGATGACCGCCGCCACCTTCCGGCTGCCCGGCGTCACCGCGATCCAGGTCGCCCAGGTCGACGCGATGAGCGGCGGCCGGGTCGAGTTCGGCCTCGGCGCCGGCTGGTACGGGGCCGAGCACACCGCGTACGGCATCCCCTTCCCGAAGGAGAGGTTCGGGCGTCTGGAGGAGCAGCTCGCGATCATCACCGGGCTGTGGAACACCAAGCTCGGCGACACCTTCGACTTCGCCGGCGAGTACTACACGCTGACCGACTCGCCCGCACTGCCCAAGCCCGCCCAGGAGCACGTCCCGGTGCTGGTCGGCGGCCACGGCCCCAAGCGCACCCCGGCGCTGGCCGCGCGCTTCGCGGACGAGTTCAACCTGCCCTTCGCCTCGATCGAGGACACCGCGGCGCAGTTCGCCCGGGTGCGCACCGCCGTCGAGGCCGCGGGCCGCCAGGCCGACGACCTCGTGTACTCGGCCGCCCTGGTCGCCTGCGTCGGCCGCGACGACGCCGAGGTGGCGCGGCGGGCCGCCGCCATCGGCCGGGAGGTCGACGAGCTGAAGGAGAACGGCCTGGCCGGCACCCCGGCGGAGGTCGCGGAGAAGATCGGCCGCTACGCCGCCGTCGGCACGCAGCGGATCTACCTCCAGATCCTCGACCTGCACGACCTCGACCACCTCGAGCTCATCGCGGGCGCCGTCGCCCCGCAACTGGGCTGACCGTCCGCCCGGCACCCGGCCTGACCACGGCTCTTTACTCCCTCTTTGGAATGCGCGATGCTCCGGAGGGAGGAACGGCAGGGGAGGCCAGGTGAGCAGTACGCGAACGGTGGAGGCGGCGGCGCCCCCGGTGCCGCCGCCGCGCCGCGCCGCCGGGGCGCTGCGCCCGCACGGGCTGCACGACCTGCGGCGCGCCCCCGCCCCGGCGGTGCTGCACTACCCCGCGGATGACCTCCTGGTCGTCTCCGGCCTGCCCGGCAGCGGCAAGAGCACCCTCATGCGGCACAGCATCCGCGCCGCGCTGATCGACTCCCAGCAGGTCCGCGAGGAGTACGCGGCCCGGGTGCCCGCCCTCGTCCCGTACGCCGTGTACCGCCCGCTCGTCCGGCTGGCCCACTACCGGCGGCTGCGCCGGGCCGTGCTCGACGGCGGGCCGCTCGCCGTGCACGACTGCGGCGCGCTGCCCTGGGTGCGGTCCTGGCTGAGCGCCGCCGCCGCGCGCCAAGGGCGCAGGGTGCACCTGCTGCTCCTGGACGCCGACGCCGACAGCGCGCTCGACGGCCAGCGGCTCCGCGGGCGGGTCGTCTCCCGCTACGCCTTCGCGCGGCACCGCGCGGCCGCCCGCCGCCTGCACGACGCCCTCGCCGGCTCGGGGGAGCCGCCGGCCGGGTGTGCGTCGGCCGTGGTACTCGACCGGGCCGCCGCGCGCGCCCTGCGGGAGATCGACTTCGTGGCGTCGTAATCTCGGCGAGTCCGCGCGCGGCCGCACCGGCCCTCGCCGCCGACGCCCCGTCAATCCACCCCGCCAGGAGCGCAGATGCGCCGTTCCTCCCGGGTGCGCTCGCGTGCCCTCCGCCTGTTCCCCTGCGCCGCCGCGCTCGTCGCGACGGCCGGCCTCGGTCAGCTCGGCGCCCCCGCCCCGCGCGCCGCGGCTCTGGCCGCCCCCACCGCCGTCTGCGACGGCACCGACGCCGCGGCCCGCCGCCCCGCCGGGGGCGAGAGCGGGCAGGACCCGAACTCCGTCACCCCCGCCCGGGCCCGGGCCATGGACGAGGACCTCCGCGCGCACCTCGCCGGGCACGTCAACGCGCACGCCTTCGACGGCACCACGACGACGATCCGGGTCTATGTCCACGTGATCCACTCCGGTGACACCGGCCGCCTCTCCGACGGGACCATCGCCGCCCAGATCGACCACCTCAACGCGACCTACGGCGGCCAGGGCGACGGCAACACCGCGACCGGCTTCGGGTTCGAGCTCGCCGGCACCGACTACACCGACAACGCCGGCTGGTACAAGGGCATGACGCCCGGCTCCCGCGCCGAGCGCGACATGAAGAAGCAACTGCGCAAGGGGGACGCCGGCACTCTCAACCTCTACACCGCCAAGCTCGGCCAGTCCCTGCTCGGCTGGGCGACCTTCCCCGACGCCTACCGCTCCGACCCGGTCGGCGACGGCGTCGTCCTGCTCGACGCCTCCCTGCCCGGCGGCTCGGCCACCAACTACGACGAGGGCTCCACCGCCACCCACGAGACCGGCCACTGGCTCGGCCTCTTCCACACCTTCCAGGGCGGCTGCCAGTCCCCAGGCGACTACGTCGACGACACCCCGTCCGAGCGCAGCCCCGCCTACGGCTGCCCCGAGGGGCGGCACACCTGCTCCACGACGGTCCTCGACCCGATCCACAACTTCATGGACTACAGCTACGACAGCTGCATGAGCCAGTTCACCCCGGGCCAGGTCGAGCGGATGGCCAACTCCTGGGCGGCGTACCGCAAGTGAACCCCGACTCCACTCACTCGAAAGGAGTAACGCCATGAGCGCCATCCCCCGGATCGTCGTCGGGGTGGACGGATCGCCCGCCTCCGAGCAGGCCCTCCAGTGGGCCCTCGACTACGCGCGGGCCATCGGCGGCAGCGTCCACGCGGTCACCGCCTGGGAGTACCCCGCGTTCTACGGCTGGGGCGGCACGAGCGGGCCGCCCGACGGCTTCAACCCCGAGGACCTCGCCGGGCGGACCCTCGCCGAGGCCGTCGCCAAGGTCGCCGGCGACGCCCCCGGCGTCCCGGTCAACCAGAGCGTCATGCCCGGCAACGCCACCGGCTCGCTCCTCCAGGCGGCCAACGGCGCCGTGCTCCTCGTCGTCGGCAGCCGCGGCCTCGGCGGCTTCTCCGGCGCGCTCCTCGGCTCCGTCAGCCGGCACGTCACCGAGCACGCCCCCTGCCCGGTCGTCATCGTCCGGGAGGGGCAGGTGCCCGTCACGGGGCGGTAGGCGCACAGGCGCACCGGGCCGCCGAGCGGGGCAGGATGGAGACATGCCAGAAGGTGACTCCGTCTACCGCGCGGCGGCCCAACTGCGCGACACGCTCGCCGGCGGGCAGCTCACCGCCGCCGACCTGCGCGTGCCCGCCCACGCCACCGCCGCGCTCGCCGGCCGCTGGGTCCTGGAGGTCGCCCCGCGCGGCAAGCACCTCCTCACCCGCCTCGAAGGCGGCCTCACCCTCCACACCCACCTGCGCATGGACGGCCGCTGGGAGACCTACCGCCCCGGCGAACGCTGGGCCGGCGGCCCCGCCTGGCAGATCCGCGCCGTCCTCGCCACCGAACGCGGCACCGCCGTCGGCTACCGGCTGCCCGTCGTCGAACTGCTGCGCACCGCTGACGAGGAACGCGCCGTCGGCCACCTCGGCCCCGACCTCCTCGGAGCCGACTGGGACCCGGTCGAGGCCCTCCGCCGCCTGCTCGCCCACCCCGGGCGCCCCCTCGCCGAGGCCCTCCTCGACCAGCGCAACCTCGCTGGCATCGGCAACGTCTACGCCAACGAGCTCAGCTTCCTGGCCGGCGTCACCCCCTGGACCCCGGTCGGCGAGCTGTCCAACCCGGGCCGGCTCGTCGGGCGGGCCCGCGAACTCCTCGACGCCAACAAGCTGCGCCCCGGCCACATCACCACCGGGGACACCCGCCGCGGCCACCAGCACTGGGTCTACGGCCGGGCGGGCCGCCCCTGCCCGCGCTGCGGCACCCTCGTCCTGACCGCCCGCCAGGGCACCCCGCCGCAGGACCGCGTGGCGTACTGGTGCCCGTACTGCCAGCGCGGGCCCGCGCCGGAGGTCCGCAGCGCCGGGCCGCGCACGGCAGGGCGGCGCTGAGTCCTCCCGGGGGCTCAGTCGCGCTGGACCAGAGCCGGGTGGCGCGGATCGTCCACGCGGACGACGACGTCGGCGGCCTCGGACGGAACGGTCTCGGCCTCGTAGCGGGCGAAGGCGGGCAGCGTCCACCGTTCGTCCTCGGGCGTGCGGCGGGCCAGCGCGGCCGGGGTGAGGGCCAGGTGGACGGTCAGCTCCAGTGGCAGCCAGCGGCCGAGCAGCAGCGCGCCGTCGAGCAACAGCACGCCGCCGGGCGGGAGTCGGGTGTACGGGGCGCGGGTCGCGCGGTCCGTCACCGGATCCCACAGGGACGGCAGGACGCGGCCGGTGCCGCCCGGCTCCAGCGGGTCGAGCACCTCGCGCGCCAGCGCACCGTCGTCGAGCCAGAGGTCGTGGAAGGCGTCCGCGTCCCGCTTGCCGTACTCCAGGCGGATCGACGCCGGGCGCAGGAAGCCGTCCGCCGACACCCGCAGGGCCGGGCGGCCGCGCAGCCGCAGCGGCTCGACCAGCGCGTCGGCGAGGTCCCCCGGGCGGGCGGCGGGCGCGCCGTCGACGGCGACCCGCAGCCATCGCTGCCCGGCGCCGGGCAACGCGGTGATCCGCTCGGCGAGGTGCTCGGCGAGCAGGTCGGGGGAGATCGGGCGGACCAGCACCTGGGCCTCCTAGAGCGCGGCCGGCGGGAGCGCGTGCAGGACGTCGTCGTGGCCCGCGTACACGTGGTTCCCGTCGGCCGCGAGCGACCAGACGTCCTTGCCGGGGCCGGAGTCCCGGAAGGTCCAGAGCAGGCGGCCCTTGGCGGCGTCGACCGCGCACACGCCGCCGGTGGCCGGGCCGGGGACGTAGAGGACGCCGTCGACCAGCATCGGGTGGCTGCGGGCGTCCAGCAGGAACGGCAGCCGGAGCGACCAGAGCGGCTCCGGGGCGGCTTCGGTGTGTGCGGTGAGCACGCCGTTGTCGCGCGGGAGGAACACCGCCTCGCCCGCGATCAGCGGGGGCATCGCCCGCCAGTTCTCGCCCCGGGCGGGCGGGAGCGTCCAGAGCTCGGCGCCGGTGGCCAGGTCGAGGGCGCGCAGGCCGCCGGACCCGTCCGGGACGTGGACGGCGCGCTGCCCGAGCGCGCACCAGCGGAGGTTCTCGTTGCCGGCGGCCGTCCAGCGCGGTCGGCCGGTCGCGGCGTCCCGGATGACCAACTCGGTGCGGCCCTCGGGGGTGCGGACGGAGGCGATGACGCCGGTCGGGCCGGCCGAGGGGGTGAGCAGCCTCTCGCCGAGGTCCGCGGGGGAGGACCACAGCAGCGTGCTGTCCGCGATGCGCACGGCGAACGCCTTGTGGCCCGGGACCTCGTTGTCCTGGGTGGGCCTGGCGTAGGCGGTGCCGTAGAGGGTCGTGCCGTCGCAGCCGGCGAGGACGACGTCGTCGGTGACGGTCTCCGGCAGGACGACCGTGAGGTCTGCGGAGGAGTCGCCGAGGTCGCGGCCGTCGATGTGGCCCTGGGAGGTGGTGAACACCCGGTCGCCGCTGATCACCACGCGGGCGGCGGTCGGGTCGTCGCCTCCGAAGCGCCGGTCCGGCGGCGCGAGGCGCAGCAGCCGGGTCGGCGAGCCGGTGGCCGGGTCGAGCAGTTGGAGGCCGGCGCTGGTGACGAACAGCGGCCGGTTCGGCCGGGCAGTGAGCCGCTCGGGGGTCATCGCCTCGGGCGCGCGGTACGTCCAGACCGGGGTCGGCCCGGCTCGTGGGCCGCGCGGGCCGCGGCGACCAGAGGATCCTGCGGGTCACGTCCGCACGCCGAGGCCGCCCGGTCGACCCGGGCGAGGTACTCGTCGTGGGTGATCACGCCGTCGCCGTCGCTGTCCAGCATCGTGAAGATGCGCCGCTTCGCCTCGTCCGACATGTCGTCACCATCCGTTTCCGATCGGTCAGTTACTCAGGGAAACGCTATCGTCGCGGTCGGTGCGCGCCGGGCAGGCGCGAGTGGTGTCGTGTGCAACGGCGGATCGGCGTCGCGCCGGCCAGGGCGTGCGGACCCCGGCCGGCGCTGCCCGGCTGACGGCCGTTTCGCCGTCAGCCCTTCGGCACGGGGCTCGCGCCCGCGTTGGTGTAGGTGCCCGACGCGATCGGCCACTCGTGCTGGTAGATCTTGAACGGGAGGTCCTTCTCCAGCAGCGGGGTGCCGAAGACGGCGATGCGGCCCAGCACCGCGCCGTCGATCTCGATCCCGCCGGAGACGTCGGCCTTGCCCTGGACGAGCGGCTTGCCCGCGCTGCTGTCGATGGTGACCGACCCCTCGACCGCGGCCTTCAGGTACGGCTCGACGGTGGCCTTCACGCCCACCGAGTCGTACAGGGCGACCGACCCGTCGGCGACCAGGCCGCTGCGCACGTGGGCGTTGCCCGCGAACGCGGCCCTGACCGGAGAGACGGTGGTCTTGAGCGGCTCGCTGCCGCCGCTCCAGCCGCCGGCCTTGGTGTAGTCGGCGTGGATCGCCCAGTCACCGTCGGCCGCCTGGGCGACGTCGACGGTGACCTTGCCGTCGGCGGACACCTCGGCGTAGACGGTGACGTTGACGGTGATGACCACCGGCACCGTGCCGACCATCACGGTGTAGGGCGAGGTGAGCGTGGCGATCGGGATCTTGACCGGGCCGGTCCCCTTGTCGAGGCCCGCCGTGACGCGCCACTTGGCGTGCGCGCCGAGGTCGAAGCCGACCTTGGCCCGGTCGAGGCTGAGCAGGCCGCCGCCCTGGTAGGAGAAGCTGACGCTCGGGTCCAGCTCGATCGATCCGGTGAGCTGGGCCTTCGCTCCGCCGGGCAGGTCGATGGTGTCGTCGGCGTCCAGTTGCAGCGCGGCCGAGGCGGCGCCCTGGGCGCCGTCGGAGCGGGGGACGTAGGAGACCTTGACGTCCTTGAGCTTCGGGGTGACCTGGATCCGGTGCGGGTCGAGCGCGGTCTTGATGTCGGCCCAGGCCTTGCCGAGGAGTTCGGAGATGGTGGCCGGCCGGGTGGCGACCTCGACCTTCCCGGCGGCGGCCGGCTTGACCTCGGTGACGGCGAGCAGGGCGCCCTGCGGCGCGGCCGCGGACGGCGGGCTGTCGATCACCTGGCCGGGCTTGACGGCGGCGGCGACCGCCGCGGTGGCGGACGGGCTCGGGGTGCCCTTGCCCGCGTCGGCGACGGCGAGCACGGCCTTGCCGGACTGCTTGTCGTACGACGCGAGTTCGAGGTCGGGCGCGCCGGTCACGACGGCGGGTGTGCCGGACGCGGACGGGACGGGCGACGACGCGGGCGACGAGGCGGACGCCTTGGGCGAGGGCGGCGACGAGGGCGGAGCCGCCGTCGGGACGGCCGGGGTGCGGTCGGCGGCGGGGGCGACGATGGTCACCTTGCCGCCGCCGGCCGGGACCGGGGCGTCGTGAGTGGTGCCGGTGCCGGCCGGAGCCGCGTCGGCGGCCGCTGCGGCATCGGTGGGCTGCGCGGCGGGCGTCGTCGGGTCGCAGGCGCTGAGCGTCAGCACGACGGATGCGGCGAGCGCGGGCAGGGCGAGGGTGCGCATGTTCATGCGGAGGATCACCTTCGGCGGACGAGGGACAGGACAGGGTGCGGCGAGCCGGGCAACCGCCGACCACATGTCGGTGGCATGCCAGGTGCTGCGGCGGCAAGGTCCACTGCGGGAGGGTTCGGTGGTGTGCGAACCGGACGCGGGTGGCCACCGGCTCATCGAGGGCGGTCGGGCAGGTGGCGGCCGAGTTCCGCCGTCGGCCAGGGGAGTCGGGGAATGGGGGCACCCTCGACTCCGGGCCCGGTGCACGTGGTTCCGGCACCGGGCGTGATCCACCAGCGCCCTAAAACTAGAGCCAGTAGTTTTGCTGATCGGGAACGTACACTAGTCCGCGATCACGGCACACATCGGGGGTGGCGCAGCGGGAGGAGAGAGGAAACGCGGATGGGCAGACCGTCACGGCCGCTGCTGACCCGGGAGGGGATCATGCGGGCGGCGCTGGAGTTGGTCGACGAAGAGGGCGCTGCCGCGCTGTCGACCACCCGGCTCGCGGCCCGGCTGGGCGTCAAGGGGCCGTCCCTGTACAACTACGTGACGGGGCGTGACGAGATCGTCGACGGGATGTGCGACCTCATCGTCGCCGAGATGGCGATAGACCCGGACGTCCGGCCGTGGACGGCCGCACTCGACACCTGGGCCCGCTCCTACCGGGCCGCGTTCGCCGCCCATCCGAACGCGGTCCCGCTGCTGGCGGCCCGGCCGACCGAGTCCGCGGCGGCGCTCCGGGGCTACGCCGACGCCTTCGCCATGCTGCGCGCGGCGGGCTGGCCGGAGGACCGGCTGCTGATCGTCGTGCAGAGCATCGAGTACTTCCTGCTCGGCTCGGCCATCCGCATCGAGAAACCGCGCCGGAGGCCCGTGGCTCCCGAGGAGACCCCGCCCGGGCTCGACCTCATCCTGAACGCCGCGCCCGACTTCCGCGAGCAGGCCTTCGAGACCGGGCTCGCCGTCCTCATCCGTGGTTTCGAGCAGACCCTGGCCGAGCTTTCGGCCTGACGACTCGTCAGGGCCGGTGAGAGTTCCAGCCGTTCGGGGCGTGATGCGGGACGGGTGCGGGGCGGCTGCCGGCGAGGCCCTGTCGAAGGGCCCGACCGGCAAGATCCTCAAGCGGGCGATCGAGCGGTAGTGGCCGGGCGGGCGTTCAGGCGTCCGTCGGGGGGACGAGGTGGTCGAGTGCCTGGGCGCAGTCCAGCGCGGCCTTCGTCGATCGGGGCAGCATCACGCGCTCGTAGGCGGCGACGGCGGCCTCGGTGTCGGGTTCGGCGAGCAGGGCGTGGGCGAGGTCGGCGCCGTCGAGCATGGCGAGGTTGGCGCCGAGGCCGACCGGGGGCATCAGGTGGGCGGCGTCGCCGAGCAGGGTGATGCCGGGCGTGGCCGCCCAGGTGTGCGGGGCGGGGAGGACGAACAGCGGACGGTTGACGAAGTCGCCGTCGTTGTCGCGCAGGAGGCGCAGCAGGTCCTGGTTCCAGCCGTCGTAGAGCTTCGACAGGTGGGCGCGGACGGCCGGTCGGTCGTCGAGGCGCACGCCGGCGGCCAGGTGCCAGTCCGGCGCGCAGCGGAACGCGGCGTAGACGCGGATGCGGCCGTTGCTGTTGCGCTGGGCGAAGAGGGTCCGGCCGTCGGCCTTGGCCAGCATGCTGCCGTGGCCGACCATGCGGGCGAGGGCGGGGTGGCGGACGTCGCAGTCGTCGAAGCCGGCCTCGACGAAGGTGACGCCGGTGTAGCCGGGCGCGGCGGGGGAGAGGGCCGGGCGGACGCGTGACCACGCGCCGTCGGCGCCGACCACCAGATCGGCGTCCTCGGTGGTGCCGTCGGCGAAGTGCAGTCGCAGGGTGCCGTCCGGGAGTCGGGCGACCTCGGTGAGGGCGCGGCCCCAGCGGACGGCGTCGGCGGGGAGGGATTCGAGGAGCAGGCCGCGCAGTTGACCGCGGTCGATCTCGGGGGAGTCCTCGTCGTGCACGGGCCCGGGGAAGGGCAGGGGGGCGCCGGTGACGGGGTCGAGCCGACGCCACTCCTGGCCTTCGGGGCGGGCCAGGGCGCGGAACCGGTCGAGCAGGCCGGCCGCGTCCAACGCGCGCTGGCCGGTGCCGGCGTGGATGTCGAGACTGCCGCCCTGGGTGCGGGCGTTGCCCGAGGTCTCGCGTTCGAAGACGGTGACGGGGTGGCCGTGGCGGTGCAGCACGGCGGCCAGGGTGAGGCCGCCGAGGCCGGCGCCGACGACGACGATCCGGCGGTGATGCGTGGCGTTCATGGGTGGTGTCCCCCTCAGGGATGCGGGATGTGCGCGGCTCGCTGCTTCGGACCGGCGCACCACCAAGAAAGCACAGTCACTGCAAAAGTGCAATGACTTCACCTTTTGCATCGCTCCACCGTGGAGTACGGTGGACCGGTGACCGAACCGACCGGGCGCCGCGAGCGCAAGAAGGCCCAGACCCGCCAGTCGCTGGCGGACGCCGCACTCCGGCTCTTCCTCGACCGCGGCTACGACCAGGTCGGCGTGAAGGACGTCGCCGACGCCGCCGACGTGTCGGTGACCACCCTGTTCAAGCACTTCTCGAGGAAGGAGGCGCTCGTCTTCGACCAGGACGACGACCTCGAAGCCGCCCTCGTCGCCGCCGTCCGTGACAGGGCCCCCGGCCAGTCGATCCCGCGCGCCCTGTGCGAGCACCTCCTGCGGACCCGGACCCGCCTCGCGGTCGACGCCGGGAACCCCCGATTCGCCGCGTTCACCCGCATGGTGCGGGACACCCCGGCGCTGCGCGAGTACGCCCACGAGATGTGGATGCGCCACGAGGCGGCCCTGGCCAGGGCCATCGCCCACGAGGTCGGCGCCCCGGAGGGCGACATCGGCTGCGCCGCCCTGGCCCGCTTCGCCCTGGAGGCCCGCCTGCTCGTCCAGCGGCACCCCGACGACCCGCGCCGGGCCGCGGAGGGGGCCTTCGCCCTGCTCGAGCACGGGTGGGAGGCTGTGCACCCCGGCAACTGACGTGTGCGAGGGCCGGACGTGTGCCGCCCGGGTGGCACCTGGCACCCTGGAGCACGTGCGCCCGATCGACGGGAACTGACACGTCAACGCCTCGGGGCGACCGGGGGTTGGTCCCCCGGTCGCCCGGACCGCATTCGGGTCTCCCTCCCTCAGGAGGTGAAGACCACGCCCTGGTTGACGGGCTGGAGCGAGCCGACCGTGAAACCGGCGGCGGAGACGGTCAGTCGGTCGACCGGCTTGCCGCCGCCGTCGGCGCAGCGGTCGTCGAAGCCGTGTCGTCGTTGCACGCCGTGGCCCCGAGCCCCAGCGCCAGCACCGTCGCCGCGACCGCCGCTCCCTTGGCAACCCGCATGGCCCCACCCCATCGTCCCGCGGACGCCACCCGGTCGTGCGCCCGATCAGTCCGGAGGACGCCCCGATCCGGAGCCCCGGTTCGCGGATCAGTGTCCCGGTGGCGTAACGCAGAGCCCCGGGACGACAGCGGTTCCCGGAGATCGGTGGCTACTGGCAGTGACGGGCGGGGCCGACGTGGCGGACGTGCCGGCCGGGCTCGCCTTGACACCGTTGGGGGCCCGGCGTAGCAAAAGAGCATGCGCCAGGGTGAGCCCGGCGGCCCGAGCGGGCCGCACCGTCCCCGCGAGCCCGATGCCGTCGCCGGGGCGCCGCACGAGCGGGACGCCCTGCTGGCGGACGCCGTCCGGGCGGCGCTCGGCGGGACGGGGGCGTACGGGGCGATGGTGCACCTGCGCTCGCGCGACCGCCGCTCGCTGGTGCTGTGCACGATCGCCGGGGTGCCGCTGTCGATCATGAGCCCGTTCCGGCGGATCGCGGCGGCCGGGCCCCTGCCGGCTGCGGTCAGCTTCCGCACCGGGCGGACGATCACGCTGGCCGACACCGAGGACACCATGCGGCGCTTCCCGCAGCTCGCCGTCGCCATGCCGTACGACTTCGCCTCCGCGTGCGTGCCGGTGACAGCGGGCGAGGACCGGTTCGGCGTGCTCAGCGCCCTGTGGGCGGCCTCCGACGACGGGGTGCCGCCGGGCGCGCCGCAGCGGCTGCGCTCGATCGCCGAGCGCCTCGCGGCCGGGCTCGCCGGGCTGGAGGCGGCCGGGCGGGTCGTCGAGCCGAACGGGGACACCCCGGTGATGGAACTGCCCGCCCCGTCCTTGCCGACCAGCCGGGTGGGTCTGTTCGACTGGAACACCGCCACCGGCGCGCTCGCCGCCGACGAGCAGTTCCAGGAGATCTTCGGGTTCGCGCCCGGCGAGTTCGACGGCCGCGTCGCCTCCCTCACCGCCCGGATCGCCCCCGGTGACCTGCCCGAGTTCCGGGCCGCCGCCAAGCTCGCCCTCGACCGCGGCGAGGTGATGGCCGCCCGGGTGCGCGTCCTCGGCCACGACGGCAACCCGTACCCCGTCGAGCTGTGGGCCCGCGTGCCGAGGACGGTGGAGGAGTACGGCACCCACCTCGTCGGCGCCGTCCTGGACACCCGCACCCTCACCGCCGCCGCGGCGGCCGTCGAGCGGCTGCGCGAGGGCGTCTTCTCGCTCGACCCGGACGGCCGCATCACGTACGCCAACCGCGGCGTCGAACCGCTGCTCGGCGCGGTGCGCGAGGACCTGATCGGCCACCTCCCCTGGGAGGTCATGCCCTGGCTCGCCGACCCCTTCTACGAGAACCGCTACCGCGCCACGATGCTCTCCCAGCAGCCCACCGCCTTCCTGGCCAGCCGCCCGCCGGACGGCTGGCTCGCCTTCTCCCTCTATCCCGACGCGCACGGCGTCACCGGCCGGGTCGTCGCCGCCGAGGCCCCGCCCGGCGCGGCCGGCGCCCCCACGGCACCGCCGCGCGGCGCCCGCCCCGGCCTCGGCGACACCTACCACCTGCTCCAGCTCGCCAGCGCCCTCACCGAGGCGGTCAGCGTCGCCGACGTCTGCCGGGCCGTCGCCGAACAGATCCTCCCGGCCTTCGGCGGCCAGGAGCTCGCCATCTACACCGTCCGCGACAAACGCCTCCACCTCGTCTCCCAGGCCGGCTACCCCGACGGCTTCCTCGACGGCTTCGAGGGCACCCCCACCAGCGCCCGCATCCCCGGCGCCGAGGCGCTCAGCACCGGCACCCCGATCTTCTTCGAGGACGTCCACGAACTCTCCGCCGCCTACCCCGGCATCGCCCTCGACGAGATGGGCGCGTGGGCCTTCCTGCCGCTCATCGCCTCCGGCCACCCCGTCGGCAGCTGCATCCTCGGCTTCGACGAACCCCGCCGCTTCACCGCCGAGGAACGCGGCCTGCTCACCGCCCTCGGCGGCTTCATCGCCCAGGCCCTGGAACGCGCCCGCCTCTACGACGCCGAGTTCGCCCTCGCCCGCGGCCTCCAGCAGGCGCTCCTGCCGCACCGGCTGCCCGACGTCCCGGGCGTGCGCACCGCCGCCCGCTACCTGCCCGGCACCCAGGGCATGGAGATCGGCGGCGACTGGTACGACGCGATCGTCACCGGCGGCGACCTCACCCTCGTCATCGGCGACGTCGAGGGCCACAGCGTCGGCGCCGCCGCCACCATGGGCCAGCTGCGCAGCGCCGTCCGCGCCTTCGCCAGCGGCGGCGAACCGCCCGACCGCGTCCTCGCCCGCACCAACCGGCTGCTCCTCGACCTCGACCCCGGGCTGCTCGCCAGCTGCTGCCTGGTGCGCCTCACCCCGGCCGACGGCACCGTCCGCATCGCCCGCGCCGGGCACCTGCCGCCGCTCCTGCGCCGGCCCGGCGGGCAGGCGCAGGTGCTGGACCTGGCGGGCGGGCCGCTGCTGGGGGTGGACGACGGCGCGCAGTACCCGGTCAGCGAGCTGCGCCTGACGCCCGGGTCGGTGGTGGCGCTCTACACGGACGGACTGGTGGAGGATCCGGCGGTGCCGATCGATCAGGGGCTGGAACGGCTGCGGGCCGTGCTCGGGCGCGATGAAGGGGAGGGGCTGGAGGCGCTCGCGGACCGGGTGCTGCGGGAGGTCGGCTCCACGCACCGGGTGGACGACGTCGCGCTGCTGCTCACCGAATTCCGGGGCACCGGGTGACCGGTCGACTTTCGTCGGGAGACGGCACGACGAAGGGTGACGGCGGCGGGCCCCCTCGCCCGGTTAGCCTCGGACGGGTGAACGCGATTGCACGGGCCTGCACGAAGGCGGTACGGACGGCGCTGCCCGGGCCCTGGGGTCCTTGGGCGGTGCTGCGTGAGGTTCTCTCCGTCCTGCTGCTGGGCGGGCTCGCCGTCCTGCTGGAACTCCTGGACCACACCGGCTGGGCGGTGCCGGTCGGGATCGGGACCGCCCTGCTGTTCCTTCTGCGGCGGGCCTTCCCGGCGGGTGTCCTGCTGGTGACGGCGGCGGTGGCCGGCTGGGCCCCCGGACCGCTGCCCCTGCTCGTGGTGGCCGGGTGGGCGGCCGGTGCCCGGGTGCGCCGGGTCGGCGCGCTGGTCGCGACCTTCGTCGCGAGTTGGGCGCTGTTCACCGTGACCGGCGTGCTGAAGGACGCCGGTTCGATGTCGCCGAAGGCGATCATCGCGATCTCGCTCGGCGGCTTCCTGATCACGGCGGTGCTGCCCGCCCTGTGGGGGCGCTACCGCGCGCAGCGCCGTGCGCTGATGGACGCGCTGCGGGAGCGCAACGACCAACTGGTGCGCGAGCGCGTCATGGTGGTGCACCAGGCGCGGCTGCGCGAGCGGCACCGGATCGCGCAGGACATGCACGACAGCCTGGGCCATCAGCTCGCGCTGATCTCGGTGCACTCCGGCGCGCTGGAGGTGGACCGCACGCTCACCGACCGCCAGCGCGAGGCGGTCGGCGTGCTGCGGCAGGCGGCGGTGGCCGCGATGCGCGAGCTGCGCGAGGTGGTGGGCGTGCTGCACGACGAGTCGACGGCGGTGCCGCCGGCGCCGACGGCGGCGGGTGCGCCCGGGAGCCGGGGCGGGGTGGACGGGATCGGGGGTCTCGTCGAGTCCTCGCGTGCCGCCGGGGCGGAGGTGTCCTTCCGGAAGGAGGGGGAGCGGCGTGCGCTGCCCGTGGCCGTCGACCACGCGGCGTACCGGATCGTGCAGGAGGCGCTCACCAACGCCCACAAACACGCCCCCGGTGCGCCGATCACGGTCGCGCTCCGGTACGAGCCGGACGCGCTCGTGGTCGAGGTCACCAACCCCCGCGCGCCGGAGCTCGTCGGCGCGCGGGCCGGGGCGGGGCAGGCGGTCAGCGGCGGGCAGGGCCTGACCGGCCTGCGGGAGCGCGCCCGGCTGGTCGGCGGCATGGTGCACGCCGGGGCGACGCCCGACCAGGGCTTCCGGCTGGCGGGGATGCTCCCGTACGAAGGGGCCGCGGACGGCGGCGACGGAGGCGAGGCCGGCACCGGTACGGAGGACTGGGTGCTGGAGGGCCTGCCGACCGCGGAGGACGACGGCGGCCGGCGGCGCAGTCCGGCGCTGGGCTGCGCGGTGGGTGTGGTGGGCGTCGGGCTCACCGTGCTCGGACTGCTCGTGTGGGGGCTGTGGGCCTTCATCGAGGCCAGCGACAACGCGACGGTGAAGAGGGACGTCTACGAGGGGATCCGGGTCGGGCAGTCGGAGTCGGACGTGCGCGGCCGACTGCCGCGCGGCGCAGCCTGGCTGACCGAAGGTTTCGACAAGGGCGGGCCGCCCGTGCCGGAGGGCGCGCACTGCGTGTACTTCCAGGCCGAGGACTCGAAGGAGAAGTTCGGCGAGGACAACGCGGTGCGCTTCTGCTTCAAGGACGGCGCGCTGGTGGACAAGGAGCACTACCTGGTGAAGGACTGACCGGGCCGGTCGAGGCCCGGGCACGTCCGGATGTGAGGATGGTGCTGCCACCCGTACAGCACCCTTCGAGGGGATGACCAGCGTGATCCGAGTCCTCGTCGCCGACGACGAGCCGCTCATCCGGGCCGGGATCAGGATGATCCTCGCCTCCGCCGACGACATCGAGGTGGTCGCGGAGGCCGCCGACGGCCGGCGTGCGCTGGAGCTCGCGCGGGCGCACCGGGTGGACGTCGTGCTGCTGGACATCCAGATGCCGGTGATGGACGGTCTGACGGCACTCGGGGAGCTCTCGAAGGCCGCACCCGGCGCGCGGGCCTTGATCCTCACCACCTTCGGTGAGCGCGAGAACGTCCTGCGCGCCGTGACCGAGGGGGGTGCGGGCTTCCTCCTCAAGGACACGGCACCGGCGGAGCTGATCCAGGCGGTGCGGGCCGCGGCGAGCGGCAACGCGTTCCTGTCACCTGCCGCGACCAGGCACATCGTCGATTCGCTGGCCTCCGGGCGCAGCGGCTCGGCCGTGGCCCGCGGCGCCGAGGCGCGGCGCCGGCTGGAGGTGCTCACCGGCCGTGAGCTGGAGGTTCTCGCGCTGCTCGGCGAGGGGCTGTCCAACGCGGACGCCGGCGCGCGGATCCACATGAGCGAGGCGACGGTGAAGACGTACGTGAGTCGGATCCTGGCCAAGTTGGGCTGCGAGAACCGGGTCCAGGCGGCGCTGCTGGCGCGGGACGCGGAGCTCGACGGGCGCGGCTGAGCGTGTTCCCGTGACAGCGGAGCGTGGCGAGTGTGGCGCAGGTCACTCAATCGCCGCGCGGAGCCGGGAACTTCGGATTTTTCGGTGACGGACCGTCAGTGATCGCTGACGGTCCGTCGATGGTATGCCCGGTCTGATGAATGGACAGGTGTGACCGAGCGCACGGAAATTGAACATTCGATCTTGTCAATCCGGTCAAATGCGGTCGAACCGGATGCCACTTCTTGATCGATACCGCCGGTAACAGTCAACTGACCTGCGTACCCGAAGAATTGCTTGCCGTGCCGACCGAACCGCCCCTAGCTTCATTGGCGGCGCAACGAGCGCCACCCGGGTTCACCCCGACGCACGGCCCGCCGACTGACCACCGGCGCGAGGGCCGTACCGCCGACGCGACCGGCCGTACCCAGGCCGTCGGCGAGCGGAGGTGGCCGGGGCGGCACGGCACGTCCGACACGTGCCCCGCCGCCGTCGAGTGAGGCGAACGGATCAGACCGGCCCCGTCCAGGGCCTGGTTCCGTCTGCCTGCCCGGGGCTTGTCGAGAGGATCTCCATTGAATCCCCGTCACGAGACCGCCACTGCCACCGACTCCACGACCTCCACCCCCGCCTCCGCCAAGCGCAACCGCCTGCGGATCGGGATCGTCGCGGGTGCCGCCGTCGCGGCCCTGCCGGTTGCCGGCCTCGTCACGGCCACCTCGGCCTCCGCCGCGCCCACCTCGGCCTGGGACGCCGTCGCCCAGTGCGAGAGCGGCGGCGACTGGAGCATCAGCACCGGCAACGGGTTCTACGGCGGGCTCCAGTTCACCTCCGGCACCTGGGCCGCGTACGGCGGGACCGCGTACGCCTCCCAGGCCAACCACGCGACCAAGGCGCAGCAGATCGCCGTCGCCGAGAAGGTCCTGGCCTCCCAGGGCCCGGGCGCGTGGCCCGTGTGCTCGCACAAGGCGGGCCTGAGCAAGGGCGGCGCCCCGGCGGAGGTCGCGGACTCCGTGAACGACGCCCCGGCGCAGCCGGACCGGCCGGCGGCCAAGCCGGCCCCGAAGCCGTCGAAGCCGACGGCGAAACAGGGCGTCAAGCAGGGTGCCGGGCAGGACGCCGGCCAGGAGAACAAGCCCGTGACCAGGTCGACGCCGCGGACCCAGCCGCAGGCGCAGCAGGCACCGGCCCGGCCGGCCGAGCCCGCTCCGTCGACCGCGAGGAGCAGCGCGAACGGCAGCTACACCGTGCGGAGCGGTGACACCCTGAGCGAGATCGCGGCCAGGTTCGGCACCGACACCGACACGCTGTACGGCAAGAACCTGCGCACCATCGGCGACAACCCGGACCTGATCTTCCCGGGGCAGGACCTGACCGTCTGACGCACCGTCGCCACCGCAGGACCGCAGGGCCGCACGACCGCAGGACCGCACGACCGCACACCGAGCGGCCATCCCGGGACCCGGGGATGGCCGCTCCGCGCGTTGTGGGGGCGGGGCCGGAGTCCCGGGTCGTCGACAGGGTCGCCCGGCTCCCCAAGGGGCCGTGTGCGGCCCTTCGGCGTGTCGGGCCCGTGTCGGCGTCCCTCGACGGGGGCATCGCGCCTGGTCGGGCGGCGTGTCGATAGGGTCGCCCGATGGTGCGACTGATACCCGACGACGAGCTCGTGGGCTCGTCCGTGGTGGCCAACAACACGATGAACCGCGAGCGCGGGCTCAGCGGCGTGAACAGCTGTGCGCGGGAGCTGGGGTTCGACCCGGCGCAGTGGCTGCTCGGGCGCGGTGGGGCCGCGCCGGCCTGGCTGGATCTGTGCAGCGGCGAGGGGCGCGCGATGGTCGAGGCGGCGCGTCGGCTCCCCGAAGGGGCGGTTCTGACCGGCGTGGACCTCGTGGGCCCGCTCGCGCCCCCGCCCGATGCCGATGCGCTGCCGGGACTGCGGTTGGTCACGGCGGCGCTCGCCGACTGGACCCCGCGCCGGTCGTACGACCTGATCACGTGTGTCCACGGCCTGCACTACCTGGGTGACCAGCTTGGCGTCATCGCCAAGGCCGCCTCGTGGCTCGCGCCGGAGGGGCGGTTCGCCGCGCACTTCGACCCGGAGTCGGTGCGGTGGGCGGGCGGGGCGAGCGCGGGGCGGGCGGTGGTCGCGGCGCTGCGCGGGGCCGGGTTCGAGTACCGGGCGCGCCGGCACCTGCTGGTGCTGGAGGGCGGGCGGAGCGTTCACCTGCCGTTCGCGTACGCCGGGGCAGACGCGGAGGCCGGGCCCACCTACACGGGGCAGCCGGCGGTGGCGTCGCACTACCGCGCGCCGGAGCGCACCTGAGCGTGCACTGTTGAAGATTCAACGCAACGTCCGAATACCGCCGGAGGTTCGCGCCGTCGCCGTCGAGGATCGAGTCGTGCCCGACAACGGGCCTCCGACGATGGGGAGATGACGATGAACGGTGCGACGGGACTCGACGGCAAGGTGGCCCTGGTGACCGGCGGGAGCCGGGGGATCGGGGAGGCGATCGCGCTGCGGCTGGCCGAGGACGGCGCGGACGTCGTCCTCACGTACCAGGGGAGCGCCGAGCGGGCCGAGGCCGTCGCGGCGAAGATCGCCACGACGGGACGGCGCGGCTGGGCGGTCCGGGCCGACTGCGCGGACCCGCAGGAGGTGCGGGCCGCGGTGGCGGCGGCCGTCGAGCGGTTCGGGCGGCTCGACGTCCTGGTGAACAACGCCGGCGTCGGGGCCGTGGGGCCGATCGGCGACACGCCGGCGGCGGACGTCGACCGCGTGCTGGACGTCAACGTCCGCGCGCCGTACCTGTTCGCCCAGGCGGCCGCGCCGCTGCTGGCCGAGGGCGGGCGGATCGTCACGATCGGCAGCTGCCTCGCCAAGCGGGTCGCCTTCGGCGGCGCCGTGCTGTACGCGACCAGCAAGGCCGCGACGATCGGGCTGACCAAGGCGCTCGCCCGCGAGCTGGGACCGCGCGGGATCACGGTGAACGTCGTCCACCCCGGGCCGATCGACACCGACATGAACCCGGCGGACGGCGAGTCGGCCGCGTTCCAGGCCGGGCTGACCTCGCTCGGGCGCTACGGCACGGGGGCGGACGTGGCGGCGGCCGTCGCGTACCTCGTGGGCGAGGGCGGCCGGTACGTCACGGGCGCCGAGCTCGCGGTGGACGGAGGCTTCGCCTCCTGACCGGCTCCCCGGGCTCCCCGGGCTCCCCGGCCCCGGCGTGGCGCCGGGGCCGGGGGCCGGGCGATGGTTCGTGGACGCGGTTAGCATCACGGAGACCGATCACCCGCCGTCCCAGGAGGGCCGTGCCATGACCGCTACCGACGACCCGATCGACGATCCGATCGACCTGCTCGCCCGGGCGCTCGCCCAGAGCGCCGGCCTGATCGACGGCACGGGCGTCGAGCTGGCCGGCCACCCGACGCCCTGCCGCTCGTGGGACGTGGGCACGCTGATCAGCCATCTCCTGTTCGACCTGCGGCAGTTCACCGTCCAGGCGCGCGGGGGCCGGCCGGACTGGTCGGAGTCCTTCGAGCGGGTGGAGGGGGACTGGCTGCACGCCTTCGAGGCCGGCGCCGAGGAACTGATCGACGCCTGGCGGGAGGCCGGGGAGCTCACCGGCACGCTGGAGGTCCCCGGGGTGGGATCCTTCCCCGCGCGCTTCCCGGTGGACCAGGAGATCGCGGAACTGGCCGTTCACGCCTGGGATCTGGCCAAGTCCACCGGGCAGTCCACGGACGGACTGGACCACGAGGTGGCGCTCGCCGCGCTCGCGTGGGCGCGTGGGGCGCTCAAGCCGGCGTACCGGGGCGGGGACGAGGCCTCGTTCGCGTTCGGCCCCGAGGTCGCCGTGCCGGAGGACGCGCCGCCGTACGACCGGCTGGCGGGGTTCTTCGGCCGCGACCCGAGGGCGGTCGTGCCGGGGGCGTGAACCGGCGGGGCGGGGGCGCGCGGAGCGTGCGCGGGCGCCAGGATGCCTCGCGCGCCCCGTTGCACGTGCGCGCCCGTCCTTTCTAACGTCCGCTCATGACCATTTCCACGGAGCCCATCGGCAGCATCCCGCGCCCGTCCGCGCTGCTCGCCGCCCTCGCCGAGCACGCCGAAGGGCGGCTCTCCGACGCGGACTTGAAAAAGCTGCAGGACGAGGCGACCGCCGAGACCCTCGCCAAGCTCGAGGCGCTCGGCTGCCCCGTCCTGGTGGACGGCGAGCAGGCCAAGCCGAGCTTCGCGACGTACCCCCTGGCAGGTTTGACCGCCCTCAGCGGGGACGGCGTCGTCATCCCGTTCGCCGACGGGCACACCCGGCAGCTGCCGGCCCTGACCGCCGGACCGTTCCGGTACCAGGTGCGTGCGGACACCTACCTGCGGGACGCGCTGCGCCACACGTCGAAGCCCGTCAAGCAGGCCGTGATCGCGCCGTCCGCGCTCAGCCTCCTCTACCCGGCCGGCGGTATCGACGGGTACGCGCGCGAGGCGTTCCTGGACGACCTGGTCGACGAAGCCGAGGCGGACATCCGCGGCTGCCTCGATGCGGGCGCGCACACCGTCCAACTCGACTTCACCGAGGGGCGGTTGTCGCTCAAGCTGGACCCGTCGGGTGGAGTGCTGGACGCCTTCGTCGCGCTCAACAACCGGGTGCTCGAACGCTTCTCCGACGAGGATCGGGCACGCATCGGTGTGCACACCTGCCCGGGCGGGGACCTCGACTCCACCCACAGTCTGGACGTCGACTACGCCGACCTGCTGCCGAAGCTCTTCCAGCTGAAGGCGGGCAAGTTCTACGTGCAGTTGGCGAGCGAGGCCGATCCGGACCGCGTCCTCGCCGTCATCGCCACCCATCTCCCGGCGGACGCCCGGGTGTTCATCGGGGTGACCGACCCGATCGACCCCCGGGTGGAGACCCCGGAGGAGGTGCGGGACCGCGTGCTCGCGGCGGCCCGGCACCTGCCGGTCGACCGGTTGGGCACCACCGACGACTGCGGGTTCTCGCCGTTCGCCGACGACACCTCCACCTCGCGCGAGACCGCGTTCGCCAAGATCGCGGCCCGGGTGGAGGGCACCGCCCTGGCGGCGGAGACGCTCGGACTCTAGCCCTGGATCCCGCGCCCCTGGCCAGTGCCACGGCATCAGGACGCCGGGGGCGCGGTGGCCGCCGCGGCCTGCTTGATCGCCTCGCGGATGCGGACGTACGTGCCGCAGCGGCAGATGTTCTGGATCCGGTCGATGTCGGCGTCCGTCGGCGCCGGGGTGCGGCGCAGCAGGGCGGCGGCGGTCATGATCTGGCCGGGCTGGCAGAAGCCGCACTGGGCGACGTCGCAGGCGAGCCAGGCCTCCTGGACAGGGTGCAGGGTGTCGCCGTCGGCGAGACCCTCGATGGTGATGACGGCGCGGCCCGCGCAGTCCTTGACCGCCGTCGTGCAGGGCTGGAACTCCTCGCCGTCCAGGTGGCTGGTGCACGCGCGGCAGACGCCCACGCCGCAGCCGTACTTGGGGCCGGTGACGCCGAGTTTGTCGCGCAGCACCCAGAGCAGCGGCATGTCGTCCGGCGCGTCGACGGTGACCGGCTGTCCGTTGAGGACGAAGGTGTGACTGGGCATGGGGAGGAGAGGTCCTTCGGCGGGGTCGGCTGCTGCGCGGACGGTCAGAAGGTGATCGGGAACGAGCGCGGGCTCGTGCCCGTCGCGCGGGCGTAGGCGTTGGCCACCGCGGCGGAGGCCGCCGGGACGCCCAACTCGCCCGCGCCGCCGGGCGGTCCGCTCGGCGGCATGAGGTGGATCTCGACGACGGGTGGGGAGTGGCGCTGCCGCGCGTAGTGGAAGTCGCCGTAACTTCCCTCGCGGAAGGCGCCGTTGTCGAGGTGGTTGCCGGCCTGGAGGATCACCGAGATGCCGTCCGTCAGGGCGCCCGTCAACTGGGCCTCCAGGCCGCGGGGGTTGACCACCTGGCCGACGTCGGCGGCGATGACCGCCTTGGTGACGCGCGGGTTCCTCGGGTCGGAGGCGTCGAGCTCCACGAGGTAGGCGGCGCGCCCGCCGTTCTCGTCGTGGTAGCCGACGCCCTGGGCCTGGCCGGGGGGCATCGGGCGGCCCCAACTCCCCGCCGTGGTGGCGGCGTCCAGGACGGCCCGGCCGGCGTCGTCGCGCAGCCGGGCGCGGCGGAAGGCGACCTCGTCCTGGCCCATCCGGCGGGCGATCTCGTCCATCATGATCTCGTCGGCGACCCGGACGGTGCCGGAGTAGACCGAGCGCCAGCTGCCGGTGTGCACGTCCAGGGGCACCTCGGCGAGCAGGTGGGTGGGGATGCCGACGTCGTACGGGTTCTTCTCGCTGAGCAGGAAGAAGGCCTGGGCGAGGCTGATCCCGGCGATCGAGAGGTTGAACCCGGCGGCGGTCAGGGCCTCGCCGAGGCCGTGCCGGAAGTCGGTCGTGATGGTGGCGGCGCGGTGCTCGTAGCTGAGCACCTGGCCGAGGGCGTAGGTGGCCCGGACGCGGTGGTGGCTCGCGGGGCGCATCCGGCCGTGGCGCATGTCGTCGTTGCGGGTCCACATGAGCTTGACCGGGCGGCCGGCCGCCTTGGAGATCCGGGCGGCCTCCAGGGCGGCGTCGAAGAACAGCCGTCGCCCGAACGAGCCGCCGCCGCGCACCACGTGGACCGTCACGGCGTCCTGGGGGAGGCCGAGTTCGGCGGCGATGGTCTGCTGGGCGACGATCGGCGTCTGGGCGGCGAACCAGACCTCGGCCCGGTTGGGCCGCACGTCCGCGATGGCCGTCAGGACCTCCATCGGCGCGTGGTTGACGAAGGCGAAGTCGAACTCGCCGTCCACGTACCCGGTGAGCAGCGGCGGGATGAGGAAGGGCGCGTGGGCGGCGCGCAGCCGGTCGCGGACGTCGGCGTCGGACAGGCCGGCGGCCGGGCCCGGGTTCCAGGTGGTGACGAGGGCGTCGCGGGCCTTCATCGCCTGGTCGAAGGTCTCGGCGAGGACGGCGACGCCGCTCGGGATCCGTACGACGCCGAGGACACCGGGCATGGCGCGCGCGGCGGTGGCGTCCAGGGACTTGAGCGTGCCGTTGACGGTGGTGGGGCGGGCGACCACGGTCGGCACGGCGCCCGGGACCGCCAGGTCCCCGGTGTACTTGGCGCGGCCGGTGACGATGTCGCGGGCGTCGATGCGGCCGGTGGGCTTGCCGACGAGGCGCAGCTGGTCGGCCTTCTTGGGGGCCGAGGACACGGCGGGGACGGCGATCGCGGCGGCGTCGGCGGCGAGTGCGCCGTAGCCGGCGCGGCGGCCGTCCGGGGCGAGGACGGCGGCGTCGGCGGTGCGCAGGGTGTCGGCGGGCAGGTTCCAGCGCTGGGCGGCGGCGGTCACCAGGCGGGCGCGGGCGGCGGCAGCGGCGGCGCGCACCGGCTCGTACAGCGAGCGCACCGAGTTGGAGGCGCCGGTGAGCTGGTTGAACAGCAGCTCGGGGCGGCCGTCGGAGAGCGGTACGTCCACGTCGGCGAGCCGGGCGTCGAGTTCGTCGGCGACGAGCATCGCGATGGCGGTGGTGAGGCCCTGACCGACCTCCAGGCGGGGCAGGTGCAGGACGGCGCGCCCGGCGGCGGTGAGCTCCAGGACGAGCAGGTGGGAGGTCGGCAGGCCGGCCAGGATGAGCGCGTCGCCGAGGTCCAGGACGTCCGGGATGCCCGGCAGGCCGATCAACTGCGGTGGCGCGAAGCTGGTTTGGGCCCGTGCGGCGGTCGGTGCGGCGGTCTGTGCCGTGGTCTGCGCGGCCGTCTGCGCGGCGGCCCGGACGGCGGCGCATGCCGTGGCCGGGGCGGCCGCGTCCAGGCCGAGCCGGGCGGCGACGGTGAGCGTGGGCGCGGCGAGGAGGTAGGTGAGGAAGCGGCGGCGACCGGTTTCGGGGTCGGGCGCTTCGGCCGCGTCGGGCGCGCCGGGGGCGCCGCCCGAGGGGGCGGTGGACGTGGTGATGGGAGGAGCCCTTCGAGCCGGTGACGGCGCCGGACGGTCGGTGCCGGGTCGCGAACGCCGTTGAGCATAGGAGCGCGTTACTGACGGGTCAACACCGGCAAATTTGGTCCGGCGCGGGGATCGCTTGCGGGCGAACGGATGACGCGGTCGCACGGTGGTTCAGCCGTCGTGTGCCGGTACGGGTGCCGGAGGGCAAGTGGCCCAGGAAAGAGCTTGATCATTGGCTCTTCCCGATGGTCCACCGGCTCCCTAGGCTGGCGTGCGAACCGTTGCGAACGGGCGGCCCGCGCGCCGTCCCCGACCTTTCAGGAGCGAAGTGCCGACTCGTCTCGTCCCGCCCGCCGGGCCCCAGCGGACGCTCGCCGCAGCCCAGTTGGCGAGCGCCGTCGGGGACGGCGCCTACTACACCTGCTCCGCGCTGTACTTCACGAACATCGTCGGGATGTCCGCGGCCCGCCTCGGCGTCGGCCTCGCCGTCGCGTGGGCGCTCGGCTCGCTCGCGGGCGTGCCGCTCGGCCAGCTCGCCGACCAGCGGGGCCCGCGCCGTACGGCGGTGGGGCTCGCGCTGGCGACGGCGGTGATCGTGGCGCTGTTCCTGGTGATCCGCTCCTACCCGCTGTTCCTGGTCGCCATGTGCCTCTACGCGACCACCCAGTCCGGGCTGACCGCCGCCCGCCAGGCGCTCGTCGGCGGACTGGTGTCCCCCGCCGAGCGGACCGGGCTGCTGGCCCACCTCCAGTCAACGCTCAACGGCGGACTGGCGGTTGGCGCCGCGATCGGCGGCATCGCACTGACCGTCGGCACCCGCGAGGCCTACCTCGGGGCGTTCGTCGTCACCGCGCTCGGCTTCGTCGTCGGCGGGACGGTCCTGCTGCGGCTGCCCGAAGTCGCCCCGGTGGCGGGCCGGTCGAGGCCAGGGCCGCGCTTCGAGGTGCTGACCGACCGGCGGTACGCCGTCGTCGCGCTCGTCAACACCGTTCTGCTGCTGCGGATGCCGCTGCTGAGCCTTGTGATCCCGCTCTGGCTCGCCCAGAGGGCGTCGGGCCTCGGCTGGCTCGGGTCAGTGCTGTTCGTCCTCAACACCGTGGGCGTGATGGCCTTCCAGGTGCGGGTGGCGCGTGACGTGAGCGATCCCGCGTCGGGTGCGCGTGCGGTGCGCTCGGCGGGTGCGCTGCTGCTCGTGTCGTGCGCGGTGTTCGGCCTCTCGGCGCTGGACGTGCCCGAGTGGGCGTTCGCGGCGCTGCTCCTGGGCGGCTCGGCCTTCCTGCTGGTGGGGGAGATGCGGCAGTCGGCGGGATCGTGGCAGATCAGTTTCGACCTCGCGCCCGCCGACCGGATCGGGCAGTACCAGGGCTTCTTCGGGACGGGCGTCGCCGTCGCACGGACCCTCGGGCCGCTCGTCCTCACGACGCTGCTGCTCGACGGCGGACTGGCCGGCTGGCTCGTGCTCGGCGCGGTGTTCGTGGCGGCCGGCTACGCGATGGGCCCGGCCGTCCGCTGGGCCGAGCGCAACCGGCGCCCGGCCGAGCCGGTGGCGGTCCCTGCGGGGTGACACGGTCGGCATGCGGGGCATGCCGGGCACGCGGCGGCGGCGAGCGGCGGTGGTCGGAAACCGCTGGCCGCCGCGCCGCGCGCGCTGGCATGCTGGCCGCGTGGACACCCCGGACAGACCGCAGATCTCCGTCGACTTCGCCCCCGAGCTGCACCTCTTCGTCGCCGGCCGGCGCCGCCAGGGCCGCTCCGAGCTGCGCACCGACGGCACCTCGACCCTCGGCCACGTCGTCGAGTCCCTCGGCGTGCCGCTCACCGAGGTCGGCGCCCTGCTCGTCGACGGCCGCCCGGTGCCCGACTCGCACGTCCCGGCCGACGCCGAACACGTCGAGGTGCGCGGTGTCGTCCGCCCGCAGCCCGCCCCCGGCCCGCTGCGCTTCCTGCTCGACGTCCACCTCGGCACCCTCGCCCGCCGCCTGCGCCTGCTCGGCATCGACGCCGCCTACGAGAACCCGGACATCGGCGACGCCGCCCTCGCCGCCCGCTCCGCCGCCGAGCGGCGCGTCATGCTCTCGCGCGACCGCGGCCTGCTGCGCCGCCGCGAACTCTGGGCCGGCGCGTACGTCTACAGTCACCGCCCGGCCGAGCAACTGCGCGACGTCCTCTCCCGCTTCGCCCCGCCGCTGGCCCCCTGGAGTCGCTGCACGACGTGCAACGGGACGCTGCGCACGGTGGAGAAGACGACGGTGCGCGAGCAGCTGCACGACGGCACCGAGCGCTCGTACGACGCGTTCGCCCAGTGCGCGGACTGCGGCCAGGCGTACTGGCGCGGCGCGCACCACGCGCGGCTGGACGCGATCGTGGCGGACGCGGTCCGCGAGTTCGGCGGGACGGCCGTCACGGCGGGTGACTGAGCCCCGCACGGGGCGGGCCTCGCGGTAAGCCAGCGAGCGGTAAAGCCAGTGAGCGGTAGAGCCAGCGAGCGGTAGAGCCAGGGACCGGTCCTCTGGCGGGCGTCCCGCGGCGTGTGGTCTCATCGGCGGTGGGGGCGAGCCCGAGGTGTTCCGTCGTGCAAGACGTGCCAGAGAGGCCGGGTCGGATTCACATGCAACCGTTCGGAGACGAGCAGCCGTCGGGGAACGCACAGCCGTTCGGAACGGCAGAGGCGGACGAGGCGCCCGTGGTCGTGGCGCCGGACGGTGCGGAGGTGTTCCCGCTGCTCGACGTGGCCGGGCGGGGGAGCCTGGCGGTGTTCGAGCTCGCACCGGGGGACGTGACCCGTGCGGTGTCGCACGCCACCGTGGAGGAGCTGTGGTTCGTCACCGAGGGCCGCGGCGAGCTGTGGCGCCGGCAGGGGGACCGCGAGCAGACCGTTCCGCTGGCCCCGGGGACGGCCGCGTCGATACCGCTGGGCACCGCGTTCCAGTTCCGCGCGGCCGAGGACGCCGAGGGGCCGCTGCGCATCGCGGCCGTCACGATGCCGCCGTGGCCGGGAACGGACTCCGAGGCCCGCCCGGCGAAGGGCCGGTGGGAGGCGACGGTCCGATGAGCAGGTGAGGAGCTAGGACCGGTGGAGGGCGAGCGTCCAGGTGTGGGTGAGGTACTTGCCCGCCCGTTCGGGGTTGCGCTCCCGGATGACGGCCGTGAGGCGGTCGGCGCCCGTCCGCTCCAGGGTGGAGGTGAACCGGTCGGCCTCGCCGTCGGGCACGGTGACGAGTTCCGCGAGGGTGGCGTCGGCGAGGTCGCGGCCGAAGGCGCGCAGCACGCCCGCGTCGAGGACCAGGATCGTGCCGTCGGGCAGGACGACCGGCCCGCACGCCTGGGACTCGGTGAGCAGCAGGGCGCTGCGCTCGATCGCGCCCCCGGGCAGGAGGCGCACGACGCGGCTCGCGGTGGGCGTCGCCCGGTCGGCCTCGACCACGCGGATGCCGGTGCCGACGACGTAGTGGCCGTAGCTGCGCCAGGTGTCGGTGACGTCGCCGTCGCGGTCGAACTGCCACGTGTGGAAGTGGGCGTAGCCCTCCAGCCCGAGCAGGAAGCGGCCCCCGCCGAGTGTCGCGCCGCGCTCGCCGCGGAGTTCGGCGACCAGGGTGCCGTCCTCGAGGTCGAGGAGGTAGGCGGGGCCGAGGTGGCCCCACGCGTGGTAGCCGATCGAGCTCGTGGTGACGAGGACGCGCCCGGAGGAGATGTGCGCGGCGTTCGGCGTGCCCGGGACGGGGTGGGTCCACCGGAGGCGCCCGGTGGTGTCGGTGCACGTGATCGCGCCGGTGCGGCCGCCGATGACGAGGTCGTCGCGCGCGGCGAACGGCTCCTCGCGCACCCGGAAGACCGGGTCCATGCCGCGTTTGCGGTGCTGGTCGATGACGGTGACGCGCCAGTTCCCCATGCGGGTGATCGTAGGGCCCCGTCAGGCCGGCACGGCCCGCCGGGTCCACAGCCAGGCTCAGCAGCTCGCCCACCTCGTCGGCCAGGCGCCTCCACCTCGACGTCGTACGGGCTGGCTCCGCCCAGCGTGTCGATGATGCCGAGCACGAGGAACGAGGGGGTGCTCAACCGGGTTTCGGGAATGCGCTGACCGTACCGCGCGCGCCCGGCGCCCCAACACGCGTCGCGGACGGTGGGCGGGGCGGGCCCGCGCGGCGGACAATCGCCACAGGACCGGCGAGGAGGCCGCAGTGGAGGCGCAGGTGGAGTTCGAGGACCGGGACGGGCCCGCGTCGACGTTCCTCGAGATCATGATCGAGACCCCGCAGGGGTCCCGCAACAAGTACGTGATGGACTTCGCGGCGGGCCGCATCCGCCTCGACCGCACGCTCTTCACCGCCACCCGCTACCCCGCGGACTACGGCTACGTCGAGGGCACCCTCGGCGGCGACGGCGAACCGCTGGACGCCCTCGTGCTCGGCGGCGAACCGGCCGTGCCGGGCTGCGTGCAGACCTGCCGGGCCGTCGGCATGTGGGTCATGCGCGACGAACGCGGGCCGGACCAGAAGGTGCTGTGCGTGCCCGCCCGCGACCCGCGCTACGACGGCCTGCGCGACATCGGCGACCTGTCGCGCTTCGACCTGCTGGAGATCACCCACTTCTTCCAGGTCTACAAGGACCTGGAGCGCGGCAAGTCCGTCGAGGGCTCGCACTGGGCGGGCCGCGAGGACGCCTACCGGGAGATCGCCGGCTCCCGGGCCCGGGCGGCGGGGACGCCGTTCGCCGGGACACCCTTCGGCGGGCAGGCCTTCGGAGGGCCGGCCTGAGCGTGCAGGGACCGGTCGGAGCCGGCTGCCACTGCCCGTAGGGTGATCATGTGACGTCATCCGACCTGACCGTGAAGGCCCTGATCGCCGACCCCTACGCGGGCTACGCAGCCCTGCGCGCCGCCGCTCCCGTCCACCGGGTCGTCGGCCCGGACGGACTGCCCGTGTGGCTGGTGACCCGTTACGCGGACGTCCGCCAGGCCCTCGCCGACCCGCGCCTGTCCCTCGACAAGGCCCATGCGACGCCCGGCAACTACCACGGGTTCAGGCTGCCGCCGGCCCTCGACGCCAACCTGCTCAACATGGACCCGCCCGACCACACCCGCATCCGCCGGCTGGTCACCAAGGCGTTCACCCCCGGCCGGACCGCCGCCCTGCGCGGCCCGATCGAGCAGGTCGCCGAAAAGCTCCTCGATGCCATGGCCCCGCTCGGCCGCGCCGACCTGCTCGCCGCCTACGCCGCGCCGCTGCCCATCACGGTCATCTGCGACCTGCTCGGCGTCCCCGAGGAGGAGCGGCACGACTTCCGCGCCTGGACCGACACCCTCATCACCCCCGACCCGGAGCGCCCCCAGGACGCCAAGGCCGCCGTCGGCGCGATGCTCGCCTTCTTCACCGGCCTCATCGAGCGCAAGCGCACCGCCCCTGGCGACGACCTCCTCTCCGACCTGATCGCCGTCCGCGACGCCGAGGACCGGCTCAGCGAGGACGAACTCACCTCGCTCGCCTTCCTGATCCTCTTCGCCGGCTACGAGAACACCGTCCACCTCATCGCCAACGCCGTCCTCGCCCTGCTCACCCACCCCGGGCAGCTCGCCGCCCTGCGCGCGGAACCGGCCCTGCTGGAGGGCGCGTTCGACGAGTTCGCCCGCTTCGACGGCCCGACCCCGGTGTCCATCCGGCGCTTCCCGCGCGAGGACGTCACCATCGGCGGCGTCACCGTCCCGGCCGGCGAGACCGTCCTGCTCGCCATAGCGTCCGCCAACCGCGACCCCGACCAGTTCGCCGACCCGGACCGCCTCGACCTGCGCCGCCGCGAGAGCGGCCAGCTCTCCCTCGGCCACGGCATCCACTACTGCCTCGGCGCGCCGCTCGCCCGGCTGGAGACCGAGATCGCGCTCGGCGCATTGTTGCGCCGCTTCCCCGGCCTGGCCCTCGACGTGCCCGTCGAGCAGCTGCGCCACCGGCCCGCACTGCGCGCCCGGGGCCTGCTGGAACTGCCCGTCCGGTACTGAGCCGGCCGTCGTCGCGCGCGGGAACCGGCACCGGCTCTACGGCGTTGTCGAGGTCGGCAGTGCGAAAAGCAAGGGTGTGGAGGAGAGGAAGCGCCATGGGTGTGGCCCTGACGAAGGGCGGCAACGTCTCGCTGGGCAAGCAGGCCCCCGGGCTGGTGGCCGTGCGGGTGGGCCTCGGCTGGACGGCGGGCCCCGGATACGACCTGGACGCCAGCGCGCTGCTGTGCGGGCGCTCCGGGCGGGTCGTCTCGGACGGGCACTTCGTCTTCTTCAACAACCTGCGCAGCCCGGACGGTTCGGTCCGCCACCACGGCAGTGACCGGGGTGGGGCGGGTGGCGATGGCGGGGACCGCGAGCGGATCGACGTCGAACTGACCGACGTGCCCGCCGACGTGGAGCGGATCGTCTTCGCCGTCGCCATCTACGACGCGGCGCAGCGCCGCCAGTCCTTCGGCCGGGTGAGCGGCGCGTACATCCGGATCACCGACGCCGACGGCGCCACCGAGGTGGTGCGCTACGACGTGGCCGCCGAGGCGGGCAGCGAGACGGCGATGGTCTTCGGCGAGCTCTACCGCAACGGCGCGGACTGGAAGTTCCGCGCCGTGGGGCAGGGCTACGCGACGGGGCTGGCGGGCATCGCGACCGACTTCGGCGTCGCGCTGCTCCAGCCGGCCGCCCCGGCCGCCCCGGCCGTGCCCCCGGCTCCGCCTACCGCCCCGCCTACCGCCCCGCCCGCCGTCGTCCAGCAGGCAGCAACGGTCCAGCAAGCAACAGGGAGTTCCGCAGTGACGTGCTTCTTCGACCCCTCGCACGGCGTCGGCTCGACCGCGGTGCTGTGGTCGCCGCAGTGGGGCGTGCCGCGCCAGATCCAGGCGTGCGCGGCCTGCGCCCAGCGTGTGCAGACCACCCCGCCGCCGTTCTACACCCCGCAGCAGGGGTACGCGCAGCCGGTGCAGCAGGGATACCCCCAGGGCTACCAGCAGGGGTACCCGCAGGTGCCCGGCCAGGGCCACCCCGAGCAGCAGGGCGGCCGCCGCTTCGGCACCGGCGCCCTGATCGGGGCCGGTGCCGCGGGCCTGGTCGGCGGCGCGCTGCTCAACGAGGCGCTGAGCGACGACGAGCCCGAGGTCGTCATCAACAACTACTACGAGGGCGACGACGACAGCTTCTTCTAGACCGCGCCAGGAGGGGTGGCGGTCGTCACTTGACGACGACCGCCATCCGGCCGTACGTCGCGTAGCCGTTCTCGAAGTCCGACTCCGAGACGGTCGTCCGGCCGCGCGCGGGGTCGTTGACCGACACCGTGCCGTTGCCGAACCCGGTGATGACGACGGCGTGTTCGGCCGGTCCCGCGTACAGGACCTTGACGCCGTCGTACGCCGTGTAGGTGGTCGACTTGAGGTGGCGCCACAGGTAGTCCACCCACACGATCGCCGGGCGGCCGGCGGCCAGGCTGTCCTTCAGGGTCTGGACGGAGATGCCCGAACCGGAGTGGGCCAGCGAGAGCCCGTAGTCGCGGGCGGCCTTCGCCACCGGCGGTGAGTACACGCCGAAGCCGGTGCCGTCCACCTCCGAACCGTCGGGGTCGCCGACGAAGGCCTCGTACGGGTCCCCGGAGCGGTCGCCGGAGTGCCCGAACTCGGGGTGGTCCCGGTCGACGCCGATGTGGTCGAGGACGTCCTGGTCGCCGACGTACACCCCGCGCGAGGCCAGGACCATGCGCAGGGCCGCCGCCTCGCAGTCGTTGTCGAGCTGCTGATGGTAGTAGGGCACCGAGGCGGACTCGACGCCCCCGCCGGCCGTCGCGGTCCCGGTGCCGGCCGCCAGGGTCGCGCCGACGAGGGCGGCGACGCAGGCCACGCGTGCTTTCGCAATGATCATCATGGACCTGACGCTACGAAGGCCGGCTGCGGAGCGCAGCCGGTGCGCCCCGAACCGGTGACGGGGCGTCCGTTCGGTCGTACCGTGGCCGGATGAACACGAACGCGTCCTCGAGGTACGACGCCGTGATCGTCGGCGGCGGGCACAACGGACTGGTGGCGGCGGCGTACCTCGCGCGGGCCGGGCGGCGGGTGCTGGTGCTCGAACGGTTGCCGCGGGTGGGCGGGGCGGCGGTGTCGGCCGAGGCCTTCCCGGGGATCGACGCGCGCCTGTCGCGCTACTCGTACCTGGTGAGCCTGCTCCCGCGAGCGATCGTGCGCGAGCTCGGCCTGCGGCTGGAGCTGCGGCGCCGCCGGATCTCCTCGTACACCCCGGTCGTGCGGGACGGGAAGCCCACCGGGCTGCTCGTCGACGCGGCCGACCCCGAGCGGACGCGCGAGTCATTCCGGGCGCTGACCGGCGGCGAGCGCGAGTGGGAGGCCTGGCGCCGCTTCTCCGGCACGACCGGGCGGATCGCCGAACGCGTCTTCCCCACGCTCACCGGACCACTGCCCTCGCGCGCCGAGCTGCGCCGCCGCATCGGGGACGACGCCGCCTGGGAAGCGCTGTTCGAGCGCCCGCTCGGCGAGGCGGTCGAGCGGACCTTCGCCGACGACCTCGTGCGCGGCGTCGTGCTGACGGACGCGCTGATCGGCACGTTCACCCACGCCCACGACCCCTCGCTACGGCAGAACCGCTGCTTCCTGTACCACGTCGTCGGCAACGGGACGGGCGACTGGGACGTCCCGGTCGGCGGCATGGGCGCGGTCACCGGCGCGCTCGCCGAGGCGGCGCTGGCGGCGGGCGCCGAGCTGCGCACCGGTTGCGAGGTCACGGCGATCGCGACGGACGGCGGCGACGAGGCCGAGGTGACGTACCGTCATGACGGCGGCGAGGCCGTGGTCGCGGCCCGCAAGGTGCTGGTGAACGCGGCGCCGGCCGCTCTGGCCCGCCTCCTGGGCGACGCACCTTCTCCTGAACTCCCGCCAGAGGGATCCCAGTTGAAGGTCAACATGGTGCTGCGCCGCCTTCCCGCCCTCCGGGACTCCACCGTCGACCCTCGCGACGCCTTCGCCGGGACGTTCCACATCGCCGAGGGCTACCGACAGTTGGAGACGGCCTACGGCGAGGCGGCGTCCGGCCGGCTGCCCTCGGCGCCGCCGTCCGAGATCTACTGCCACACGCTCACGGACGGCTCGATCCTCGGCCCGGAGGCGGTCCGCCAGGGCCTCCACACCCTCACCCTCTTCGGACTCCACATGCCCGCCCGGCTGTTCGCGGATCCGTCGACGCACGAGGACGTCAAGTCCCGGGCGCTGGCGGCGAGCCTGGCGCAGCTGGACGAGGTGCTCGCCGAGCCGATCGCCGACTGCCTGGCGACGGACGCGGACGGGCGGCCCTGCGTGGAGGCGAGGACGCCGCGGGACCTGGAGCGCGAGATCGGCCTGCCAGGCGGGCACATCTTCCACCGCGACCTCGCCTTCCCGTACGCGGAAGCGGATCCGGCCGGCGCCGCGGAGCGCTGGGGCGTGGCGACGGCCCATCCGAACGTCCTGCTGTGCGGCGCGGGCGCGGTGCGCGGCGGGGGCGTCAGCGGAATCCCCGGCCACAACGCGGCGATGGCCGTCCTGGAGGAGCCGGCGCCGTGACCCGTGCTGTCGCTGCGATGCGCGTGGACGGGTATCGCCGCCAGAAAGCCTTCGCCCACGTCAACCCGCCCCTGGCGGGATAAGGGCTTGCCCTACGGGCGCCCGGTGCGGCAAGGTCCGCACCATGCTTGAACTGCGAATTCTCTCCTCCGACGACTGGCCGGTCTTCCGCGAGCTGCGCCTCGCCGCGCTCGCCGAGGCACCGTACGCCTTCGGCTCCACCCTGGCCGACTGGCAGGGGCCCGGCGACCACGAGGACCGCTGGCGCTCGCGCCTGGAGATCCCCGGCGCGCTCGACCTGGTCGCCGTCCTGGACGGCAGGCCCGTCGCCATGGCCAGCGGCGTCCCCGCCGACGAGGACCCGACGGCTGTCGAGCTGATCTCGATGTGGGTCGGCCCGGAGGCCCGAGGCCAGGGCGTCGGGGACCTCCTGATCACCGAGATCGCCACGTGGGCCGCCGCCCAGGGCCGTACCACCCTGAAGCTCGCCGTCATGCCCCACAACGACGCCGCGATCGCCCTCTACCGCCGCCACGCCTTCGCCGACACCGACGAACTCGGCGACCTCCTCGACGACGGCGTCTCCCGCGAACTCGTCCTCGCGAAGCGGCTGTAGGGCCCTACTCCGCCGGCACGGTCGCCTTCGGGCGGGCGTGCGCCGGGAGGCCGTTGGTGAGGTCCTCGACGAGCAGGCGCCAGGCGATGGTGTCGGCGGCGGTGCGCAGCTGCGGGCTGCGGGGGCGGCCGGCGTCGGCGTCGAGGCGGGCGTTGAGCCAGTCGGACCAGGCGCGGGCGAGGGCGGTGATCTGCTGCCGGCCCGCGTCGGTGGGGGTGAGGCGGTCGCCGGCGCGGGTGAGGTAGCCCTCGTCCGTCATGCGGTCGAAGACCGGTTCCAGGACCTCGGGCGGGACGCGCTTGCGGGTGGCGATGAGGTCGAGGGAGGCCCGGCCGACGGCCTTGGTGTGGCCGGCGACCTCCATGAGGGCCCACGCGCCGGCGAGGTCGACGCGGGTGTCGGCGGTGGAGACGATCGAGCGGACGGCGTCGAGGTCGACCCCGCGCACGATCCTGCAGACCGCGTACTCCAGGTGCGGGTCGGCATCGCTGGTGGTCGGCTGGGCGAAGCCCTCGCCGATGTCGGTGGAGCCGGCTCGCGCGGTGTCGCGCAGCCTGACCTGTTTGAGGAACAGTGCGACGACGAAGCCGATCACCGCGACCGGGATGGTCCACAGGTAGACGGTGTGCAGGGCGTCGGAGTACGCCTGGACGATCGGCGCGGCCTGGTCGGCGGGCAGCGCGTGCAGGCTCTGCGGGCTCTCGGCGGCCCTGGCGAGCACGGCCGGGCTCGCGCCGGTCAGGCGGGCGGAGGCGGCGATGCCGTCGGCGAGTTCGGTCGTGAGGCTGTTGGCGTAGATGGTGCCGAAGACGGCGGTGCCGAAGGCGCTGCCGATGGTGCGGAAGAACGTGACGCCGGAGGTGGAGGTGCCGAGGTCGGCGTAGTCGACGGTGTTCTGCACCGCGATGGTGAGCACCTGCATGCTGAGCCCGATGCCGACGCCGAGGACGAACATGTACAGCGAGGCGAGCGCGGTGCCGGTCCCGGGTTCGAGCAGCGAGAGCAGGTAGAGGCCGAGGGCCATGACGAGCGTGCCGGCGATGGGGAACAGCCGGTACTGGCCGGTCTTGCTGACGACGTTGCCGCTGGCGATGGAGGCGAGCAGCAGGCCGATGACCATGGGGAGCATGCGGACGCCGGAGACGGTGGCGGAGTCGCCGTCGACGTACTGGAGGTAGGTCGGCAGGAAGGTCAGCGCGCCGAGCATGGCGAAGCCGACGATGAAGCTGAGCACCGAGCAGACGGCGAACACCGGGTTGCGGAACAGTCGCATGGGCAGCATCGGTTGGGCCGCGCGCGTCTCGGCCCAGCAGAACAGGCCGAGGGCGACGGCGCCGCCCGCGAAGAGCCCGGTGATCGTCGCCGAGCCCCACGCGTACTGGTTGCCGCCCCAGCTGGTGGCCAGGATCAGCGCGCCGGCCCCGACGGTGACCAGCGCGATGCCGAGG
Organism: Streptomyces sp. SP17BM10; assembly: GCF_036322405.1. Taxonomy (NCBI): domain Bacteria; kingdom Bacillati; phylum Actinomycetota; class Actinomycetes; order Kitasatosporales; family Streptomycetaceae; genus Streptomyces; species Streptomyces sp. SP17BM10. Next base: position 389,156 of record NZ_JAQYXB010000675.1, on the reverse strand, counting down.
TAGTCGACGACCGGCCGGACGGCGGCCCGCACCGAGGGGATGGTCCGGGCCGCCGCGACGACCACGAGGACGGCGATCGGCACGTTGACGTAGAACGCCCAGCGCCAGGAGAGGTGGTCGGTGAACAGCCCGCCGAGCAGCGGGCCGATGACCGTCGCGACGCCGAACACCGCGCCGATCGCGCCCTGGTACTTGCCGCGCTCGCGCAGCGGGATGACGTCGGCGATCAGCGCCATCGCGGTGACCATCAGACCGCCCGCACCGATGCCCTGGAGGGCGCGCCAGGCGATCAGCAGCGTCATGTCGGTCGCCAGGCCGCAGAAGAACGAGCCGGTGACGAAGACGATCGCGGACACCTGGAAGAGCAGCTTGCGCCCGTACAGGTCGCCGAACTTGCCGGCCAGCACGGTGGCGACGGTCTCGGCGAGCAGGTAGGAGGTGACCACCCAGGACATGTGGGCGGCGCCGCCCAGGTCCGCGACGATGGTGGGCAGCGCGGTGCCGACGATGGTCTGGTCGAGGGCGGCCAGCAGCATGCCGAGCACGACGGTGGCGAAGACGACGTTGCGCTGCCGGACGTCCAGCACGGGCGGGGCGGACGGCGTGGTCCCGGTGTCGACGGTCATGCGCCCAGCCTCGCCGGGGCCGCGGGACCGCCGCGCGGCGGTTCGGCCGTCCGGGTGAGCGCGGTGGCCTCCGCTGGCCCCCGCGGTCGGGCGGGGCGAGGATGGGGCCCCACGACGGTGCCGGGCGTCCGGACGTCCGGAAGAGGCTCCGATGACCCCCGATCCCGTGAGCGGCACCGAGCAGTCCCCGCTCGGCCCGGACGTCGACGAGGGGCGGGCCAGGACCCGGCGCTGGCGGGCGCTCGCGGTGTGCCTGGTGGCCGGGTTCATGACGCTGCTGGACGTCAGCATCGTGAACGTCGCCCTGCCGACCGTCCGCACCGGGCTGCACATGTCGGAGAGCGGCCTGCAGTGGGTGCTGAGCGGGTACGCGCTGGCGTTCGGGCTGGTGCTCGTCCCGGCCGGGCGGCTGGGGGACGCGCGCAGCCGGCGGGCGGTGTTCCTGACCGGGCTCGCGCTGTTCACGCTGGCCAGCGCGCTCGCGGGGGCGGCGCAGGGGCAGACCTGGCTGGTGCTGGCCCGGCTGTTCCAGGGCGCGGCGGGCGGGGTGCTGGTGCCGCAGGTGTCCGGGTTCATCCAGACGCTGTTCCAGGGGGCCGAGCGGGGACGGGCGTTCGGCGCGCTGGGATCGACGATCGGGGTGTCCACGGCGGTCGGCCCGCTGCTGGGTGGGCTGCTCATCCACCTGTTCGGGCCGCAGGACGGCTGGCGGTGGGTGTTCCTGGTCAACCTGCCGATCGGGATCGCGGCGCTGCCGGTCGCCTACCACCTGCTGCCGCCGCCCCCGCCACCGGCGGAGCGGGCGGGGCACCGGGACTTCGATCCGCTCGGGGTGGTGCTGCTCGGCACCGGGACGGTGGCGCTGCTGCTGCCGTTCGTCCAGGAGCAGCAGTGGCACGGCCCGGCGCGGTGGCTGATGGTGCCGGTGGCGGTGCTGCTGCTCGGCGCGTTCGTCGGGTGGGAGCGGCACTACGCGCGGCGGCGGGAGCCGCTCGTGAACATGGCGCTGTTCGCGGTGCGCCCGTACGCGGCGGGGGTGGCGCTGTCGCTGGTGTACTTCGCGGGGTTCACGGCGATCTTCTTCATCTTCACGCTGTACCTCCAGACGGGGCTGCACTACTCGGCGCTCGCGGCGGGTCTGTCGATCACGCCGTTCGCGGTGGGCTCGGCGTTCGGGGCGGCGTTCGGCGGGCGGGTGGTGACGCGGCTGGGGCGGCGGCTGGTGGTGTTCGGGCTGGTGCTGGTGCTCGTCGGGCTGGGGGCGTCGATCCTGGTGGTGCGGCTGGGGCCGGGGACGTGGGCGGGCTGGGCGACGGCGCTGCCGCTGCTGGTCGCGGGGACGGGCAGTGGGCTGGTGATCTCGCCGAACCAGACGCTGACGCTCTCGCGGGTGCCGCCGGCCCGGGCGGGCAGCGCCGGCGGGGTGCTGCAGACGGCGCAGCGCGTCGGCTCGGCGGTGGGGATCGCGATCGTCGGCTCGGTCTTCTTCGCCCACGCCCGCGGGCGGCACCCGGACTGGGCGGTCGCCTTCGAGCTGGGGGCGACGGTCGCGGCGGGGCTGGTGCTGATGGCGCTGGTGGTGTCGGTGGTGGACGTGGTGGCGAGCCGACGGGAGTGACGAGCGGGGCCCGCACCCCCGTGACGGGCCCCGCCGTGTCGTGTGACGCGCCCGTCAGCCGTCCCGGCGCACGGCCCGCCGGCGGTCCCGGCGCACGCCGTCAGTGGTCCCGGCGCCGGATCGTGAGCGTGGCGATCACCACCGCCGCGACGGACCACGCCGCGAACGTGATCCAGCCGCTCGCGACCGTGGCCGGGTACGGCGACACCCGCTGGTGCGTCAGGTCCACCTGGGCCAGACGGCGCCACGCGGTGAACGGCAGGGCGTGCGCGACGTCGGCGGACCAGTGGTAGGTGTCGGTGAAGAGCGACGGCACGAAGAACAGCACCAGGATCGTGCTCACGACGCTCGCCGCCGTGTGCCGGATCAGCACCCCCAGGCAGAGGCCGACGAGCGCGCAGACCGGCGCGAACAGCGCGGCCGCCGCGACGAACCGGAACGCGCCCGCGTCGGTGATCGGCAGCCCGAGGCCCCGGCCGCCGACGATCGCCTGAGCGACGCCGAAGGCGGTGCCCGAGACGGCGGCGCCCCAGCCGAGCATCACGCCGGTCAGCACGGCCACCTTGGCGAGCAGCAGCGCCCGCCGGTCGGGCACGGCCGCGAGGCTCGCCCGGATGAGGCCGCTGGCGTACTCGCTGACGACGACGAACGCGCCGAGCCCGCCCGCCACCAGCATCACGGTGTCGGCGCCGACGGCGCTGAACGCCGAGTCGAGCGCGGCCTGGGAGTTGCCGTCCGTCGGGCCGGGGTCGAAGTGGTCGTACGTGTAGGTGGCGTTCTTGACGGCGGCGAGGACGACCACGGCGGCGCCGAGCACCAGGACGAACGGGGTCGAGCGCAACGACCAGAACTTGATCCACTCGGCGGCGAGGAGGTCGCGGAAGCGGGCGCGGGGCGCGGAAACGGCAAGGGTGCTCATCGGGACTCTCCGGCGATGTGTTCGACGCTGTCGGCGGTCAGTTCCATGAACGCCTCCTCCAGGGAGGCGCCACAGGTGGTCAGGGCGTGCAGCAACAGGCGGTGTTCCAGGGCGAGTTCGCCGATCCGCGGCGCGGACAGGCCGGTGACGGCGAGGGCGCCCTCCGGGGCCGGCCGGACGGTGGCGCCGGCGGCCGTCAACACCCCGGCCAGGCGGGCCGGTTCGGCCGCGACGACGCTCACGCTCGACCGGCCGGCCCGGGCGGAGAACTCCGTCAGGCCCTCGTCGGCGATCAGCCTGCCCCGGCCGATCACGACCAGCCGGTCGGCGGTGTGTTCCATCTCGCTCATCAGGTGGCTGGAGACGAAGACCGTCCGCCCCTCGGCCGCCAGGCGGCGGAACAGGCCGCGCACCCACAGGACGCCCTCCGGGTCGAGCCCGTTGAGCGGCTCGTCGAACAGCAGCACCGGCGGGTCGCCGAGCAGGGCGCCCGCGATGCCAAGCCGCTGGCGCATGCCGAGCGAGTACCCGCCGATCCGGCGGCGCGCGGCGCCGGCCAGGCCGACCTCGGCGAGCAGGTCGTCGACCCGGCCGAGCGGGATCGCGTTGCTGCGCGCCAGCGCCCGCAGGTGCGCCCGGCCGGTCCGCCCGCCGTGGACGTCGGCGGCGTCGAGCAGCGCGCCGACGTGGCGCAGGCCGCGTTCGCGGGTCCGGAAGGGGCGGCCGTCGACGGTCGCGGTGCCGGAGGTCGGCTCGTTGAGGCCGAGGACCATCCGCAGGGTGGTGGACTTCCCGGCGCCGTTGGGGCCGAGGAAGCCGGTGACGTGCCCGGGGCGGACGGTGAAGGTGAGGCGCTCGACGGCGGTCCGGCGGCCGTAGCGCTTGGTCAGCTCGGTGACTTCGATCATGGGAACCACCGTGCCGGGCAGGCCCGGGCCGCCGCATCGGACCGGCGCTGACACCCGGTGGCCGGCGCCGTCACCCCTGGTCGGACGGGCCGTCACCCGCGGTCGTACAACCACGGTCCGATGCGGCGGGCAGCGGTCAGCCGATACGATCACCGCCGTGATCACGACGCCGACCCCGCCGCTGTTCCGGCGCGTCCCGCCCGAGGTCTGGGTCGGGCTCGCCTGGTGCGCGGCCGCCGCCTACCCCGCCGTCGTACTCGGCGGCACCGCCCGGGAGCACAGCGGTGCCGCCGCGCACGGCGGCCTGGCGTTCACCCTGCTCGACACCGCCGTCGCCTTCGTCGGCGCCGCCCTGGTGCGCCGCCTGCCGGTGCTCTCCGTCGCGTTGCTGCTGATCGCCACCTGGACGGAGACCGACGGCTGGGCCGCCAACACCCAGGTGCCGCCGGCCTCGCTGCTCGCCGTCGACGCCGCCCTGTGCCTGATCACCGCCCATGCGCCGCGCCGCACCTCCCGGTGGGCGTTCGCCCTGGTCATGACGTTCCTCGTGCTGCACATCGGCCTCGTGCACGGCAACACCGTCGGCATCTTCACCGGCACCCACATCGGCTCCGCCGACGGCGCCGCGCTGCTCGCGCTCGTCGCCTGGCTGGCCGGGCGCTCGGTGCGGCAGAACCGCGAGCACGCCCGGGCGCTGAGCACCCGGGCCGCCGCCCAGGCCGTCACCGACGAACGCCTGCGGATCGCCCGCGAGATGCACGACACCGTCGCCCACAGCATCGGCATCGTCGCCCTCCAGGCCGGCGCCGCCCGCCGGGTCATCGACACCCGGCCCGAGCGGGCCAAGGAGGCGCTCGGCGCGATCGAGGCCGCCGGGCGGGAGACGCTCGCCGGGCTGCGCCGGATGCTCGTCGCGCTGCGCCAGGCCGAGGGGGAGGCGTCGGCCACCGTGCCGCAGGGCCTGGCCGACCTCGACCGGCTGGCCGCCGCGACCACCGCTGCGGGCGTCGCGGTGGAGGTCCGACGACTCGGCGAACAGGCCGAGCTGTCGGCCGAGTTGGACCTCGCGGCCTTCCGCGTCATCCAGGAGTCCGTCACCAACGTGGTGCGCCACGCGGGCGCGAGCTCCTGCCGGGTCGCCGTCGACCGCACGAAGGAGGACGAGGTGTCCGTCGAGATCACCGATCGGGGCCGGGGCCACGGCACCGCCCCGGGCAGCGGCTTCGGCCTGGCCGGGCTGCGCGAGCGGGTCACCCTGCTGGGCGGCGAGTTCAGCGCCGGGCCGCGCCCCGGCGGCGGGTTCCGGGTCGCGGCCCGGCTGCCCCTGCGCGCGGAGGCGGCCCGGTGAGCGCGGCTGTGGACCACGGGGTGGTGCGCGTCGTGCTGGCCGACGACCAGCCGCTGGTGCGCGCCGCGCTGGAGATGGTGATCGCGGAGACGGACGACGTCGAGGTGGTCGGCGAGGCCGGCACCGGCGCCGACGCCGTCCGGCTGGCCGCCGAACTGCGGCCGGACGTCGTCGTGATGGACATCCGGATGCCCGGCACGGACGGCATCGAGGCCACCCGCCTGGTCACCGCCGCCGGCGGGCCGACCCGGGTCGTCGTCCTCACCACCTTCGACGACGACGACCACGTGTACGCGGCACTGCGCGCGGGGGCGTCCGGGTTCCTGGTCAAGGACATGGCGCTGGACGACATCCTCGCCGCCGTGCGGGTGGTCGCGGCGGGGGAGGCGCTCATCGCGCCGAGCGTCACCCGTCGCCTGATCTCCGCGTTCGCGGCGCAGGGCCCGGCCCCGACGCCGGCGCCGGAACACCCGCGCCTCGCCGTCATCACCGACCGCGAGCGCGAGATCCTCACCCTCGTCGGCCGGGGCCTGTCCAACGGCGAGATCGCCGCCGAACTCGTGCTCAGCACCGCCACCGTCAAGACCTACATGACCCGGCTGCTCGCCAAGCTCGACGCCCGCGACCGGGTGCAGTTGGTGATCCTCGCCTACGAGGCGGGCCTGGTGTCCCACTCGGGAGGGATCAGCGCTTGACCGCCACCCCCGCGTACATCGCGATGGGTCGGTGGACCTGCGCGCCCGTGCTCGCCATGCTCGCCCTCCCGTCGCTGCGGAACCCGCCAGGGGAACCGGACCGGCCGCCACGGTGGCGCGCCATGGTGCGCATGGTGACGGCCGTCCGGATCGACGATATGACGAACCTTCGGGAGCTGGTGGTGCTACTGCGGAGCCGGCTCCACGGCGGGTGCCACGGTGGTGCCCCGGCCGGAGAGGCCGGTGGCGGCGGCGAGTTCGACCGCAGCGCCCGTCCAGGCCGCGCCGAAGGCCCAGGTGGCGAGCCATTCGCACAGGTAGACCGGGCGGATCGGCCAGTCCGCGCCGAGGTGGGTGAGTGCGGCGACGGCGGCGAGCAGGAGCAGCGCGGGGATGACCACGCCGGCCGCCAGGTAGCCGCGGGCGACCCACGGCTTGCGCTCGTACCGCGGGTCGCGGAACGAGTAGACGGAGAACAGCGCCAGGACGGTGTAGAGCAGCGTGGCGAGGACGAGGTGGACGGCCCCGACCGTGTTCTGGAACGCCGTCGGGTTCGGTGGTGAGGTCGGGCAGAGCGCGACGCCGATCGCGCACGCGCCGGCCGCCGTGCTCCACCGGTCGTCGCGGCGGTCGAAGCGGTAGCAGACGAGGAACACCCCGAGGGCGCACAGGCTCCCGACGAAGACGTTCCGGGTGCTGGAGTAGTAGGCGCCGCTCATCGACGCGGGCCAGTAGCCGTTCGTGCTCAGGCCGCGGAGTTCGGCGAACAGCCAGTTGCCCAGCGGCAGGGCGATCGGCAGCAGGATGCCGATCAGCCCGACGCCGAGGCGCAGGAAGGTGACGGTCCGTGCGTCCTGGGACCCGGGCGGGTCGGTCGGACCGGACGGCTCGGACGGAGCGGGTGAGGGACGGGTGACGGCACGCCAGTGGGGGATCATGGACGCCTCCTTGAGGCTCGGCGCTGCCTGTGTTGTACCCGCCCCGCCGCACGACCGCACACCACTGGAACGAGTGGTTTGCGCTGCGTGTGCCGCCTTTTGCGCTTATCCCCGGTATCCGGTGCCGGGTCGCCGGGGTTCGAACTCGGCGCAGTGGAAGGTCTCCTGGGCGAAGCCGGTGCGGCGGTCCCAGAGGTGGAAGATGTCGGCCTTGCCGGTGACGCTGCGGTAGGCGTCCTTGGCGTCGCGGAAGCACGCCATCGAGCCGATGAAGCCGGAGCCGGCCGGGGAGTAGTCGGAGAACGCGCAGGCGATGCAGGCCGCGAGGCCGGTGCCGGGCGGGAGCTGGCGCTGGAGGTCGAGGAGGGCGTCCTCCATGTCCTCCCAGGGGCCGCCGGAGGTGACGGTACCGGCGTCGCCGGGGAGGTCGAGTTCGAGGGTGACGTGCAGGGCGTCGAGGCTGCCGTCGGGGTTGGCGTCGCCGAGGACGAGCCGGGCCCGCAGGAGGCCCGGCCGCGGGCCGGCGCCGGGGCCGGTGACCTGGAGCGGGGAGCTCCACTCGATCGTGCAGGAGCACAGTTGGTCGAGCCGGGTCAGGTCGGGCGGGAGGGCGTCCTCGTCGAGCCGGCCGACGAGTTCGAGGGAGTCGAGGCTGTCGCCCTCGTACCGGTTGCCCCGCAGGAGCAGGGAGAAGGTCTGCCCGTCGTTGACCAGGACGGTGTCCGCGCGGCCCCAGCGGTCGGTGACGACGGCGGGCAGGCTCAGCGGCGGCTCGTATCTCAACTCGCTCGGCATGGTGGAATTATGAGGTGCCGGACGGGGTGCCAGCCATCGTTTCGAAGGACTTCGAAGGGCTGTGCGGGACTTCGGCCTGGTGTAGCGCGCGTCGCGCCGGGCTCCGGGACGAACTCGGCTTCGTGGAGCCTGTCGTGGAGCCCGGCGCGACGGCGCCACCGGGGGCCGGGGCCAGGTCAGGCGGCCGGTGTAGCGGCCCCGGCGGCGAGGGAGTTGAGCAGGGCGGCCCCGCGGTCGGCGTCGTCGACGCTGACGGCGAACCGCTGGCCCTGGCGGCTCTCGACGACCAGGCACTCGCCGCCGCGGAGCATCACGGTGGTGCCGAGGCCGTTGACCCGGTATCCCCAGCCGCCGGCCTGGGCGGCGGTGCGCCGCTCGGCGCGGGCGGCGCCGATGTCCGCGGGGGACCAGTGCCGCTTGGGCCAGCCGAACGGGCCGAAACCGACGTCCAGGCCCTTCGCGGTGACCCTCGCCTGCACGGAGGAGCAGGCGAGGGTGGTCAGCGCGAGGATCGCGAGCGTGGTGGTCAGCGGCCAGTGCCCGGAGGTCAGGCCGGTGGCGCCGGCCAGGGCGGTGCCAGCCGCGCCGAGGCCGAGGAGGGCGGCGGCGAGCTGCATCCAGACGTTGGAGGTGCGGGACAGCCAGACCACCCGCTCACCGGCCGGGAGGGTCATGACCGGGCCGCGCGGGCCGGTGGGAGCGGTGCCGGCAGCGGCGGTGCCGGTGCCGGGCGTGCGGGTCGCGAGCCAGGTGAGCAGGCCGGCGGCGCCCGTCGCCAGGACGATGAGGATCACCCAGGCGTCCATCGAGGCGGCGTCCTGCCAGCGCGCGCGGTCGAGGTTGGCGTGCACGATCGACGCCTGCGCGCCGCTCAGCAGCACCCCGCCGGACGCCAGGACCGCCCCGGGCGCGCCCGGCGCCTGGCGGCCCCGGAAGCGGCGGACGGCGGCGGCGAGCGCCACCAGGCCCAGCCAGATGACGGCCGGGAACAGCGCCGCGGCGGTCAGCGACATCGAGCCGTCGGGCCGGCTGCCGCCCCAGTGCGTGGCCACCGGGTCCGGCAGCCGGTCGCGCGCCGCCAGCGGGAGCGCGACGAGCAGCGCGAGCACGCCGGCCGCGAAGGCCCCGGCCGCCCACGGCCCTCCCCGGCCGGGCCGGCGCTGCGTCGCGGCGGGTACTACAGGCTCCGAGTCCTTCACGGCATCCCCCTGATGAGATCCACGAGATCGTTCCTGCTGTAGCCGGACCGGGCCGCGTCCGCGATCAACTCCCGTACGCGGTCGACCAGTTCGGCGCGCGATCCGGCATCGGCGGCGATCGTGATGCCGCGGCCGCGGCGGAACTCCAGCACGCCCTCGTCGCGCAGGGCGCGCAGCCCGCGCAGGACGGTGTTGGTGTTGACGCCGAGGGCCCGGGCGAGCTCCCGGGCGGGCGGCAGCTTGTCGCCGGGGGCGCATTCGCCCTCGGCGACGGCACGACGGATCGCGCCCGCCACCTGCTCGTGCAGGGGGCGGGCGTCGCCGATGTCCAGCTTCAGCAACATGGTGCTAGTGACGATAGCACCATGAGTGGTTTCAGTGGGCCTTCTCGGGTACCGTCGCCGGGGCCGGCTCCGGCCTGGGCAGCGCCGGCGCCCGGCCGCGAGCCCCGCGCGAGAGCAGCACGTAGAGAGCGGCCGCGAGGGCGCCCGACAGCACGAAGCTCAGGTCGATCCCGTCGGTCAGCGACAGCAGCGGTCCACGGTAGGCCGGGGTGTCCACCGCGCCCAGGCCGAGCGCGCCACCCGCCGCCCAGGCCACCGTCGCCGGGACGTTCCACCCCGCCCGGTACCAGTAGATGCCGCCGCGGGTGCGCTGGTTGAGCACCTGGAGCGAGTGCCGGTCGTAGTCGCCGCGGAAGCGCCGGTGCCCGATCAGCGTGATGACCGCCCACGGCGTCCCGATCGCGGTCAGCACCAGCACGAAGGAGGTGACGGCGTCCTGCGCGTTCCACACGAAGTGGCCGAGGAACACCAGTACGGTCGCGAGCGCCGCCACGACGTAGGTGGCCTGGAGGCGGGTGGCGCGGGGCAGGATCGCGTCCAGGTCCAGGCCCATGCTGTACAGCATCAGACCGGTGTTGCCCGCGCTGCCCAGCAGCCCGTTGATCAGCAGCGGCAGCAGGAACCAGGCCGGGGCGCCGGCGATCAGCCCGTGCACGTAGTCGTCGCCCGCGCCGGTCGCGACGGCGGTGAAGGTGCCGAACACCTGGGGGATCAGCAGGCCCAGGAACAGGCCCAGGCAGGTCGACCACAGCACCGTGCGCGGTGCGTGCCGGGCGGGGGAGACGTACCGGGTGTAGTCGCCCAGCAGGGTGATGAACGCGATCGGCCCGCTCAGCCCGGCCGCGACCACCGCCAGCAGCCAGGTCGGCCAGAACCCGCCCAGCAGGTAGGCGCCGTGCGCCGAGCCGTCGAAGTGCGGCGCGAACGCGAACAGCCCGGCCGCCAGCAGGGCGCCCATCGCCCACATCAGCAGCCGCTCCAGCGTCAGCAGCAGCCGGTAGCCGAACACGGCCGCGGTCGCGCTCAGCACCGCCAGCACGCTGTACGTCGCCACGTACGCGACGCCGTCCGTCGGCAGCCCCAGCATCCGGTTGAGCGCCCCGACCACCACGTCGCCGCCCACCCACAGCGCGAGCGCGGTGTACCCGAGCGACAGCAGCAGGCCGACCACCGAACCGATCAGCCGCCCCCGCACGCCGAAGAACGCGCCCGAACTGGTCGACAGGTTCGTCGCGGTGCGCAGCGACACCAGCGCGAGCGGCGCGGTCAGCACGATCCCCGCGACGGTGCCGAGCACCAGCGCGCTCAGACTCGCCCAGAACGAGAGCCCGAACGAGACCGGCAGCCACCCGAAGACGACGACGCCGAACGCGAGGTTCGAACCGACGAGGATGCTGACCACGTCCCGGGGAGTGCTGGTGCGCTCGGCGTCCGGGATGGTGTCCACCCCGTACTGCTCGATGTGGGTGCTCTGCGGCATGAGGGAAGCCTTCTGGTGCAGGAACCCGCCCGGAACGGTCACTGCGGACGGCCACACAATCGTTGGCCACGCGCCGCCGCCGCAGTAGGGGCGATCCGGACGAACCGCTGCCTCCGGATGCCGGACGCGCCTTGGTGCTTGCCACAAAGCCGCAGGTCACGGCCGCCGCCCCGGCCCCCGCGTAAGGAACGCGCTCGGAACGCCGCCCCGGACGTCAAGGAAGCGCCAAGAAACGCCGCCCGTGGTCCTCCCGGCGATTGGCTGGAGTCGAACGCGGCACCCCGCCGAACGGCGGCCCGCGCACGGCACCCCGCGCACGGCGGCCCGCGCACGGCACCCCGCGCACGACGACCCGAGGACGACACCATGCACGGCAACCGGCGGTACGACGACTGCGGCACCACCCGGGTGGTGGTCGGCGTCAGCGGCTCCCTGGGCAGCCTCGCGGCACTGCACCGCGCCGCCGCCGAAGCCCGCCGCGGCGGCGCCGCGCTGGTGCCGGTCCTCGCCTGGGAGCCCCCGGGCGGCGAGCTCGGCTACCGCCGCTCGCCCTGCCCGCCGCTGCTCACCGCCGCCCGCGACGCCGCCGACCAGCGGCTGCGCGACGCCCTCGACGCGGCCTTCGCCGCCGCCGACCCGGGCGTGCCGGTGTACCCGGTCGTCGTCCGCGGCGAGACCGGCCCCGCGCTCGTCCACATCGCCGACCGGCCCGACGACCTCCTCGTCCTCGGACACGGCGGCAGCCTGCTGCGCCGCGGCTTCCGCCGCGCCGTCGCAGCCCGCTGCCGGCGCGAGGCGGTCTGCCCGGTGCTGACCGTCCCGGCCCCGCCGCTCCAGCGCGAGCTGGAGGCCCTGCACCGGCGCACGCTGTGGCACCTTCCGATCGGCCACGCCCCCGAACTCGCCGGCACGAAGGGGTAGCCGCCCGTGCGGATGTACTCGGCGCGCCCCGGCGGGCAGCGCTACCGCCCGGTCGTGGACCGGCTCGCGGTGGCGGTGTCCGGCACCGTCGCGCTCGTCGCCGGGGGCGTGCTGGCGCTCGGCCTCGGCACACTGGGGGATCTGCACCCGGGCCGGCTCGCCCTCGCCGCCTACGCCGCGCTCAGCGGGCTGACGGGCGCGTTCTCCCGTCCGGTTGCGGCGCCGGTGATCGGGCTCTCGGCCTGGCTGTGCTGCAACGCGTTCGCCGAGCACCGGCACGCCGAGCTGGGCTGGTCCGGCCCGTGGCCGGAGGGTGGGCACCTCGCGCTGTTCACGGCCGCGGCGCTGCTGGCCGCGCTGCCGGCCACCGTGCCTCGGCGGACGGTCCGGGTGACGAGCGTGCGCGTCTGACGGCTTGGGCTTCCGGCCCGCCAAGGCCGCGTCAAGATCGGCGGGCGGTGCGTCAGGGAGTCGTCAGGAACGGTCGGCCGGGCGTTCGACACGCCTAGCGTGAGCTGCGCAGAACCGGTTCGGCGCCGGGCGGGCAAGGGCCCGTCGGCGAACCGCGCCGACCCCGGGTCCCGGCCGGTTCCTCCGGGAGCTCCGGCAGTCGGTGGAAGAGAGGTGAAGGGGGCGCGCGGCGATGCCCACAGGGACGTCGAGCGGTACGGACGTCGTTCGGACAGCGGGATCGCCCGGGGAGGCGAACCCCGCCACGGCCGCACCGCCCGCCGGGCCGCGCGCTCCCCGGCCCTGGAGACCAGGGGCGCTCCGGAGGCGATCCGCCCACCGCCGGTGGTCCGTGCTCCGGACGTGGTCGACACCCGGGACGTGGTCCACACCCCGCCTGGTCCGCGTCCTCACCGGCACCTGCCTCGCCGCCCTCGCCCTCTCCGGCGTCGTCACCGCCACCGTCCTCGGCGGCGCCCGCGACGGCACCGACGTCATCGGGCACAAGGCCGCCCCGCAGGTCATCCGCTCCGCCGACCTCTACTTCGCGCTCAACGACATGGACGCGCAGGCCGCCGACCTCCTCCTCTACGGCGCCGACCCGGACTTCGCCAAGGCCCGCCGCGAGAGCCTCGACACCTACGACCGGCGCCGCGACCAGGCCGCCACCGACCTCCAGCAGGTCGCCGAGGCCACGGCAGACGATCCCGCCGGGCGCGCGGCCGTCCAGACCGTCATCGACGAACTCGGCCGCTACCAGGCCCTCGTGGCCCAGGCCCAGCTCCTCGACGACCAGGCCCGCGCCGCCGCGGGACGCCCGCCCGCCGACGCCCTCGCCGCGTACCGCTCCGCGACCGACCTGCTGCGCCGGCGCCTCCTGCCCGCCGCCGACAGCGTCACCGCCGCCAACGCGGGCACCGTGGAACGCCGGTTCGCCGCAGAGCACGGCGACCTCGGCGGCGGCCGCTGGTGGATCGTCGCCGCCGGGGTGCTCGCCCTCGGGTCCCTCGCCGGGCTGCAGAGGCTGCTCGCCGTCCGGTACCGGCGCGTGCTCAACGTGCCGCTCGCCGCCGCCACCCTCCTCGCCCTCGGCGGGCTCGTGGGCGGGGTCGCCCTGGTGAACCGGGCCGCCGACCACCTCGTCGTCGCCAAGCACGACGCCTTCGACTCGGTCGTCGCGCTCAGCCGCGCCCGCGCGACGGCCTACGACCTCAACGCCGACGAGAGCCGCTTCCTCAGCGACCCGGGCCGGGCGGCCGCCTACGAGCAGTCGTACTTCGACAAGACCCAGTCCTTCGCCCGCGTCGGCGGCACCACCCTGGCCGGTTACCCCGCCGCCCTCGCCCCGCTCGCCGACCACCACCGGGCCGACCACACGACGATCGGCTTCGGCGGGTTCCTCGGCGACGAGCTGCACAACATCACCTTCGCCGGCGAACAGGACGCCGCCGAGCGGGTGCTGGCGGCCTTCGAGGACTACCAGCGCGACGACCACAAGATCCGCGACCTCAACGCGGCCGGTCGGCTCAAGGAGGCGATCGCCTTCGACACCGGCACCGCCGCCGGCGAGTCCAACGCCGACTTCGCCCGCCTGGCCACCGCCCTCGACGACGTCGAGGCGATCAACCGGAGCGCCATGGAGCGGGCCGTCGCGGCGACGGACGGCGACCTCGACGCGGTGACGGCCGCCCTCGGCGCCGCCGTGTCGGCGGTGGCGCTGGCCCTCGTCGTCGCGGGCGTCCGTCCGCGCCTGCGCGAGTACGCCTGAGCCCGGTTCCGAAGCCCGTCAGCCCCGCGGCGGGCGGGCGATGCGCAGCCCGGCCCGGCCCAACTGCCAGGTGATGTCCGCGAGGTAGCGCTCGGCGTCGGCGACCGTCCCGATCCCGGCGGCCCGCCGCCGGATCCGGTCGTGCTCCTCCGGGTGCAGGCGCGCCTCCTGGATCGCGGCCGTCTCGACGAACCCGCGCAGCGTCGCCGTGACGGGCCGGCCGGTATCGGCCGGTCCGGCGGCCTCGGCCTTCCAGGTCACGCCCGACTCGGCCGGGTCGGGCAGGGTGGTGGGCGCGTCGCGCGGGGCGTCGGCGCAGAGCAGGTGGAGGAAGTCGTTGGCCTGGGCGTCGCGGTCGGTGAGCGGGGCCAGTCCGAACAGCCGCTCCACGGTGGCGAGGAGCGACCCGTGGTCGTACTGGGTGTGGTCGATCAGGTTGCAGTTCTGCCCGGCCGGTCCGGCCGGAGCGGCGGCCGGGACCCACGGGGAGACGACGACGGCGGGCACCCGGACGCCGAGCCGGTCGAAGCGGAAGCCGTGCGCGCTGTGCTCCGGGTCGGTGCGGTCACCCGGCGGGACGGCGGCGGGCGGCGGCACGTGGTCGTAGAAGCCGCCGTGCTCGTCGTAGGTGATGACGAGCACGCTGGAATCCCAGAGCGGCGAGCGCCGGAGCGCCTCGTAGACGTCCTTGATCAGGGCCTCGCCGTCGGTCACGTCGTCCAGCGGGTGCTGGCTGTTGCCGCAACGGAAGTCGCCGCCGTGGGTGAGGACGTGCCCGTAGTCGGGCTCGATGAAGGTGTAGACGGCCGTGTACGCGGGATCCTGGAGGTGCTCGGCGAGGTCGTCGAGGTGGTGGTAGTGCTCGAGGGTCGCCGGCAGGTCCATCCCGGCCAGCGCGCTGACCTGGGGGAGCGCGTCGCCGGCGTAGACCCGCCACGGCAGGCCCTTGCGGTCCAGGGCCTCGTAGAGCGTCCCGTGCTCGAACGTGTAGCCGCTCAGCCGCGACCGGACGGTGTCGACCGGGTCGGGGCTGTGGTCGAGGCCGGCCGAGCTCGCCGCGTGCAGGAAGAAGCGGTTGGGCCAGGTCGGGCCGGGCAGGGCGGAGAACCAGCGGTCGCAGACGGCGAACTCGCGGGCCAGGGTGCTGAGGACGGGGAGCTGCTCGGCGGTGAAGCAGGCCAGGACGGCGCCGGGGTCGGCGAGGGCCTCGGCGTCCTTCTTCACCGTCGCCTCGTTGACGTAGTTGTCGACGAAGCCGCCGAGGGTGATCGGCGGGTAGTCGCCGTCGTAGGCGCACCGGTCGTCGTGCGGGCGGCCGGTGATGGCGGTCGAGGCGAGCTGGAGCAGGACGTCGCAGAACTCGTGCGGCGGGTCGACGGGCAGCGCGAAGGGCGCGCCGATCCGCACGGGGTACTCGGTGCCCGCGTGGTGGTTGCTCGCACGGGTGTCCGGGCCGTCGACGGTGGTCGGCGCGCCCGTCACCGCGTCGGTGCCGGTGCCGTGGCGGAGGACGCCGTCGGTCACGGTGCCCGTCGACACCCCCAGCATGTGGTCGAAGGAGCGGTTCTCCAGGACGAGGACGAAGACGTGCCGGATCCGGCCCTGGGGTGCCGGCGCCCGGCCGGCCCGCAGCCCGGCGAGCCAGGCGTGCCACTCCTCGCGCTCATGGGTGATCGCCTGCCGGATGCGTTCGATGGGCTCCATGGGTTCACCCCAGCACTGCTGGTGACGGGCCGTCAAAGTCCCACGCCGGACCGTTCGGTCAGTCGTCGGCGCGGAGTTCCGTGGGCGTGGCGATGACGTCCACGAGGGCGTCGCCGCGCAGGACGGTGAGGGGCAGGGGCCGGCCGATGGCGTCGGCGAGCATGAGGCGCTGCAGGGACTGGGCGGCGCTCATCGGCTCGCCGGCCGCGGTGAGGAGGAGGTCGCCCTGACGAAGGCCCGCCCGGGCGGCGGGGGCGTGGGGGACGACCTCGACGATCCGCAGCCCCGCCCGCTGGCCGGTGCGTTCGCGCAGGGCGGGCGGCAGGGGCGCGGGGACGCCCGCCAGGCCGAGGTAGGCGCGGCGGATGCGGCCCTCGACGAGGAGGCTGGCGATGATCTGCCGGCTCGTCGCGTTGATCGGGACGGCGAGGCCGAGGCCGTTGCCCGCGACGGCCGTGGTGATGCCCACCACCTCGCCGTTCGCCGTGGTGAGCGCGCCGCCGGAGTTGCCGGGGTTGAGGGCGGCGTCGGTCTGGATGACGTCGTCGATGACGCGCGCGGCGCTCCCGGCGCGGGCGGGCAGCGAGCGGCCGAGCGCGCTGACGACGCCCGCCGTGACGGTGCCCGCCAGTCCGAGCGGATTGCCGACGGCGACGACCAGCTGGCCGACGCGCAGCGCGGTGGCGTCGCCGAGCCGCACCGGCGGCGGGGTGGCGCCGTCGGCGCGCAGGACGGCGAGGTCGGAGAGGGGGTCGGTGCCGATGGTGTGGAAGGGGGCGGTGGTGCCGTCGCCGAACGCGAGCGTGCCGGCGTCGGCGTGGCCGACGACATGCGCGTTCGTGAGCAGGAAGCCGTCCTCGGTGAAGACCACGGCGGAGCCGAGCGCTGTGGAGAACCAGCCGCCCCGGCCGCGCCGGGGCACCTGGAGGGCAGCCACCCGGGGCGTCACGGCGGCGGCCACCGAGGTCACGATCCGCGAGTACGCGTCCAGTGCCTCCGCGGCGCCCCCGTCGCCCCCGGTGCCCTCGCTGCCCCCGTCGGCGGCGCGGCCCGGTCCGGGAACGGTGTCGGCCACGGTGTCGCCCCTTCGTGAGTGAGCGTTCTCCCCGGTGCCAACAACGCGGAGCCGCCCGGGCTTCCGGCCCGGAAGCGCGGACCTCCGGCCTGCGGCCCCGGACTTCTTGACGCGTTCCCTACGCCGAATTCGGCAAAGTGAAGGCAAAATCGACGCATGGTCGCGGTCAACACCTGGGGAGGGTCGGCATGGAGACGACGCTGGAGCCGGACCGGCGGGCGCTGGACGTCCTGGACGCCGCGCGGCAGGTCAGCGGAGGGCGGCTGGGCACCGAGCACCTGCTCGCCGCCGTAGCCGCCACCGGCGGCGCCGCCGCCCGCGCCCTCACCGCCGCCGGCGCGCCCGCGCCCGCCCTGCACGCCGCCCTGCGCGAGCGCCGCCCCCAGTGGACGGCCGACGACGGCGGGCTCGCGGACGCCGCACGCCGGATCTCCACCGCCGCCGACCGGGCCCTCGCCACGGCGATGGACCACGCCCGCGACGACCACGCCCCGCGGTTCACCGCCGAACACGTCCTGCGCGCCGTCCTCGCGGACCCCGGCAACCGCGCCGTCGAACTGCTCGCCCGCTGCGGCGTCGCCCCCGCCGCCGTCCTCGCGCACCTCGACGCCCCGGCCGCCCGCGACGGCCTCCACCCGCTGCTGCGCCCCACCCGGGACGCCCTCCTCGCCCACCGCGCGGACCGGCAGCCGCGCTGGAAGCGGATGCTGACGCGTCAGGCCGCCGCCGGGGCCGCCCTGGCCGCCGTCCGGCGGGAGACCGATGCCCAGGCCGACCGTCTCGGCCGCCGCTCGCCCGGCACCGAGCACGTCCTGCTCGCCGTCCTCGCCCTGCACGAGGTCGCCCGCCACCAGCGGGAGTCCCGGGAGGGCGACGTGGAGGACGACGAGGGCTCCGCGCTCGCCGCCCGCCTCGGCCTCGACCACGCCCGCGCGCGCGCCGCCCTGGCCGACGGCCGGGTGCCACTGCCCGCCGACCCCCGCTCCGTCGAGGCCTACCTGGCCGGCGCCCACGACACCGACGGCCTGCTCCGGACGCTGCTGCGCGAGGACACCCGCGCCCGCCGCCTCGCCGAGACCCTGGGGGCCGACCCCACGGGCCTGCCGGGCCTGCTGGAACAATGATCACGAACGAGGAAAGGGGCGGGGACGTGCAGGTGACCATCGGCGAAGAACTGATGCTGCTCTCGCTGGACGACGAGTCCGGTGTCGCGAAGGAGGCGGCGAGCGCGGGTTGGGCCGTCGCGGGCGGCATCCTCGCGGACCTCGTGCTGGCCGGGCGCGTCACCGTCGACGACGGCCTGCTCGCCGTCGCCGACCGCACGCCCACCGGGGACCCGCTCCTTGACGGCCGCCTCGACCGGCTCGCCGAGTGGGCCGATCACAAGGCCGCGGGGAAGGCCGTGGGGAAGGCCAAGGCCTCGGAATGGCTCACCAAGGACCGCCCCACCGCCGTCCGCGACGCCGTCCAGCGCCTGTGCGAGCGCGGCCTGGTGACCGAGGAGCGGCACCGCGCCCTCGGCATCTTCCCGGTCCGCCGCTACCCGGAGGCCGACCCGACCGTCGAGCGCGAACTGCGCGGGCGCCTCGCCGCCGCCGTCCTGCGCGGCGAGGACCCGGACACCCGCACCGCCACGCTGATCGCCCTGGTCCACGCGACCAAGCTGCACCGCCTGGCCTTCCCCGACCTGCCCCGCAAGGAGGTCGAGCCGCGGTTCGAGGCGATCGCGGCCGGCGAATGGGCGAGCGGACCGGTCGGCGAGGCGATCCGGACCATGCAGGCCGCGATCGCGGCGATCACCGTCGTCACCGCCGCCACGGCCGCGACGACGGCGGTCATCACGTGATGGCGCGCTGCCCCGGACCCGACGGGCCCGGGGCAGCGTCTTTCACCGAGATCCCGCGCGCGGCGCATTCCTTGGGGCGCGGCCCGTGTGGAGTGCTCGTCCGGGGCCTTGGCGCCCGCGTAGGTCGAGTAGCCGTCGGTGAACGCGGCAAGCAGCGAGGTGACGATGGTGATGACCTCGCGCCGACACCCTGATCGCCCAGGCCTGCGGCTTCGCCGACCAGAGTCACCTCACCCGCACGATGCGCCGCCACCCGGTCACGACCCGGTCGGCGTTGCGGGCGAGCCGGTGCTAGAGCACCACGACCGCGAGGACGAGTGCGATCAGCACCATCGACAGCCCGAGCGCGATGAACCCGTACTCCAGTGGCCGCCGTTCGCGCCCCTCGACGAGCACCTGCCGGGGGTCGGCCGGGTCGTAGCGCAGCGCCACGTAGCCGCCGTCCGGCAGGGGGTGGCGCGGGGTGGACGGTACGGGGGAGAAGACCTCGACCACCCGGCCGTCCTCCGTCTCGAACTGCAGCAGCGGACGCGGCGGCGAGCCCCGGTCCTCCGGCGCCGGCACCCGCTCGCGCACCAGCGCCCGCACCGGCACCCCGACCCGCCGCAGCCGCCGCCCCTCCCGCAGCCCGACCACCCCGGCCAGGTACGCGACCACGCCGCCCAGCCCGCCGAACACCACCACGGCGAACCCGGCCGTCCCACCCACCACGCCTCCCAGCCCGCACCGCCGTCCCAGGACCTCCAGTATCACGGACCGGGTGTGAAGTGGACGCGGGCAGTGGGGTCCCGGGCAGTTCGCAGGGTGCGTCAGACGTCGCCGAACTCGCCGCCCCGGACGGCGGTGACGAACGAATTCCAGGCCTCCACGGGGAACGCGAGGGTCGGACCCTCGGGGTCCTTGGAGTCCCGAACGGGAACGGTGCGGACGGCGGTGACCGAGACCTCGATGCAGTTCCCGCCGTTGCTGCTGTATGAGGATTTGAACCACGCAGGGTCGGTGGCGGTCACGGCAGATCCTTCCTTAGCTGTCTGATCACGGCCACAGACTCAGCCTGTGAGAGTGCGAGGCCTTGAAGCTGATAGTAGGCCGTCAGCATCGGTAGTACTGCGCCACTGTCCCGCTCCAGGTGACATTGCTGGGCCGATTCGGCGTACGACATCAGCGAGCGGTCCGGAAGCGTGATGATGTTCACCGGGAGGTCGAACGCCCGATCTTCGCCTATGGCCAACGGGGCGATCTGGAACAGCGTGTGAGGCAACGCGGCAAAGGTGAGAAGCGCATCCAGTTGGTCGGCCATCACGCGCGCTCCGCCGACCGGGCGTTGGATGCAGCTCTCATCGAGGACTGCATGAACCAGTGGTGGAGGTTCCCGGCGCAGCTTCGCTTGTCGGCGCTACACGTCGCCCGGCGGCAGCGCCGAGGCGGACGAACTGCCCCACCTCGCCACCTTGAGACCGAAACCGGGCTCGTCCTTCCCCTGCGGACGGTCCTCACGGTCGACTACGTAAGCCGCCGCAACTATCCCGAGGGCCTCAACCTCGTGTACGCGGGCGGCGTCGTCACCCCGCGCCAGGCCAAGGCCGTGAACCTGCACCGCCCGCCCGCGGACATTCGGGCCCTGCACTGGGTGCCCTGCTACCTGCTCGACACCGTGATGCCGCCCGACCAGGCCTGCCGCGTCCACGATGCCCGGGACGCCTGGGAACACGGCGCCGGGCCGCCCTCTCCTCCTGCGCGGCGTCCCCGTCCCGGTCTGCTGACCCAAGGCCACCGGCAGACGGTCCGCCTCTGTGCAGCCCGCGTCCCTCAGACGTCAGGCTCCGGTCTGTGCCTCGCGGACCGGAGCCTGACGGCGGATATCACACCTCACCGAGGGGCGCTGCCGGGTCGGCGAGGCGGGCAGGGTCCACCGTCCGCTTGGAGCGGACGAGTTCGCGGATCGGGTCGGTGACGTCCCAGACGTTGACGTTCATGCCGGCGAGGACCCGGCCCTCGGAGAGCCAGAAGGCGATGAACTCGCGGGTGGCCGGGTCGCCGCGGAAGACGACGCGGTCGTAGGCGCCGGGGTCGACGTAGCCGACGTATTCCATGCCGAGGTCGTACTGGTCGGTGAAGAAGTACGGGACGCGGTCGTACACCGCGTCGTCCTCGCCGAGCATCGCGCGGGCGGCGGTCTGGGGCTGGTTGACGGCGTTGGCCCAGTGCTCGACGCGGATGTGGCGGTCGAACAGCGGGTGGTAGGCGTTGGCGACGTCGCCGGCGGCGTAGACGTCGGGGGCTGAGGTGCGCAGGTGCTCGTCGGTCTTGATGCCGTTGTCGGTCTCCAGGCCGGCGGCCTCGGCGAGGGCCGTGGCGGGGGCGATGCCGATGCCGACGATGACGACGTCGGCCGGGACGGTGGTGCCGTCGCCGAGGCGGACGCCCGTCACCGTGCCGCCGGCGCCGGTGAGTTCCTCGACGCGGACCCCGAAGCGCAGGTCGACGCCGTGGTCGCGGTGCAGGTCGGCGAAGACCTGGGCGACCTCGCGGCCGAGCACGCGCAGCAGCGGGAGCTCGGCGGCCTCCAGCACGGTGACCTCGGCGCCCGCCTCCCGGGCCGCGGCGGCCGTTTCGAGACCGATCCAGCCGGCGCCGATCACCGCGACCCGGGCGCCGGGGCGCAGCGCCGCCTTGATGCGGTCGCTGTCCTCGACGCGGCGCAGGTAGAGCACGCCGTCCTGGTCGGCGCCGGGCACCGGCAGGCGGCGCGGCACCGAGCCGGTGGTGAGCAGGAGCTTGGCGTACTCGATCCGCCCGTCGTCGGCGAGGGTGACGGTGTGCGCGGCGGGGTCGATCGCGGCGACGGAGGTGCCGAGGCGCAGCGTGACGTCGTTCTCGGCGTACCACTGCGGCGGGTGGACGTAGATCTTGTCGCGGGGGGTCTTGCCGAGCAGGTAGCCCTTGGACAGCGGCGGCCGCTCGTACGGGCGCTCGTGCTCCTCGCCGATCAGGACGATGCCGCCCCGGTGCCCGGCCTCGCGCAGCGCCTGTGCGGCCTTGGCCCCGCCGAGCGACGCCCCGACGATGACGATCGGCCGCTCACGTCCGCTGTCGTCCGCGGTTCCCATGCTGAACTCCTCGCTCTCCGGCCCGAATCGACGGCCAGCCTGCCCCCCTCGCCCGTGGCCTGTCGAGACCGCGCCGGGCGCGCCGCCACCGGCTCCCCCGTTCGGGTGAAGAGCGGGGCCGGCCTCCGTCAGGCGCAGTCGTGCTCGTTGGAGACGTGTGCCGTATCGGGGCCGCCCCGGAGCTTCACCTGCTCGGGCTCGGTGGTGCCGTCCGCGTGGCGGGCCTGGACGTGCAGGACACCCACCGGGGACCATGGCGGCGGGATGGCGTAGAGGGTGTGCCGGCCCGAGGGGGTCCGGAACTGGGTGACGCGTTCGGTGGTGAGGTGCTGGTCGCCGCAGGCCACCTCCGTGACCTCTTCCTCATCGGTGTAGAGGAAGGTGGCCGCCGGGATGACGCCATGGCGGCGCAGCGAGTCGAGTTTCATGTTTCCCCCCGTGGACGACCGCTTCGAGTCTACGGTCGACTCGTTCGCGGGGAGTGACCTACGGCTGTGTCGCGTCGCGGACCAGGGCGGTGTCGGTGAACTGCTCGAAGCGCACGATGCGGCCGCCGCGCACGACGAAGTGGTGGGCGACGCGCACCGCGAGGGGTTTGCCGGTGGTCTTGTGGACGGCCGTGTAGCGGGCCAGGACGACGACGTTCTCGCCGTCGACGACGTAGCTGTCGTCGTGGGCCGTCCAGTTGTGCCACTCGGCGGCGAGGCGTTCCATGACGTTGCCGGTGACGCCCTTGGGGGTGCGGTAGGTGCCGCCGAGGGGGAAGCCGGCCATCTCCGTCCACTCGACGTCGTCGGCGAGGGTGGCGCGCAGGGCGGCGAGGTCGCCGCGGGCGGAGGCGAGGTACTGGCGGCGGACGACGTCGGCGGGGGCGGCGGACTCGTTGAACGCGGAGGTGTCGCGCGGGATCTCGATCATCGAACCCTCAGCCCCAGGTCATCTCGCCCATCGCGACCTTCGTGCCGAGGTCGACGGCGATCGCGAGGCCGAGGTCCGGGAAGCGCTCCTCCAGGGCCTGTTTGGCGGCGGCGGCGTCCGGGGCACGGCCGATCTCGGTCTCGAACGCGCGCAGGTAGTCGCGGGTGTGGAAGACGGAGGTGAGGTCGGTGGGCGCGCCCCCGGTGCGGTGGCCGGCCGCGACGAACTGCGGTTCCAGCGCCTCGATGCCGTCCAACAGGTCGATCCAGGCGGCCCGTTGCTCGGGGGAGGGGGTGTCGGCGGTCCACACGTGCAGGCCCTCGAAGAGCAGCACGCCGCCGAGGACGGCGTGGTGGTGGTGCTGCCACAGGTAGTGCCGGTCGGGCAGGTGGAAGTCGGCGCCGCGAAGCTCGAACCGGTGGCCCTCGAAGACGATTTCGTCGCCGTGCAGGGGTTCGGGCCGCACGAGGCGGTTGGGCAGTTCGGGGCCGAGGTGCGCCCAGGCCTGGAGCTTGGCCGCGTAGGTGTCGTGGATGTGCTCGACGGTGGACGGGGTGGCGAGGAAGCGGGCCTCGGGGAAGGCGTCCTGGACCTCCTGCGCGCCGAAGTAGAAGTCCGGGTCGCCGTGGCTGACGAACACCGTGGTGAGCCGCTTGCCGGTGGCCCGGATCCGCTCGGCCAGGCGGCGGCCGTCGGAGCGGGTGAAGCCGGCGTCCACCAGCAGGGCGTCGTTCGGACCGGTGACGAGGACGGAGGTCTTGTTGAGGGAGCTGTCGGGGCTGTCGACGACTTCGAATTCAAGCGCGCTCATCGTGCGGAGGGTCCTTCCTCGGGCCGGGCAGGCGTCGCGCCCAGGATCGGTGCTCGACGGCCCGCCCGCATCCCGAGGGCGGTCGCCGGGGCGGGGCCCGGTGTCACCCACTCCGCGGGCCCCAGCCGCAGCACCGCCACCGCCCCCGCCAGCGTGGCGACGGCCAGGGTCGACCACAGCACCCCGGGCCCGGCCGACAGCAGGGCCGTCAGCACCGCGGGCGCCGCCGCCCGGCCCACGCCCATCGACAGTTCCCAGCGGGCCAGCGCCCGCCCGAGCAGGTGCGGCGGCGCCACGGCCGCCACCAGGGCCGTGCCGGAGCCGGTGTAGAGGATCTCGCCCAGCGTGAACAGCACCGCGACCACCGCGATCCCCGCCGCGCCCGGCGTGCCGCCCAGCGAACCGGCCGCCCAGAAGCCCAGGAACGACAGCGCCAGCGCGAACCCGGCGGCCGCCATGACCACCCGCCGCGGCCGGTGCGCGAGGCGCAGCACCAGGGCCAGCTGGAGCGCGATCACCAGCACCGTGTTGCCGACGAAGACGCCGGACGACCACGCGGGCGAGGTTTGGAGGTGCAGCACGAGCAGCGCGGGCAGGGCCACCTCCAGCACGTCGAAGCAGAAGGCGTACGGCACGTTGGCGAGGCTGAGCAGGGTGATGCGCCGCATCGGCGTGCGGGGGCCGGCCTGGGGAGTGTCGGTGGGAGCGGCGACGGGCGGGGCCGTCACCCGCAGCGAGTGGACGAGGGCGGCGGCGCCGAGGCACGCCACGCCCGTCACGCCCGCGAGCAGCCGGATCGCGCCCTCGCCTCCGGTCACCGCGACGGTGGCCAGCAGCGCGCCCGCGCCCAGGCCGGCGTTGCGCAGCGAGCGCCCGGCGGCCAGGGCCGCGTCGCGGAGCCGGCCCTCGGTCAGGGTGCTGACCACGGCGGCGTGCGTGGCGGGCCAGGACTGGCTGCCCACGCCGATCAGCACGGCCGCCGCCGTGAAGCCGGGCAGGCCGCCCGCCGCGAGGAGCGCGAGCGCGCCCACCGACCGCGCCGCGAGCGTCGCGGCGGCCGGCCGGGTGCGGGCACCCCGGTCGATCCACCGGCCGGTCAGCGGCACGACGAGCAGGCCCACGACCATGCCGAGGGTCATGGCGAGCCCGGCCGCTCCGGCGGTCAGGTGCAGCACCTCGATGCCGTAGAGGAGCAGGAACGGGCGCAGCAGGCCGGTGCCCACCGCGTCCACCAGCAGGGCGGTGGCGTAGCGGGGGCCGCCGGCGGCGGTCAGCAGGGTGAGGAGGGCGGACGGGCCGCGGCGGCTGGTGCCGATCGGCGGCGCGGTGGGCTCACCGGTCCGGGTGGCGGCGTGGTCGTGGACGGACTTCTCCTGGATCAGGCTCATGGCCGACACCGTGCGCCCCGGACGGCGGGCCGGGCACGTGGATTGACGGTTCGCGTCAATCGACGGGGGGAGCATCGGGCCTGGTGGCAGGATCACCATCGTGAGAGAGCGAAGCGAACGAGTAATCGACAGGTGCGTGTGGGCGAACGCCCCTGCCGAGCGATGGGGGCACCACCGGGCCGCCACGGCCGGGGGAGAGGCGGGCGCATGAGCTTGACCATCGACATCGCCGGAATGCCCGACGAGTGCCTCGTCTTCACGCCCTCCCCGCTCGCCGAGCTGAACGCGATGCTGCACGTCCTCGCCGAGCCCGGGCACCACCCGGCGCTGCACGGCTGGGCCTCCAGCACCGCCGCGACGATCCCGCCCGAGCTGTCGGAGCGGCTGCTGGAGGCGGACTTCCTCTGGCGCTCCTCCCGCGCCGACTTCCTCGTGCCCGGTCTGCCCGGCGCCTCCCTCGCGGAGGAGCTCGACGCCGTCGACCGGATCGACGACGAGTTGTACGTCTCCGCCGCGCTCATCACCACCTGCGGCTCGTCCCGGCTCACCCGGCGGATGGCCTCCCCGCTCACCGATCCCGTCGCGAACGAGCGGGCCCGCGAACTCGCCCTCGCCCGCGGTCCCCGTCAGGCCGCCTTCGCCGACCGGCTGCTGGCCGATCCGCCCGGCGTCCGCGCCCTGGTGCGGCGGATGCTGGAGGACTGCCAGGCGGCGTTCTTCGCCGACGCCTGGCAGCGCGTCCTGCCCGATCTCGCCGCCGACGCCCGGCACAAGGCCGACCTGGTGCGCCTGCGCGGCGCCGGCGAGGCGCTCGCGGCGATCTCGCCGTCCGTCGGGCTGGAGCAGGGCGGCGACGGGCGGCGCCGGATCGTCATCGACAAGCTCCAGGACAACGCCACCAGCGGTGTGGCGAGCGGGGGAGTGACGTTCATCCCGACGGCGTTCGGCCGTCCGCACCTCCTCGTCGTGCACGCCCCGGGCTGGCGGCCCGTCGTCCAGTACCCCGTGGCCGAGGCTGGGCTGCCGGAACCGGTGTCGCTGGCGCTGGTCCAGCAGCGGCTGGAGGCGCTCGCCCACCCGATCCGGCTGCGTCTGGCCCGGACGATCGCGCGCGGCCCGCACACCACGGGCGAACTCGCGGCCGCCTGGCAGCTCTCGGCCCCCGAGGTCTCCCGCCACCTCGCCGTGCTGCGCAAGGCCGGACTGCTGGTCACCCGGCGGCGCGGACGCTACATGCTCTACGAGCTCGACCTGGCCGGCAGCGCCCGGCTGGGCTCCGACCTGCTGGAGGCGGTGCTGCGGTGAACGAGGTGAACAAGGCGACCGGAGCGAACGAGGGGACCGGGGGGAACGCGGGGAACAGGGACGGGAGCGCCCGCGTTCCTCGGGGCATGACCCACGACGAACCCGCAGCCACGCCCGAGGTCCTCCGCTACACCGCCTTCGCGACCCGCCCCGAGGGCGGCAACCCGGCCGGCGTCGTCCCCGACGCCACCGGGCTGTCCGACGAGCGGATGCTCGCCATCGCCGCCGAGCTCGGCTACTCGGAGACCGCCTTCCTGACCCCCGGCACCGGCCAGGGCGCCTACGGCGTCCGGTACTTCAGCCCGCTCGCCGAGGTGCCGTTCTGCGGGCACGCCACGGTGGCCTCGGCCGTCGCGCTCGCCGCGCGCACCGGCCCCGGACGGTTCGTCTTCACCACCGCGGCCGGGGAGGTCCCGGTCGAGGTGGCGGCGGACGCGGACGGCGTGCTGCGCGCCACCCTCACCAGCGTCGAGCCGAAGGTCGAGGACGTGAGCGCGGCGGACGTCGCCGAGGCGCTCGCCCTCCTCGGCTGGGCGCCCGCCGATCTCGACCCGGAGCTCCCGCCCCGCCTCGCCTACGCCGGGGCCCGTCACCTCGTGCTCGCCGCCGCCACCCGCGACCGGCTGGCCCGCCTCGCGTACGACTTCGACGGCCTCGCCGCCTACATGACGGCCCGGGACCTGACGACCCTCCAGCTGGTGTGGCGCGAGAGCCGGCACGTCTTCCACGTCCGCGACCCGTTCCCCGTCGGCGGCGTGGTCGAGGACCCGGCCACCGGCGCGGCCGCCGCCGCGTTCGGCGCCTACCTGCGCGAGCGCGGCGCCGTCGGGGCGCAGGCCGTGCTGACGCTCCATCAGGGCGAGGACCTCGGCCGTCCGGGCCTCCTGCACGTCGAGCTGCGCGAGGGCGACGCCCGCGTCCGCGTCTCGGGCGCGGCCGTCCCGATCCCGTAAGCGGCACCGCACCGGCCCCGGCGTCCTCCTGACGCCGGGGCCGTTCGCGTTCCCGGTGCGCCGCACCTCCGCGTCCCGCGCCGCCGTCCGACCGGTCGGTCGGCGGAAAAGCGGCTCCGGTGGATATCCGGAAAGCACCCCGGACGTCAATGCCGCCCGACCGGCAAATAATTTCCGGTGCACCCGGCGCATGGTGTTCTGTCCGTTTTGTGAAGCGGCAAATACTTTCCGGTTGACAGTCGTTCCGGGCTATTCAATGCTGTGAACTACCGGGAATCAGCAGCTCCGGCCCTATTGCTTGCTTCTTCTGACGCATCGACACCACTCCCCGCGCCTCCTCCTCCCCAGGCATCCGGGGCATCTCGCCATGCATTCTTTACCGAAATTCGACAGGGAAAAACGGCGTGCACACTTACCTGAACCTCAAGAAGTCCGCGCGGATCAGCCACGACTTCTGGGAGGTCACCTCCGAGGCCGGGATGTTCGACATCGTGGTGTCCGGCCTCGGTGACGGACGGCACCGGGCGCTGGCCGACGGCCACGAGTTCGTGAACATGTCCTCCTACTCCTACCTCGGCCTCGACACCCACCCCCGGATCGTGCGGGCCGCCGCGGACGCGGTGCTCGCCGAGGGCGCGCTCAACAGCTCGACCTCCAGGATGCGCATCCGCTTCGGCTCGCTGCGCGACGCCGAGACCGCGCTGTCCGAGCTGTTCGACGTCGAGGCCGTCACCGTCGCCTCGTGCGCCGCCGCGGCCTGGGCGAGCCTGCCGCTGCTCGCCTCCGGGCTGCTCACCGACGACGTGCCGCCGTTGATGGTCTTCGACAAGAACGCGCACTTCTGCCTCAACGCGCTCAAGCCGGCCGTCGCCGACGAGGCCGAGATCGTCACCATCGCCCACAACGACATGGCGGCCCTGGAAGACCTCTGCCGCAAGCACCCGCAGGTCGCCTTCGTCGCCGACGGCGTCTACAGCACCGGCGGCGCCGCCCCGATCGCCGAACTGCTGCGCCTGCAGGAGAAGTACGGGCTGTTCCTGTTCTTCGACGAGGCACACGGCGTGTCCACCGTCGGCGAGCACGGCCGCGGCGCCGTCCTGGAGGAGATGGCCGCGCGCGGCGGCATGAACGACCGCACGCTGATCATCACCTCGCTCAACAAGGGCTTCGGTGCCTCCGGCGGGGCGATCTTCCTGGGCCGCAGCGGCGACCGCAAGCGCCGCGACACCGCGCTGCGCAACGGCGGCCCGCTGATGTGGTCGCAGCGCATCAACACCGCCGGGCTGGGCGCCATCATGGCCTCCGTCGAGCTGCACCGCTCCCCGGAGCTGAAGGAGCTCCAGCTGCGCCTGCAGGACAACATCTCCCTCTTCGACTCGCTCGTGGACACGTCGTTCGGCGGCGACGGCCTGCCGATCCGCTTCGTGGACATCGGCTCCGAGGAGGCCACCATCCGCCTCGCCGGGGAGCTCCTGAAGCGTGGCTACTACACCTCGCCGATCTTCTTCCCGGTGATCGGCCGTGGCAAGGCCGGCCTGCGCCTGATGCTGCGCGCCAACATGGCCGAGGCGGAGATCAGGGACTTCTGCACCGCCCTCAACGACGGCCTGCGCGCCGAGGGCCTGGCCGCCGGGGCCGTGGGCGTCGAGGCCGTGGGCGCAGAGGAGCAGCGCCGATGACCGTCCTGCAGTCCCACGTCGACACCTCCTCCGAGGCGTTCCGCCGCAACTCGGCGGCGTTCGACGAGAAGCGGCAGGTCATCGCGCGGGCCAGGGCCACCGCGGTGGCCGGCGGCGACGAGCGATCGCGCCGGCGCCACACCGAGCGCGGCAAGCTGACGGCCCGCCAGCGGGTGCACCGGCTCCTGGACCCGGGTACGCCGTTCATGGAGCTCGGCCAGTTGGCCGGGCACGAGGTCTACGACGAGCACGTGCCGTCGGCGGCCCTGGTCACCGGCATCGGCGTGGTGAGCGGCCGGCCGGCCGTGATCTTCGCCAACGACGCGACCGTCAAGGGCGGCAGCTACTTCCCGCTGACCGTCGAGAAGCAGCTGCGCGCCCAGAACGTGGCCCGCGAGAACGGCCTGCCCTGCATCTACCTGGTCGACTCCGGCGGCGTCTACCTCCCGCTGCAGGAGCACCTGTTCCCGGGCGAGCACCACCTGGGCCGGATGTTCCGCAACATCGCCGAGCTGTCCGCCCTCGGCCTGCCGCAGATCGCCGCGGTCATGGGCAGCTGCACCGCCGGCGGAGCGTACATCCCCTCGATGTGCGACGAGACGGTGATCGTGCGCGGCACCGGCACGGTGTTCCTCGGCGGCCCGCAGCTCGTGCGCGCCGCCACCGGCGAGATGGTGGACGCCGAGACCCTCGGCGGCGCCGACCTGCACACCCGGGTCAGCGGCGTGGCCGACCACCTCGCCGAGGACGACGAGCACGCGCTGGCGATCGTCCGGGAGATCATGGCCCGCGACAGCCGGCCGGCGCTCGCCCCGCCGCCGGTGGCCCCGCGCCCGCCGTTGTACGACCCGGCGGAACTGCCCGGCATCGTCAGCGCGACCCTGCGCGAGCACATCCCGGCCCGGGACGTCCTGGCCCGCCTCCTGGACGGCAGCGAGCTCGTCGAGTACCGCGCCCGCTACGGCCCGACGATCGTCTGCGGCACCGGCCACATCGGCGGCTACCCCGTGGGCGTCCTGATCAACGACGGCGTCCTCTTCCCGGAGAGCGCCCAGAAGGCCGCCAACTTCATCGAGCTGTGCACCCAGCGGGACATCCCGCTGCTGTTCCTGCACAACATCAACGGCTTCATGGTCGGCGCCGAGTACGAGGCCGACGGCATCGCCAAGCACGGCGCCAAGCTCGTCAACGCCGTCTCCACCGCCAAGGTGCCCAAGTTCAGCCTCGTCGTCGGCGGCAGCTACGGCGCCGGCAACCTCGCCATGTGCGGGCGCTCGATGGGCCCGCGGCTGATGGCGATGTGGCCGAGCGCCAAGTCCACGGTGGTCGGCGCCGAGCAGACCGCGACGGTGATGGCGCTCCTGCGCAGCGACCAGCTGGCGAAGGAGGGCAAGGTCCTCTCCCCCGAGGAGGAGGAGTCGATCAAGCGCCCCATCATCGAGACCTACGAGCGGCAGTCCCACCCGCTCTACTACGCCGCCCGGATGTGGGTCGACGCCGTGGTCGACCCGACCGAGACCCGCGAATGGCTGGCGCTGTGCCTGGCCATGTCCGTCGACGCTCCCAAGCAGGAGACGCGCTTCGGCGTGTTCCGGATGTGATGACGAAATGATCAAACGAGTCCTGATCGCCAACCGCGGCGAGATCGCCCGGCGGATCGCCCGCACCTGCCGCCGCCTGGGCGTCGAGTACGTCGCCGTCCACTCCGACGCGGACCACCGGTCCGCCCACCTCGAGGGCGCCGTCGAACGCGTCCGGATCGGGCCCGCCGCGGCCGCCGAGAGCTACCTCGACGTCACCGCGCTCGTGGACGCCGCCCTGCGCACCGGCTGCGACGCCGTCCACCCCGGCTACGGCTTCCTCTCCGAGCACCCCGGCTTCGCCGCGGCCGTCGCCGACGCCGGGCTCGTCTGGGTCGGCCCGGACGCCGCGATGATCACGGCCATGGGCGACAAGTCGACCGCCCGCGCCCTGATGGCCGCCGCCGGCGTGCCCGTCCTGCCCGGCTCCGACACCGCCACCGAATCGGCGGAGGCGATCCTCGCCGACGCCGAGCGGATCGGCTACCCCGTGATGCTCAAGCCCGTGGCGGGCGGCGGCGGAAAGGGCATGCGCGTCGTGCGCTCCGCCGCCGAACTGCCCGACGCCGTCGCCGAGGCCGTCCGGCTCGGCCGCAGCAGCTTCGGCGACGGCCGGCTGCTGGCCGAGCGCTACGTCGAGCGGCCCCGCCACCTGGAGGTCCAGGTGTTCGGCGACCGCCACGGCAACGTCGTCCACCTCTTCGAGCGCGAGTGCTCGCTACAGCGCCGCCACCAGAAGGTCGTCGAGGAGGCCCCGGCCGCCAACCTGCCCGACGCCGTCCGCGCCGAGCTCCTGGAGGCCGCCGTGCGCGGCGCCCGCTCGCTCGGCTACGTCAACGCCGGCACCTTCGAGTTCATCGTCGACCCGGCCGACCGCTGCTACTTCCTGGAGGTCAACACCCGCCTCCAGGTGGAGCACCCGGTCACCGAGGAGATCACCGGCGTCGACCTGGTCGAGTGGCAGCTGCGCGTCGCCGACGGGCAGCCGCTCCCGCTCGGCCAGGACGAGATCACCGCCACCGGCCACGCCGTCGAGGTCCGCGTCTACGCCGAGGACCCGGCCGAGGGCTTCCGCCCCGCGCCCGGCCGCGCCGCCGCGGTGCGCTGGCCGGCCGGCGTCCGGGTCGAGGCCGCCTTCGACGACACCGCGACCGGCCACGGCACCGGAGCGACCGGTTTCGGCAGCGCCTTCGATGCTGCCTTCGACGGCGGGTTCGACAGCGGATTCGACGGTGCCGAGGTGGAGTTCGGCAAGTCCGCCTTCACCGCCGGCGCCGAGGTCCCCGCCTTCTACGACCCCATGGTCGCCAAGCTGATCGCCCACGCGCCGGACCGCCAGGCCGCGCTGCGCCGCCTGGCCGACGCCGTCCGCGGCACCGCCCTGCTCGGCCTGACCACCAACCTGGGCTTCCTCGCCGAGCTCCTGCGGGCGCCCGCCGTCGTCGCCGGCCGGATGGACACCCACCTGGTGGACGCCCTGGTCGCCACCCCGGCGGAGGGCACCACCACTGCGGCCGAGCGCGCCGAGGCCGCCGCCGCCTGCGCGGCCGCGATGCAGCTCCCGCCCCTCGACGGCGCCCCCGCCTCGCCCTGGCACGGCACCGTCGGCCCCTCCGACCGCCGCCGGCTCGACCCGGTCGCGCCGTTCGGGCGCGTCGAACTGCGCCACGGCAGACGGACCCTGGGCGTCGGCCTCACCGCCCGGCGCGGCGGCAGCGTCGAGGCACAGGTCGAGGGCCGGCCGTACACCGTCGCCGCCACCGCCGTGCCCGGCAGCCCCGGCCTGTTCCGCGGCACCGTCGACGGCCTCGCCTGGACGGGCCTGCGCACCCCGGCCGGCTGGGAGCTCGGCATCGACGGTCACCGGGTCGCCCTGGCCGACCGGAGCGTCGCCGGCGCGGGCGCCGCGGCCGCCGACAACGCCGTCAAGACGCCGATGCCGGGCACCGTGGTCGGTCTCCTCTGCGAGGTCGGCGACCGCGTCGAGGAAGGCGCCGCCCTCGTCGTCGTCGAGGCGATGAAGATGGAGAACCGCATCCTCGCGCCCTTCACCGGCGTCGTCACCGCGATCACGTGCGCGGTGAGCGACCTGGTCGCGACCGAGCAGGTCCTGGTCGAACTCGCACCCGCCGCCGACGACGCCTGACGCCGCCCGGACCTGACGCCGACGACGCCTGACGCCGCCTGATACCCGCACCACCCATCCCCGGAGCAAGGAGCCCTCGCATGTCCGCAGGAACCGACCCCGCCACGCTGCTGCTGGTCGGCGGGGTACGGGCCGTGTCGCTCGGCCTCGACATGGCGGAACTCGCCCTCGACCAAGCCCACGAGCGGGGGCTGCGCACCCACCTCACCAACCAGGAGGCCGTGCTCGCCGCCACGGAGGCGGTGACCGGCCGGGCCGGCGCCGTCTCCGCGGTGGACTTCGCCGTCCCCGGCGAGTCGGCCGCCTGGGCGCTGCGCCAGGTCGCGGACGGCACCCGGTTCGACGCCGTCCTCGCCCTCCAGGAGATGGCCCAGGTCGCCGCCGCCGACACCGCCGAGGCCCTCGCGCTGCCGGGCAACCCGCCCGAGGCCGTCCGCCGCGTGCGCACCAAGGACGCCTGCCGCGAGGCGCTCGCCGCGGCCGGCTTCCGCCAGCCCGCCGTCCGCCTGTGCGTCGATGCCACCGAGGCCGCGGCCTTCCTCGCCGCCTCCACCGGGCCCTGGATCGTCAAGCCCCGCGACGCGATGGGCAGCACGGGCGTCAGCCGGATCACCGGCCCGGACGGGCTGGCGGACGCCGTCGCCCTGCTGCCCGGCACCGGCCCGTTCCTGGTCGAGGAGTTCGTCGAGGGCGCCGAGTACAGCGTCGAGGGCCTCTTCCTCGACGGCGCGCCGGTCGTCCTCGCCGTCACCGAGAAGGAGAAGGTCGAACCGCCCTTCTTCGTCGAGGTCGGCCACATCCTCCCCGCCGAACTCCCCGACGCGCGGCGGACGGAGATCGAGCGGACGGTCGCCGCCGCGCTCGACGTCCTCGGCCTGCGCCGCGGCGCCTTCCACGTCGAGCTCTGGCTCGGCCCCGACGGCATCGTGCTCGGCGAGGTCCACAACCGCTACGGCGGCGACTGGATCCACCGGATGCTCGGCCACGTCATCCCCGGCTTCCAGGTCTACGGCCTCATCTACGACGACCTGCTCGGCCTCCCGCGCGAGCGGGCCGACCTGACGCCGGTCCGGGCCGCCGCCGCCCGCTACCTCACCCCGCCGCCCGGCACGGTCGTCGCCGTCGACGGCTGGGAGGAGGCCGCGGCCCACCCCGACGTGCTCCGCGCCGAACTCGCCGTCGGGCCCGGCGGCACCGTCCGCCCGCTGCGCACCTCCGGGGACCGGGCCGGCGTCATCGTCGTCGGCGCCGACACCCCCGACCAGGCCCGCAAGCTCGCGCGCGAACTCGCCGACTCCGTCCGCTTCACCGTGGAGTCCGCGTGACCACCAGCGCCACCGCCACCCCGACCGCGCGGCCGAGCCTGCTGCGCCGACTGTCCACCGGACTGGCGGCCACCCTGCTGCCCGGCTCCCGGCAGGGCCGGATCATGGCCGCCGGCACCACCGTGGACGCCGTCGCCAACGGCCTCTACCTGGCCACCGCCACGCTGTACTTCGTCCATTACCTCAACATCAGCGCCGTCGCCGTCGGCACCGCGATCGCCTCCGCCAACGTCGTGGGCCTGATCAGCCCGCTGGTCTTCGGGCCGGTCGCCGACCGCTTCGGCGCCCGGCCGGTCTACGTCGCGCTCACGCTGGCGCGCGGCGTCGGGTTCATCGGGTACGCCCTGGTCGGCAGCTATGCCGGGTACCTCGTCGTGACGTGCTTCACCATCGCGGCGGCGCGGGCCTGTTCACCGCTGCTGCAGGTGATCGTCGGCGAGTTCGAGGGGGCCGCCGAGCGCACGAAGACGATGGCCTCGCTGCGGGCCATCACCAACATCGGCCTCACCGTGGGCTTCCTGCTGGCCGCGCTGGTGCAGGCCGCCCACTCAAGGGCCGCCTTCGTCGCCCTGTTCCTGTTCAACGCGGCGGCCTTCGCCGCCGTGGCCCTGGCCGTGGTGCGGGCCGGTCGGGTCGCCGGCGGCACCGAAACGCCCGCGCCCGCCTCGGCCGACGCGCCCGCCTCGGCCGACGCGCCCGCCGCACCGGCCGAGCCCGTCGCGACGGGCGGATCGCCCTACCGGGACCGGCGGTTCCTGCTGGTCACCGCTGCCAACGCGATCCTGATGCTGCACGACTGCGTGCTCTTCATCCTGCTCCCGCTCTGGGTGGTGGAGCGGGCAGGCCTGCCGGCCAGCGCCAGCTCCGGCCTGCTGGCGATCAACACCGTGCTCACCGTGGTCCTCCAGCTCTCGGTGGGCCGCCTCGCCCAGGGGCTCGCCCGGGCGCTGAGGATGCTCCGCGTCGCGTGCCTGTTCCTGGTGCTGGCCTGCGCGTTCTTCGCCTTCGCCGACGGGCGGGGCCACTACCTGGCGCTGGGGGCCGCGGTCGTCGCCGTCGCGATGCTGACCGTCGGGGAGAACCTCCACGCCGTCTCGCGCTGGGAGATCTCCTACGAACTCGCGCCGCCGGCGGGCCGCTCCAGCTACCTGTCGCTGTTCAGCACCGGCATGAGCGCGCAGCTGATCATCGGTCCGTTCCTGGCCACCGGCCTGCTGCTGCCGGCCGGCGCGGCGGGCTGGGTGCTGCTCGCCGCGCTCTTCGCCGGGGCCACCGCCGTCACCGTCATCGCCTCGCGCGGCGCGGTCGCGGTCGAGCGGGCCGCCACCACGGCCGAACCGGAGGCGCTGACCAGCTGATGT
The DNA here is from genome assembly GCF_036322405.1 of Streptomyces sp. SP17BM10. NCBI lineage: Bacteria > Bacillati > Actinomycetota > Actinomycetes > Kitasatosporales > Streptomycetaceae > Streptomyces > Streptomyces sp. SP17BM10. Next base: position 353,946 of record NZ_JAQYXB010000675.1, on the reverse strand, counting down.
CACGCTGTGTTGCTTGAGCGGGTACACAGTTGCTTGATTGAGTACACGCCAGGAGTTACGCTCCCCTCAACGTGCCGAGGACACCACCGGCACAGAACCATGGGGGTGGGGACTCTTGTCGGCAGAGAGACTCATGGTGCCCTGCGAGGCACCGGGCGTTCCCGTCCCGCTCGACCACGACGAGTCGGCCCTCGCCGAACTCCCCGGGCTCGCCAGCCTGTTGCGCGACTGGCGGGCCCGGGCCGGCCGACGGCTCGGCCTCGGCAAGCCGCTGCCGCAGATGACCGTCGCCACCACCCTCGGCATGAGCGAGCGCTGGTACCGCGACCTGGAGCGCGGCGGCAGCGCCCGGTTCGACCCCAGGCTGCTGGGCCGGCTCGCCGACGTCCTGCTGCTGGACGCCGACGAGCGGGCCTCGCTGTACCTGTACGCGATGGGCGGCACCCCGGCCGTCGGGCCGTATGCGCCCGAGGACCTGAGCAGTCTCCAGGAACTGGTCGACCGTCAGATGCCGCAGCCCGCCTACCTCGCGGACCACGCCTGGAACGTCGTCGGCTTCAACAGCGCCGCCGCCGCGTGGTTCCCGTGGGTGGCCCGCCCCGGCGCCAACTTCGTCCGCTGGCTGCTGACCGACCCCGAGGCCCGCGCCCAGATGGCCGACTGGACCCGGCAGGCCCGGATGACGCTCGCCATGATCCGCTTCGCCATGGCCGGCTACCCCGGCGACGAACAACTCGTCGCGCTGCTCACCGAGGTCCTGCGCGACCCGGTCTGCCGCCGCCTGTGGGCCGGCCGGGCCTGCGTGGTCGCCAACCGCGACGGCGACCGGTTCAGCCTGCACCTGCCGCACGTCCGCCCCGAACCCGTCGAGGTCGTCGCCCAGGTGCTCAGCCCCGGCGGCCGGCCGGACCTGCGCTTCGTCGTGCTGGCCCGGCCGTAGGGAGTGTCCCACCGGGCCCTCACTCGTAGCGCAGCCCGCTCGGCCGCATCAGGCGCAGGAGCTGCGGCAGTCCGAGGGCGGTCGTGAGGAGGACGGCACCGGTGGCGATCGCGGCCATCGACAGCATCGCGCCCCAGTCGACGGAGAGGTCGACCCCGGCCGTGTACTGCAGCACGACGCCCGTCCCCACGCCGCCCGCCGTCGCCAGCAGCACGCCGAGGGCCATCGGGACGAGCGTCTGCCACAACACCGACAGGCCGAGGACCCGGCGCCGGGTGCCGACGGCGTTCAGCACGCCGAGGAGGCGGCGCTGCTCGCGGAAGCGCTCCAGCTGGCCGACCAGCAGGCTGAGCGCGACCAGCATCACCGTGACCGCGGAGCCCGCGGTGAGCAGGCGCTTGACGGCGCGGTAGGTCGGGTCGAGCGTGCGGTCGAGCGGGAACTCGGCGCGGGCCCGCGGGTCGATCGCCATCACGTTGCTGGTCAACTGCTCCTTCAGGTCCGCCAGTCCGGGCTTCATCGCGACCAGGACGGTCGCCGGCTGGCCGCGCAGCGCCGCCGCGGGCACCGAGCCGGGGGTGAGCAGGAGCATGCCGCTGCCCATCCGCCCGTCGGGGTCGCCGCCGAGGAAGCCCGGGACGGGCGTGGTGGCGGGCAGCTGCCAGGCCGCCGGTCGGCCCTCACCGCGGAAGAAGGCGGCGTGGACGGTCGTTCCGGGCTCCGCCTTGCCGGCCGCCCGCGAGTCCGGGCCCTTGAGGACGAACGCGTCGCCGTCCTCGCAGTCGGGCAGCGGGACGAAGCCGCGCAGCACGGCGCAGCCGGCGATCCGCACCGAGGGCATCTCCCACGGCTTGCCGGTGGGGCTCTCCAGGGAGAACTCGGTGTAGGCGGCGGTCGCCGCGACCCCTGGCGTGCCGGCGAGCCGCCGCGCGAGGCCGTCGGCCTGGGGCGCGCCGCCGGGGAAGGTGACCGACTGCTGGTAGGGGCCGGTCTCCGGGCGGTGGCGGGGCAGACCCTCGTAGCCCGCGCTGACGCCGAGGAAGAGCGTCTGGAGCGCGATCGCCCCGGCGATGGCGACGACGACGCCGCTGACGGCGGCCGAGGCGGGACCGGAGCCCAGCTGGAGCCGGCGGATCGCCAGCTGCCAGGACACCCCGCCGCCGCCCGCGCGCCGGGTGACGGCCTCGACCAGCCAGGGCAGCAGCGCGCACACGCCGATCAGCATCAGCAGCAGGCCGAACGCGACCAGCAGCGAACCGCGGGTGTCCTGAACGGGGTTGAAGAGGGCGGTGCGCGGCAGCCCGCTCGGGTTGTACTGCGTGGGCAGCACGAGCGCGAAGACCGTCGCCGCGAGTCCGGCCAGCGGCAGCATCAGCCGCCACCCGATCCGGCGTCGGCCCGGGCCGCTGCGGCGGACCACGCCGAGCGGGTCGACGACGACCCGGCGCAGGGCGGCCAGGGTGACGCCGACGGCCAGCAGCGGCACGACGACCGCGATCGCCGCGGCGATCGCCGGGTGCGGGGCGACGTCCTGCGGGTAGAAGCTGAAGTCCGCGAGCCGGATCCGCCCGATCAGCTGCCGGGCGGCCAGGAACAGGCCCGCGCCGGCGACCAAACCCAGCACGGCGCCCACCAGCGACTCGCCGGCGGCGATCCGGGCCGTCGCCCGGCGGTCCGCGCCGCCCAGGCGCAGCGCGGCGAGCCTGCGGTCGCGCCGCTCGCCGCCGAAGCGCGCGGCGGCGGCGAGGAAGACGCCGACCGGGGCGAGCATCACCATGAGGCCGACGGCGTTGAGCAGGATCAGCCGGGGGTCCATCGGCTTGGGCGGTGAGAAGTGCCCGTAGGCGTCGATCCGGACGGCCCCGGTGTCCACGGTCAGGCTGTCGCCGCCGAGCACGTAGTCGGCCTGGGCCGGCCCGAGCAGCCCGGCGGGGCCGATGGTGCCGACGACGGGATAGGGGAGGCGGTCGCGCAGGAGCTGGTTGGCCGGGTCCTCGAGCAGGTCGGCGAGGGCGGGGGAGACCACCATCCGGCCCGGCCCGGGGTAGGCGTCCACGCCCGGCGGCAGCGGCGGGTTGGCGCCCTCGGGCTGGACGACGCGGCCGCGGACGGGGGTGCCGCGGTAGGTCGTGTCGGCTGCGGCGATCAGGACGGTCCGGTCGCCGGGGGCGGGGATGACCTCGTCCTGGAAGGTGTCGTTCTGGGTGTACAGGCGGTCGTTGCGGTGCTGGACGATGCCGGGGAAGGACGCGGTGAACAGCAGCAGCGCCACCCCGAGGCCGACGCCGCACGCGGTGAGCAGGAGCCGGCCCCAGCCGTCCCGTCCGCCGTTCGTCGCCAGGCGCACGCCGAGGCCGAGCTGGTCGAGGAAGGGGGAGCGGACCTTCGCGGCCGTCAGCGTGTCCTCCGTCAGCATGTCCTCCGTCGGGGTGCTCCCGGGCCGGGCGCTCTCGCTCGGGGTGCTGTCGCTCGGGGTGCTCATATCGCCGCCGCCAGGTCGCGGGTGCGGCCGTCGCGGACGACGACCTCGCGGTCGGCGTAGGCGGCGACCCTGACCTCGTGGGTGACGAGGACGACGGCCGTGCCGGCCTCGCGGGCGGTGCGGGTCAGGAGTTTCATGACCCGCTCGCCGTTGAGGGAGTCGAGCGCGCCGGTCGGCTCGTCGGCGAAGACGGCCCTGGGCTCGGTGATCAGCGCCCGGGCGGCGCCGACGCGCTGCCCCTGGCCACCGGAGACCTCGCCTGGGCGCTTGGCGGCGACGTCCGCGACCTCCAGGCGCTCCAGCCACTCGGCGGCGCGCGCCTCGGCGGCCCGGCGGCGGATCCCGTTGAGGCGCAGCGGCAGGGCGACGTTCTCCAGGCAGGAGAGCTCGGGGACCAGCTGGCCGAACTGGAAGAGGAAGCCGAACTCGGTGCGCCGCAGCGCGGAGAGTTCGGCGTCCGAGCAGGCGGTGAGGTCGCGCCCGCGGTAGCTGATGCTGCCGCTGTCGGGGCGGGCGATCCCGGCGAGGCAGTGCAGCAGCGTGGACTTGCCGGAGCCGGACGGGCCCATCACGGCGACGAGTTCGCCGGCCGCGACGTCGATCGAGGCGCCTTCCAGGGCGGGGGTGAGTCCGTAGGACTTGTGCAGGTCCTTGGCGGAGAGCAGGGGCTCGGGGGTGGTCAACGCGGGGACTCCGTGATTCGGGCGGCGAGTTCGTCGAGGCGCGCGGCGGTGAGTTCGAGCCAGCGCAGGTCGGCCTCCAGGTGGAACAGCGCGTGGTCGCAGACCAGTTCGTCGGCGAGGTCGCCGTCGAGCTTGCGGCGGGTCAGCTCGCGCATCGCCTTGAGGTGCTCGGAGCGCTGGAGGTCGAGGATGTCGGCGGCCGGGCGGCCGGTCAGCAGGGCGAGCACGACCTTCTGGTAGAGGGTGCTCTGCAGGTACGCCTGCGGGCTCTCCGGGTGGCCGAGCCAGTCGGCGAGGTCGGTGACGCCGGCCTCGGTGATCGCGTACTTCTTGCGGTCGGGGCCGCCGCCCGCCTCGACGCCCTCCACGACGACGAGTCCGTTCTTCAGCAGCCGGGACAGCGTCGAGTACACCTGCCCGTAGTGCAGGGCGCGGTCGCGACCGAAGTGCTCGTCGTAGAGCCGTTTGATGTCGTATCCGTGGCGGGGCTGGGCTTCCAGCAGGCCGAGGAGCATCTGACCTAGTGACATGCCGGGAACTATACACACCATGTATACAGGGGTGTGAATAGTGAGACGGCGCGGTCGGTGGTGACCGGCGGCGCTAGGATGCGCGCGACATCGTTCGGGCCTCTGGCTCCATTTCACGGGGGAATTGATGAACACTCAGCAGGGCGGCCGGTGGCAGGAGCTCGGCGCGCCGGGCGGCATCGAGGCCTACGTCCACCGACCCGAGGGCGAGGTGCGCGGCGCGGTCGTCGTCTGCCCCGAGCTGTACGGGGTCAACGCCGACGCGAAGGCCGTCTGCGCGGAGCTGGCGGGGCTCGGGTACGTCGCGCTCGCGCCCGACTTCTACTGGCGTGACCGGCGGCGCACCGGGCTCGGCTACAGCGCCGAGGAGCGTGAGGACGGGCTCGTGCTGATGCGCGCCCTCGACCGCGATCAGCTCGTCGCCGACGCCGCCGAGGCGCTCGCCGCCGCCCGCGCCTGGGCCGACGGGCGCGGGGTGGCGTTCGTCGGCACCAGCATGGGCGGTCACATCGCGGTGCGCGCCGCCACCGAGCTGCGCTTCGAGCTGGCCGCCGTGTTGTACCCGGGCTGGCTGCTCAACTCCGGCTTCCCGCTGGTCGGCCCGGTGCCGCCGCTGGAGACGGCCGAGCGCATCGCCGCCAACGGCGTGTACCTGCTGGGCTTCTGCGGCGACCTCGACCACATCCTCCCGCCGCAGGAGTGGCAGGAGGCGGAGCGCAAGCTGACCGAGGCCGAGGTCGAGCACGAGCTGGTCACCTACCCCGGCGTCCGCCACGGTTTCGCCGCCGACCGTCCGGCGGACCACGACGCCGCCGCCACCGCCGACGCCTGGCGCCGCATCCATGCGGCCCTGGCCGAGCGGCTGTAGCGCCCGGCCCGGATTCGGGGCGCACGACCCCTGGGGCCCGGCGGCGCCAGGTCGTACACTTCCCGGGTGGACCGCAGGACGCCGCCCGTACTCCCCGAGCTGCCGCTCCAGGAGCTGGAGTGCTTCTCCGTGCTGGTCCACCAGTTGCACTTCGGCCGCACGGCCGTGGTGCTCGGGGTCTCCCAGGGCCGGGTCTCGCAGCTGATCAAGCGGTTGGAGGGCCGGGTCGGGGCGCCGGTGTTCGAACGGACCAGCCGGCGGGTGGAACTGACGGAGCTGGGGCGGGAGCTGGCCGAGCAGGTGGTGCCGGCCTTCGAACGGCTGCGGGAGGGCTTCGACGCCGCCCGGGCGCGGGCGGCGTCGGCGGACCGGCCGATGCGGGTCGGCTTCCAGTGCGTGGTGTACGAGCCGGTGGCGCGGGCCGTCGCGGGCCTGCCGGAGGGCGCGCTCCAGCTCGTCGAACTGCCCTGGGGGGACCCGTTCTCCCGGCTGGCGCAGGGTGACGTCGACCTCGCCATCGTGCTCGCGCCGTGCCGGGAGCCGGGGCTGCGCGTGCTCATGGAGTTCTCGCGGCAGCCGGTCCGCATCGCCCTGTCCGCCGCCCACCGGCTGGCCCGGGCGGCCGGGGTCTCCGCCGGGGACCTCGCCGGGCTCTCGCTGATCGAACCGCGCGGCCCCGCCCCGGACTACTGGCGCCTGGCGAACGCGCCCCGCCGGCTGCCCGACGGGCGGGAGCTGGCGTACCCGGCGGGCGCCGCGACCGTGCAGGAGGGGCTCTCGACGGTGGCCGGCACGTCGCAGGGCCTGCTGCTGTGCGAGGCGAGCGTGCGGTACGTCCAGCGCCCGGACATCCGCTACCTCCCGGTGCCCGACCTGGAGCCGTCGACCCTGCTCGTCGTCCGGCGCGAGCGGGCGGTGCACCGGCTGACGGAACGTTTCCTCGCGCTCCTCGAGACGTACGCCGCCTAAGCGCCGTGGGGCCGTGAGGCGAGGGCGACGAGCAGCCCGGCGGCCGTCGTCAGCGCCGCCGCGAGGAGCACCGCGCGGTTCCCGGCGTGGTCGATGACGAGGCCGCCCGCCAGCGAACCGAGCGCGATGCTCGCGTTGAACACGCCCGCCCACAGCGCCCCCGAGGCCTCGATCCGGGCCGGGTCGGCGGTGCGCACCCACGTCTGCGTGGAGACCGACACCCCGCCGTACGAGGCGCCCCAGAGGACGATCGCGAGCACGACCGTCACGAGGCTGCCGGTGAGGACGGGCAGCAGGCCGGTGGCCAGCGCGACCCCGGCGAGGGCGGCGGACACGGCTGCCTTCGGGCTGCGGCCGGCGAGCGGGCCGAGCGTGAAGTTCCCGGCCACGCCCGCGAGTCCGTACACCAGCAGGCAGGCCGCGATGACGCCGGTGCCCAGGCCCGCGTCGGCCTCGAGCACCGGGCGGACGTACGTGTAGCCGGTGAAGTGGCCGAGGACGACGAGCGTGGTGACGGCCAGCCCGGTGGCGACGCCCCGGTGCCGCAGGACGCCCGCGATCCCGTCGAGCCGCCCGCGCTCGTGCACGGGCAGGGCGGGCAGCGTGCGCGCGAGGACGGCGGCGCACACCACGCCGAGGAGCGCGAGCGCCCAGAACGCGGCGCGCCAGTCGAGCAGCGCCGCGAGGTAGGTGCCCAGCGGGACGCCGAGGACGGAGGCGATCGAGACGCCGGAGAACACCATGGTGGAGGCGAGGGCGATGCGCGGACCGTCGACGAGGCGCGGCGCCAGGCCGGGCACGAGCCCCCACACGATGCCCATCGCCAGGCCGAGCAGGATCCGGCCGGCCACGAGGACGGTGAAGTCGGGCGCGCTCGCGGTCACCGCGTTCGCCGCGGCGAGCAGGAGCAGATGGCCGACGAGCACGCGCTTGCGGTCGCGCAGCCCGATGAGCGCCGGGACGAAGGGGGAGACGCCCGCCCCGATGAGCCCGGTGATCGTCAGGGAGAGGCCGGCGACGCCGTCGGTGACGGAGAGGCTGTCCGACATCGGCGTGAGCAGCCCGACCGGCATCATCTCGGCGGACACCACGGTGAACGTGCTCAGGGCGACGGCGACGATGGGGGACCAACGGGCCTCGGAGGAAAGTGAGTTGGCCGGAGCGAGGACTTCCGTGTTCTTCATGGCCCCAGCTCATCAGCCGGGCCGGAGGCGAGCAAGATCGATGAGCTCATGGATCGATTAGCCGGACTCATGGCTCCGTGTGGGGTCGCGGGCGCCCCGGCCGCGGTGCCGCCCTTGTCGGCGAGACGGGCGGCACCGCGGGGTCTCACTCCGCCGGGGCGATCCGGTACCCGCCGCGCGCCGAGTACAGCGTCAGCGCCTCGACCGGACAGAAGTCGACCGCTTCGGCCAGCTCGGCCGTCAGCGCCGCGCCGGCCCCGCCGTACCCGGCCACCGGCTCGGCCAGCCCCTCCGCCCCGAGCGCCAGCGAATCCGGCGCGCCGAGGGCGCACATCCCGGAGCCGATGCAGCGGTCCCGGTCGACCCGGACGACGACCGCCTCGGCGCCCGGTTCGGCTTCGGTGCCCGGATCGGGGCCCGCTTCGGGGTCGGTCCCGGGGCCGGCCGTCACCAGGCCACCTGCAGCGAGTTCGGACTGCGGGTCAGCAGCCCGCGCCGCCAGTCGATCGAGCCGGCCGGCTCGGTGAGCCGCAGCGCGGGCAGCCGGCGGGCCAGCCGGTGCAGGGCGAGCTCGAGCTCCATCCGGGCCAGCCACGCGCCCAGGCAGTGGTGCGGCCCGGCGCCGAACGTGTACATCGGCGCGACGAGCGGGGAGAACAGCTCGGTCAGCAGGTCCCCGGTGAAGACCTCCGGGTCCATGTTGGCCGCGTTGGTGTCCGCCGCGACCACGCTGCCGGCCGGGATGACCACCCCGCCGATCTCGACCTCCTCCACGGTGCGCCGCAGCAGGCCGGGGAAGTAGTCGGTGTCCCCGAGCGGCACGGCCCGCAGCAGCTGTTCGGTCGCGGCGGCGGCGCTGGCCTCGTCGGCGGCCAGCCGCTGCCAGGCGTCGCGCCCGTCGCCCAGGAGGTAGACGAGGGCGTTGCCGAGCGACGTCATCGTGGTCTCGTGCCCGGCCACCACCAGCCCGATCACGAGCGTGACGAGCTGGCCCTCGGTGATCGAGCCGTCCTCGGCGGCGGCCGCGAGCAGGCTGCTGACCAGGTCCTCGCCGGGGTCGGCGCGCCGCTCGGCGATCACGGCGGAGCCGAACTCGGCGAACTCGCCCATCGCGGTGACGATCGCCTCGGCGCTGTAGGCGGTGGTGGAGAGCGCGTGGTCGCTCCAGTGCGCGAGCCGCTTGCTGTCCAGGTTGTCCAGCCCCATCAGCCGGCTGATCACCGCGACCGGCAGCGGGCGGGTGTAGCCGGCGACGATGTCGGCCGGGTTGCCGTGGTCGATCAACTCGTCGATCAGGCCCTCGATCACCGAGGCCACCCAGGGCCGCCAGCGCGCGATCGCGCGCGGCGTGAACGCCCGCTGCACGGTGCGGCGCAGCCGCTGGTGCTCGGTGCCGTCGATGTTCAGCATGCTGTTCGGATCGTCCAGCAGGTTGGGCGCGTTGGTGAGCGGCGGCGCGTCCGGCGCGTACAACGGGGCGCGGCCGAGCCGCGGGTCGGTGAGGACCTGCCGCACGTCGGCGTGCCGGCTGACCAACCAGACCGGGGTGCCGGTGGGCAGCGCGGAGAGCCGGGGCGGCCCGGCTTCGGCGTGGCGCGGGCAGTGCAGCGGAGTGAGCGGGGCGGTGCCGGTGCCGGCACCGGTCGCACTGTTCTCGGCGGACATCCGTACTCCAGACTCCAGGGCGGTGGGCCGCGCGGGCGGCCCGGCGGGGGGTGGAACCGGGGAGGTGCGGGGGACGGGTGGGGCGGGCCGGCGGACGGCTCGGCTCTGGCCGGCGGGTGGGAACGGGTCGGGCGGACGGGACCTGGTCCGCGGGACCGGGTCGGGAGAGGTCGGGCATGCCGATCGTGCCGGTCGGGGTCGGCCCGCGGATGGTGCCGGGCGCGCCGATCGCCACGGGGTGTGCTGAGCGTCATCGGGTGGACCACTTCTGCTACGACCGTACGTGGGCGGCGGTCCGCCCGTCTGCGGTACTTCCGGCCAACACCGATGCTTTCCGGGCACTTCGGCGCGTCCGCACGGGCGCCCGGCGCCCGCGGTGCGCCCCCGGTCGAGCCGCGCCCAGGCCGTCGTCGAGTATGCCGCCGTCATATCCCGTGACCAGGGCGGACGGTGATCCGGGTCACCGGACCCACTCGCCGGACGGGCGCGGGCGTGGACGATACGCTTCGTGGCAAGTGGTTCGACGCAGGTCACGCCGGGTGCGACGGCGCCCCGGCCGACGGAGGTGGAAACGGATGGCCCAGCAGGTCAAGGCAGTCATCGCGCGTGCCAAGGGCGCGCCCGTGGAGGTGACCACGATCGTCGTGCCGGACCCGGGCCCGGGGGAGGCCGTCGTCCGGATCCAGGCCTGCGGCGTGTGCCACACCGACCTCCACTACCGGGAGGGCGGGATCAACGACGAGTTCCCGTTCCTCCTGGGCCACGAGGCCGCGGGCGTCGTCGAGTCGGTCGGCGAGGGCGTCACCGAGGTCGCCCCGGGCGACTTCGTCGTCCTCAACTGGCGCGCGGTGTGCGGCCAGTGCCGGGCGTGCAGGCGCGGACGTCCGCAGTACTGCTTCGACACGCACAACGCGAAGCAGAAGATGACGTTGCTGGACGGCACCGAGCTGTCGCCGGCGCTCGGCATCGGCGCGTTCGCCGAGAAGACCCTCGTCGCGGCCGGCCAGTGCACCAAGGTCGACCCGGCCGCCGAGCCGGCCGTCGCGGGCCTGCTGGGCTGCGGGGTGATGGCCGGCCTCGGCGCCGCGATCAACACCGGCGGCGTCGGCCGGGGCGACTCCGTCGCCGTGATCGGCTGCGGCGGCGTGGGCGGCGCGGCGGTCCTGGGCTCCCGCCTGGCGGGCGCGGCGCGGATCATCGCCGTCGACATCGACGACCGCAAGCTGGAGACGGCCCGCGGCCTCGGCGCCACCCACACCGTCAACTCCCGCACCACCGATCCGGTCGAGGCCATCCGCGAGCTCACCGGCGGCCACGGCGCGGACGTCGTCGTCGAGGCGGTCGGCCGCCCCGAGACGTACAAGCAGGCCTTCTACGCCCGCGACCTCGCCGGCACCGTCGTCCTGGTCGGCGTGCCCACGCCGGAGATGACGCTGGAGCTCCCGCTGCTCGACGTCTTCGGCCGCGGCGGCTCCCTCAAGTCCTCCTGGTACGGCGACTGCCTGCCCTCCCGGGACTTCCCGATGCTCATCGACCTCCACCTCCAGGGCCGCCTGGACCTCGGCGCGTTCGTCACCGAGACGATCGAACTCGACGCGGTGGAGCAGGCGTTCGAGCGCATGCACCACGGCGACGTGCTCCGCTCGGTGGTGGTCCTGTGACTGTCCGCGTGGACCGTCTCGTGACGGCCGGGGTCTTCGAACTCGACGGCGGCAGCTGGGAGGTGGACAACAACGTCTGGATCGTCGGCGACGACACCGAGGCCGTGGTGATCGACGCCGCCCACGACGCCGACGCGATCGAGGCCGCGCTCGGCGGGCGCAGGCTGCTGGCGATCGTCTGCACCCACGCCCACAACGACCACGTCGACGCCGCCCCCGCGCTCGCCTACCGCACCGGTGCGCCGATCCTGCTGCACCCCGACGACCTCCCGCTGTGGAAGCTCACCCACCCCGAACGCCTCCCGGACGGCGAACTCGCCGACGGGCAGCGGATCGAGGTGGCCGGTACGGCGCTGACCGTCCTGCACACCCCCGGCCACGCGCCGGGCGCCGTCTGCCTGCACGCCCCGGAACTCGGCACCGTCTTCACCGGCGACACCCTGTTCCACGGCGGACCAGGCGCGACGGGCCGGTCGTTCTCGCACTTCCCGACGATCATCGACTCCATCCGGGACCGTCTCCTCACCCTCCCGTCCGAGACGGTGGTCCGCACCGGCCACGGCGACCCGACCACGATCGGCGCCGAGGCCCCGGCCCTGCCGGAGTGGATCGCCCGCGGTCACTGACGCCCGGCGGCCCCCGGGGCGGTTCCGCCCGTCCCGGGGGCCGTACGATCGCGGCCATGGCCCACGACCCCCGCGACCTCGACGACGCCTTCCTCGCCTTCTGGCGCGAGCGTCACATCGCCACCCTCACCACGCACCGCCCCGACGGCTCCCCGCACGTGGTGCCGGTCGGCGTCACCTTCGACCCGGAGACGGGCATCGCCCGGGTGATCACCAGCCGCACCAGCCGCAAGGCCCGCAACGTCGCCGAAGCCGGCCCCGGCGGCCAGCGCGTCGCCGTCTGCCAGGTCGACCGCGCCCGCTGGTCCACGCTGGAGGGCGTCGCGGTCGTCCGCTCCGCCCCCGACGACGTCGCCGACGCCGAACGCCGCTACGCCGAGCGCTACCGCGAGCCCCGCGTCAACCCGGACCGCGTGGTCCTGGAGATCACCGTCGACCGCGTCCTCGGCCGGGCGTAGGGCGCCTACTCCGCCAGGGCGGGGGCGATGCGCCGCAACACACCCGGCCACCCCTGCTCCATGCCCTGGTGGGCCTGGCGGCCCATCGGGGTGTCGAGGTCGAAGCCCGCGTGCTCCAGCAGCAGGCGCGTGCCGCGGCCCTCGGGGACGAGGCGCCAGGTCACGGTGGTGTCGAGCGTGCCCTCGGCGAAGCTGTAGCCGAGCAGCCGCCCCGGCTCGACGGCGGTCACCTCGCACGGCTGCTGCCCCCACGGCCCCATGTCGAGCGTGAACCGGTGCCCCACCACCGCCCTGACGTCCCCCGCCGCCCACCACCGCGCGTGCAGCGCCGGATCCGTCAACGCCTCCCACACCCGCGCCGGCGGGTACGGCAGGAACTCGTCACAGGTGATGACGGCCTTCTCGGTCATGAACTCTCCTCATCCAGAAACCCGCGCAGCGACTGCGTCGGGGACTTCCGACATGTCGACTTCTTCCGACGCGTCGGTTGACGCGCGTTGATCCCGCGTTGACCCGGTGTCGACGGGGTGTTCCTACGGTCGGGGCTTCGGCACGTTCCGCACTGTTCTGAAGGACTGACATGATCGACCCCGCCGTGTCGTCGCGCCGCGACACGCCCTGGATCGGCGACGATCCCCGCTTCATCGAGTTGCGCGCCGCCTACCGCAGGTTCGTCTTCCCGGTGACGGCGGCGTTCCTGCTCTGGTTCCTGGCGTACGTGCTCTGCTCGGCGTACGCCCGTGGCTTCATGGCGACCAAGGTCGCCGGGAACGTCAACGTGGCCCTCGTCTTCGGGCTGCTGCAGTTCGTCTCGACGTTCGGCATCGCCCTGGCCTACGGGCGGTTCGCCGCGCGCCGGCTGGACCCGCTGGCCGCGGCGCTGCGGGAGGACCGGGCATGATGCAGCATCACAAGGGCCTGACCATCGGGCTGTTCGTCGCCCTCGTGGCGGTGACCCTCGTCATCACCCTCTGGGCGCGCCGGAGCACCCGGGGCACTGGAGGCTTCTACACCGGCGGCGGCCAGTTCTCCGCGCTGCAGAACGGGATCGCGATCTCGGGCGACTACCTGTCCGCGGCCTCGTTCCTCGGGATCGCCGGGATCATCGCGCTCGCCGGGTACGACGGCTTCCTGTACTCGATCGGGTTCCTGGTCGCGTGGCTGGTCGCGCTGCTGCTGGTGGCCGAACTACTGCGCAACACCGGGCGGTTCACCATGGCCGACGTGCTGGCCGCGCGGCTGCGCAGCGGGCCGATGCGAACGGCGGCGGGTGTGTCGACGATCGTCGTCTCGATCTTCTACCTGATCGCGCAGATGGTCGGCGCGGCGACGATCGTGGGGCAGCTGCTCGACGTCAAGGGTGCCTCCGCGCAGATCTGGACCATCGTCGGGGTCGGCGCCCTGATGATCGTCTACGTCGTGGTCGGCGGGATGAAGGGCACCACCTGGGTGCAGATCGTCAAGGCGGGGCTGCTGATCGCCGGCGCGGCCACGATGACCCTGTGGGTGCTGGCGAAGTACGGCTTCGACCTGAGCCACCTGCTCGGGGACGCCGCGACGGCGTCCAAGAAGGGCGACGCCTTCCTCCAACCCGGCCTGAAGTACGGGTCGACCGACGGCTGGTCGAAGCTCGACCTGGTCAGCCTTGGTATCGCCCTGGTGCTGGGCACCGCGGCGCTGCCGCACGTGCTGGTGCGCTTCTACACCGTCCCGACCGGCAAGGACGCGCGCACGTCGGTGAACTGGGCGATCGGCATCATCGGGGTCTTCTACCTGATGACCCTGGTGCTGGGCTTCGGCGCGGCCGCGCTGGTCGGCACCGCGACGATCAGGGAGAAGGACCCGTCCGGCAACACCGCCGCGACCCTGCTGGCCGAGCACCTCGGCGGCGGCGCGGGCACCACCGGCGGCTCGCTGATGCTGGCCTTCATCGCGGCGGTCGCCTTCGCCACCATCCTGGCGGTCGTCGCCGGGCTCACGCTGACCTCGTCGTCCTCGTTCGCCCATGACCTGTACGCCAGCGTCATGCGCAAGGGCAGGGCGACGGAGCGGCAGGAGCTGCGGACGGCGAAGGTGGCGGCCGTCGTCATCGGTGCGGTCGCGGTGGTGCTGTCGGTCTTCGCCCGGGACCTCAACGTGGCGTTCCTGGTGGCCCTGGCCTTCGCCATCGCGGCCTCCGCCAATCTGCCGGCGATCCTGCTGACCCTGTTCTGGCGGGGGTTCACCACCTTCGGCGCCAAGTGCGGCATCTACGCGGGCCTGGTCAGCTCGATCGGGTTGGTGCTGCTCTCCCCGATCTGCTGGGGCGGCGCGAGCGGGACGGTCCACGCGGTGAAGCTGACGGCCGCGCAGGCGAAGGACTGCGGGGTGGCGGTGAGCAGCAAGGAGGTCGGCAACGCGACGGCGCTGATCTCCTGCACCGCCACCGCGCCGGTCCCGCTGCAGAATCCGGGAGTCGTCTCGATCCCGATCGGGTTCGCGGCCGCCGTCCTCGGGTCGCTGGTCGGCGGCCGCCGCCGTCGCGAGGTGGACCCCGACCGGCAGTCCTTCGAGGAGCTCGAGGTCCGCGTCCTCACCGGGGTCGGGCGCTAGTCGTGAAGTCCCGCACCGATCTCGACGAGTTCCTCTCCGACCTCGCGCGCTACGCGGCCGCGGACGTCCTGACGGCCCACCTCACCGCGGACACCCTGCGCAGGTACCTGCGGGCCGGGCTGATCGTCCCGGACGATCTCTGCGCCGGTGACGCCGACGGCTAGGCGCAGCTGCTGCCGGTGTCGAACGGCGGCACCGGCCGGGCGGTCTCGTTGCACGTCTACGGCACCGACATCCCCCTGAGCGGGGACAGCTCGATCAACCGGGTCTTCGGGCAGGAGGTCGTGGACGTCCCGCCGGACGGCGCCCGCCTGGTGAGCCGGCGGCGTCCGGACGGCCGTGCGCAGTGACGCGGGAACGGTGAAACGACGGGTCGCCCGCTCCGGGCGGCCCGTCAGGCGTGGGCCGGCGTCGCCGCGAGCTCGTGCAGGGAGGCCTTGAGAGCGGCGACGAAGCGGTCCTGGACGGTCTCGGCGACGAGGTCGAGCGAGAGGTAGGGGTTGAGGTCCTCCAGCTCGACGAGGAGGAGGTCGCCCTCGGGGGTGCGGCAGGCGTCGACGCGCTGGATGCCGTGCTCGATCGTGTTCCACGCGATGAAGCGGCGCGCGAAGTCGAGGTCGGCGGCGGTGGGCTCGTACGGTTCGAGGCGCCAGCGCTGCTCGGGGTCGGGGGCGTGCAGCGCGTACTGGAAGGCGTCGTCGACGAAGTAGAACGAGACCTCGTACGCGAAGCGGATCAGCGGCTGGACCAGGACGTCGTCCCCATACTCGACGCGGGCGAGCTCCTCGCGCGGGACGATCCGCAGGCCGATCGAGTCGGCGCCGAGCTTCGGCTTGACGACGTACTCGGGCACGACGGGCAGTCGCCCGAGGTCCTCGGCCCGGTCGACGGTGGGGATCACGGGGTACCCGGCGGCGGTGAGGTCGAGCAGGTACTGCTTGCCGGCCATGTCGGCCCGGCCGGTGAGCGGGCTGTGGACGCGGGTGCCGCGTTCGAGGCAGCGGCTGCGGAAATCGTCGTACTCGGCGCGGTAGTTGAGCACCGGGCCGCTGTTGCGGACGAGGACGAGGTCGAAGGCGTCCATCAGGGCGGCGGCGTCGAGGGGGTGGCACAGGGCGACGTCGAAGTCCTCGCGCAGGCGCGCGGAGAGCCGGATGTCCTCGTCGCAGTACCGGCGGCCGCGGGCCTGGTAGGCCAGGTCGGTGACGAACAGGACGCGGGGCTTGGCGGCGGCGGACATATCTCTCCCGAAGATCATTTCTCCAGCTCAGCCTACTCCAGCGCGCCCACTGGGGAGGCCGGTGACGTAGGCCGCCGGCGGGCGTGACGCACACCGTCAGATGACCGACGCCTACGGGGCACCGGCCAGCGTGCGGAGCAGGTCGAGGCCGGCGGCGATCGCCGGCTCGTGGGCCGCGCCGTGGCGGACGGCGACCTCGATCCTGCGGCTGAGGGTGCCGTCCGTCACCGGCCGGGCGGTCAGCGTGGGCGGCAGGCGGGTGGCGGCCAGGCGGGGGACGAGCGCCGCGTGGCCCGCGCTCTCGGCGAGGGCGATCATCGCGGAGAAGTCGGTGCAGACGTTCCGCACCTGCGGGGTGAAGCCGGCCGAGCGGCAGGCCTGGAGGACGGCGGCTCCGCAGGCGGTCTGCGGCGGCGCGGTGGTCCAGGGCGCGTCCGCGAGCTCCCGCAGGTCGAGCGGCGGGCCGTCCGTGCGCGCCGCCGGGTGGCCGGACGGCAGCACGGCGACCAGGGGATCGGACCGCAGCGCTCGGGTCTCCACCTCCGCGTGCGCGGGCGTGGCCAGGTTGTCGTACCGGTAGACGAGGGCGAGGTCGGCGCGACGCTGGAGCAGCAGCCAGACGGCGGCCTCGGGCTCGGCCTCGGTGATGTGGAGCCGCACGTCCGGGTGGGCGGTCCGCAGGGCGGTGCCGAGCGGGGCGGCCAGCGGGACGAGGGCGCTGGGGAAGCAGGCGAGGCGGAGGGGGCCGGCTGGGCTCCCGGTCTCGGCGTGCAGCCGGATCCGGGCGTGCTCCAGGGCGGCGAGCACCTGCTCGGTGTCGCCGGCCAGGCGGCGGCCCGCGGCCGTGAGGTGGACGGAGCGGCCGGTGCGCTCCAGGAGGCCGGTGCCGGTCTCCTCCTCGAGCAGCCGCAGCTGCTGCGAGACGGCGGACGGCGTGACGCCGTGGAGGTCGGCCACGGCGGTGACCGTGCCGTGCGCCGCCAGGTCGCGGAGGAGGACGAGTCGTCGAACGTCGAGCATCAGTTCATCTTAAGGAGATGGTGTAGGACATGTAGCTGGACACGGGTGCGCCCGGTTGGCGACCCTGGCTGCTCCAGTCCAGGTCCCCCGAGCAGTGCCAGGAGAGTCCGTGCGCGCCACCGTGATCCACGCCCCCGACGACATCCGGATCGAGGAGGTGCCGGACCCGGTGGTGCGGCGGCCGACCGACGCCGTCGTGCGGGTGGTCAACGCCTGCATCTGCGGCAGCGACCTGTGGGCGTACCGCGGCGTGGCGGCCCGGGTGGCGGGGCAGCGGATCGGCCACGAGTTCCTCGGCATCGTCGAGGAGGTCGGCTCCGAGGTGTCCGGCTTCACCCGCGGCGACTTCGTGGTGGCCCCGTTCGTCTGGTCGGACGGCACCTGCGAGTTCTGCCGCGACGGCCTGCACACCTCCTGCCCGCGGGGCGGCTTCTGGGGCGAGGTCGGCTCCGACGGCGGCCAGGGCGAGGCCGTCCGCGTCCCCTTCGCCGACGGCACCCTCGTCAAGCTGCCGAAGGAGGCCGCCAAGGACGAGGCGCTGCTGCCCGGCCTGCTCGCCCTGTCGGACGTGATGAGCACCGGCCACCACGCCGCCGTCTCGGCGCGGGTGCGACCGGGCTCGACGGTCGCCGTGGTCGGCGACGGCGCGGTGGGCCTGTGCGGCGTGCTCGCCGCGCACCGGCTCGGCGCCGGCCGGATCATCGCGCTCGGCCGCCACGAGGCGCGCACGGCGATCGCCCGCGAGTTCGGCGCGACGGACGTGGTCGCCGAGCGCGGCGAGGCGGCGGTCGAGGCGGTCCGGGAGCTGACCGGCGGCACGGGCGCGCACGCCGTCCTGGAGGCCGTCGGCACCGAGGAGTCGATGCGCACCGCGATCTCCATCGCCCGCGACGGCGGCGCGGTCGGCTACGTCGGCGTGCCCCACGGCGGCAGCGCCGGCGTCGACCTCCGGCAGATGTTCGACCGCAACGTGGCGGTCGTCGGCGGCGTCGCCCCCGCCCGCGCGTACATCCCCGAGCTGCTCCCCGACGTCCTCTCCGGCGCGATCGACCCGGGCCTCGTCTTCGACCGCACCGTCACCCTCGACGGCGTCCCGGACGGCTACCGCGCCATGGACGACCGCTCGGCCCTGAAGGTCCGGATCGCCTTCTGACGTTCCGCCCGCGCCTCCCGGGTCGCGTGATCGCCGCGGCCCCGCGGCTCGGGAGGAAGGCGGCCGGGGCTGGCCCCCTTGGGTGAGGCCGGGGGACGGTGGGGCGTGGGGGACGGGTGGGGTGGGGGTGGGCTCGCATAGTCGGAGGGCGAGGGGGTCATATCCGCCGACTGTGGGACGACACGATGATGAGATCGCCGCGCCGTGAGGTGCTCCTGGCCGTTGTGCTGCTCGCCCTCGCGGGGTGCGGCGGGCCACCGGCGCCGGACGCCGCACCGTCACGGGGCGCTGCGTCGGAGGCCGCCGGCCCGACGGCCGTGCCGACGCCCCCGGGGCCGCGGGCGTTCACGCTGGTGGCGACCGGGGACGTCCTGCCGCACACCGAGATCATCCAGCAGGCCAAGGAGGACGCCGGAGCCGCCGGGGCCGGCGGGAGCACCGGGGCCGGCGGGTACGACTTCACGCGGATGCTCGCCGGCGTCAAGCCCGTCATCGCGGCCGCCGACCTGGCCATCTGTCACATGGAGACGGTGTACGGCGCCGACGGCGGGCCCTTCACCGGGTACCCGTCGTTCAAGTCGCCCCCACAGGTGGCCCGGGCGCTCAAGGACGTCGGGTACGCGGCCTGCGACACCGCCTCCAACCACACGCTCGACGACGGGCCGGCCGGGATCCGGCACACGCTCGACGCCATGGACGCCGTCGGGCTGAAGCACACCGGGTCCGCACGCGGCGAGGAGGAGGCGGGCAGACCCGTGCTGCTCACGGCGGGCGGCGCGACGGTGGCCCAACTCGCCTACACGTACGGCACCAACGGCATCCCGCTGCCGCAGGGGCAGCCCTGGGCGGTCAACCTCATCGACCGGGACCGGATCCTCGCCGACGCGCGGGCCGCCCGGGCGGCGGGAGCGGACATCGTCGTGGTGAGCGTCCACTGGGGCACCGAGTGGCAGGACGCCCCGAACGAGCAGCAGCTCTCGCTGGCCCGCGACCTCGCCGCCGAGCCGGAGCCCGGGCGGCCGGTGGTCGACCTGGTCCTCGGGACGCACGCCCACATCCCGCAGGCGTACGAGAAGATCAATGACACCTGGACGGTGTACGGCATGGGCGACCAGCTCGCCGGCCACATGTTCAACCCCACGGGCGCCGAGGACCCGCGCGGCAACTGGTCCTCGATCGCCCGGTTCACCTTCTCGCCGCCGGCCGCGCCCGGGCAGCGGTGGACCGTGACGAAGGCGGAGTTCGTCCCGCAGGTCACCGACCTCGGGCCGCCCTACCGCGTCCTCGACCTGCGGGAGGCCGTCCGCGCCCACCCCGACCGGGCCGACTACGCCACGGCGCTCGACCACATCCGCTCGGTCGTGCTGAGCCGCGGTGCCGGAGCGGCGGGCCTGTCCATGGCGCCATAACGCGTCGAACGCGCGCATACCGGGCGGTGTTCATCCGACGTCAAGTCAGCCGTTATCGAGTGGCCCCAGGATCTGCGGGGCGCCCCGGCCGACGGCGTGCGCGCAACCGATGCGACTCGACTCAGGGAGAACCATGCGTGGCACCGTGCTCGCCGACCGCTACCGGCTGGTGGACTGGCTGGGCGGTGGGTCGATGGGCGACGTGTGGCTCGCCGAGGACGAGGTCCTCGGCCGCCGGGTGGCGGTGAAGGTCGTCAAGCCCGTCCTGCTGGACGAGCCGGGGTTCGCCGAGCGCTTCCACGCCGAGGCGCGCGTCATGGCGCAGCTGCGGCACCCGGGCATCGTCGGGGTCCACGACTTCGGGCACGGCGAGGCCCCCGTGATCGGGAGGCCGGTCGCGTACCTGGTCATGGAGCTGATCGACGGGGAGCCGCTGAGCGCCGTGCTGGCCCGCCGGGGCAGTCTGCCGGTCGAGGAGGTGCTGCGGATGGCGCTCCAGGTGCTGGAGGCCCTGGCGGCGGCGCACGGCACCGGGGTGGTCCACCGGGACGTCAAGCCGGCCAACCTGATGGTGTGCGGAGACCGGACGGTGATCGCGGACTTCGGCATCGCCCGGCCCGGCAGCGACGCCCGGCTGACCGTCCCCGGGATGGTCCTCGGCACCGCCGCGTACCAGGCGCCGGAGCAGGCCTCGAGCGGGCCGGTCACCGGCTCGGCCGACCTCTACGCGCTCGGCGTCGTCCTCTACGAATGCCTGGCCGGGGGGCTGCCCTTCGACGGGGAGACCGCGCTCGAGGTGATCCTCAAGCACCTCACGGAGCCCGTGCCGCCGCTGCCGGACGCGGTGCCCGGGCCGGTGCGGGCACTCGTCGAGCGGGCGATGGCGAAGGACCTGGGCGAGCGCTGGCCGGACGCGGCGGCGATGGCCGAGGCCGTTCGGGAGGCGCTGGCGGCGGGTGTCGGGGAGGACGCCCGGGCGGCTGCGATCCCATCCGGTCGGGCTTCGGCCGGGCGCGGGCGGTGGACGGGCCTGCGGCGGCGGACGGTGGTGTCGGTCGTGGCGATGGCCGTGCTGGGCGCGGCGGGCGCCACCGGGGCGGTGGTGAACCGGCCGGGCTCGGGCACCGCGCCGTACGGCGGGGCCGTCGCCGCGGGGCCGACGGCCGACGCCGGGCAGCCCGGGGGGCCCGGCGGTGCGGTGGCACCGGAGTCGCCCGCTCCGTCCGGCGGCCCGGAGGCGAGCGGCACGCCGACGCCGACGCCCTCCGCCGACCCGAGCGCGGGGGACGGCGGCGGCCCGGTACCGGCCTCCGTCGGCACGCCGGGCCCGGGTGCCGCGCCGGTGCCGCCGGGCGCGCTCGCCCAGCCGGCCGCGCTGCCCGCCTCCGCCGGCCAGGCCTCCGCCGGGCCCGCCCGGCAGCCGTCCGCCGCGCCGACCACCGCCGGCCCGGCCCCGGCCCCCGCCCAGCCGACCGCCACCGCGCCGCCCGCGGTGCCGACGGCGACCCCGCAGCCGCAGCCCACGCAGCCGCCGAAGCCCGCGCCTCAGCTGCCCTCCCTGGCGGTGCTCGCCATCGGGAGCAACGCGCTGGACAACGCCTACTCCGTCGACAAGGACGGCAACCGCGTCGGCACCTATCCCGTCAACCGGTCCGCGGCCCAGCAGTGGCGCCTGGAACCGTTCGGCGACGGGCGCTACTTCCTGCGCAACGGCTCGACGAACTACACCAAGGTCCTCGACCTCGAACTGACCACCGGCCGGATCCAGGTCTGGACGAACCCGCCGGGCGCGGAGAACCAGCTCTGGTCCTTCCTCCCGGTCCCGGGCGGCTACGAGGTCGTCAACGCCTCCACCAAGCAGTGCCTGACCTCGGACGGCATGGCCCAGTGGGTCAGGACGCAGGCCTGCTCGGCGGAGGACAACCAGGTGTGGACGCTGTCCTGACGGGGACGCGGACGCGGTCCTGCCTGCACGGCCGGGATCGGCGCCCTGGCAGCAGGGACGTCCGCACCTCGCACCGGGCGGCCGCTGCGCCGCTGCACTGCCGAGCCGGACTGTCTGGCCCACGGAGCCGGTCAGGGGAGCGGCGGCATCCGATCGTGCCCGTGTCACCTCGCCGCACACCCAAAGTTGTCTGAGCAAGTTCGGTCGCCGTTCTTCCATCGGACAGCACCGGCCGGTACTTCTGAGTCCGCTCATGGCGCGAAGCCATGGCGACCACCCTCACCAACGGGACGAGGTACCCCTGATGAGACTGCGCTGGAGCTCCCTCGGCGGGCTGCTCGCCGCACTCCCCCTCCTCGGCGCGACGGCCGTCGCCGCCCCCGCGACCGCCCACGCGGCGGCGGGCAGCGGCAACCTGATCGTCAACGGCGACGCGGAGGCCGGCGGCTACTGCACCAACGACTGGAGCGCCGCCACCACCGTCCCCGGCTGGACCGTCCAGGCCGGCGGCGTCAACGTGATGTGCCAGAGCGTCGGCTCCTTCGGGCTGCCGAACGACGGGGCCACGCCTGGCAAGGCCTTCTTCGGCCCGGGGAACTTCGGCGACGGATCGATGTCGCAGACCGTCGACGTCTCCTCCGCCGCCGCGGCCATCGACGGCGGCGGGGTGCACTACAACCTGGCCGGCTGGCTGGGCGGTTGGACCACGTACGGCGGCCACGTCGCCGTCAGCCTGCACTTCAAGGACGCCGGCGGCCACCCCGTCGGCACGACCGCCAAGCTGCCGACCGTCTCCGCGACCGATCGCGGCCTCGCCACCAAGTTCCTCTCCCGGACCGCCTCCGGGGCCGTCCCGGCCGGCGCCCGCTCGATCCAGGTCGAGGTGCAGTTCCTCTCCACCACGAACGAGACCGGCTACCTGGACAACCTCTCGCTCACGCTCGACACCCCCGTCGCCGCCCCGGCCCCGCTCGCCCCGCCCGCGTCCGCCGTGCCCGGATACGACCACGTGTTCACCGTCATGATGGAGAACACCGACTACAACCAGATCATGAACGACCCGGCGGACACCCCGTTCATGCACGGCCTGATGGCCCGGGGCGCCACCCTCACCGACGCCCACGGCGTCTACCACCCGAGCGACGAGAACTACCTGGCCATCGCGGGCGGCGACACCTACACCAAGGGCGCCACCTACTGGCCCAACATCAACTCCCCGCAGCGCAACCTCGGCGACACCATCGAGGCCGCGGGCAAGACCTGGAAGGCCTACGAGCAGGGCATGGGCACGCCCTGCAACACCACCACCCAGTACGACGCGAAGTACGAGCCCGACGACGCGCCGTTCATCAACTACACCGACATCAGCGGAAACCCCGCCCGCTGCGCGGCCCACCTGTTCGACACCACGCAGCTGACCACTGACCTCCAGTCGGCCGCCACCACCCCGAACTTCTCCTGGATCGCCGCCGACGACTACTACGACGGCGAGGCCTCCGGCAACGGGAACGCCACCAGCCTCCAAGTCCAGGACGGCTGGCTGAAGCAGACCCTCGCCCCGGTCCTGTCCTCGCCCGCGTGGACCACGCAGCGCTCCCTGCTGCTCCTCACCTGGGACGAGAGCTCGGGCGAGGCCTACAACCACGTGGCCACGATCGCGGTCGGCTCGCAGGGCACCGTCCCGGCCGGCACCAGCAGCCCCCTGCACTACGACCACTACTCCATCGGCCGCACCATCGAGTCCGCCCTCGGCCTGCCCGGGCTGACCGCCAACGACACGTACGCGACCCCGCTCAACGCCGCGTTCGCGCCGTCCACGGCCACCGGCCCGACGCTCACCGGCGACCTGAACGAGGTCGCGGGCGGCGGCGACGTCACCCTCCGCTACGCGCTGCCGAACACCTCCCAGGTCGCCGCGAAGAACTGGGTCGGCGTCTACCCGGCGGGCGTCACCCCGGGCTCCCGCTCCTCGCTGACCTGGGCCTACACGCCCAACCAGAGCGGCGTCGTCACCCTGTCGACCGGCAAGCTCGGTGGCGCGGGCGCGTACGACGCCTACTACCTCGCCGACGACGGCTACTCGGTCCTCGCCGGCCCGTTCCGCCTGACCGTCGGCTGAGGCCGGCGCCACCACCGCCTCCGCGGACCCAACGCACGCAGCCGCCTCGCCCGGATCGGGCGAGGCGGCTGCGTGCGTGGCCGTCGGGTCCGGCGCGAAGTGGTCGCGCCGGCGGTGATCCTGTCGCCGCGGACGCGGAAGCTTCGGGCTGTCGAGGACCGTGTCGATCTCGGCGACGGCTTCGGCGTTGCGACTCGGGGCTCCGGCGTGGACGGGGCTCTCGAAGATCTGCCGTGGAGTTCGGGGCATGTCGGTCTCACCGGACTTGGGCACGGGAGGCCACATAATCACAGGGACGCGCACCGGTGAGAGGGGATGACGATGGGTCAGGAGCACGGAACCACCCTCGGCAGACGCGGTCTGCTCGCCGCCGCCGGAGGTCTCGCGGCCGGGCTGGCCGGGGCCGTCGGCGGCACGGCGGCGGCCGACCCCGCCCGCGGACCCGACCCCGCCCGCGGACCCGACCCCGCCCGTGAACCCGACCGCGGCGCCGTGCCGTTCGGCCCGGCGAGCGTGCGTCCCGGGGATCCGCGGTACGCGAGCCTGCTGCTCGCCGACAACCAGCGCTTCGTCGGGCGGCCGGACGAGATCAGGGTCGTAGGCTCGACGGAACAGGTGGTCAGGGCGGTCGGGGAGGCCGTGCGGGCCGGGCGTCGGGTGGGGGTGCGCAGCGGCGGGCACTGCTTCGAGAACTTCACCGCCGACCCCGGGATCCGGATGCTGCTGGACCTCTCGCAGCTCGACGCGGTCGGCTACGACCCGGCGCGCCGGGCGTTCGCCGTCGAGCCGGGGGCGACGCTCGGCAAGGTCTACCGGACGCTGTTCAAGGCCTGGGGCGTGACGATCCCGGCGGGCGGCTGCCCGGAGGTCGGCGCGGGCGGGCACCTGGTGGGCGGCGGGTACGGGCCGCTGTCGCGGCGGTACGGCTCGGTGGTGGACCACTTGTACGCCGTCGAGGTCGTGGTGGTGGACGGGGACGGCACGGCCCGTGCGGTGGTGGCGACGCGCGAGCCGGACGACCCGCACCGGGACCTCTGGTGGGCGCACACGGGCGGTGGCGGCGGCAACTTCGGCGTCGTGACCCGCTACTGGCTGCGCTCGCCGGCCGCCGACGCGGAGGCCCGCTCGGTGGCTCCGGACCCGGGCCGGCTGCTGCCGCCCGCCCCGGGCGAACTGCTGGAGGCGCTGGTGGAGTTCCCGTGGGACCCGGCGGTGATGACGGAGCAGGCGTTCACCGGACTGCTGCGCAATTTCGGCACCTGGCACGAGCGCAACAGCGATCCGGGCTCCCCGGCCGCGGGCCTGTACGCGGTGCTGGAGCCGTCGCACCACACCGCGGGCGGCTTCCGGCTGGTGGTGCAGATCGACGCGGGCATCCCGGGGGCGGACGGGATCGTGACCGACTTCCTGAACCAGCTGGTGGCCGGCACCGGCCTCGACACCTCCCGCGGCGGCCGCAAGACGCTGCCCTGGCTCTACGCCATGACCTGGCCGGGCAACGGCGAGTCCGGGGACCTCCTCACCCGCCGCTACAAGGGCAAGGCCGCGTACCTGAAGCGCTCCTTCACGGACGCCCAACTCGCCGCGATCTACCGGCACTTGAAGAACGGAACCGGCACCCCGGCCTGCGGCATGCTGCTGGTCGGCTACGGCGGCCAGGTGCGCACGGTGGCGCCGGGGGCCACCGCCGTCGCTCAGCGGGACGTCGTGATGAAGGCGGTGTTCCACAGCATCTGGGCCGACGAGGCGGACGACGGCGCCAACCTGACCTGGCTGCGCGAGCTCTACCGCGAGGTGTACGCCGACACCGGCGGGGTGCCGGTGCCCGGTGAGGTGAGCGACGGGTCCTACATCAACTACCCGGACGTCGACCTCGCAGATCCGGCCTGGAACACCTCGGGGGTGCCCTGGCACACCCTCTACTACAAGGAGGGCTACCCGTGCCTGCAACGGGCCAAGGCCCGCTGGGACCCGCTCGACGTCTTCCACCACGCGCTGTCGGTGGGACTCCCCGGCTGAGGCCTCACCGGCCCGAGCTCTCCCGGAGCGTCCGGCGAGCGGCGGCCAGGGCCAGCAGGCCCCAGAGCGCGCCCGCGCCGGCGACCGCGTAGGCGCCGAGGTCGACGTAGGCCAGGTCGTAGTCGGTGCCGACCGGGGGGACGTAGTTCCCCGGGTCGGCCAGGACGACGACCCGCTCGCCCACGCTCGACGGGCCGGAGCAGCCCGAACCCGTGTACTCGCCGTGTGCCAGCGGCGTCCCGTCCGCGTGGCGGATCCCGCACTTCCAGCCGACGAGGCCGCGCCGGTCCCGCTCGGGGTGGGCCCACGTGACCACGGCGTCGGTCCGCACCGCGCGGTGGGCGGTGACCTCGGCCCGGACGACCTCCAGGGGCAGGACGATCAGTGCGAGTCCGAGCACGACGCCGGGCCACAGCACCCACCCGGTGGTCCGGACGGTCATCAGGCCGCCGAGCGCCGCGACGAGCACGACCACGGCGGCGATCACGCAGGGCGCGCTGTAGTCCGGGTCCGCGCCGAGCACCATCAGGCCGATGATCAACAGCGGCGCGAGCAGTCCGGTGAGCAGCGCGGTGACGCGGACGGTCCGCGGCTTGAGCGGCCGGTCCTTGCGGGGCCGCCTCTTGGCCTTCTTGGCGGCCGTCTTCGGGCGGAACGTCCCGTCGCTGAGCGGTCTCTTCTGCTTCTTGCTCCTGCCGCGTGCCATGTCGGCCCCCGTTCGTCCGTGCGCTCCTGTGCTCTCTTGTGCCCGCGCCAGTGTGGGGCCAGGGCCGGGGCGAGCGGAACCCGGACCCCCGGATCTCGCCAGGACTCTTGATGTGAAGTATCTTGATGTCGAGATTAATCCGGGGGCGGCCCCCGGGACGGAACGGGGGGCACGATGGGACACGGCGGGGACGGGCTGCTCGGACAGCTGCGACGGCCACCGGGCGGACGCGACGCCCGCACGATGCTGCTCGCCCAGTTCGTCGACCGCACCGGGACGGGCGTCTGGGCCGCCGCCTCCGTCCTGTACTTCACCTTCGTCCGCGGCCTCGACGCCGGCCGGCTCGGCCTCCTGCTCGGCGTCGCCGCCGTCGCCGGGATCGCGGGCTCGCCGCTCGCCGGCCGAGCGGCCGAACGCTTCACCGTCCGCGGCCTCCTGACCGCCTGCCACCTGCTGCGCCTCGGGACGATGGCCCTGCTGCTCGTCGTCGACCAGTACGTCCTGATGCTGCTCCTCGTCGCGCTCACCTGCCTCGGCGAGCGCGGCGCCAAGACGCTGGAGATGCTGTTCGCGACCCGGGTCGCGGGCGAGCGGCGCGGCGAGTACCAGGCACTCTTCCGCAGCGTCGCCAACGCGGGCTACGCCCTCGGCGCGGGCATCTCGGCGGCCGGGCTCGCGGTGGGCACGGTGACCGCCTACCGCGCGCTGATCCTGGCCAACGCGCTCTCCTTCGTCCTGGCCGCGGCCCTCGTCCGGCGGACCCGCGAACCGGCCGGGCACGGGCTCGTGGTGACGCCGAGCGCGGGGCCGAGTAGCGGGCCCAGTGCCGGGCCCAGCGCCGGGCCCAGCGCCGCGCCGAGCGGGCCTGCGGCGAGCGGCGGAAGCCCGTGGCGCGACCGCGGCTACCTGCTCTTCGTCCTCCTCGACATGCCGCTCAACCTCGACGACTCCGTGCTCAACGTCGGCCTCCCGCTCTGGCTCGTCCACCACACCACCGCGCCGCACGCGCTCGTGCCCGCCTTCCTCGTGCTCAACACCGTGCTCGTGGTGCTGCTCCAACTGCGCGTCTCCGCCTGGGCGCAGGGCCCGAGCGGGGCGATCAGGTCGCTCGCCTGGTACGGCGGCACACTGCTCGCGAGCTGTCTGCTGCTGGCCGCCTCGACCGCGCGCGGGCCGTGGGCGGCCTCGGCGGCGCTGCTCGCGGCCGGGGCGCTGGTGACCTTCGCCGAACTGCTGCGCTCGGTCAGCTCCTGGGAGCTGGCCGTGAGCCTGGCCCCGCCCCAGGCGCGGGCGTCCTACCTGGGCGTGGCCGGGATGTCCCAGTCGGTGCAGAAGTCGGCCGGCCCGCTGCTGCTGACGGGCGTGGTGATGACGGCCGGCCCGTTCGGCTGGATCGGCCTCGGCGCTGCGGTGACGGCCCTGGGCGCGCTCCAACGCCGGGCCGCGGCGCGGAGGCTGGCCGTCCTGGCCCGGGCGGCGTCGGCCGAGCCGCGCCAGGACGGCCGGCAGGTGGCCCGCGAGGCTCAGCGGACGACGTCGAGGTAGCTCCTCGTGCCGTGGTCCTCGCCGGTGCGGGCGCCAGGATTCATCAACCGGCATGGGCGGGAGAAGAGTCAGCCGCGGATTCCCTCGCCTCCGGGGGCCAGGGCGGCGGCCTTGCGCAGGAGGACGGACCGTTCGCGCGTGTTGGCGCAGAGGCGGACGGCCAGGTCGAGTTCGGCGCGGGCCTCGGCGGTGCGGCCGAGGCGGGCGAGGAGTTCGGCGCGGACGGTCGGCAGCAGGTGGGAGCCCTTGAGGCGGCCGGTCGCGGCGAGGTCGTCGACGAGGTCCAGCGCCGGCTGCGGGCCGCTCGCCATCGCCACCGCGACCGCCCGGTTGAGCTCGACGACGGGGGAGGGCGCGACCCGGCCGAGCGCCTCGTAAAGGAGCACGACGCGCTCCCAGTCCGTCTCCGCGACGGAGGGCGCCAGGGCGTGGCACGCGGCGATCGCGGCCTGGAGGCCGTACGGTCCGAGGCCGCGCCCGGCCGCCGCGGCGCGGTCGAGGGCGGCCCGGCCGCGGCGGATCGCCGAGCGGTCCCACCGGCGGCGGTCCTGGTCCTCCAGCAGCACCGGCTCGCCGTTCGGCCCGGTGCGGGCCGGGAAGCGGGCCGCCGTGAGCTCGAACAGGGCCAGCAGGCCGTGCACTTCGGGCTCCGCGGGCAGCAGCGCGGCCAGCATCCGGGCCAGCCGGACGGCCTCGCGGGCGAGGTCGGTGCGCAGCAGGTCGTCGCCGCTGGTGGCCGTCGAGCCCTCGGTGAAGATCACGTACAGGACGCTGAGGACGGCGCCCAGCCGGGCGCGGCGCTCGTCGGCCGGCGGCAGTTCGAACGGCACGCCGGCGGCGCCGATCGTCTTCTTGGCGCGGGTGATCCGGGCCTGGACGGTCGGCACGGGGAGGAGGAACGCGCGGGCGATCTCCTCGCTGGACAGGCCCGCCACCACGCGCAGGGTGAGGGCCACCCGGGCCTCGGGGGAGAGCACGGGGTGGCAGGCGATGAACATGAGCGCGAGGACGTCGTCGTCGACGCGGTCCGGGTCCCAGGGCAACTCGTCCGTGCGGTCGGGCGGTTCGAGGGCGCCGGTGGCCGCCTCGCCCTCGGCGAGGCGGCCCGCGAGCCGGGCGTAGCGCTCGTCCCGGGCGGAGCGGCGCCGGAAGCCGTCGATCGCGCGTCGCCGCGCGGTGGCCAGCAGCCAGCCGACCGGGTTGGCCGGGGCGCCGTCGCGCGCCCAGGAGACGAGTGCCTCCGCGAGCGCCTCCTGGGCGACGTCCTCGGCGAGTTCGAAGTCGCCGGTGTAGCGGGCGAGCGCGCCGACGATCCGGGCGGACTCGATCCGCCAGACCGCCTCGACGGTCCGCCGGGCGGATTCGCCGCCCGGCGGACCGTCGGTGGGCACCGGCTCCGTCACAGCTGGCCGGTCCGCTCGCGCCACGCCCGCTCCTTGACGATCCACTCGTTGTCCTGGGGGAACTCGTCGATCGCCGGGACGCGCCGGATCTCGCACTTCGACCCGGTCATGGCGGGCATCCGCTTCGCCCACTCGACGGCCTCCTCCTTCGAGGCGACGTCGATGATGTAGAAGCCGCCGAACAGTTCCTTCGTCTCACCGTAGGGGCCGTCGGTGACGACGGGGGTGTCGCCGCTGAAGTCGACCACGACGCCCTGGCCCGGGTCGTCGAGGCCCTCGGCGGCGACGAGCACGCCGGCCTTGATCAGTTCCTCGTTGAAGCGGCCGACGGTTTCGAGCATCTCCTCGAAGGGGGTCTCCATCATCTTGGCCATCGTCTCGTCGGTGCCGCGCATGATCAGCATGTACTTGGCCATCGTCGTTCTCCTCGGTGTCGGGGGTCGTCCGTCGAACCCTCTCTACCTCAGGTCGAACGGCGGCGCAGGGAATCGACACCGACGGGAAGAACTTTTTCGGGCCCGGGGTTCGGCGGCTTCCCGCGGGGCGCGTGGTGTCGGTGGCGCGAGCGGTCGGCCCGCGCGGAGGGACGTCGCCGGCCCTTCGCTCAGTGGCCCGCCACCGGGCGGGGCCAGCTGTGGTGGTGCTGGTCGATCACGTAGTGGTGGACGTGCCGCCAGCCGCCCGTGCCGGCCGGGTGGGCGCCGCTGAGGTGGGGGTGGCCGGGCGGGAGGTCGGTGTGGAGGTGGCCGAGGGTGTCGGGGTCGCGGGCGGGCCACAGGGCGGCGGCGCCGGTCGCGGCGGCCAGCGCGACGGCTCCGAGCACGACGGCCGTGACCGGGAGTCCGGGGCCCGCCGCGAGCCAGCCCGCCAGCGGGTAGGTCAGCAGCCAGCAGCCGTGCGAGAGCGAGAACTGGGCGGCGAACGCGGCCGGGAGGTCCCCGTCGGCGGCGGAGCGGCGGATGAGCCGGCCGCCGGGCGTGAGGACGGCGGAACTGCCCGCGCCGATCAGGGCCCAGGCCGCGAGCAGCGCGGCCCATGCCCACGCGCCGGGCCCGGCGGCCGTGATCGCGGTGACGGCGGCGAGTACGACGGGCAGCGCGAACGCGGCGGGGAGCATCACCCGCCGGTCTCCGGTCCGGGCGAGCAGCCGGGGGAGCAGCAGGGCGGCGAGCATCGAGCCCGCGCCGTACGCGCCGAGGGCGAGGGAGACGGCTCCGGCCGGGCGGTGGAAGTGCTCGCGGACCACGACGACGGTGTTGACGAACACGATCGCGCCCGCCGCCGCGACGGCGAGGTCGAGCGCGAGCAGGGCGCGCAGCCGCGGGGTCGCCCAGAAGAGGCGGGAGCCGAAGGCGGCCTTGGCGTAGGCGCCGCCGGTGCGCTCGACCGGGGCGGGCTTGGGCAGGACGGCGGAGACGACGAGGGCGGCGGAGGCGAGGAAGCCCGCGGTGGTGCCGGCGAACAGCCAGTTGTACGGGACGACGGTGAGCAGGACGGCGGCGAGCGCCGGGCTGAACAGGGACTCGAGGTCGTAGGCGAGCCGGGACATCGACAGCGCCTGGGTGTAGTCGCGTTCGGCGGGCAGGAGGTCGGGGATGGTGGCCTGGAAGGTCGGGGTGAACGCCGCCGAGGCCGCCTGGAGCAGGAAGATCAGCAGGTAGACCTGCCACACCTGGGTGACGAACGGCAGGGTGATCGCGACCCCGGCCCGGGTGAGGTCCATGCCCGCCATGAGGGCCCGCCGGGGTATCCGCCCGGCCATCGCGCCGGCCAGCGGGGCGATCGTGACGTAGGCGACCATCTTGATCGCGAGCGCGGTGCCGAGCACGGCGCCCGCGTCGGCGCCCGCGAGGTCGTACGCGAGCAGGGAGAGCGCGACGGTGGCCAGGCCGGTACCGACGAGCGCGACGACCTGTGCGGTGAACAGGTGGCGGTAGGAGCGGTTGCGCAGCACGGAGAGCATCGGGCCGTCCCGGTGGTCAGAGTGCGGTGGGAGACGTGCCCCATGATAGTCAATGCGTGCGTACGTGTGCACGTGTCGGTCGAACACGGCCCCGGCGGGGCCCCGCGGGGGGTGTCAGTCGTGCGGCGGCAGGTGCCGGATCTGGTGGTCGGCGACGTTCATCGCCTCGTCGACGAGCCGGCGCAGGTGGCCGTGGCGCAGCGAGTAGACGACCCGGCGGCCGTCGCGGCGGGTGGTGACGAGGCCGGAGAGCCGCAGCTTGGCCAGGTGCTGGCTGACGGAGGGGCGCGCGGCGCCGGTGGCCTCGGTCAGCGTGGTGACGTCGGCCTCGCCCTCGCCGAGCCGCTCCAGGAGGGCGAGGCGGGTGCGGTCGGCCAGCAGTCCGAGGACGGTGGCGGCGACGTCGAGCCGCTCCTCGGCGCGCTGGTGCGAGTGATGTGCATCTGCCAGCTCGGTGCCACTGCTCATCCGGCCATCGTAGGCCGTCGGGTGGCCGTGAGGGTGCTCGGGTGCGCACTCA
Source organism: Streptomyces sp. SP17BM10 (assembly GCF_036322405.1). NCBI lineage: Bacteria > Bacillati > Actinomycetota > Actinomycetes > Kitasatosporales > Streptomycetaceae > Streptomyces > Streptomyces sp. SP17BM10. The sequence goes on along the minus strand of NZ_JAQYXB010000675.1, from coordinate 322,246 downwards.
TTGTCAACGGTCGGTCGGGGCGGCGTCTCCCGAATACCCTGATGGGGTATAGGATCCGAAACCGGTCCGGCTGGAAGCCGGGGAGCCCCGGGGGAAGGCGAACCACCACATGCACGCGATCCTGCACGCCCTGTCCATCGCCGGTTCGATGACCTGGGAGATCACCTGGGCCCTGGTGCTGGGCTTCCTGCTGTCCGCCGTCGTCCAGGCCGTGGTGCGCAAGGCGACGATCGTCCGGCTGCTGGGGGACCACCGGCCGCGCACCCTGGCCGTCGCCTCCGTGCTGGGAGCGGCCTCCTCGTCGTGCTCGTACGCGGCGGTCGCGCTGGCGCGCTCGCTGTTCCGCAAGGGCGCGGACTTCACGGCGGCGATGGCCTTCGAGATCGCCTCGACCAACCTGGTCATCGAACTCGGCGTGATCCTGGCCCTGTTGCTGGGCTGGCAGTTCACCGCGGCCGAGTTCGTGGGCGGCCCGGTGATGATCCTGCTGCTCGCGCTGCTGTTCCGGCTGTTCCTGCGGGACCGCCTGCTGCGCGAGGCGCGCGAGCAGGCCGAGCACGGCCGGGCCGGCTCGATGGAGGGGCACGCGGCGATGGACATGTCCGTGCGGGGCGAGGGGGCGTTCGCGAAGCGGCTGCTCTCGCGCGAGGGCGTCACCTCCGTCTCGCACGTGTTCGTGATGGAGTGGGCGGCCATCCTCAAGGACCTCGTGATCGGCCTGCTGATCGCCGGGGCGATCGCCGCGTGGGTGCCGGACAGCTTCTGGCAGGCGTTCTTCATCGTCGACCACCCGCTCGCGAGCAAGCTGTGGGGGCCGCTGGTCGGCCCGCTGGTCGCGGTCGCGTCCTTCGTCTGCTCGATCGGGAACGTGCCGCTCGCGGTGGTGCTGTGGAACGGCGGGATCAGCTTCGGCGGAGTGGTGTCCTTCATCTTCGCGGATCTGCTGATCCTGCCGATCCTCAGCATCTACCGGAAGTACTACGGCCGCCGGATGGTGCTGTTCCTCTTCGGCACCTTCTACGCGGCGATGGTCGTCGCCGGATACGTCGTCGAGTTCGTCTTCGGCGGGCTCGGGCTGGTGCCGGACCAGCGGACGGCGGAGATCCCGATGGCGGGCGTCGAGTGGAACTACACGACGTGGCTGAACATCGCCTTCCTGCTGCTGGCTGCGGTCCTCGTGGTGCGGTTCTTCCGGACGGGCGGGACGGCGATGCTCCGCATGATGGGCGGCTCGCCGGACGGCGGGCACGCGCAGCACGAGCACGGCGCCCACGGCGACGAGCACCAGCACGGCGACGACCACCAGCACGGTCATGACCACGAGCACGGTCAAGACCACCACCGCCACTGACTCGGCGCGCCGAGCCGCGCCGACTCTGCCACGCTGAAGAGGGCAGCTACCTCGACCGAGGAGGCCCGCACCCATGTCAGCGCAGAAACCGGGGCCGGCCGAACGGCGGGCCCGCGCCGCCGCGCTCCGGGCGGAGGAAGCCCGCCGGGAGCGTCGGCACCGATGGCTGGTGGGCGGGGTCGTCGGGGTGCTCTCGCTCGCCGTGATCGGCGGCATCGCCGGCGTGATCGCGACGAACCAGAACTCGACGTCCCCCTCCGGCGTGCCGGCGCACCCGCGCACGACCGCCGAGGGCCGCACCACCCCGCCGCCCTGGGACGCGCCCGCCGACGCCGCCGCGGCCGTGAAGGCGGCCGGGCTGCCGATGCTGGGCGCTGAGGGGGAGGCCCTGCACATCCACACGCACCTCGACGTCTACGCCGACGGTCAGCCCGTGACCGTGCCGGCGCTGGTGGGCATCGACGAGGCCGCGCAGAAGCTCAGCCCGCTGCACACCCACGACACCACCGGCGTCCTGCACATCGAATCGCCCGTGCAGGCAGACTTCAGCCTCGGCCAGTTCCTGACCGAGTGGCAGGTCTCGGCCGCCGCCGACCACCTCGGCGGGCTGCGCACCGACGCGACCCACACGCTCACCACGTACGTGGACGGCAAGGCGGTGGCCGGCGACCCGGCGGCCGTCATCCTGCACGCGCACGACGAGATCGCCCTGGTCTACGGCACGGCGGAGGAGAACGCCAAGGTCACCGTGCCGAGCAGCTACAACTGGCCGAGCGGGCTCTGAGGCGCGCGGTCGGCGGGGCCGGGCACCAGGGGCGCGATGACGTGCTCGGTCGGGTTGACGGAGTTGTCGTCGTGGTGGTCCGAGTTCAGCGAGGCGGTGATCGAGCTGGTCGTCCAGGAGACCACGCCGAGGAGGACGAACGCGACGAGCAGGCCGCGCCCGGCGCCGCTCAGCACCAGCGGGCGGGTGGCCGACGCCGGGCCGTCCGGCTCGCTGCCCGCCTCCTCGCCGAACAGGCGCTTGGGGTAGGCGGAGGTGAGCATCACCAGGTAGGCGGTGAAGCGCATCCGGTAGCGCAGGATCGCGGCCGTCGCCTCGAACAACGGCTGCGGCATCCGGCCGAGGAACAGCACGACCAGCCAGATGACGACCCCCACCATCCACCACCCCGCGTACACCAGGCCCTGCACGATCGCCGCCGGGATGACGAGGACGATGCGGAACAGCACGGCCAGCCGGTTCAGCTCCCCGGGCCGCAGCCCGACCTGCACCGGGTACTCCGGCGCCCGGAAGCGGAACGGCGGGTAGCGGTCCAGCGTGAGCATCAGGTACGCGGTGACCCGGGTGTCGTACGGGACGAACACGCTGAGGTAGTCCACCGCGAAGCCGGGCAGGCGCCCGAGCACGAGCGCGCCGAACCAGCCGATGACGGTGACGAAGAACGCCACCACCGAGAGCACCCACACCACGACGAACTGGGGGATCAGCAGCAGGGCGCGCAGCAGCACCGTCCAGCGGTTCTGCCGCCCGGGCCCCGGCATGTCCAGCACCGGGAGCCACTCACGGCTGACGGGGGCGGGGGGAGCCTGCCACATCCGGGCCTCCACGGTCTCGGGACGACGGTCCCGGCGGGTCGGACTCGGCCGGGTGCCTTCCGAAGATCGCAGCAGCCCGCCCGGCCCGCCCGCGGTGCTGGGCCGGACGGCTGACGGGTCATTGAACCGGGAGGTACGCCGGGTCGTGGGCGCAGATGATCCGGACGTCCTCGGAGCGGGTGCGCTGGAGGTCGCGCAGGCGGTCCAGGTTGTGGAGGCGGGCGGGGTTGTCGACGGCCAGGAGGCGCTGGAAGGCGGTGAGCCCGGCCGGGCGGCGCGGGGAGCCGGGGGCGATGTCCGCGTGGTTGAAGTAGGCGTCCCCGGCGTGGAGCAGCCAGCGGTCGCCGGTGCGCACGGCGACGCCGCTGTGGCCGCGGGTGTGGCCGGCGAGCGGGACGAGCAGGACGTCGGTGCCGGCCCCGGGGAGGACGGGTATCGCGCGGAAGCCGTACCAGTCCTCGGTGGCGGCGTCCGGCCGGTGTTCGACCCAGCGCGGGCCGTGCGCCCACTGGGCCGGGCGGTAGCGGTCGCGCTCGTTGAAGGTGGCGCCGGCGCGGGCGGCGCGGAGTTCGTCGGCGAGCACGTGGACCTCGGCGTGCGGGAAGTCGCCGAGACCGCCGGCGTGGTCGACGTCGAGGTGGGTGAGCACGACGGCGCGGACGTCGCGCGGGTCGTGCCCGAGGGCGCGGATCCGGTGCAGGGCCGTGCGGGCGGGGTCGAGCCGGGGACGGACGGTGGCCAGGAAGCGGCGCCCGAGGCGCTCCCGCGGGCGGGCGACGTCGTCGGTGCCGAAGCCGGTGTCGACGAGGACCAGGCCGTCGGCGCCCTCGACCAGCAGGCAGTGCGCCGAGAGCAGGCCGAGCAGTCGCCCGCCGCCGCCCGTCAGCGCGCGGCCGCCGAGCGGGCACATCGTGCCGCAGTCCAGGTGGTGAACGGTCATGTCGCCTCCAGGGGTCGGGGGGCCTCGGGGGTGCGGGACAGCAGCCGGTCGATGCCGGCGGCCAGGTGGACGTCCCCGTGCGCGGTGTACAGCTCGCCGGCGGTGCGCCGGTGTTCGGCGGCCTCGGCGCAGCGGCCCCGGGAGTCCAGGAACTCGCCGAAATGACGGTGTGCCAGGGCGTGCAGGCGGACGTTGCCGGAGGAGCGGCACAGGTGCAGCGCCTCGCGCCAGGTGAGCTCGGCGGCGTACGGGTCGTCCAGTGCGTGCAGGGCGAAGGCCTCGTTGACCATCGCCCACAGGTAGGCGTTGGCGGTCGGCTGCGCGGCGAGCAGGTCACGGGTCTCGCGGGCGAGGTCGAGTGCGGCGGCCGGGGCGCCGAGGACGACCTTGAGCGCGGCGGCGTTGCTGAGCACGGTGGCGGCGTGCTCGCGCAGGCCGGTGCGCCGGACGAGGGCGAGGGCGGCGTCGGAGAGGCGGTCGGCGCCGGCCTGGTCGCCGGTGAGGGCGGTCATCGAGGCGCGCACGGACAGGGCGTGGATGTGCAGGTCGCCGTCCTCCGGGGTGGTGCGCTCGACGGCCCGCCCGGCGAGGGGCAGCGCCTCGGCGACGCGTCCGGTGGAGCCGAGGGCGCAGGCCGTCGTGGCCTCCATCGCGGCCAGGCCCTCGCGGTCGCCGCTCGCCCGTGCCGCGTCCAGCCCGACGCGCAGGCAGGCGAGGCGGTCGTGGACGCGCCCGGCGCCGTAGTAGAGGGTGGCGGTCGCCCGGGCCAGCCGCCAGGCGCGCTCGTGCTCGCCGCGCTCGGCGGCGGCCGTGACGAGTGCGCGCAGCACCGGCTCCTCGGCGTGGCACCAGGCGAGCGCCGCCCGCGGGTCGGTGAGGCGGGGGAGGGCGAGGTGCTCGGTGCCCGGAGGCCGGAACGGCTCGTGGTACGGGTTCAGGCGGCGGACGGCCGTGCCGGTGGCGAGGAGTTCGTAGTCGGCGAGGCGGCGGAACGCGTCCTGCCGGCGGTCGGCGGGCAGGCCCGCGAACAGCTCGGCGCCGTAGAGGCGGACGAGGTCGTGGCGGGCGAAGCGGCCCGGGGTGGTCTCGGTCAGCAGGTGGTGGGCGGCGAGGGAGCCGAGCGCCAGCCGGGTCGCGTCGGTGTCGGCGGCGAGCAGCGCGGAGGCGGCGTGGACGTCGACCTCGGTGCCGGGGTGGGGGGTCAGGAGCGGGAGGAGATCCCTTGCGTGCGACGGGAGGTGACGGTACGTCAGGCTCAGGGCCGAATGGACGCCGAGGGTGCCGTCCGCAGTGGCGAGGGTGGACAGGCGGGTGCGTTCGTCGGTCAACTCGGCTACCAGGTCAGCCAGTTGCCAGCCAGGCCGGGCGGCGAGGCGGGCGGCGGCGATCCGCAGGGCGAGGGGGAGGCGGTCGCACAGCTCGACCAGGTGCCTGGCCGCTTCGGGCTCGGCCGCCACGCGCTCGGCGGTGAGGCGGAGCTGGAGCAGGCGGTGCGCGTCGGCGGCGGGCAGCACACCGACCTGGAGCATCGCCGCGCCGTCGGCGACGACCAGCTCCTCCAGGCTGTTGCGGCTGGTGACGACCGCGACGCAGTCCGGGCCCGCGGGCAGCAGGTCGGTCACGTCGTCGGCGCTGCGGGCGTTGTCCAGCACGACCAGCAGCCGACGCCCGCGGGTGCGTTCGCGGAACAGTGCGGCGCGGGCCGGGCGGTCCTCGGGGATCGCCGGTTCGGGCACGCCGAGCGCGCGCAGGAAGCGGCCGAGCGCGTGCGCAGGGTCGGCCGGCCCGGCCGGGTCGAAACCGCGCAGGTCGGCGAAGAGCCGGCCGTCCGGGAAACCGGGCGCGGCGCGGTGCGCCCAACGGACCGCCGTCGCCGTCTTGCCGACCCCGGCCGGACCGACCACGACGGCCAGCCCGTCCCCGGTGCGGTCCGGGCCGCACTGGGCGTCGAGCCAGCGCTCCTCCGCCTCGCGGCCGACGAACCCGCGCGGCGGGGTGGGGAGTTGGTCGGGTGCGGTGGGCGGCTCGGGTGTCGGGGACGGCGTGGGTGCCGAGGACAGTGGGGGTGTCGCCCACGGCGCGGGTGCCGGCTTCTCGTTCGGCTTCCCGCCCGGCTGATCGTCGGCGAGCACGTCGGCGAGGGCCTGCTGGAGCTCGGGGCCGGGCGCGACGCCGAGTTCCCCCGCGAGGCGCGCGCGGGCCCGGTGGTAGGCCTCCAGCGCGGCGGCCGTCCGGCCGCTCCGGTGCAGACAGCGGACCAGCAGGGCGGCGACGGGCTCGCGCAGCCCGTCCGCGGCGACGGCCTGCTCCAGCGCCGGGACGGCCGCGAAGCCGCGCCCGAGGCGGAGTTGGCGCTGCGCCCACGCGGTGAGGAGGCCGGTCCGGGCCTCGTCCAGGCGGAGGGCCAGGGCCTCGGCGGGCGCAGTGGCCGGGAGGTCGGCGAGGGCCGCGCCCTGCCAGAGCCGCAGGGCCCGTTCGAGCAGCGCGGCGGCCGTCGCGTCGTCCTCCGTCGCGGCGGCCCGCGCGCCCAGCGCCCCGGCGGCCAGGGCGTCGACGTCGGCAGGGTCGCCGGTGAGGCGGTAGCCGGGGGAGCGGGTCGTCAGCTCGAAGGGGGAGCCGGCCAGCAGCTTGCGCAGCGCGGCGACGTGGCCCTGGAGGGCGGCCCTGGGGTGCGCGGGTGGCTCGTCGTCCCAGAGCAGCCCGGCGAGGCGCTCCACCGCGACCGTCCGGTTCAGCTCCAGCGCCAGCAGGGCGAGCACCGCCCGCCGCTGGGCACCCCCGGGCGCGGTGGGGGCTCCGGTGCCGAGCGCGAGCTCCACCGGGCCGAGCAGCCGTATCCCCATGCCTTCCGTCCTGCCGTCGCGACGCTGGTAGAGCCGCAGCTTACCCGCGGGTAGCCGGGCCCGGACCAGAGCCGTTGAACGCGCCCGCCCGTCGGCCCCGTTCACGGAGAGGGGCGCGCACCAGGGCGCCCGGAGACACGGGGAGGACGTGGATGCAGTCCCGACGCGACCAGGTGCAGGCCCACCTGTTCGTGGTGAGCAGACTCGCCTCCGGCATGCTGCGCGCCGAGCCCGACGCCGCCGACACCCCGACCGGACGCACCACGCGCGGCGCGGTGACCGGGCTCGCGCTGGGCGCGCTGATCGGCCTCGGCGTCGCCGTCTACGGCGTGATGGTGCCCGGCGGCGACACGGCGTGGGCCAAGCCCGGCACGCTGGTGATGGTCAAGGAGACCGGCGCCCGCTACCTCTACGTCGGCGGGCAGTTGCACCCGGTGCTCAACGACACGAGCGCGAAGCTCGTGGCCGGCGAGCAGATGGCCGTCGAGGAGGTGAGCCGCGCCTCGCTCGCGGACACCCCGCGCGGCGCGCCGGTCGGCATCGCGGGCGCCCCGGACGGGCTGCCACCGGCCGCCGACCTGGCGGGCGGCACGTGGCTGGTGTGCGCCACCGTGCAGCCGGGGGCCGGCGGCGCCGCGCCGGTGCCGAAGCTGGGCGTGCAACTGGACCCGGCGCGGGAGGGCAAGGCGCTGGCGCCCGGCCAGGGCCTGCTGGTGACCACCCCGGACGGCGCCGTCCACCTGCTCTGGCAGGGCCGGCGGTTGCGCGTCGACACGGCGAACAAGGCGATCCAGGCACTGGGTTACTCGGGCACGACGCCCTTCCCCGTACCGGCCGGGCTGCTCAACGCGCTGCCGGCCGGACCCGACCTCGCCGCGCCCGCCGTCCCCGGTCGCGGCGACCCGGGCCCGGCACTGGCCGGCGGCCCGACCCGCGTCGGCCAGCTCTTCGAAGCCCCCGGCGGCGTGCGGTACGTGCTCCAGCGGGAGGGGCTGGTGCCGATGACGGCCACGCAGTTCGCCCTGCTGGTGGGCGATCCGCGCACCCAGAGCGAGGCGTACGCCGGGACGGCTCCGGCGCCCGCGCGGATCGGCGCCGCCGACCTCGCCGCCCACACGGCTCCCGGCGCGGGTGCCCCGGCGCCCGGCCTGCCCGAGTCCCCGCCGGCGCTCGTCACCCCGCTGCGCGACGAGGGGGTGTGCGCGGACCTGCACGTGGGTGCCGGGGCGCCGGTCGGCTCGGTGACGGTCCTGGAGGCGGCCGACGCGGGGGCGGGGAGGCCTCCGGCGCCCGTACCGGGATGCGCGGTCGGTGACCGCGCTGCCGACCTGGTCGCCGTCCGCCCGGGGCGCGGCGCGCTCGTCCGGGCGCTCTCCGGCGCGGGCACGGGCAGTACCGAGTACCTGGTGACGGAGACGGGCGCGCGCTACCCGCTGCCGTCCGCCGCCGCCGCCAAGCAACTCGGCTACGCCGGCGCCACCCCCGTCGCCGTCCCGTCGGGCGTCCTGGGGCTGCTGCCGGCCGGCCCGGCCCTGGATCCGTCCGGCCTGGTCGCGGGCGCCGCGACGAGTGCTCCGACCAGCACGCCCACGGCCCCCGCGAGTTCTCCCGCCTGCGGCTGAACCGGCCCGCGAACGGCCTCCGTTGACGAGGTAGACCGACGAACGAAAGGAGCTCCGATGACCACCCCCGCACCCGGCATGCTCAATGTGGAGCAGCAGGCCATCCAGACCGCCCTGCAGAGCCTGGAGGGGCAGATCGCCGCGATGATCAGCTCCGGCCAGACGGTCGAGCGGATCAACATGGAGATCGCCGCCAACTACGTCTCCGGGGCCAGCCGGGCCTTCCAGGAGAAGGTCAACGACTGGGTCACGCAGTACAAGCAGGTCATGAGCGCCTTCGACAAGCTCACCCAGGACCTGGGCAGCGCCCGTCAGATCCTCGTGAAGGCCGAGGAGGACGCCCACGTCCAGGGCGGCAACTGGGGCGCCTCGGACGGCGTCTACCACGCCCTCGGCGGCACGAGCTGACGTCTCGTCAGAACCGTTCATCCGTAGACCACAGAACACCAGGAGGACACGCCCATGAGCGGCCCCACGGACATCATGCTCAAGCACGAGTCGATCGACGCGGCCTTCCAGGACATGCTCAGCGCGGCCCGGACCATGGAGAGCAACCTGGCCGAGCTGATCGGCCGGCTCAAGGGGATGGAGGCCAACGCCGGCCAGTACAAGCAGGCGTTCGAGGAGTTCGTGACCCTCGCGCAGCGCAGCTCCGAGCAGATGCACCGCGACATGCACGACGGTGCCACGGCCCTGGACACGATGAACCAGGCCATGAGGTACGCCGACCGGGCCGCCGCCGCGGGCTTCTGAGCGGAGCGCGGGCATGGCCAAGGAGCTCCGGCTCAACGACCAGACGATCGCCGATCTCACGGCGAAGGTGGACCTCTGGCGGCAGTGGCTCACCGGAGACGCCACGCCGCCCGGGATGCCGGCACCCACGGACGGTCACAAGAACCTCGTCATGCAGGTGGAGGCGTTCGCCGGCGGCGCCGACACCCCGGGGGACAAGAACTACCCGGACACCTACACCAAGCTGCTGGGTGCGCTCGGGCTCGGGCCTTCGACCGAGATGCAGAGCAGGTTCAAGACCTTCGCGGGCGGTGTGAAGGCCGAACTGGACGCGCTGGTGAAGTCCCTGGACGACATCACCCTGGGGCTGGCGATCGCCAAGATGAAGTTCAAGGAGGGTGAGGACCACGCGCTGACCGCGGCGGAGATGTTCGAGATCCTCAGCAGCCCGTCCACGCCCGCGCCGCCGGGACCCGCGGGGACCCCGCCGGCCCCGTAGTGACGCCGCCGTCGGCGCCGGGCCGGCGGCGGCACATACCCGGGTCGGGACGGATCCCTTCCGGACCTCGGCCCCTTCCGTACGTAGCATCGCAGGAGCGTGAGTCGATTGGGCGCAACCGGAACCGGCGGGGGCGGCGACAGCAGCCCGAACTACCCGTGGGAGACGGCCCTGAAGGCCTTCGGGATCACCGACTACCCGTCCCGGGACGACGTGGCCAACCCGGGGGTGTCCGGGGACTGGCTGAAGAGCGGCGCCTACTGCTCGACGACGGCCATCACCGAGAAGGACATGGACATCGTGGCCGTCCTCCACCCGGTCAAGAAGTCGAAGAACGACACGACGGCGAGCTGGTACGTCGGCTTCAACGGCAACTGGAACGGCAACGGCGACGACAAGCCCGGCTGGAACTCCGGCGCCAACAAGTGGGCCCACTTCACGAGCGGGTGGACCGACGTGATGTGGGGGCTGTGGGGCGGCGGCGACAACAGTGCCACCAGCGTGCCCAGTCTGAAGTCGGGCAGGTACCTGATCGACCACCTCACGGCCCTGCTGGCCGAGGTCAAGGGCGACGTGCACAAGGTGGCCGACACCCTGGACGTCGAGGGGAGCGACTTCCAGGGTTCCGCCGCCGGCGAGCTGAAGTCCTACCTGACGAGCTTCGAGCAGGCCGTGAGCGTCCTCCAGCTGGAGATGACGCTGCAGGGGAACCCGTCCGACGCGCTGGGGACCGCCGCGGACGGCCTGAAGACCGCCTACAAGGCCCTCCTGGACGCCCGGGACGCCTGGCTGACGGACAGGGGGGCCTTCAGGCCCTTCAACACCCAGGCGTCCCCGGTGCCCTGCCTGCGGTACGCGCTCAACCAGCTGATCGTGCCCGCACACGCGGACACCGCCAAGAAGACGGTCATCTCGAACGGGATGGACGTCACGTCGGACGAGTTCCGGAACGCCGTGGAGGCCCTGGCGAAGAAGGTCTGGCGGGACAATGTCGTCAAATACCTCGACCTCGACGCCAGCACCGCGATGGGGATCCTCGGGCAGCAGTTCACCGCTGTCAGCACGAAGATCAACACGAGGTTCAGGGTCGAAACCCCGACCGGGACGCCCATCGCGCCGCCGGCTCCCCCCGGTCCGGGCGGTGACGGCAGCGGCGGGAGTGGTGGCGGTAGCGGCGGTGACGGAAGTGGCGGCAAGGGGGGCGGTGGAGACCTCGGTCTCGACGGCGGCGCGGGTGGCGGTGCCGGCGGAGGCGCGGGCGGCAAGGGCCACGGCGGGGCACCACCTCCGCCGAAGCCCGGCGGGCCGCTCACCCTGGACCCCAGCGGCGGCAACGACGGCGGCATGCGCGTCCCACTGCTCGACAAGGACGGGAACAAGCTGGTCGGCAAGGACGGCCAGCCGCTGACCGTCCCGCCCGGCTCGACCATCGACGGCCAGGGCCACGTGATCGGGCCCGACCACAAGCCGGTGCTCGGGTCGGACGGCCAACCCCTGGTCGTCCCGCCGGGCACCACGCTGGGCAAGCCGGCGCCGGTCGTCCCCGGGGGCGGGTACTTCACGGTGCCGCCGGGCTCGAAGGTGGACGGGAACGGCATGGTGATCGGCCCGGACGGCAAGCAACTGCGGGACGCCCGGGGCAATCCGGTCTACGCCGGCAAGAAGGGCACGATCGACAAGGCCGGCCGACTCCTCGACGCCAACGGCAAGCCCGTCACCACCAACGACCAGCTCTTCGCCGACGAGGAGCACGCCCTCAACGAGCTGACCACGCTCGACCCCACCACCGGCGGCAACGGCGGATTCGACCTCGGGTCGCTGCGCGGCGGGAACCGATGGAACGACTCCGGCTCCCTCGATCCCGGCTCCCTCGGCTCCCTCGGCCTCGGCGACGGTTCGCCGGGCGGCCTGCGCCTGCCGGACCTGGACGTCGGCGTTCCGAGGCCGGAGACCGGGTCCGGCGAGCCGCTGTCCGTCACCGGCGGGTTCTACGGCGGCAAGGCGCTGACCGACGGCGGCATCGTCAACTCGCCCGCGGACGCCGCGACCCTGGCGGCCGCCAAGAAGGCGGCCGCCGAGCAGACCCTGACCGACAGGCCCGGCCCGAAGGGGCCGAACCCGGCCCAGGAGGAGTCCCAGCTCCAGGGCCGCAACATCACCACCAGCGGCGGCGGCATGCCGCCCATGATGCCGCCGGGCGGCATGGGCGCGGGGGCCGGCGCCCAGGAGAACAAGGAGCGGCAGCGCACCACCTGGCTGGCCGAGGACGAGGAGGTCTGGGGCACCGACGCCGGCGCCGTGAGCGGCGTCATCGGGCGCTGACGGCGGCGGGTTGAACGCGGGCCGCCGCCCGTCCCGTTGACCGGAGTGACAACCCCGAAAGCCGGCGTGCACCGGGCTTCCCCCCCGTGGGCCCGGTGCACGTCCTTCTCCGAGAGGAGCCCGATGGCCGTCTCCCCGTTCGCGCAGCAGATCGAAGAGGCCATGGAGACCCTGCGCGTGCAGCAGGTCAAGCTGGAGGAGGCCACCCGCAAGCTCCAGGCCGAGACGGTCTCCGTCACCTCCAAGGACCGCATGATCACGGCGGTCCTCGGAGCACAGGGCGAGGTGGTGTCGCTGACCTTCCACACCACCGCCTACCGCTCCATGGCCCCAGCCCAGTTGAGCGCCGCCCTGACCGACGTGCTCAACCGGGCCCGCGCCGACATGGGCGCCAAGGTGACGGAGGCACTGGGCTCCTTCGAGGGCCTCGGCGAGATGCTGCGCACCTCGATGACCGGCGGCACCGAACTCGACGAACTGCTGGCCCCGCTCCAGGCGATGCGTCCGGGCTCCGGCGCCGGCGCCCGGCGCGAGCGGCAGGAGGAGTTCCGTGGGTGAGTTCAAGGCCACGGCCCAACTGGGCAGCTCTTTCGCCGAGTTGGGTTCGATGAAGACCCTGCTCGACCAGATGAACACCAAGATCGTGCAGATCGGCGAGTACAACAGGGACTCGGCCGGCCACGACGAGATCGGCAAGAGCTACCACGAGACGGTCGACGGGCCGACCAAGAACCTCATCGAGCTGATGGACCAGGTCGGCCAGGTCGTCCAGAAGCTGAGCGAGAACGGCGGGAACGCCGCGAAGCTCTTCACCAAGACGGACGACGACCTGTCCACGACCGTCAAGTAAGGCCCTCCCGACGCCCCGTGGCGCCCCGGGCGGCCCGGCCGACGCACTTCGTACCCTCAGGAGCCCTCCGCCATGTCGATCGAGATCCCGGACGGGCTCGCGAAACTCTTCCACGGTCTGACCGGCATGGCGTGGCCGGAGGCCAACGAGGACGACCTGCGCAAGGCGGGGGACTACTACCTGCTGGTGGCCAAGAACATGCCGCAGCTGGAGGACTACGTCCGGCAGGCCGCCGCGTACTGCACCGCCAACATCGCGGGCCAGGCCGGCACGGAACTCGCCGCGACGGCGGGCGCGCTGGTCGGCGCGGGCGGCAAGGACAACGCCCTCGACCTGGCCGGCAAGCAGTGCGCCCAGCTCGGCCAGGTCGCGCACGACACCGCCAACCAGGTCGAGTACGCGAAGTGGATGACGATCGCCCAGCTCATCCAGCTGGCCCTGGAGATCGCCTGGGCGATCGCGGCGAGCCCGTTCACCGGCGGGGCGTCCCTGGGCACGATCGTGGCCGCCCGAGCGGTCGCCGAGGGCGTGATCCGCAAGATCCTCGCCTGGCTGATCGACCGGATCCTGATGCACACCGTCGTGAGCATCGCGGGTGGTCTGGTGATGGACACGATCATCCAGCTCATCCAGATCGGGCGCGGCGACAAGAGCGAGTGGGACTCCAAGTCCACGCTCCAGGCGGTCGAGTTCGGCGCCCTCAACGGCGTCGTCGGCGGCCCGCTGGCCCTGCTCGGCGGCGGGCTGACCAAGCTCTTCCGGGGCGTGATCGGCAAGAGCCTGGGCAAGGAGGCCGGCCGGGTGCTGGGCGGGGACCTCGCCAAGGTCTCCAACGGGCTCGCCAAGGACGGCCTGAACGGCGTCCTGTCCAAGGACGCGGTCCGCACGCTCGGGGAGACGGCGGCGAAGGACCTCGCGACGGGCGCCGAGCGGACCCTGGCCAACGAGGCCCGGCGCACCGCTGCGGAGGCGGCCGCCCGGGACGCCGCGAGGAGCGCCGAGAACGCCCTGGCAGGCGAGGCCGCCCACGCCGCGGCGGGAGCCGCTGCCCGGGACGGCGGGAAGTGGCTCGCCAGGGAGTCCGCCGAGGCCTTCGGCAACGACCTGGCCCGGACGATCGGCCGCTACTCCCACGAGATCGGCAACGCCTTCACGGGCGGTCTGCGCGAACTCGGCAAGGACGCGGTGGCCCGGTTCGAGAAGGACGTCGCGCAGGTCTTCGAGCAGCACTTCGGCAGTGTCCTCGGCAGGGAGGAGGCCGCGCAGCTCGGCAAGGACTTCGCCCACGCGATGGCGGTGAGCGGCGGGCGCGGCGCGGCCGAGCACGAGGCGCTGCGCACCGCGATGAGGGACGCGCTGGGGTCGCGCGGGCTGAGCTCGGAGGGGATCGCGCACCTGGCCGAGCAGGTGCCCGGCCTGCTCGACAAGGTGGGCGGCAACACCAGGCTGTTCAGGGTCGGCATCGCCGTGGGCGGCTACCTCGGCGCCGGCGTGCAGAACGGCCTCACCGAGGGCTTCTACAACCTCACCTTCGGGCCCGACCACTCCTTTTCCGTCACGTGGGAGACCTTCGTCTCCGGCATGGCCATGGGCTTCATCGGCCACATGGGGCACAAGGGCGCCGCCCCGCTCCTGGAGCACTACGGGAAGTGGGTGAGCAAGAAGCTGGCCGACCCGAACGACACCGGCCCGGAGGTCCGGTACCTGCCGTGGAACCACCCGCTCACCATCCTCTCGGCGGTGGCGAACCTGACCGGCCGGTCCGCCCCGTTCCCGGTGCCACGCCCGAAGCCGATGCCGGTCAAGGTCGAGCACTCGGGGGAGTCGGCGCACACCGAGGTACCGAAGGCGGGGAGCACGTCGACGGTCGGGGGCCGGACGACGACGTCGTCCTCCGACTCGTCCTCCTCCTCGTCCTCGGCATCGGAGAGGGCCCCGATCGCGCCGGCGCCCGATTCGGTGAAGGTCCAGGGTGGTACGGAGCATCAGCAGCCGTCCGAGTCCGAGGTAGGCGGGCAGCAGGGGGCGGTCAGGACCTCGTCGGAGGGCGGCACTGCGCCGTCCGCACCGCCGTCGAGCGAGCCCGAGGCGCCGGCACACGTGGCGACGTCGGAGAGCGGACCGGAGGAGGTCGCCCCGCCGGTGCGGGTCGCGACGTCGGGCTCGACGGTGCCGGAGGTGCCGAAGGAGTTGCCGGACCTCCCGAAGCCGTTGCCGGAGGTGCCGAAGCCGCTTCCGGACCTCCCGAAGAACAACCGCGAAACCGACGTACCCGTCGCGCCGGTCGCCGAGGGGACCCCGACGGTCGGACACCTCTCCGACGTCCTCGGCCACGTGTCGCAGGACGGGACCCGTTACTCCGTCCCCGTGGACGTCGGAGAGAACGGCCGGCCCGTACTGGACGGCAAGGAGATCCTTCCCGAGGAGATGGCCGACCTCCTCCGCCGGCGCGAGGCAGCCGGGGAGTGGGAACCCTCCGCACAGACCGTCGAGTTCATCGGGGCCGGCGGCCGGCGCGCCGTCGATCCGCAGTACGTCCAGCGCGTCGTCGACGAGCTCGGCCGCTCCCCGCGCTTCGCCGACGTCCAGGCCCGGACGGGCGGGACCGGGACCGCGTTCCGCACCGCCGAATCCGGCGAGCGCGCCCGGGCGTTCGACGAGTCCTCCTCCGACCGGCGCACCTTCGGCGACCTCCTGCGGACGTCCTCCGACGGCGCCACCGGGCCGTCGGCCCACGACCGGACCGGCTCCGAGGACGGCACCCGCCCCCCGGCGCCCCGGATGAGGCCGGACCGGACGCCCCGCTTCGTCGTCCGGTCCGGCTTCGACGCCCGGCGGTTCGAGCACGACGGCCCGGTCACCGACCTGACCGTGCGGGTCGCGTTCCGCGACGGCGGCGCGGGGCACGACGCCGGACCGGTGTGGGAGAAGGTCGTCCGGGGCGTGGAGGAGCACCTCAACGCGCCCCGCTACCGCCTGGCGAACGGCGACCGGATGCACGTCACCGTCCTGCGCGCCGAGCCGGGCGAGCAGGCGCACCTGACCGTCGACCTGGTGGGCCGCGAGCGCGGCATGGACCAGCACTCCTGGTGGCCGGACGCCGACCCCGTCGACTACGCCCACGAGCTGGGCCACCAGCTCGGCCTGCGCGACGAGTACCGCGAGGCGGACCTCCCGCACCGGCCCGCGGTGGCCGGGAGCCTGGCCGGCGACTACCGGGCCCCGGCGCCGGACGGTCTGCGCGGGGCGGGACTGCGCGGCCGCCACCTGGACCTGATCTCCTCGGTCGTCGGCCACCTGGACCCGCCGGTGGGCGGCGGCGCACGCCACTCCTGGGACCAGGCGCGGGCGGCGGCGCCCGCGCACGCCCGTAGCCACGTCTGGGTGGATCCCGTCTCGGCCCCGCGCGGACCCGTCCGGCCGCACACGTCCGGGGGACCGGGCGGGACGGAGGTCTCCCCGCGCACGCACGGCGGCGACGGGGTGTCCGACGGACAGCAGCCGATCCACCCCGGCGGCAACGAGGCCCCAGCCGGGGGCGACACCTCGAACAACTCGATCATCATGCACCCCTCCTACGCCTCCGGTGACCAGTTCGGCGTCGCCGTCTCGATGCTCCACGACCGCAACCTGCACGTGGTGATCGCCCGCGGTCCGGAGGAGGGGCGGCCCGGCCACGACCCGGTGAACGACAGGTCCAGGGAGATCGCGCAGTTCTACCTCGACTCCGGCATCTCCGCGGACCGCATCCACGTCGTGGACGTCCCCAGTGTGGAGAAGAAGGGGCAATGGAAGGCGCTGAACCGCGAGGCCGAGCGGATCGCGCGGGAGGACTGGGGCATCGCGAAGTCCTTCGACGAGATGTACCAGGTCAAGGAGATCTGGGGCGTCACGGACGGCACCGACTACGTCGCCCGGACCTTCTCGAAGGACCTGCGCAACCAGGTCCGCGACGCCTGGGGAATGTCCGACGAGCACGACGGACGGATCCACGAGTGGCTGGAGGGCCGCGGGATCCACCTGCCGGAGGACCGCAAGGGGAAGGTCCTGGTGCTCTGGTCCCGCTTCACCGGCAAGCGCACCCACTGGTCCGACCTGCGCGCACGGATGGAGCACGACACGAGCTTCGAGGGGACGCGACAGATCCTGCGGGAGGTCGCCCGCGACTACGACGCCGTGATCGTCACCGGGGATCCGCACCCTCGCCGGGGTGGCAAGTGGGACGCGCTGGTCGCGGAGATGCGCGAGGAACTCGGCGTCGACACCATCCACAACGTCACCGGCTTCTGGCGCGACGCCGGCCCGGAGGTCACCGACTGGACCGGGCGCACGAGGACCGGGCAGCTCCGGCTGTACGACTACCTCCACCGCAAGCACAAGCTGGACCACCTCGGTGCCCGCTCCGGAAACCTGGAGGCCTCGGCGCTCATCGGTCACCGGGTCTCCTACCTGGAGGAGGAAGGTGCCAGCGGCTCGAAGCGGATGGAGCAGTGGCACGACGTCGGCGGCGGCCGCACCAGGCTCGGCGGCCTCGCGCCGCGCTACGAGCGGGCGATCATCGCCGAGCCGCCCACCGCGTCCGGGAGGTACGCCAAGCCCTACGACAACGCCCGTCCGGACCGCACCGGCGCGAACCACTACGACGCGCCGGAACGAACCGCCTGGTGGCGCAAACCCATCGACGTGTACGGGAAGGAACGCGGCTTCGACTACATGTCCCTGAGCAGCATCCGGAACAGGCTCAACCTCCCCGCCAGGCGGTCCGTCGACTATCAGACCTTCCTCCAGCACCGTGCCGAGCACCTCCAGCGCCGGTACGACAGGCTCCGCCGCGAGGTCGAACCGTACTTGGCCGGGACGGAGGAGGAGACCGCCTACCTGGCCGGCTTCGACGCCTACCTCCGGGCCGCCGCGCCGCCTCCCGGACACGAGAGCCTCTACCAGTGGTACTCCTCGGAGCTGCTGCCCCACCTGCCCGGCCTCTGGGCGTACTGCCGGAGCCGCTACAACGCCAGTTCCCTGTACAGCTGGGGCTACGAGGTGGTCGCGGAGGTACCCCGGGACGGAGACTGCCTCTACCACTCCGTCGACGTCCTGCTCGGCCGGACCGAGGGCGCCCAGGCACTGCGGAACGAGGTCGTCGGCTGGATGGACCGCAACCGGCAGGCGGTCGCCCAGTACGCCGCCGAGTTCA
This sequence comes from Streptomyces sp. SP17BM10, assembly GCF_036322405.1. NCBI lineage: Bacteria > Bacillati > Actinomycetota > Actinomycetes > Kitasatosporales > Streptomycetaceae > Streptomyces > Streptomyces sp. SP17BM10. The sequence goes on along the minus strand of NZ_JAQYXB010000675.1, from coordinate 304,294 downwards.
GCACGCCGCAGTTCCCGGTGACGTTCCGGGGACTGCGCGAGGTGATCGCCACCCAGGGCCAATGGGCCGGGACCGCGGGCGATCTCGTTCCCAGGATCGTCGCCTCGGCGCTGCGCACGCGGCTGCACATCTTCGACGGGGAGACGCAGCACAGCGTGGAGCCGCTGGGCGGTGTGGTCGACCGCGAGCTCCACGTGTTCCTCAACGAACGCCACTACACGCCCCTGCGCCCCGTCGGGAGCGCCGCGGACGACGGCGCGCTCAAGCGCACGCACGACGCCCGTGACAGTGACGGCGAGGGCGACGAAGGAGCGGGACAGCAGGACCCGGTCGGCAAGAAGCAGCGGCCGACCGCGGCGCCACCCTCCGGGGACGCCGCGGCGGAGCGGCAGCAGCCTCCGGCAGCGCCCGGTGGCGCTGCTCGGACGACCGGCCCCGTGCACGAGCGCGTGGCCGCACTGGATCACCTCGACGCCGGGACCCGGCGACGGCTCGCGGGCGACGCCGCCTTCGTGAGCGGGCTGCGCTCCGAACTCGGGGCCGCGGACTTCGCCCGGGCCACCGCCCGGCTGGTCGTCGACGTCGACCCCCGTACCCACCAGCCCGTCGCCGCACGCCGGGAAGCCGAGGCGCAGGTGGCCCGGATGCTCCACGACCCGGAGGTCGCCGCGCGGCTGCTCCGCGAGGGCGTCCGGGTGGTCGTCGTGCCACGCGACGTGCCGATGACGCACGTCCAGGGCATGGAGGGCCTGCGCGGTCGGAAGGCCGGCGGCGACGCGGGCGACGGCCGGTCCTGGGACACCATCCGGGGCGCCTCCTGGGAGAAGGTGGTCGCCATCACGGAGGAGAACCTCCTCGGGGCGCGGACGACCGTCAAGCCGGCCGACGGGTCGGCGACCGCCCATCCCGACGGCTACTCCACCGCCACCCACGAAATCGCCCACGCCATCCATGAGTTCGGGCTGACGGAGCGCGAGAAGCAGCTCATCGGGGACGTCTACTCGGGCAAGCGCCAAGCCGACGGGCTGACCGACCTCTTCGCGGAGGAGCCCGTCACGGCCTGGCCCGACGGCGGGCGGCGCAACACCCGCGGCGACCTGGTCGGCAACTACTCGTCCGCCGACGAGCACGAGTTCTTCGCCCAGCTGACCAACGCCTACCTCGGCGCCAACCACGGCTACGACCCGGGCACCGGCCTGCCCCGCAACAACGGCGCCGACTGGGTCCGCGCGAACGAGCCCGAACTGCTGCCGCTGCTGGAACGCCTCTACGGCCCCGACCCGCGGACCACCCACCCGGAACCGGCCAACCCGGTCGGCCGCACCGACGCCGAGGAGGCACTGTTCGACGGTTACCGGGAGTTCATGCACCTGGCGACCGGCGAACCGCACCCCGTCCCCGCCGAGCCGCACGCCGTGGCCGGGCGGACCGACCACCCCCCCGCCGAAGCCGACGTGATCGAGAGCGCCCTCAACCCGGCCGCCGGTCACGACGGCTCCCCGGCGCCGGACGGGGAACAGCCGCCGTCCGCCCCCTCCGACGACCAGTTGATCAGGCCGTTGGTCAACAGCATCCTGCCGAGCCCGCACGACGGCATGACGTTCGCCATCGGACACCTGCGTCTGCAGGGGAAGGACAAGGCCGGTAACCCCTACGAGTACGCGTGGACATCGGACCGGGCCAACAACGGTGCGAAGCAGTTCCCCGGGATCAACACCCGGGCGGAGCTGCAGAACCTGAAGACGCAGTTCTGGCCCGCCGAGGAGAAGGCGATCAAGGCGGGGAAGGGGTACCGGAGCGCCGAGAAGTGGCGGGCGGACAGGGTCGCGGAACTGCTCGGCGGGGCGGCCTCGAAGCACGCGGCGGCATCCGCGGAGCTGGGGAGCGCGGCCACCGAGTACAAGGCGGCACTCGACGCACTGAAGACCTGGGTCACGACGCGCGGTTCGGGGACGGAGGCCGAGGTGCGGCGGGTCGCGGCCGCGAAGGAGGCCGCCGAGGCGCAGCGGGCGTCGTCGATGAAGAAGGTCACCGATGCGATGGCCACGGCCGAGGCCGCACGGGCGCAGACGTGGCAGGACGAAGGAGCCTCCGGCGGAACACGTGGGTTCTGGGACGCGATCGAGCGGGTGAACCGGAGCCATGCCGAGGCGATGGACGCGCACCGAGAGGTCGAGCGGATCCAGCAGGCGCTGAAGGACGCCGAGGACAGGGGGGACAACGAGCGCGTCAACGCGCTGGCCAAGGAGGCGTTCGTGCTCCACCGGGAGGCCGACACGAAGGTGGGCGCGTACGCGCGGGCCGAGCGCGCGGTGGCCGAGGAACTCCGGAAGCCCCCTGCCGACCACACCTTCGGGTACCAGCGGAAGGACGCCGAGGTGAGCCTGCTGAACGCCGCCTACGGCCAGCTGGAGCGCTGGGGCTTCAAGGAGAAGAACGCGGTGTCCGGGGTGTTCGTCGTGTTCTCCACCAAGGGCACCTGCGAGAGCTGCAAGTTCGTCGTGCGGGAGCTCAACGAGGCCTACCCCGGGATCCGGGTGGTCGCCGCCTATCCGAAGGACATCGGCAAGGCCGTGCCGACCAGGGAGCTCGCGTTCAACGGCGCGAAGTTCGACGTCGAGATCCCGTACGGGTACGAGCACGTGGACGGGACCTTCGACGTCGCCATCACCGACCCGCAGGGAAGGAAGCGGCAGCACCGGATCGCCTACAAGACCGTGGCGCCCACCGTGCGGCCGAACGACCCGGCGCCGGCCGGGGCGGCGCCGCACGGGACGGCGCCGGCCGAGCACCGGGAGGCGACCCCGCCGGCGAACGACCCGTCCGCGCCCCACGCGGCCCCCGAGTCCGCACGGCGTGAGCAGCCGAGCCCCGCGACCGCCCACCCCGTCGACCGTCCGGGGGGCGCGGACGGGCCGTTCTGGCCGTCGAGCGAGCCGCCGGACCCGGCCACGGCTGCCGCCCTGGCCCTCTTCCCCCACCGGTCGGACGTCCGGCTGGTCGCCCTGCACACCTCCGGCGGGCAGCTCCCGCTGAGCCCGCGAGAGCTCGCCGACCGCTTGATCGAGTGGCACGGCAGCGGTGGCTGGGACGGCCGCACCGCCCTGCGTCTCGTCGCCTGCGACCTGGCCTCGCGGGGCGGGCACACCCAGGTCGCCGAGGTCCTGGCGCATCTGGCCGAGCACGGGCTCACACCGGAGGTGCACGCGGCCACCGGCCCGGTCTGGTTCGCGCCGGACCACGGGAACCCCGGGGGCGAGGGTCACCTGCTCGTCGCCGAGCGGGTCGGCTTCGACGCGCACGGCCGCCCGACGGTGGCGGCCGGCGGCCACTGGGAGTCGCACCGCCTCGGCGAGGACGGCTCGGTCGTCCGCACCGAACTGCCGGCCGAGCCCCTGCCGCACGGCTACCACGCGGCGCAGGACGCCGTCGGCGCGCTCGACCACCACCTGCGGTCGGACGACCGCGCGGTGAGGTTCGGCGGGCCCTCGGGGCAGGAGAGCCGCAGTCCCGGTCCGCCGCCGGAGCGACCCGCCACCCGGCTGGAAACGGGTGACCCGGTCGAGGTCCCCCGCGACGGCTTCTGTCTGCTGGCGGCGGTGGCGCGGAGCGATTCCCGCGTGCCGGCCGGCCTGGACCCGCGCCACCGGACGGACTCGGCTCCTGCGCACGAAGTCCTGCGCAGGGCGATCGAGCAGTACCTCGACGACCACCGTGACGAGCCGCTGCCGGAAGGGATCGCGGAGAACTACACCCGGGTTCCCGGCCGGCTGCGGGAGGCCGGACCGCTGACCCCGGAGGAGCGTGGGGCGCTGCGCAGCGCGGTGGCGAACTGGGACCGCGACTGGGCCTCGGACGAAGGGGAGATGTTTCCGCCCCTGGTGGCGCACGCCCTGGGCATCAGGCTGCGGATCGTCGCCTCCAGCACCCGACAGATCGTCGCCGAGTACGGCGAACCCGCACACCCGCAGGTCACCGTCTTCCTCCATGGAAGCCACTACGAGGCGAGCGACCTCATGGACCGGCCACAGCGCCGACGCCAACAGGTCCAGGCGTTGATCAGGCAGCACGGTGCGGCGATTCCGCTGCCGCCCGCGCGGGACGGTGCCCCGGGGGCGCACCAGCCGGCGGAGATCGCCCCGCTGGTGTTCGATCTCGGCACCGGCCGGCCGGCCCTGGACGCGGTCGAAACGCGGATGGGGCGCACGGGCCTCCCGGATCCGGGCGTCGTCGTGCTGACGGACCCGGGCGAGGAACCCCGCGCCCTGACGGTGCGACGGTCGTCCGACGGCGCACTGGTCTGGACGGACGCCGCCTCGGGCACGGTCCTGACCGCCGGGCCCGACGGGATCACGGGAGCCACCCACGTCTGGGCCGCACTGCCCGGTGACCACCTGTCCGGACCCGATCTGACCGCGCACCTCGACGGCGCCAGGACGTACGTGATCCGCGCGGAGAACTCGGGCGACATGTACCACATGCGCGGAGCCATGATCACGAAGAAGGACTTCAGCCTGCTGATCTGGAACGTCGGACACGGGACGCGTGGCCAGGCCGAACAGATCGTCAACCTGCACGACGACCTCATCAGGAACGGTCGACGGGTGGTCTACACGACGGACCGCGAGCTGCCGCGGGGCTTCGGCGGCCGGGGGGAGACGCAGGCCACCGAGGACATCAAGGCGCACCTGTTCAACGGCGCCGTCCACAAGGAGATCAAGCAGCTGGAGCGCCCCTCGCAGCCCCTCGACGACAAGCAGACGAGGAGGCTGGCCGAGCTCCTGCAGCTGAGGGCCACGACCGACCCGCGCGATCTGCGCAACGTCGCGCGCGAGACGTTCTACATCCCGGAGTTCGCGGCCGAGTACGGCCGGTACACGCCGGAGGAAGCGGTGGCGTTCGCCGAGGACCTGCGGACCCTGGGCGGTTTCGGACCGGACGGGAACCGCAGGTACGTCATCGTGCCGTACCGGGCGTCCGGTCACAGCAACCGGGCGGGTGCGAACGCGCCCGCCCTCGACACCGGGACGCACGGACTGGAACAGATCATCGCCCAGGTGCGGCAGAACCTCCCCGGGGTCGACGTCGTGCCGATGGGGGAGAAGCCCGACGGCTGGGGCGGACCGCAGCTTCGGAACTACTGGGACTGGCCCTCCGTCGGCAACCGCCGCAAGGAGCTCTCGCTCCTGAGGTACCTCGCGGACCAGCACGTCGTCGTGGGTGCGGTCGGGATGCGCAGTGGAGTCATGGACGAACTCGCGTTCGCCGGAATGAGGATCATCTCGATCGACATCAGTCCGCACCGCGGTCTGACCCGGGGCGCCCTGGAGTTCAAGCCGTCCAAGGGATGGACCCGCGGGCTCAAGCTGGAGGAGGCGTTCGGCCGGTCGTACGGCCGGGTGTTCCTGGAGCACGCGAGGGACGACGACCTGACGAAGCGCATCGAGGACTGGCAAGGCCGGTTCGCCCCGGACGACCTCGCCGAGATCGCCCACTCCCTGACGTACTACTTCGGCGAGGCGGCCGGACTGGCCGACGACGGCGAGCGCGCCGCCCTGGTGCCCCAACGGCACCGGTCGCACCCCCTCAGCGGGATCCGGACCGAACGCCTCCTGGAGGAGCTGGACAAGCTCGGCGTCGACGGTGCGACGGGCTTCGAGCTCGTCCATCGGATCGGGCCCTACCTGAACGAGGCGGTCCGGCACAGCAAGCTCGTCACCGGTGGTGCGGCGGACGCCGGAACGCTCTGGAAGGGGGCGACCGACGACATCCACCGGGCTCTCGGCCGGAGGATCGCCGAGCTGAGAGCCGCAGCGCGGGAACAGACCACCACCGCCTACGCGCCGGGCGTGGAGTGGATGGCGGAGCACGTGATGCGCGACTTGATCGAGGGGAACACGCAGTACGAGTTCTACCGGGACCAGGTCGAACTGGTGCGTCGCCAGGCGCTGACGGAGTACGTGGAAGCGGACCCGGCGCGCCGGGAGCTCCGGGCGGCCGTGCTCGCCTCCGAAGCGGCCGTCAGGACGGCCACGGCGCAGTACGACACGGCGCTGGCGGCCGGGCAGGACGTCGTGGTGCTGCAGAACTCCGTGTGGCGGGCCGAGGAGCGGCTGGCGGAGGACCGGGCGGCGTTCGACGCGGCGACCGCCGGCTGGGAACAGCAGGTGTGGCCCGGGACCGACGGCGACCCGGCGGCCGTCGCCGCTTGGTACCGGAACATCTGGGAGTTCTACGGCGGCGCTGCTTGGGGCACCGAGCCGGAGCCGGCGGACGACTGACGCGGGGTGGCCGAGGGCCGCCCGCAGGCCCCGTGAATCCCGACCGGACATGTCCGTGCCCCGGCCGCTGACAGCGGCCGGGGCACGGGGTGGGCGGTGCCGGGGCTCAGCCGCCCAGGCCGCGCAGGTGCTGGTAGAGGCCGCAGGCCTGGAGGGCGAGGGGGAGGAGAGCGAGGGCGGTCAGGGTGTGGAGGAGGTCGGCGATGCGGCCCCAGTAGGGCAGGAGGCGCCGGCCGGGGACGGTCCAGGCGGCGACCAGGAGGGCGGCGGTCAGGGCCACCAGGGCGCCGAGGAGGGCGAGGCGTCCCGCCGGGGAGGCGTCGGTGGTGACGCGGGTGAGCAGCACCGCGCCGCCGTAGACGCCCGGCAGCAGGAGCACGAGGCGCTGGCGGATGCTGCCGATGGCGCGGGCGTGGAGGACGAGCAGCAGCGCGAGCGCCGCGGCTTCGGCCGCGCCGGCCCAACCACCGCTGAACGGCAGGATCGTGAGGCAGACCGCGCAGACGGCGCCGATCGCGGTGTAGAGCGCCATCAGGTAGTCGTCGGCGACGAGCGCGCGGGGGAGCACGGCGGCGGCCGGGACGGGATCGATGTTCTCCTGGAGCTCCTCGGCGTTGCGCGGCAGCATCGGCAGCCGCAGGCCGGAGAGCCGGAACGCGACGGACGGCACGAAGGAGCCGACCAGGACGGCGAACACCGAGACGAACGAGACGAGTTGGTCCGTCCCGAGTCCGAGCAGGAGCAGTGCTCCGGCCAGCACGCCGAGCGCGGCGACCAGCACCAGGCCGATGAACAGCGGCGCCGCGGCCCCCACCGCCGCCAGCGACAGCACGGCCGCGCCCGCCGCCGCGGAGGAGGCCGCGAGAACGCGGGCCCCGAGCAGGTCGTCGCCGCCCGGACCGGCGGGCAGCAGCAGCGCGGCGAGGCCCAGGTACGGGACGGCGGCGGCGCCGAGCGCGGTGCCCGCACCCGCGTCCGCCATCGCGCGGGAGGCGCTGGCCGCGCCGAGCAGCAGGAGCACGGCGACGCCCGCCGCCACGGCCTCGCGCGGGGCGGCCGGGCCCGGGAGGGCCAGCACGATCCAGCCCGCCGCGAGGGCGGCCAGGGCGAGCGCGAGGGCGAGGCGGCGGGTGAGGGCGGGGCGCCAGGTGTCGCCGCGCTCGTGCATGCCGGTGGCGACACCGTCGACCAGGTCGTCGAAGTGCACCGGCGGCAGGGCCTCGTGGCGGGGGCGCAGGTAGAGCGCGTCGCCGTCGTGGAGCGCGAGCGCCTCGACGCTCCGCTCCTCGTCCAAAGGCTCCTCGCCGAGCCGCTGGAGCACCCAGCCGCCGTGTTCCAGCCCGCTCTCGGCGAGGTCCGGGCCGGCGTGGCCGATGATCGCGGGGAGCAGGTCGGCCAGGGGGACGTCGGCCGGGACGGCGAGTTCGAAGCCCGCCTCCGGCGCGTGGAACCTCAATCGGCACAGTCCTGCGACGGCGCTGGTGCTCACGCCACTCCTCGGGGGTCGGGGTCCGTAGTGTTCTCCGTCTTCTCGAACGGCCCGCGCGGGAGTCGGCGTTCACGCACCCGCCGCGTCCGGCTGCACCCCGCTGAACCCCGCGGTCGCCGCCGCCCGTCAGCGTGAGTGGACGGCGGCGGAACGTGAGGAGCCCTGAGTGAGTGTGGTCCTGGTCAAGCGGACGCCCAGGCGTCCGGGGCCCGAGATGCCGGACGGCGACGTCCAGCTCCAGGAGCCGCCGGTCCTGCCCGAGAAGCAGAGCGGCATGGCGAGCGTGATCGGCATGGCGCCGATGGCGCTCGGCTCGCTGTCGATGGTGTTCATGTTCCTGCGCCCGGCCGGGCCCGAGGGCGGTGGCGCGCTGAGCTACGTCGCGGTCGGCATGATGGCGCTGTCCGCCGTCGGCATGCTCGTCACCCAGCTGGTCCGCGGCTCCAGCGACCGCAAGCAGCAACTGCGCGCCGAGCGCCGCGACTACCTGCGCTACCTCGCCCAGATGCGCCGCCAGGTGCGCCGCTCGATCGACGCCCAGCGGCAGGCGCTGGCCTGGCGCCACCCGGCGCCCGGCGAGCTGTGGTCGCTGGTGGGCACCACCCGGCTGTGGGAACGGCGGGCCGCGCACCCGGATTTCAGTGACGTCAGGATCGGCGTCGGCGCCCAGCGCCTCGCGACGCCGCTCGCCCCGCTCGCCACCAAGCCGGTCGAGGACCTCGAGCCGCTGTGCGCCCACGCGCTGCGCCGCTTCATCCACGCCTACGGCACCGTCGCCGACCAGCCGATGGCCATCCACCTGCGAGGCTTCGCCCAACTCCTGCTGCGCGCCGACGATCCCGGGGACGCCCGTGCGCTGGTGCGCGCGATGATCGCCCAACTCGCCGTCGTGCACGGGCCGGACGAGCTCCACGTCGCCGTCGTCGCCGACACCGAGCGGCGCGCGCACTGGGAGTGGGCCAAGTGGCTGCCGCACGCCCTGCACCCGACCGACACCGACGGCGCCGGCCCGGTCCGGCTCGTGGCGGGCAGCCTCGGCGAGGTCGAGCAGCTGCTCGGCGAGGAGTTCACCGGCCGGCCCGCGTACGAGCCCGACGCCGTCCCGAGCCGCGACGAGCCGTTCACCGTCCTCGTCCTCGACGGCCCCGGCGCGCACGCCGGCAGCCGCGCCGCGCTCACCGGCTACCGCAACGCCGTCCTCGTCGACCTCGCCGACACACTGGAGTGGCGCCCGGCCCGCGCCACGCTGCGGCTGCGCATCGAGGACGGCCGGCTCGCCATGGTCGGCGCCGACCGCAACCGCAAGGACGTCGTCACCGACCTCGGCCGCCCCGACGCCCTCGCGCTGCCCGCCGCCACCCGGCTCGCCGCCCAGCTCGCCCGCTACCGCATCGCCGACGGCGTCGACGCCGCCGAACCGATGGCCACCGACTTCGACCTGACCGCCCTGCTCGGCATCCCCGACCTGCACGCCCACGACGTCGAGGCCCTGTGGGCCCAGCGCGGCATACCGCAGCGCCTGCGCGTGCCGCTCGGCCTCGGCCCGGACGGCCGGCCCGTCGACCTCGACCTCAAGGAGTCCGCGCAGGGCGGCATGGGCCCGCACGGCATGCTCATCGGCGCCACCGGCTCCGGCAAGTCCGAGCTGCTGCGCACGCTCGTCCTCGCGCTGGCCGTCACGCACTCCTCCGAGGTGCTCAACTTCGTCCTCGTCGACTTCAAGGGCGGCGCGACCTTCCTCGGCCTCGACACCCTGCCGCACACCTCCGCCGTCATCACCAACCTCGCCGACGAGGCCGCGCTCGTGGACCGCATGCGCGACGCCCTGCACGGCGAACTCGTGCGCCGCCAGGAGCTGTTGCGGGTCGCCGGGTACGCGTCGCTCCTGGAGTACGAGACGGCGCGCGAGGGCGGCGCGGTGCTGCGGCCGCTGCCCACCCTGTTCGTCGTCGTCGACGAGTTCAGCGAACTGCTGTCCGCCCACCGGGACTTCATGGAGCTGTTCGTGATGATCGGGCGGCTCGGCCGCTCGCTCGGCGTCCACCTCCTGCTCGCCTCCCAGCGGTTGGACGAGGGCCGGATGAGCGCGCTGGAATCCCACCTGTCCTACCGGATCGGTCTGCGGACGTTCTCGGCGATGGAGAGCCGCGGCGTCCTCGGCGTTCCCGACGCCTACCAGCTGCCGTCCCAGCCCGGCAACGGCTTCCTGCGCAGCGACATCTCCACCCTGACCCGTTTCAAGGCGGCCTACGTCTCGGGCCCGTACCGGCCCAAGCGGCGGGCGGCCCAGCAGGCCGTCGTCGCCGGACAGGTCGTCCGGTACGGCACCGAGTACGTGATGCAGCGTCAGGCGCCGGTCGCGGCCGCGGTGGAGGAGGAGGCCCAGACTCCGGCGGGCTCCCTGCTGGAGATCGCCGCCGACCGCCTGCGCGACGCCGGACCGCCCGCCCACCGGGTCTGGCTGGCACCCCTCGGTGTGCCGCCCACGCTCGACGAACTCCTGCCCCCGCTCGTCCCGCACCCCGAACGCGGCCTCACCACCGAGGACGAACACGTCCACGGCGCGCTGGAGTTGCCCGTCGGCGTCATCGACCGGCCCTTCCACCAGCTGCGCGACCTCCTCACCGCCGACCTCTCCGGCGCCGGCGGCCACATCGGCATCGCCGGCGCCCCGCAGAGCGGCAAGAGCAACCTCCTGCGCACCCTCGTCACGGGCCTCGCCCTCACCCACACCCCGAGCGAGGTCCAGTTCTACTGCCTCGACTTCGGCGGCGGCACCCTCTCCGCGCTGCGCGGCCTCCCGCACGTCGGCGGGGTCACCGGACGCCACGACGGCGAACGGGTGCTGCGCACCGTCGCCGAGATCAACGGCATCATCACCCGGCGCGAGAAGTACTTCGCCGACCTCGGCATCGACTCCGTCGCCGCCTTCCGCCGCCGCAAGGCGGCCGGCGACCCCGCGCTGGCCGGCGACCCGCACGGCGACGTCTTCCTCGTCATCGACGGCTGGAACACCCTGCGCCAGGAGTTCAACGACCTCGTCCAGCCGCTCACCCTGATGTCCCAGCGCGGCATCAACTACGGCGTCCACCTCGTCATCGCCACCACCCGCTGGGGCGAGATCACCGGCGGCCTGCGCGACCAGCTGCAGACCCGCTTCGAACTGCGCCTCGGCGACGCCGTCGACTCCGTCATCAACATGCGCGCAGCCGCCAAGGTGCCCAAGCTCCCCGGCCGCGGCCTCACCGAGGACCAGCTGCACTTCCTCACCGCCCTGCCCCGCATCGACGGCTCCGGCGGCACCGACGACCTCGGCGAGGGCGTCGCCGACCTCGTCGACGCCGTGGCCGCCCACTGGACCGGGCCCCGCGCCCCCGAGGTCCGGATGCTGCCGCTCAGCCTCGACGCCGCGCAACTGCCCGCGCCGGAAGGCCGGCTGCGCGTGGCCATCGGCCTGGAGGACACCGAAGTCGCCCCGCTGTGGCACGACTTCGAGGAGCACCCGCACCTGCTCGTCGTCGGCGACAGCGAGTCCGGCAAGACCAACCTGCTCGAACTCGTCATCCGCGGCATCACCGCCGCGTACACGCCCGCCGAGGCCCGCATCATGCTCGTCGACTTCCGGCGCGGCCTCTACGACGCCGTCCCCGAGGAGTACCGCCTCGGCTACGCGGTCGCCCTCGACAAGCTCCGCCAGATCGTCGACGGGGCGTCGCGCGCGATGAAGAACCGCATCCCGCCCGCCGACATCACGCCCGCCCGCCTCAAGCTGCGGGACTGGTGGGAGGGGCCCGAACTCTTCATCCTCATCGACGACTACGACCTCGTCGGCGCCGGCACCGGGGCCCACCCGTTCGCCGCCCTCCTCGAGGACCTCGCCCAGGGCGCGGAGATCGGCCTCCACCTCGTCGTCGCCCGCGGCGCCAACGGCATCGCGCGGGCCATGGGCGACCCGCTGGTCCGCAAGCTGCAGGAGGTCAACTCGCCGACGCTGCTGCTCTCCTGCCCGCCGTCCGAGGGCTACGTCTTCGGTAACCTCAAGCCGCGGGAGTTCCCGGCGGGGCGCGGGCTGTACATCACGCGACGCCGGACGGTGCAGGTGCAGACCGGCCGCCTGACGGGGCCGGCGGGGCCGGCGGGGGATTTGGGGGCGGCTCGGTGAGTCGGGTGGTCGAGCGGTCGTCGTTGCGGGCGCTGGGGCCGCACTTCGTGATCGCACCGCCTGGCGCGGAGGCGGCCGGGCTGGCGGCGGCCCTGGCGCCGGTGCGGGCCGAGGCGCACAGCCTGCTCGTCCTCGCGGCGGCCGAGGACGCGGCGCCCGTGCTGCGTGCTTCGTTGACCGAACTCACCAGATCGGCACGAGGGTTGGGGGTCGACACGCTCGTTCTCGCGGCCTCCGGCCTGGCCGCACCGGGGCCCGAGGGCCGTCGCCCGGCCGAACTCATCGCCGGACGCACCGGGTTGACGGTCGTCGCGCCGGACGCGGTGGTGTCCGTCGAGCCCGACGGCACGCTTCGAGTGGCGGGCGGCTCCTGGTGGCGCTGCCGTCCGGGCGACCTGCGGGCGGAGGCGGTGGGCGAGCGGTGGCCTGCGGCGACGACGCTCACGCCGTTGGCCGGGGGCGGCTTCTGGGCGACGCCCGGGACACCCGGGGCGCCCGGGGCGCCCGCCGTACGACCCGCGATCCTCGACCGCGCCTCGGGGCGGGACGGCGCCGTCCTGCTGGTGGTCGGCGAGCCGTCGGGGAGCCTGCCTTCGGGCGCGCACGTCGTCCGCTCGGCATCCGAGTTGATGACGGCCGCGAGCCCGGACTCGGTGCTGCTGCTCAGCGCGCCGTGGGCCGAACCCATCGAACTCGTCGAACTCGCGGCGGTCGTGGCAGCCTCGCTCCGGCACGAGGTGCGGGCCGCGATCGGCCTGCCCGTCCGCGACGGCGCCGGGCACCGGCACGTGCACGTGGCGCCCGACGGGACGGCCGGCTGGGAGCCGTACCTGACCGAACTGGCCGCCTGCCCGGTCGAACGCAAGGTCACCGCCGTCGCCTGGCGCGGCCGCCCCGACGCCCCCGCACCCCCCGGACCCGCCCGCTACCCCGCCTTCCCCGGCTGGGAACTGGAAGCCGTCGCGGCCGGCCTGTGGCTGCGCCCCTCCGGCACCACCGACCGCGGCCCCCGCATGCGCCGCCCCGACCCCGCGCGCCCCGTCCTCGTCGTCGGCACCCCGGGGCGCCCGGTCACCGAGGACACCTGGGCCCACCTTGGGAATTCCTTGGGAGCCCTCCCGTCCGCCCCCCGGCTCGGCCTGGTCGTGGCGGGGACGATGGACACGGAGTCGCAGACGGTGGGCCGCTTCTGCGCCCGACTCCACGGGCTGGACTGGCTGGGCCCGGAGCTCCTGTGGCCCGCCCCGGAGCTGCCCGGTGGGGCCATCGCCGAGCCGGCGCCGCCGGAAGTCGGCGGGTCCGACTTTCCGCTGCCGGTCCTGCCACCGGCGTCGCTCGACGGGGCTGCGGTTCCTGCGCTGCCCGATGCGCCGGATGTCGGCGGGTCCGACTTTTCGGTGCCGGTCTTGCCTGGTATGTCGGCGTCGCTCGACGGGGCTGCGGTTCCTGTGTCGCTCGAGGCGCCGGAAGTCGGCGGTTCCGACTTCTCGGTACCCGCTTCTCCGAGTGCACCGGAACGGGACGACACTGAGCCGCCCCACGCGGAGGCCACTCCTGAGCCCGTACCTGCTCCGAGGCCGGTCTCCGCCGTCGGAGGCCCGCGAGATGGTGTGTCGCCGGCCGCCGGCGGGGCCTTCGCGGGTTCCGAGCCGAGTGCAGCAACGGCGCCGGACGCCCATCCGGCATCCGGGAGCGACGGCGCATCGCCCCAAGGGCCGTCGTCCGATGCCGTCCCGTCGATGCCGCATCCGGCAGGCGAGGCCCGGCCCCTGCCCCCGTCCCCGGCCTCGCCCCCGACCCCTCCCGCAGACCGCGCCGCCGTGGTCGCCCTCCTCGGGGGCGCCTACCCCCGCCTCGCGCGCCGGGCCGAGGATGCGGCGACCCGGCTGCCGGGCCTTCGCCCGCAGGGTGCCGGGGGCGATCCCGGGGCGGAGCTCGTCGCGGTGCTGCTGCACCACACCGAGTCCGACCTCCCCGTCGCCCGTGAGGACCTCGTCGCGGCGGCCCGCACGGGTGCGCCCGGCCCGTTGGGGCCGTACCTGCGGTGCCTCGCCGCCGGGCTGCGGCGGCTCCCGAGCCACTACGGCGGCGTGCTGCTCGCGGCGCCCGCCGGTGGTGGCGACCTGGCGCGCTTCACGCCCGGCGCGGTCTTCACCGAGTGGGCGCCGGTGAGCGGCCTCGCCGCGGTGGGGGCTGACCTGGGGGAGGACGTGGGGGTGGAGTTCGCGGTGTGGTCCGTCGGCGGGCGGCGCTGCTCGGCGTTCGGTGAGCCGGGTGAGCCCGCGGCCGTGGTGTTCGCGCCAGGGACGGGCTTCGAGGTGGTCGCCGTCGACGAGCCCGACCCGGCGGCCGGTGTCCCCGCCCGCGTGCTGCTCCACGAGGTGGGGAGCATCCGCCCCGCCGCCGAGCGCCTGCGCACCTGGCTCGCCCGCCGGGACGCCATCGCCCCGCCCGACCGCGTCCGCCCGCCCCACCCGGCGCACTACCGCCTGGACCTGGGAGCCGCCGGCTGAAGGTGACCGCGTGGGCATCGTCGCACCGATGGCCGCCTCCGGGGGCACCGTCCGGTGGGCCACGCGTGAGGCGCTGCCGGTCCGGTGACGGCGGTGGCTGGGACCTTCGAGTCGACTGGTCCCGCCCCATCCGTACCCGAGGAGCGCACACGGCGATCACCCTTCGCCCCGGACGCACCGTGATGTTCGCCGGTGACTGGATCACCGACTGACGCGGCCGCGTACCGAACAGGTTGAACCCGTTCCTGCGGCTCCTCCGTCAGCACGTATGAGGGGCCGAGGTGTTCGCCCGTCCCCGGTCCGTCCCCGTGCCTCTCTCCTGGAGCAATCATGAAGCAGATCAAGGCCGTTGCCGTCGCCGTGGCCGCGTTCGCCGCCCTTGCCGTCGGAGCGGCGCCCGCCGGTGCGGCGGATCTGGGCGGCGGCAGCGGCGTGGGTACGTGCAGCAGCAAGGTGTGGGGCGGCAAGTACCTCTGTGGTGGCGCGTACGGCGACGGCACGGCGACGTACTACTTCCGTGACGGCCGTCAGGAGGTCTTCATCATCGGCACGGACCACGCCGTGTGGACGCGCTGGACCACCGACAAGGCCGGCCACAAGAGCGGCTGGGTCTCCATGGGCGGCATCCTGGCGGGCCCGGTCGGCATCCTCGCCACGGACATGGGCTTCGGAAACTTCGAGATCGGCGCGATGGGCACCGACGGTCACACCTGGAGCCGAGTCCGCGACACCAACGGCAACTGGAGCGCGTGGGCCGCGGTCTGACCGGCGGGACCAGGGTGAACCTCCCGCCGCCGGCCGGCCGTCGGAGAGGACGTGGACTCCGGTGCGGAACGCGCCGGGCGGGCGGGAGGAGTACCGAGGATGAACGAGGCCGAGCCGGGCGGGTTCAGGCTCGCGGCGGTGTTCGACGCCGTGGATCCGGTGACGGGTCCGGGCTTCGCGCCGGACCGTGTCCGGCTGCCGGAGGGGCCGGCGCGGCAGGCCGTGCTGCGTTACCTCCGTGACGGGGCAGCCGTGTTGCTCACGCCGACGCTGATGGACGACGTGGTCGATCCGGCGCGGCGCGGCGTGGTGCCGCTGGGGTTCCGGACGGACGGGCAGTGGATCTGGACCGACACGGTGACCTACTACCTGGAGACGCACGGTCTGGCGCCCGAGCCCGGCCTGCTCGCGCACGTCCGGGCGCAGGGCGACGGGCCGTGCCCCCAGCCGGGGCGCGAGGTGCTGGAACGGGCCACGGCCTTCGTCCTGGCGCCGCCGCAGCCGGAGCAGCGCACGGTGTGGACGGTCGGTTCCTGACCGGCTGAACGCGGGCGGGGGCGCCGTCCGTCGGTGTCTGTAGGAGTTCGCTGCTCGTAGGAGTGACGTCGAGTGCAGGGGATGAGCGTGGGCGAGGACAAGCACGGCACGGGGGAGCAGGGCTCCGCAGGTTTCCACCTTCCCGTGGTGAACTGGGCCATGGCGGCCGAGGGGGACGGCCAGGACGAGACCGTCGAGGTCGACCCGTCCGCGTCCGGGCCGAGTTCGGCGGGCGGTGGGGCCGTGCCGGAGGTGCCGGCGCGGCACGTCCCGCCGAAGCCGCCCGGCGTCGGCCCCGAGGCCGTTCTCGAGACGGGGGCCGACCCGGACACCGAGACCGCGGCCGCCACGGCGGAGGCGCTCGCGGAGGCGGCCGTGGCGGACCGCGAGGGCGCCACGGCCGCCGCCGACGGGCCGCGTCCGGGCCGGGTCTCGCGTCCGATGGTCGCGGCCGCCGTCGCGGTGGGCCTGGTGCTCGTGGGTGCGTCCGTCGTGGTCACGCAGCTGGGCGGGGGCGATCCAAAGCACGGCCCCGCGCAGGCGGACAACCCGCCCGGGTACGGGCAGGGCGGCGGCGACGGCGGCAGCGGGTACGTGCCGGGCACCGACGGCGGCAACGGCGGCAACGGCAACGGTGGCAACGGCGCGGCTCCCGGAGACCCGGGCGCAGCCGGTGGCACGGCTCCGGGCGTCGCGCTGCCCGTCGGCGACCCCGCCGCGGGCGCGCCGACCACGGACGCGGTCCAGCCGGGCGCCCCCGGTCAGCCCGCCGGTGCCCCTGCGGCCGGTGCGCCCGGAGCCGGTGGCGTGCTCTCGCCCCGGCAGGCCGGCGCGGTGGGCCAGGGCGGCGGCAACCCGGCCACCACAGCGGGCGGTTCGACCGGTAGCGGGTCCGGCGGCTCCGGTGGCAACGCCCCGCAGCAGCCCGGACCGGGAGCGCCCGCCCCGCAGCAGCCCGCGCCGCAACAGCCCGCACCCCAGCAACCGGCCCCGCAGCAGCCCGCCCCACCGCCCGCGAAGCCCGCCGACCCGCCGCCCGTGGTGACCGTCCTCGGCCCGGGGTGCAGTGGCAAGGGCGCCTACCGGGAGAACGGCCGGTTCAGCAAGGGCATCGAAGGCTGGATCGGCAACTCCGGCGGCTGGGGCGGCGACGGCTGCAACGGGAGCTACACCTCCGTCCCGATGTACGGTGACGCCTCGAAGGACGACCCCACCGCCTCGGTGGTGTGGACGTTCACCGTGGGCAACGTCCGGACCTGTGCCCTGTCCGTCTACGTCCCCGCGAGCGGAGACGTGACGAAGGTCGGCGGCCACCCGACGTACTACACGGTGCAGAGCGGCGGATCGGGGCGGTCCTTCAACGTCGACCAGATCTCCAGGCAGGGAAGTTGGGTGGACGTGGGCAGCTTCTCCTACAGCGGCTCGTTGGCCGTCACCCTGCACACCCGCGGCGTGGACTGGGGCAGCGGCGCGTCCCACGCCCACCACGCGGCGAGCGCGATCCGCGCGACCTGCACCTCCTGAACTCCCCCCTCATTTCGCGACCCCACCAGAGACCACCTACGAAGGGAATCCCCCGGCATGTCACGCGCGGTGCTGACGGTCTGTGCGGAGCAGCGGGAGTCCGGCGCGCAGCCGGGCTTCTACCGCACGATCGGCGAGGCCCTCGAGGCGGCCCGCAGCGGCGCGGTGATCTCGGTGCGCCCCGGCCGGTACGAGGAGAACCTGGTGGTCACCAAGATGGTGACGATCACGGCCGAGGACGTCCGGGGCAGCGTCCGGATCAGTCCGCGGCGCGGCTCGGTGCTCCAAGTGCTGGCCGAGGCGGTCCAGTTGACCGGCCTGGTGCTCCAGGGGCGGGACGAGGAGCTGCCCGCCGTGGACGTACCGCGCGGCCAGCTCGCCCTTCAGGACTGCGAAGTGGCGGGCAGCGCCTGGACGGCCGTACTGACCCGCCAGCAGGGCGAGTTGGCGATGCGCGGCTGCCGCGTGGTGAACCCGGCGGGCGCCGGCCTGGTGGAGACCTCGACCGGCGCGAGCGTCATCGAGGACAGCGTGATCGAGCACCTCGGCACCTCCGCCCTGGTGATCGGCGAACGCGCCAACCCCACCGTGCGCCGCTGCGTGCTGCGCGACGCCCGGGGCAACGGCGTGTGCGCCAACGGCGAGTCCCGCGGCGTGATCGAGGACTGCGAGATCTCCGCGACGGACAAGCCCGCCATCGCCCTCGAGGAGCAGAGCGCCACCCGCGTGGTGCGCACCGAGGTCCGCGACAGCGCGCTCGGCGTCTTCATCGGCTCCACCGCGCGCGTGGAACTGGAGGACTGCACCGTCAGCGCCGTGCGTGCCCACGGCTACGTGCTCACCAACGGCACCGACCCGCTGCTGCGCCGCTGCCGGGCCGTCCGCACGCAGGGCAACGGCCTGCACGTCGCCGGCCGCGCCCGCGGCACGTTCGAGGACTGCGAGGTCACGTCCGCCACCCTCGCCGGCATCCACGTCGGGGAGTCCTCCGGACCGAGTCTGGTCCGGACGGTGGTGCGCGACGGCGAGAGCGACGGCGTCGAGCTGACCGGAGAGAGCGCGGCCGAGTTCGACCGCCTGGAGGTCCGGGACGCGGCCGGCGCCGGTGTCGTCGTCCGTGACGGCGCCAACCCGCTGCTGCGCCGCCTCGCCGTCACGGCTGCCGCCGGGCACGGCGTCGAGGTGCTGCGCGACGGGCGTGGCCGGATCGAGGACGCCACCGTCGTCGACTCGGGCCGGGACGGCGTGCGGATCGAGGACGGCGCGAACACGTACGTCGGCGGCACCACCGTGCGCGGCGGCAAGGGCTGCGGGATCTCGGTCGGTGCCGAGGGCGTCGCGACGCTGCGCGACGTCGACGCCGAGGACAACGCGTACGACGGGGTGAGCGTCGAGCACGACGGCGAACTGACCGCCACCCGGACCGGCCTGCGGGCCAACCGGCGGCACGGCCTGCACCTCCTCCCCGGCGCCCGGGCGACCCTGACGGGCTGCCGGATGACCAACAACGGCGTGGACGGCGTCCGTTCGCAGTCCGCGGAGCCCGTGCGGCTGAGCGACTGCCTGGTGGCCGAGAACGAGGGCGCGGGCCTGCGCCAGACCGAGCCGACCGAACGGCTCGCCGTCGAGCACCTGGACAGCCGCGACAACCGCTCCCCGGACGCCCACGGCACGGCCACCGCCGCGGCCGCGACCCCGGTCGGCGGGGAGGCCGATCCGCAAGCGCCACCCGTCGACGGCCCGGCCGCCCCCGTGGCGGACGTGAAGGAGCAGGGCCCGCAGGCCGTCCTGCAGACCCTCGTCGGCCTGGAGGGCGTCAAGGACCAGGTCGCCACGCTCGTCAACCTCAACAAGCTCGCCCGCCGCCGCGAACAGGCCGGCCTGCCCGCCCTCCCGATGAGCCGCCACCTCGTCTTCGCCGGACCGCCCGGCACCGGCAAGACCACCGTCGCCCGCCTCTACGGCGCCATTCTGGCCGAGCTCGGCGTGCTGCGCAGCGGTCACCTGACCGAGGTGGCGCGCGCCGACCTGGTCGCCTCCATCATCGGCGGCACCGCGCTCAAGACCACCGAGGTGGTCAAGGAGGCGCTCGGCGGCGTGCTGTTCATCGACGAGGCCTACACGCTGTCCGCCGGATCGGGCGGCAGCGGACCGGACTTCGGCCGCGAGGCGATCGACACCCTCGTCAAGCTCATGGAGGACCACCGCGACGACCTCGTGGTGATCGTCGCCGGGTACGAGGAGGAGATCCGCGAGTTCCTGGCCTCCAACCCGGGCCTCGCCTCGCGCTTCAGCCGCACCGTCGAGTTCGAGAACTACAGCGACGACGAACTCACCACCATCGTCGAGCGGGCGGCCGCGGGCCACGGTTACGAACTCGGCGAGGGCACGCGCGAGACCCTCGCCGTCCACTTCGAACGGATGGCCAAGGGGCCGGACTTCGGCAACGGACGGGCGGCGCGCAAGGTGTTCGAGGAGATGGTCGACCGGCAGGCCGGCCGGCTCGCCGAACTCGAACACATCGACAACGCCGACCTCACCCTGCTCCTCCCGGCCGACGTCGGCGAGGAGGCCGCGGCGGCGGTCGCCCGGGCCGCGGCGGGCGAGCAGGAGCCGTCGTCGCCCGGCCTGCTGGACCGGCTGCGCGCCATGGTCGGCCTCACGGCGGCCAAGGAACAGGTCGAGGACCTCGTCAACCTCACCCGCCAGACCCGCCGTCGCGTCGAGGCCGGCCTCCCGGCGGCCACCATCAGCCACCACCTCGTCTTCTCCGGCCCGCCCGGCACCGGCAAGACCACCGTCGCCCGCCTGTACGGCGAACTCCTCGCCGAACTCGACGTGCTGCCCACCGGCCAGCTCATCGAGACCGCCCGCGCCGATCTCGTCGGCCGCTACATCGGCCACACCGCCCAGCTCACCCGCGACGCCTTCGAACGCGCCCGCGGCGGCGTGCTCTTCATCGACGAGGCGTACACGCTCACGCCCCGGCACGGCGGGGGCGGCGACTTCGGCCAGGAGGCGGTCGACACGCTGATGAAGCTCATGGAGGACCACCGGGACGAGGTCGTCGTCATCGTGGCCGGCTACCAGGAGGAGATGCGCGGCTTCCTCGCCTCCAACCCCGGCCTCGCCTCCCGCTTCTCCCGGGAGATCACCTTCGACCACTACTCGGACGACGAACTCATCACCATCGTGCGCCTCCAGGCCGAAGCCGCCGGCTACACCTGCACGCCGGAGACCCTGACGGCCCTGAGCACCCTCTTCCTCGCCGTCCCGCGTGACAACTCCTTCGGCAACGGCCGCTTCGCGCGCCAGGTGCTGGAGGCGATGATCACCCGCCAGGCGGGCCGGCTGTCCCGCCTGGACATCGCGGACCTCGACGAACTGAGCCTCCTGCTGCCGCAGGACATCCCGTCCGAGCGCATCGGCAGCTTCGCGTGAGCGATGGCACGGGGACCGGGACGGACGAGGCGGCCACCCCCATGACCGCCGTCGGCCGGTGGATCCGGGAAGGGAGGGGACTGGCAGCCGGGGCGTCGGCGTCCGTGGGGGACGCGTGTGGGGATGTGCTCGCGCTGCCGACCCCCTCCCCGACCACCGCCGGCCGACGGCCCCTCGCAGCGCGGGCCTCCGCGACCGCACTGGCCGCTGCGCTGCTGCTTCCCGCGGGAGCCGCGTGGGCCGACACGCCCGCAGCCACGTCCACGCCCGCGCCCACGCCTTCCTCGTCCGGGGAAGCCCTGCCGGGCGTCGGCCAGGTGCGGCGGGAGGCGTCGGGGAAGCCCGCGGGCTGCCTGCCCACGTCGGCGAAGGGCACCCAACTCATGCCCTGGCCGCAGACGTTCCTACGGCCCGACCGAGTGTGGCAACTGAGCCGCGGCGACGGCGTGACGGTCGCGGTGCTCGGCTCGGGGGTGGGCGACGGCTCCGGACTGCTCGTCGGTCGCACCGACTTCGCGCCGAAGCTCGACGGCGCCGCCGACCCGGCCCACGACTGCGTCGGCCACGGCAGCTTCCTGGCCGGGCTGATCGCCGCGGACCGCCGCGACGGCACCGGTTTCGCCGGCCTCGCGCCCCGTGCGAGGGTCCTGGCGGTGGGCGTCACCGACGACACCGGCACGACCACCGCCGACCGGCTCGCTCAGGGCATCACGGCGGCGGCCGACCGGGGCGCGCGCGTCATCGCCGTGGGCGTCACCGTCCCCGAGGGCAGCGACGCGCTGGCCGGGGCCGTGCGCCGGGCCCGGGCCAAGGGCGCGCTGGTCGTCGCCCCGGCGGCGCCCGACACCGCACCGAGCGCGCAGACCAAACCGGCCCCCGTCTACCCCTCCGCCTACCCCGAGGTGCTCGCCGTCCGCGACCTCGGCCCGGCCGGGGCGCTCCCGGACAACGCGGCGGTCGGCGGCCGGGTGGACCTGGCCGCCCCGGGCGACGCCGTGACCGGCCCCGGCCCGGCGGCGGGCGGCTACTACACGGGCACCGGCCCGAGCTTCGCGACGGCCTTCGTCGCCGGCACGGCGGCCCTGGTCCTCGGCTACCGCCCCGCCCTGACCGCCGACCAGCTGACGGCCCGTCTCGAAGCCACCGCCTACCGCCCGGCCGGCCCCCTGCCCGACCCGCAACTCGGCTACGGAACGGTGGACCTGGTCTCCGCCGTGACGACCACGCTCGACCACGAGACCTCCCCGGCCCCACCCCCCACCACCCCGTCCACATCCGCCCTGGCGATGCCCCCGCCCCGCCCCTCGTCCGGGGCGCCGGCCCAGGCCGCCGGGGTGGCCCTGACAGCACTGGGCACCATCGGCCTGGTGGCCATCGCCGGGGCCGTCTCCCCCCGAGGCCGCGCCCGCCGCTGGCAACCGGCCAAGGCCGACGACGCGCCGTAGCCCGAGCCGTAGTCCGGAACCCGGGCGTCCGGACTCACCCCCGCCGGCCGGCTGGGACGCACCGGACGGGTGAACGTCTCCGCTGGGCCGACGGTGTCCCGGTATGCGATCTGACGACCGAGACCCTTCCCGCGAGTGCAGCGTGCTGTCCCCGCTGCCCCCGCCGTCCCCGCTGTCCGCGCTGCCGCACTTCCCCGACCCGGTCGGCGCTAGCCCAGCCCGTTGCTCAGCAGGTCGAAGGCCCGCTCGGTCGCCTGGACGGCCGTCGGGTAGTGGTCGTCGGCGGAGGTGCCGGCGGCCAGGTGTTCCTGGTTCATGATGGCGAGTTCGCGCTCCACCACGATCACCTGGGCGGCCACGAGGCGTGCGGCGAGCGGGTCGACGCCGGCCTCCCGGAGGGCCGCGCAGAGGGCTTCGGCGCCGCGTGCCGTGTAGCGGACGAGCCGGGACGCCAGGCTCTCGGTGCCGGTGATCAGGCGGAGGAAGGCCATGACCTCGGGGTCGTCGCACAGACCGGTGTTCGGGTCGCGGGCGGCCAGGGCGGCGAGGCGGGCCGTGCGCAGCGCCTCCAGCGGGGCCTGGCCGTCCGGGCGGGCGCGGACGATGCGGGCCGCCTCGCTCTCGTGGTCGGCGAAGCGCTGGAGGACGAGGTCCTCCTTCGTCGGGAAGTAGGCGAAGAGGGTGCGCCGGGAGACGTCCGCCGCCTCGGCGATCTCGGTGATCGACACCTGGTCGAAGCCCTTGTCGAGGAAGAGGCGGATCGCGGTCGCCGCGATCGTCTCCCGAGTGCGTTCCTTCTTGCGTTCCCGCAGGCCCATCTGCTGATTCATGCACTCAGTCTACCCCGTGGTAGACTGAGTGCAGAATTGCACCCAGTTCTTCTTTCGGAGGTTGCTGTGCAGACCGAAGTCATCGTCGTGGGGGCGGGCCCGACCGGGCTGATGCTGGCGCACGAGCTCACGCTGGCCGGGATACCGGTCGTCGTCACGGAGAAGCTGCTCGCCCGCAGCACCCAGTCCCGGGCGGGCAGCCTCCAGCCGCGCACCGCCGAAGTGCTGGACCTGCGGGGGCTGTCGGAGCCGCTGCTCGCGGACCTGCCGGCCGGGGAGAGCTCGGGCGGGCACTTCGCCGGCCTGCCGGTCGAGCTGGACTGCGCGCCGTTCCGCACGCGCTACCCGCACCCGGTCGCCGTCCCGCAGGTCGCGCTGGAGGCGCACCTCGAAGGGCTCCTCGCCGAGCGGGGCGTGCCGGTGCTGCGCGGTCGCGAGGTGACGGCCGTCGCGCAGGACGCGGACGCGGTCACCGCCGAGTGGCGCTCGCAGGACGGCGGAAGCGGTGCGATCCGGGGCCGCTACCTCGTCGCGTGCGACGGCGGGCACAGCACCGTCCGCCGGCTGCTGGGCGTCGCATTCCCCGGCCGGGAGCGCCGGATGTCCGCCGTGGCCGCGGACCTCACGCTCGTCTCGTGCTCCGCGAAGGTCCGTACCGAGCCCGGACACTTCAGCGCGTTCGCGCGGTCGGACAACGGCTTCCACACCATCCTGCACCCCATCGGCCCGGACCTGTACCGGATGCTGTTCGGCAAGCTCTCCGGGGACGGCCCGGACCACGCGTCGCCGGTCTCGGCCGACGAGGTCCAGGAGGCCCTGCACGCCGTGTACGGCCCCGAGACGGTCATGGGCGAACTGCGCGCGGCCTCCCGCTTCGGCGATGCCGTCCGCCAGGTCGAGCGCTACCGCGAGGGACGGGTGTTCTTCGCCGGGGACGCGGCGCACATCCACATGCCGATCGGCGGCCAGGGCGTCAACCTCGGCGTCCAGGACGCCGTCAACCTGGGCTGGAAGCTCGCCGGCGCGATCAACGGCTGGGCGCCCGCCGGGCTGCTCGACAGCTACCACGCGGAGCGGCACCCGGTCGCCGCGCGCGTGCTGCGCCACACCCGCGCGCAGGGCGTGATCATGAACCCGGGGCGGGACGAGGAGATCGACACGGTCCGCGAGATCGTCACCGACCTGCTGCGGCTGCCCGACGCCCACCGGTACGTCTCGGGCATGATGTCCGGCCTGGACCTCCGCTACCCGGGCGTCGGCCCCAGGCTGATCGACCTGGAGCTGACCACCGAGGACGGGCCGGTCAGGGCGAGTTCGCTGATGCGCTCAGGCCGCGGCCTGCTGCTGTCCCTGGACGGCAGGCGCAGGCCGGTCGGCGACCGGGCCGACCGGGTCGAGCAGGTCCTGGCGAAGACCGACGAGGACGTCGACGGGGCCGGAGCCCTGCTGGTGCGCCCCGACGGCTACCTCGCCTGGACCGACACCGACGGCACGCCGCTCGACGCGGCGCTGGCCCGCTGGTTCGGCTGACGGCGACCGGCCCGGACCGGCTCGCACGGGAGCCGGGCGACCGGTTCGCCCGGCCCGGCCCGCCCAGCCGGAACTACGGCGGCCGGTGCGCGGCGGGTTCAACGGGGAGCACCGATCGTGCCCGCCGGGACGGTGCTGAACCCCGTTCACCGGGAGGCCCGTTGAGCTGGTCAGGACGCACCCGAATCGAACCTGGAGAAAACCATGCGCAGCACCACCCGAACCGCCGGTGCCGCCGGCCTGCTGCTCGCCGTCGGTGTCGCCGGCCTCGCCGGCGTCACCACCGCGCAGGCCTCGACCCCGGTGTCGGACCGGACGCCCCGCGCCGCGGCGACGCCGACCACGGTGCCGACCCGGGCGCCGGGCCCGAACTTCGTCCTGTGTTCCAAGGGCACCTACTCCTCCTACGCGGTCTTCCCGAAGCGGGGGAACATGGCGACGCACGAGGTCCCGGCCGGCGGGTGCACCTCGCTGCGGCTGGACGGCATCGCCGACGAGCAGGTGGTGCTCTACGGAATCGGGCCCGGCGGCGCCCGGTTCCGGATCGCCACGGACACCTTCGACGACCGCGACGGCGAGCGGATCCGCACGCTCGGGACGCCGGACGCCGACGACTGGACGACGTTCTAGGTCACGCCGCCCAGCCGCCGGCCGGCGGGTTCCGCTGTCGCGCCCAGCCGGAACTACGGCGGCCGGTGCGCGCCGGGTTCAATCGGCAGGACGGGCCGTGCCTGCCGGGCCGCCGCTGAACCCCGTTCGGCGGGAGGCCCGTTGAGCTGGTCAGGGCGCACCTCGCGTCCTGATCACGCTTGGAGGAAACCCATGCGCTCCACCACCCGTGCCGCCGGCCTGCTGTTCGCGGCCGTCGGCCTGGTCGGCCTCACCGGAGTCTCCGTCGCGCAGGCGGCGACCGTCCCGGCGGTGCCGAGGATTCCGGCCCAGCCGACCGTCCCCGTCGTCCCGGGCGTCCCGGCCCAGCCGGCGGACAACTTCACCCTGTGCTCCGGCGGAAACTACCCGTCGTACGCGGTGTTCCCGAAGCGGGGCGGCTTCTCGACGCACGTCGTGGCACCGCACCAGTGCGAGCACCTGTCGCTGACCGGCATCGGCAAGGAGCAGGTCGTGCTGTACGGCCTGCGGCCCGATGGCAGGGCGTTCGAGATCGCCAAGGACACCTTCGACGACCGCGACGGCGAGCGGATCCGCACGCTCGGGACGCCGGGCGCCGACGACTGGACGACGTTCTAGGTCACGCCGCCCAGCCGCGGGCCGGGTGGCGACCGGGCCCGGCCCGCGGGTTCCGCTGTCCGCAAACCCCCGACCGGACCGGGCTACCAGTCGGTACCGTCTCCGGGGGACGTCCGGCCCGTGCCGGGCGGCCCCGACGGAACGACCGAATGAGTCCCGGACCGGGACGGGGGAAGGACGACGAGACATGGGAACCGACCGCGCGGAACCGCGTGAACTGATCGCGGCGCTGCTGGCCGAGGGTGCGCAGGTCGTACCGGGGCCACCGGCGCTGCCGGTGCCGCCGGGAGCGGCGGAGCACGTGATCGCCGTCGCCCGCCGGCTGGCGCTGCACGGGCTGCCGTCCGGGCGTTGGCGGCCGGTGTCCTCGCCCGGCCTGTTGGGTCTCGCTGCGGCGATGGTGGTGGACGAGCACCCATCGGCGCCGGACTGGTCGGCACGGGAGCGGGAGCGGTTCACCACCTGGGTGGCCGTACTGATCGAGCACCGCGGCGAGGACGGCGTGCAGGACCTGGTCCGTGCCCTCAACGAGGAGCGGGACGCGGCCTGAAGCCCCCCAGGGGGCGGCGAGGGGAGCGACGTTGGCGCGGAGTTGGCGCATCCTTGGCGGCCGTTGACAGCCTGTGGTCACAGCCGCCGGGGGGATCCGGTCGGACTGTCCCCTGACTCCGACCCCTCTGTGAGGTAGTGCGTGTCCCAGCAGCCAGCCGTTCCGATCGCCTCCGCCGCTCAGCACGCCGGTCCCGCACCCACCGCGAAGGGTGCGGGGCGTCCGACCCTCGACCCGCGGGACCTCGCCGAGATCCACCGGCTGCACGGCGGCTACCTGTTGAACGTGCTGCTGCGCACCACGCGGGGCGACCGCGGCAAGGCCGAGGACATCCTCCAGGAGACCCTGCTGCGCGCCTGGCAGAACCCGGAGGCGCTGAAGGCCGGCCCCGAGCACAGCCGGCCGTGGCTGTTCACGGTGGCCCGGCGGATCGCCATCGACCACTACCGGATGGCGGCGTCCCGGGCGCCCGAGGCGCTCGGCGAGGCGGTCGAGGACCAGCCGGTCGCCGAGGACCCGTACGAGCGGGTGGTGGCCTCCCGGGACATCGCCCTGGCGCTGCGGCGGGTGCAGAAGCACCACCGCGAGGTACTGGTGGAGCTGCACCTCAAGGACCGCTCGGTGGTGGAGGCGGCGGCGAAGCTCGGGGTGCCGCCGGGGACGGTCAAGTCCCGCAACTTCTACGCGATCCGTGCCATGCGCCCGGTCCTGGCGGCCGAGCACGGATACGCCCCGAAGGCGGCGGCCGAGCACGGATACGCCCCGAAGGCGGCGGCCGATCGCGGGTGCGTCGCCGAGGCCGCGCTGAACTGACGCACCACCAGGGCACTGGATCTGGCGGATCGTCAGGGGTGCCGGTGCGTCAGCGCGTCGAGCTGATCCTCGATCGCGGTGACGAAGCCGCCCATGGACGACGGGAGCCGGCCGTCGGCGCGGAAGCGGTCGAGCGCGGACCGGAGGCGTCCGACGGCCTCCAGCGCCCGGCCGTGGCCGGCCAGGAAGGAGGCGTAGGACTGCTCGGCGAGCGCGAGGAGGTGCAGCAGCCCGGCCTCCTCGCAGGCGGCGAGCGCTCGGCGCCAGGCGATCTCGCAGGCCTCCTCGTCGGCGACCGGCTGGAGGGCGTGGGCCTCGGTGAGCATCGACCAGAGGTGGCAGATCGTCACCGTCGATCCGGGCAGCAGGTTGCGGGCCTCGCGCGCCTGCCGGAGGGCGCCCGCCCGGTCGCCGACCAGCAGGCTGACCTGGGAGCCGTGGGCGAGGGTGGCGGACAGGCGGTGGGGTTCGCCGGTGCCGGTCGCGAACGCGAGCGCGGCGGCCGTGAGTGCGGTGGCCTCCTCGGCGCGGCCGACGAGGGCCTTCGACACCGCGAGGGCGTTGAGCGCCCGCAGGTGGACGGCGCCGTCCTCGGGGCGGGTGCCGGCCAGGGCCTTGCGGCCGCGCTCGACCGCCTCCTGGTAGCGGCGCAGGCCGAGCAGGGCGCTGGCCTGGGCGACGCCGATCCGTGCGGTGCCCACCCGGTCGCCGCACCGCTCGGCGGCCTCCCGGCCCGCGGTCATGCAGCTCAGCCACTCGGTGAAGAGCCCGGCGGCGTAATACTGCGGCTCGCTGGCGGCCGCCAGCCGCCAGGCGCGCGCCGGGTCGCTCCGGCCGGCGGAGGCGACCAGGGCGCGGACGGTCGGTTCCTCGGCCCGGAACCAGTCGATCGCGGCCCGCGGCCCGGCGGGCGAGGGAAGGGCAGGCGGGTGGTGGACGCTCCCGCCGTACGTCTCCTGACCGGGCTCCAGGTGCTCGGCGCACGCCCGGGAGGCCTCCACGTAGTAGTCCAACAGCCGCTCGGCGGCGATCTGCCGGTCGGCCGCCGGCCGCCGGCCGAGCAGCTCCGCGCTGAACAGGCGGACGAGGCCGGACCGGCCGTACCGCCCGTGCGGGGTGCCCGTGAGCAGGTGGTGGGCGGTGAGCTCGCCCAGGGCCCGGCGGGCGGTGGCCGGCTCGGCGCCGAGCAGGGCCGCGCTCGCGAGGACGTCCACCTCCCCGGCCGGGTGGGCGGCCAGGACGGTCAACAACTCGGCCGCGTCCGGTGACAGTTGGCGGTGGGTGCGGAGCAGCTCGCCCGAGACGCCGAGCGTGCCGTCACCCTCCAGGACGGCCAGCCGGGTGGACTCGTCCGCGAGGTCGGCGACGAGGGCGGCGATCGTCCAGTCCGGCCGGGCGGCCAGGCGGGCGGAGGCGATCCGCAGGGCGAGCGGCAGGTGGTCGCAGAGCGCGGCGAGCCGGGTGGCGGCCTCCGCTTCGGCCTGCACGCGTCCGGGCGTCAACACCCGTTCCAGCAGGCGCAGCGCGTCGGACGCGGGCAGCGGTGCCAGACGCAGCAGGGCCGCGCCCTCGGCGGCGACCAGGCCCTCGAGCGGGCCGCGGCCGGTGACGACGGCGGCGCAGCCGGGGCCGTGCGGGAGGAGGTCGGCGACCTGGTCGGCGTCGGCCGCGTCGTCGAGGACGACGAGCAGGCGCAGGTTCCGGGTGAGGGTGCGGTAGAGCGCGGCGCGCCGGGCCCGGTCGGCGGGCAGGGCGGGTCCGTCGACGCCCAGCGCGCGCAGGAACGCGCCGAGCGTCTCGCCGGGGTCGGCCGGTCCGGCCGGGTCGAGGCCGCGCAGGTCGGCGTGCAGGTGGCCGTCGGGGTAGCCGGCGGCGGCGGTGTGCGCCCAGGTGAGGGCCAGTGCGCTCTTTCCGACGCCGGCCGGGCCGACGACGAGGGCGAGGCCGTCGCCGGTGCGGTCGGGGCCGCATTCGCGGTCCAGCCAGTGCAGTTCGGGTTCGCGGGCGACGAAGTCGAGCGGGCGGCGGGGGAGGCGGCGGGGCACGGGAGTGCCGGCTTCGGTGATCGCCGGAGAAGGGGGCGGCTCCTGCGCCGACCGCCTGTCCGCTGAGGCGTCGTCCTCGCCCGCGCCGTCGCCCGCCTCGTCGCCGTCGTCGTCGGCGAGGACCTCGGCGAGCGCCGCCTGGAGCGCGGGGCCCGGCCGGATGCCGAGTTCGCCGTCGAGCCGGGTCCGCGCCTCGTGGTACGCCCGCAGCGCGTCGGCGGGCCGTCCGGCCTGGTGGAGGCAGCGCACCAGGAGCGCCGCCACCTCCTCGCGCAGCCCGTTCGTCCGCACGTTCTGCTCCAGCGACGGCACGGCCGCGGCGCCGGTGCCCTGCCGCAGCCGCAGCGCCGCCCAGGAGACGAGGGCCGCGGTCCGGGCCTGTTCCAGCTGGCCCGCGACGGTGCCGCGCAGCGCCGTGTCCGGCAGGTCGGCGAGCGCCGGACCGCGCCACAGCCGCAGCGCCTGCTCCAGCAGCGCGATCGCCTCGGCGAGCGCCGCACCGGCCTTGGGCGCGCTGGCGCCGGTCGCCTCGGCCAGCGCGGCGGCGCGGGCCGCCAGGTCGTCGAAGCGCAGCGCGTCCACGAGTTCGGCGGGCCCGGTCAACAGGTAGCCGGGTGCCCGGGTGTGGAGCACGAAGGGCCCGGCGGCGAGCAGCTTGCGCAGCGCGGCCACGTGTCCCTGGAGCGCCGCCCGCGCACTGGCCGGCGGCCAGTCGTCCCAGAGGAGTTCGCAGAAGGCGTCCACCCCGACGACCCGCCCCAGGTGCAGCGCGAGCAGTGCGAGCACGGCCCGCCGCTGCGCGCCCTGGAGCGCGACGAACCCGCCGCCCCCGGTCCCCAGCTCCACCGGACCGAGGAGTCGAATTCCCACGCGCCGCCCCACCTTGCCCCACGACTCCCGGGCCGGTCGGTCCCGGGGTGGAGCAGTGTAGTCAACGTGGGCGTCGCCCCGATCGCTCATCGAACGGGACCGGACGGATCCGAACCGAACCGGCCGAGAAGCGAACATGATGGCACGAACCGGCCGGAACTCGCACCGGTGCGGAGCCCGGCCCATCCGGCCTATCCTCGGACGACTCGATCCACCCGCAGACGATCCACCCGCCGGCGAACGAGCCGATCAGCCAGACGAGGGGCCGCATGCGCATCGACCTGCTCGGACCGGTCGCCGTCCGGCGCGACGACGGAACGCTCGTCACGCCCTCGGCGCCCAAGCGGCGCGCCCTGCTCAGCGCACTCGCCGTCCGGCTGAACCGGGTCGTGGCCACGGACGAACTGATCGAACTGGTCTGGGACGGCGCGGCGCCGCCCACCGCCCGCGCCGCGCTCCAGGGCCATGTCGCCGTGCTGCGCCAGGCGTTGGGGGAGGAGCAGACCGCGGACGGCGGCGGCGAGCGCCTCGCCCTCGGCACCCGCGACGCCGGCTACGTGCTCACCGGCGAGCCCGACCGGGTCGACCTGGTGCGCTTCGCCGGCCTCTGCGAACGCGCCGGGATCCTGCACCCGGACGGCCGGCACGGCTCGTTCGGCCCGTACCACCCGCAGGGCCCGGACGACGCTCCGGTCCCCGACGGCCCGCCCGCCGACCCGGCGCTCCCGCTGCTGCGCGCCGCCCTCGACCTGTTCCGCGGCCCCGCCCTCGCCGACTGCGGCTCAGCCCTGCTGCGCGAGCGCACCTCCCCGTACGTCACCGACCTGCGCCTGCTCGCCCTCGACCGGCTCGCCGACGGCCTGTGCCGCCAGGGCCGCGGCGGCGAGCTCGTCGCCGAGCTCACCGAGGCCGTCACGGCGCACCCCACCCGGCAGGGCCCGGCCGCCCGGCTCGTCACCTGCCTCGACCAGGCCGGCCGGCGCGAGGAGGCCGCGGTCTGGTACGGGCGGCTGGTCGCTCGCCTCGACGGCCCGCCCCACCCCGAGCTGCGCCGCGCCGGCGAGCGCCTGGCCCGCCCCAGTGCCACCGTGGCCCCGCCGCGCCCGAAGGCAATACCGTTCCAACTCCCGCCCGCCGACCGCCGGTTCGTCGGCCGCGCGGCCGACCTGCGCCGCCTCGACGACGCCCTCGCGCCGGCCCGCGGCGGGCGGCCCGTCCTCGTCACCGGCGCGGCCGGCGTCGGCAAGACGGCCCTCGTCCAGCACTGGGCGCACCGGGCTGCCGAGCGGTTCCCCGACGGCCTCCTCCACGCCGACCTCGACGGATTCGGCGAAGCCGGGCCCCGGGACCCGGCCGAGGTGCTCGCCGAGTTCCTCACCGCCCTCGGCGAACCGGCCGTCCCCACCGGGCTCGGCGAACGCGTCCAGCGCTACCGCGAGCTGCTGGCGGGGCGCCGGGTGCTGGTGCTCCTCGACGACGCCCGCTCCGCGGAGCAGGTGGCACCCCTTCTGCCGGCCCCGCCCGCCGGGCTCTCCGAGGATGTGTCCGTCACCGTCGTCACCAGTCGCCACCGCCTGCGGGACCTGGTCGTCCGCGAGGGCGCCGTCCCCCTGCCGGTCGACGCGCTCACCCCCGACGACGCGGCCGCCCTGCTCGCCCGCACCCTCGACCCCGCCCGGCTCGCCGCCGAACCCGCGGCCGCCGCCGAACTCGCCGAACGCTGCGACCGCCTGCCGCTCGCCCTGCGCCTCGCCGCCGCCCGGCTCGCCGCCCGCCCCGGCTGGGGCCTGGCCGACCTCGCCGCCGAACTCGCCGACGACCAGGCCGCCCTGGCCACCCTCACCGGCACCGGTCGCGGGCCGCTCGGCATGGCCGCCACCCTCGACCGGACCCACCGCGCGCTCGACCCCGCCACCGCCCGGCTGTTCACCCTCCTCGGCCTCCACCCCGGCAGCGAGATCGCCGCCGCCACCGCCGCCGCCCTCGGCGACCTGCCCGCCGCCGAGGCCCGCGCCCACCTGGCCCGCCTCGACGCCGTGCACCTCCTGGAGGAGCACGCCCCCGGCCGCTACGCCCGGCCCGCCCTGGTCGGCCGCTACGCCGCCCGGCAGGCCGCCGACCTCGGGTGTGACGAACGACTCGCCGCGCTCGACCGCCTGATCGACCACTACCTCGAGGCGACCGCCGCGAGGTCCGCCGAGGGCGGGGACGGCGCGGCCTGGTTCCGGCGCGAGGAGGGCGCCATCCGCGCCGTCGTGCTCTGCGCCGAACAGCACGGGCGGACGGCCGCGGCCTGGCAACTGGCCCACCGCGCCGCCGCGCTCTACGAACGCGCCGCCCACGGTCTCGTGGCCGGCGAAGGAGCCGAGCACGACCGCGCCCGGTGGCGTGCCACGACGGAGGCCGGTCTGCGCGCGGCCCGTGCCGCCGACGACCCGGAGGCCGTGGCCCGGCTCTCCACCGACCTCGCCGTCCTCCTCGTCGAGCGCGGCGCCCACCGCACCGCGGGCGAACACCTCGACCGGGCCGTCAGCGCCACCGCCGACCCGCTCCTGAGCCTGTGCTCCCGGGCGCGCGTCGCCCGCGCGCTGGCCCGCGCCGGACGGCACGACCGGGCCGTCCCGCTGTTCACCGACGTCGTCGCGGCCGCTCGCGCCCCCGAGACGGCGCACCTCCTCGCCGCCGCCCACATCGACCTGGCCGACGCCCTCGTCCTCGCCGGCTCCCCGGCCCAGGCCCTCGCCCACGCGGACGAGGCCGTTCGGCTCGCCGCCGCCCACACCGCCGACGCCGTCCGCGCCACCCACATCCGGGCCCGCGCGCTGCACGCCCTCGGCCGCGTCGGCCTGGCCCTCGACTGCGCCGAACTGGCCGTCGTCCTCGGCCGGACACTCGCCGACCCGGCGCTCCAGGCCGACTCGCACGCCCTGCTCGCCGACCTCCTGGCGACCCTGGGCCGCACCGGCGACGCCGCCGCCGCCCGCCACCGCGCGGACAGCCTGCTCTCGGGCGCCGCCTGAGCCTTCCCCGCCCCCGGGTTCCGCCTCTCCGCGCACTTCCGCCCATTCCAATTCCGCCCCCACGTAGTTCCGCCCCGACGCGAACAGGCAGAACTACCGGCAGTTCTGCCGCCGCCCCCGCGCGCCCGCCCGGCCGGGCGCCCGGTGGCCGTTCCGCCCCCGTCGGCCCTCGGCACACGCACTGACCAGCAGTGCCGTGGCACCGGGGCCGCGTGAAACCGTGCATACTTCTGCCTGCGTGTAGTGGTTGAGGCACAAACGGTGGCAGAAGTACGGGCGGGGTCAGGGGTGGGGTCGATGAGGGACGCGGTCGTCGAGGGCGAGGAGTTCTCCGGACTGCTGGCCGGGTACCGGGTGCGGGCGGGGCTGACGCAGGAGGAACTGGCGGAGCGCTCCGGCGTGAGCCTGCGGGCCCTCGGCGACATGGAGCGCGGCCGCACGCGCGGACCGCAGCGCCGCACCGTGCAGGCGCTCGCCTCGGCGCTGGGCCTCGGTGCGCCGGACGCCCTGGCCCTGGAGCGGGCCGCCCAGTCCGGACGCCCCCGCGGCACCCGCACGACGACCGTCCCCGTGCAGGCCGGCCCGTCCGCGGCCAAAGCCACCAGGGCCCCCGAGCCCGCATCCGCGGCCCCCGCGACCCCTGCGGCCCCCGCGACCCCTGCGGCCCCCGTGCTCCCCGGCGCCCTCGCCCTCCCCCGTGACATCGCCGACTTCACCGCCCGCGCGGACGCCCTCGCCCGCCTGGACGAGCTCGTACGGGACGACGACCCGGCCCACCCCCGGGTGCTGCTGGTCAGCGGTCAGCCGGGCCTGGGCAAGACCGCGTTCGCCCTGCACGCCGCCCACCGCCTGGCCGACCGGTTCCCCGACGGCCAGCTCTCGCTCGACCTCGCCGGCATGGCCCCGGCCCCGCTGGCCGCCCGGGACGCGCTCGGCCAGGTCCTGCGCGCGCTGGGCGTCGACGACGGGGCCGTCCCCGCCGGCACGGAGGAGCGGGCCGGACTCTTCCGGGCCCTGGTGCGCGAGCGCCGGCTCGTCCTCGTGCTGGACAACGCCGCCGACGAGGCGCAGGTCCGCCCGCTGTTGCCCGGCTCGGGCCCGGCCCTGACGATCGTCACCAGCCGCAACGCCCTGCCCGGCCTGGAGTCGGTGCACCGCCTGCGCCTGGACGCCCTCGCGCCCACCGAGGCGGCCGCGCTGCTCGCCCGGATCGCCGGCCGGGAAAGGATCGCCGCCGAACCGGACGCGGTGGCAGAACTCGCCCGCCTGTGCGGCTACTTGCCACTCGCACTGCGGATCGCCGGCCAGCGCCTGGTGGCGCGCGAGCAGCTGCCGGTGAGCCGCCTGGTGCGGCAGCTCGCGGCCGAGGAGAACAGGCTCGACCTGCTGGAGACGGGGGACCTCGCCGTCCGCCCGGCCTTCGCCCTGTCCTACCGCCGGTTGCCGGCCGAGTCCCAACTGGTGCTTCGCCGCTGCGCGTTGACCGCCGGGCCGGACTTCACGGCGGCCGTCGCCGCGATGTACGCGGGGCTGTCCGCGGTGCGCACCGAGCGCTGTCTGGAGGAGCTGACGGACGCCGGGCTGGTCCAGCTCACCACCCCGGAGCGCTACCGCCTGCACGACCTCGTCCGCCTGTACGCGGGGGAGCGGCTCACGGCCGACGAGAGCCCCGAGGAGGTGCGCGCCGCCGAACTGGCCGCGGCCGGGCGAGTGCTGGCTCGCGCGTCGGCGGCGGGTCTGCGGTTCGTGCCGGACAGCGACGGCGAGCTGCCGTCCGGTGACCCCGATCCGGCGACGGCCCCGGAGACGATCGCGGACGCGGCGCGCTGGCTGGAGGAGGAGCACCCGGAGTGGCTGGCCGCCATGCACCGCGCGGCCGGGGCGGGCCGGCACCGCGAGGTGGTGGACACCGCCGAGGCGATGCACTGGTTCTCGGACCGGTTGCTGAGCTGGGACATCTGGGGCGAGGTCTTCCAGCTGTCCGTCGACTCCGCGCGGGCCCTCGGCGACCGGCAGGCCGAGACCGTCCACCTGAACTACCTGGCCTGGACGTACGTCACCTGCCTGCACCGCTACCAGCGCGGCATCGAACTGGCCGGCGAGGGCCTGGAGCTGGCCCGCTCCCTGGGCGACCGCGAGCAGGAGGGCTGGGCGCTGACCTACCTCGGCAGCGGACTGCGCCGGCTGCACCGGCACCAGGAGGCCACCGACAGCTACCACCGGGCGGCCGACGCGTTCGCGTCCGTGGACAACCGGGCCGCCAGGATCGGACGGCTGGTCACGCTGCGCGGCGCCGCCAACTGCCTGCGCGACGCGGGCCGCGCGGAGGAGGCGGTGGAGTCCCGCCGGCTGGCGCTCGCGGGGGCGCTGGAACTGGTGGAGCGCTGGGAGACGCCGCTGATGCACTTCCTGGCGGGGATGACGGCCTACGAGCTGGGCCTCGACCGCGCGGCCCTCAAGCAGTGGCCGGCCGCCGAGAAGGCCCACCGCCAGGCGCTGACGCACTTCGAGACGATCGGCCGCCCGGACAGCATGACGAAGACGCTGACGGAGCTCGGCACGGCCCTGATCGAGCAGGGCCGCGCCGACGAGGCGCGTGAGCTCCTCACCGAAGCGCTCACGGACCTCAGCGCGGACGGCCGGCCAGGCCGTCGCCGGCCGGGTGCGGCGGCCGTCACGGGCTGAGGCCCGGCGCCCGTCACGGGCCGGGGCCCAGCGCCCGTCATCGCTCGGGCGCTGGGCCCGTCACCGCACGGCCTGCCTCAGATCCGGCTGTCCTCGACCGCCGGGATCGTCGTGTCGGTCGCGGCCGGGGCGGTGTCGCGCGGCACCGCCGAGCGGACGGTGGCCCGCGGCGAGGCGGCGGCCGGCTTCTTGCCGCAGAACGCCGGCTCCAGCGCGCCCATCAGGCCCTGCGTCACCGAGCCGTTGTTGGAGGCATTGGCGAACACGACGACCGTGCGGTGCCCGTCCGGCGTGGTGAACGACTGGGTCTGGTAGCCCTGGACGATGCCGCCGTGCCCGTACACGTCGCCGCAGCTGAGCGAGATGCGGCGCAGCCCGAGGCCGTAGGAGATCTTCGCGCTCGGGGTCGCGATCGCGGCCTCCATCTGGCGCAGCGAGTCGTCGGAGACGAGTCCGCCGGAGCTGCCCGCCATGAGAGCGGTCAGGAAGGTGTCGAGGTCCTCGGCGGAGGAGGTGACGCCGCCGGCGGCCCAGAGCCAGGAGGCGGTCTGCTCGGTGGAGTCGAGCAGCGGCTTGGTGCGGTCGTCGTTGGTGAGGTAGCCGGTGACGTGGGCGCCGCGGATCTTCGGGTCGGGGACGACGAAGGAGGTGTCGCGCAGGTCCAGCGGGTCGAGGATGCGCTCCTGGAGGACGTCGGCGTAAGGGCGGCCGGTGAGGTTCTCGACGGCGAGGCCCATGAGCACGAAGTCGGTGTTGGAGTACGCGTACTTGGTGCCCGGCGTGTACTGGATGCCGTGCTTGACGGACATCGCGACGAGGTCGGCCGGGGCGTAGACGTTGGTGCGGATGCGCGCCTCGAACGCGGCGGTGGTCTCCTCTCCGGGCTGCTCGAGGAGGTCGTTGGTGTGGTCGTAGATACCGGCCCGGTGCTCCATGACCTGGCGGCCGGTCATGGTCCAGCCGTCGGGCAGGGTGCCGGCCGGGAGGTAGTCGCGCAGCGGCTTGTCGAGGTCGATGAGGCCCTGCTCGGCGAGCTGCATGACCAGCACGGAGGCGAACATCTTGCTGTTGCTGCCGACCCGGAACCGCCAGCCGGCCTTCATCGGGGTGCCGTCGAGGGAGGCCTTGCCGACCGTCAGCGTCCGGTCGAGCGACGGGTCGCCGTGGTCGCGGACGACGGCGAAGGCGCCGGGCGCGCCCGCCTTCATGGTGGTCTGCAGGGCGGCGAGCACCGCGGCGGTGTCGGGTTCCGGCGCACTCGGGGTGCCCTGGTCGGCGGCGGCCTGGGCGGCGCCGGTCGCGATCAGGACGACACCGGCGGCGGCCACGGCCAGGGGACGTAGGAGCCTCATCTTCGCCATGTTCCTCTGTTCTCCGATCGGCTGACGCGGCGTCCGGCCGCGTCGTTCGAAGATCCACTATCGCTGTCCGGGGCCGCCGTCGCAATGTGAGCGATCGGTGAACGCGGTCGCCTCCACAATCCGTTTCCCGAACGGCGGTCAAGGTTTTACCTGCTGGGATCTACTCGCGTAAACCAAGGGGCCGCATGCTTGTTCGGCACACCTCAAGCACCGTCGAGCACCGTCGAGCTGCCCCGAGCGCACGTCCAGCACCGTCGAGCTGCCCCGAAGACCTCAAGCGCCCTGTGCGCACGTCCCACACGCCCGTGTGCCCCCACACCGTCCCCACCTCACCGACGTGGAGTCCGCATGCCCCTGTCCCGCATGCCCCTGCCCCGCACGGCCCGCCGCGCCTGCGCCGTCCTGCTGTCCGCCGCCGCGGTCGTGCCGATAGCCGGCACCGCCCAGGCCGACACCGTCGCCGGCACGTACGCGGCCGTGGTGTTCCCGGACCAGAACCACACCCTGGTCTACGACTTCATCGACTCGGCGACCAGGTCGGTCGACGTGACGATGTACGAGCTGCGCGACACCGCCGCGGTGAACGCCCTGATCGGCCGGCAGCGGGCGGGCGTCAAGGTGCGGGTGATCCTGGACGCCAGGCACACCTCGGTCAACGGCGCCGCCTACTCCGCGCTCAAGGCGGCGGGCGTCGGCGTGACGTACTCCTCGTCGGCGTACGTCTACACCCACCAGAAGACCGTCACCGTGGACGGCTCCAAGTCCCTCGTCCTGACCGGCAACCTGGACTCCACCTACTACTCGTCGAGCCGCGACTACGGCGTCTTCGACTCCGACGCCGACGACGTCGCCGCGATCGAGCAGGTCTTCGCCGCGGACTACGCGAAGACCTCGATCACCCCGCCGGACGGCGACAACCTGGTCTGGTCGCCCACCGACTCGCAGGACCGCCTGCTCGCGCTGATCAACGGCGCGCAGACCTCCCTCGACGTGCAGGAGCTGGAGTTCGGCGACCAGGCCCTGGTGGACGCCGTCGCCGCCGCCGCGAGCCGTGGCGTCACCGTGCGCGTGGTCGGCATGAACCCCGACTCGTACGGCAGCTACTTCGACGAGGTGACGACGGCCGGCGGCTCGATCGTCACGTACTCGTCCACCACGGGCCTGTACATCCACGCGAAGGCGATCGTCGCGGACCACGGCACGTCGACGGCCAAGGTGTTCGCCGGCTCGGAGAACTTCTCCGACAACTCGCTGAACAACAACCGCGAGCTGGGCCTGATCACCACCGACTCCGGCGTGCTGAACACGATCGAGTCGACCTTCGCGACCGACTTCGCCAACGGCCAGCCGTACTAGACCACGTCCGGCCGATCCGGCCGATCCGGCCACCCCGCACGTTCCGCACGTCCCGCAGCAGGAGCACAGAACAAACCGTAGGGCGGCCGCCCGGCCGCACCGCCGCCGGGCGGCCGCCCGCCGGACCCGTTCCCATCCCCCGTGAGGACCTGTCATGCCCGAGCTCGCCATGCCCCGCCCGCGCACCGGCCTGCGCACCCGCCCGCGTTCTCGCCGCACCGCGACCGCCGTCGCCTCGGCGACCACCCTCGTGGCCGCCTCCGCCGGACTGTGGGCGGCCACCGCGCCCGCCGCGCAGGCCGCCGCCCTGCCCGCCCCCGACCACGTGATCGTGGTCGTCATGGAGAACCACGCCTACACCCAGGTCATCGGCAGCAGCAGCGCGCCGTACATCAACTCCCTGGCCAAGGGCGGTGCGACGCTCACCCAGTCGTACGCGATCACGCACCCGAGCCAGCCGAACTACTACGCGCTGTTCTCCGGCTCGACGCAGGGCGTCACCGACGACAGCTGCGTGACCGTCGGCGGGCTCCAGGCGCCGAACCTCGCCTCCGAGCTGACCGCCGCCGGGAAGACGTGGGGCAGCTACAACGAGTCCCTGCCCGCGCAGGGCAGCACGGTGTGCAGCAGTGGCAACTACGCGCAGAAGCACAACCCGTGGTTCGGCTTCGGCAACGTCGCGCTGAACTCGGCCCGTACCTTCGGCCAGTTCCCGACCGACTACACGACCCTGCCGAAGGTGTCCTTCGTCGTGCCGAACCTGTGCAGCGACATGCACGACTGCTCGGTCAAGACCGGCGACACCTGGCTCATGACCAACCTCGGCGCCTACGCCACCTGGGCCGCGAGCCACAACAGCCTGCTGCTCGTCACCTTCGACGAGGACAACCGCCTGGCCGGCAACCGCATCCCCACCATCGTCTCCGGCGCCCACGTGGCTCCCGGCAGCACCACCGCCACCACCTACAACCACTACGACGTCCTGCGCACCCTGGAGGACCTGGCCGGGCTGACGACCCACGCGGGCAACGCGGCCAACGGCAACGACATCGCCGGCATCTGGAACTGACCATCCGTCCGGTTCGACGACAGGGGGCCGGCACCACGCGGTGCCGGCCCCCGTCCCCCCCCCGCACCCACAGCTGCCGCGCCCACGTGGGCCGTGAGCCGGGTGCCACCGACTTTCCTCGCCGAGGGCGGGCCGTGGTAAGCATGGCGCGTGCGCTTCGAATCCGTTCCGATGCCGCCGGCCGTCGAGGGCCGGCCCCGTGATGGGCGTGGGTATCCCGTCCCGGCGATCACTCCGTGGGAAGAGGGTGAGCCGCAGTTCGCGCTGACCGACTACGGCCGCAGCGCGAACTGCGCGCTGGAGCGGCGGTGCTCGGTGTGTGACGAGCTGATGCCGCAGGGGCCGGTGTGGCGGGTGGTCGGGGCTGCGGAGAGTGCGGCGATCGCGGAGGCGCTGGCCGCCGGGCGGCCGTACCGGAACCTCGCGCCGACGATGGAGGGGCCGGGGCACCGGGCGTGCATGCTGTACGCCTCGATGGTCTGCCCGTACCTGGCCCGGCCCAACGCCCGTCGGCGCACCACGGCGGACGGCGCCCCGGACGGTCTGACCGCGGCCGTCGTGCGGGGCACCGCGCGCGGTGGTACGGGTGCGGTGGTGGGGTACGGGGACTACGAGTACGGGGTCACCGCGACCCGGGTGCTGTTCCGCTTCCTCGACGTGGTCGAGTACCTCCCGCACGAGAACGCGGACGAGCACCTGCCCGAGCTGCGCGCCGAGTTGGCGCGCAGCTCGGCCGGCTGACGCCGTCGATCACGGCCGGAAGGCCGGCAGGCCCTTGAACGTCGAGACGGGGGTCGGGGCGGCCGAGCCGTCGGCGGGGAGGGTGCTGATCCCGTCCGGGGTGCGGACGGCGATGGTCTTCCCGTCCGGGGACCACGCGGGCTCCGTGTAGTCCGTGGTGGCCGACGGGGTGAGGTCCTTCTCCTTGCCCTGGTTCTCGGCGTCCTTCGAGAACAGGTGGTCGTGCCCGTTCACGGAGCGGACGAAGACGACCTGCTCGCCGTCGGGGGAGGGGGCCGGCTGCGAACCCTTGCCCAGGTCGCGGGTGTTGGGCCGGATGTAGTCGTCGTAGATGTACACCTCGCCGCCCGGGGTGTTGGCGTACGCGACCTGGCCGCGCTTGCCGCCCGCGTTCGACCAGGTGTTGCCGGTCTTGGGCGGCTGCGGGATGGGAGGGCCGCCGCCCTCGGAGCTGGCGGGCGTGAGCTCCTGGGGGGCGGTGCCGCCCTTGACGGGGACCGTCTGGAGGGTCAGGACGTTGCCCTTGGACGCGGAGAACACGATGTTGTTGAAGTGCTCCAGGAAGCCGGGGCTGTTCGTGACGCTCGGGCTCGGCTCGGCGTGCTGCCAGCTCGGGTGGGACCAGGTCACGCCGCCCGGGTTCTTGGCGAGGACGACCTTGTCGCTGCCGTCCGGGTTGGCGGTCACGAGGTCGCCGTCGCCGTTGATGAACGCGGCGTGCTTGCCGTCGGGGGACCACGCGAGGTCGCGCACGACGGTGCCGAAGTCGACGGTGGTGCCGTTCATCACGACGGTCTGGGTGCCCGTGCTGATGGTGAGGTGGTTGGCCGCGCTGGTGCCGTTGACCTCCTTGGCGCCGCCGGTGCTGCCGGTGCTCCCCGCGCCGCCGGAACCGCCCGTGCCGCCCGTGCCCGCGCCGCCGGTCCTGCCCGGCGCGGCCGTGCCGGGGGCGGCGGTGGGCTCGGGGCCGTTGCCCGTGTCGTTGGGACCGCAGGCGGAGACCAGAACGGTGCCGGCGGTGGTCATCAGGGCTATCGCGGCGACGGTGCCGAACCGGTTGCGGACTGCGGTGCGAACGGACATCTTCCAGGTCCCCCTCGTGCGTTGCTCGTTTACCAGGAGGAGCCTCGCAGCCGCAGGTCCGCGCCCCGTCGACGACGTGTCACAGCCGTGGAACAGCCCCACCGGCGGGGAACTCCGCGATATCGTCCTTGTCGGAACGCGGCGGGGCCGTGACGGCCTGCCACGTCCGACCGTCTGTCCGGACCGGGAGGGGAGACCGCGATGACCGCCGCCCGCAAGCCCGCCGAACTGCTCGAGTTCTCCGACGACCTGCACGTCGAGGACATCGACCCGCTGCGGACGTTCCTGGCCGCCAGACTGAGCGAGATCGTCGCGGCGCAACCCGACGGCAGTGACGCCCACTTCGCCGCCGAGCGCCTGGAGCAGATCACCTCGGCCGACTGCATCCAGCTCGCGGACCTCCTGGTGGCCTGGGAGATCGTGCTGGAGGAGGGGCGCACGGAGGAGCCGGGCGAGACCCAGCGGCTGCGCCAGGACGTGTCCATCTGGTGGGCGCGACTGTGCCGGACGGCCGACCGCTTCCGCGACCACCCGGACCACAATCCCCGGTGGCGCCGACTGGACTACATGAACCTCTGGCACGCCGAGTTGATGGCGAGCCTGACGGACGCGGCCGGCGGCGTGTACGGGGACGGCGCCCATCCCTGATTCCCACCCGGCCGCCCTGATCCACGCCCCGGCCCCCTGATCCAGGCCCCGGCCACCGCTGGTCCACGCCCCGGCCGGCCCGCGTCACGGCCGGCCCGCCGTTTCACCGCCCGAGGATCCGCCGCAGCCAGCGCGTCCGGGCGTCGAGGGCGTCCCGGCTGAGGGCCGCGTGCGGCGCGAGGGTGTCGAAGCCGTGGAACGCCCCCGGCCAGACGTGGAGTTCGGCCGCGCCGCCGGCCCGCCAGATCGCGTCGGCGTAGGCCACGGCCTCGTCCCGGAAGGTCTCGGCCGACCCGACCTCGACGTAGGCCGGGGGCAGGCCGGTGAGGTCGGTCGCGCGGGCCGGGGCGGCGTAGGGCGGCAGGTCTGCCGCTCCGCACCGCGCGCCGAGCACGGCCTGCCAGGCGGTGGCGTTGGAGGTGCGGTCCCAGGTGTCGCGGCCGGCCAGCTGATGGCTGGAGTGGGTGTCGCCGCGGTCGTCGAGCATCGGGCTGAGGAGTAGTTGGCCGATCGGCACCGGCCCGCCGCGGTCGCGGGTGAGCAGGGCGAGGGCCGCGGTGAGCCCGCCGCCCGCGCTCTTGCCGCCCAGGACGACGCGCTCGGCGTCGAGGCCGAGCGCGTCGGCGAGTTCGGTGAGGTGGAGGAGCCCGGCGTAGCAGTCCTCGACGGCCGCCGGGTACTGCGCGCCGGGTGCCAGACGGTACTCGGCGGAGACGACGGCGAGCCCGAGCGGTTCGGCCGTCTCGCGCAGCAGGCGGGGCAGGACGGACCACGCGTTGCCGGAGATCATCCCGCCGCCGTGCAGGTAGTAGAGGACGGGCAGCGGCCCGGCGAGCCCGGTGGGCCGGGCCGTCACCAGCCGAACCTCGGCGCCGTCCCACGCCACCGGCGCGCGCAGTTCGGTGACCTCGAACCGGCCGCCGTCCCGCAGCCGTTCGGCCGTCGGCCGGGGCCGGGAGGCGGCGTCCCGCGCCTGCCAGGCCGCGAGCCCGGCGGGTGTGAGCGGCTCCGGTGTGCCGACGGCCGCCAGCGCGGCGTGCAGCTCCGGGTCGAAGGCGACACCCATGAATGAACCCCCTCGTCGTGGTAACTTTTGTTACCCGGAAACGACTTCGTGAACTACGGTTGTCGCATGATGATGCCTGAGGTCACCCGAGAAGAACAGGCGGCACTCGACAAGGCGCTCTGCGACGCCCTGGACCCGCTGGCCACGGCCATCCGCGCCCGGCGGAGCGGGCTCGCACAGGACCGCATGTGGGACGCGGACCCGGCGGAGGTGGCGCTGTCCGTCCTCGCCGCGTGGAAGGTGGTGGACGGAGCGGTGAAGCGGCTGACGGCGACGGCGGCCGGCACCGCCGGTTCGTACGGGGCGAGTTACGAGCAGCTCGGCGCCGTGTGGGGCATCACCCGGCAGGGCGCGCGGAAGAAGTGGCCGGACGCCATCCGGCGCCCGGCGCAGGAGCAGGGCGTGCTCGAACTCTTCGGCGGGACGGCCAGGTTGGTCCAGGCGCCGGGCGGCGGCTGGGGCTGGACGGCGACGGGCGCCGACGGGGTGTCGGGCGCGGCGGAGGACGGGGCGCACCACGTGAGCGCGGAGGTGGCCGCCGCCCACGCGGGCGCCTTCCTCAGGGAGCACACCTGACCGCGGGGCGTAGGGCTGTCGGACGCCTCGGGCCGTGGGCCCCGGGTCGTGGACCCAGGGCCGTGGGCCTCAGGAGTACAGCGCGATCCGCGGTTCGACGGTGCCGTGGGCCGGTGCGAGGACCGTGAGCCGGTAGTGCTGGGTGAGCGTGTGGTGGCCGTGCAGGACGATCTTCGCGGAGGTGAGGCTGGTGAACAGCGTGCCGGTCTGGCTGCCGAGCGGCACGACCCGCCACCGCCCGTCGGAACCGAGCAGTTCGAGCCTGATGTCGGACGTGACGAGGAAGGGGCCCTGGTCGGGCGACTCGACGAGGACCTGCGGGGCCACCGTGCGGTCCGTCGGGGAGGGGTTGCGGTAGCTCACGGTGAACCGGTGCGGCGTGCGATCGCTCGGCAGCGGGCTGGTCGGCAGGTTCACGAAGCCGACCGGTGACGCGGTCGCCGTCGCCGCCGGCGGGGGAGCGGAGGCCACCGCCTGCCCGGGGGCGACGAACGCGATGGCCGGGAGGGCGGCGAGGGCGACGGCGGTCAGGACCGGGCCTCTGCGGGGGATCCTCCTGGTGGGCATGGCGCCTCCTTCGATCTCGACGGCACGCCCCGGTGACCGATGGGGATCCGCGGGTGCACGGACGGTCGCCGCACGGGCGGGCTGTACGTATCCACGGTGCACGCGAACGGCATCCGCCGCATCCGCCGGGGGCGCGACCTGCTGCGGAGGCCGTCGAAACCCGTGGGTCCGTGTCGCGATGTGCGGAGTTCGGACGAACCGGCCCGGCGCTCGGACGGCGGTGGCATGATGTCCCGGCCATGGCTGCCTCCCGACCCGAGGCGCTGCCGACACCGGTGCGCGCCGCCGCGCTCGACCTTCGTGTACTGAGGGCCCTGCCCTTCGCGACGGTCTGCGTCGTGCTGGCCGCGGCCGGGCACGGCTTCGCCTCCGGGAGCTCGATCGCACCGCGCGTGCTGGCGCTCGGTTGGGTGCTCACCGGTGCCTTGGCGGTGTTCGGCGCGCGGCGGGAACGCTCGGCGCGGGCGATCGTCGGGGGCTTGGCGGGCGCGCAAGGGGGCTTGCACGTGCTCTTCCACGCCGCCCAGGCCCCGCACGGCGCCCAGGCCTCGCACGCCGTCCCGCCGAGGGTCGACGCGGACGGCGTGCGAGGCATGCCCGGGATGAGCGGCATGCCCGGGATGAGCGGACACCCCGGCGCCGCGATGGCCCACGCCATGA
This sequence comes from Streptomyces sp. SP17BM10, assembly GCF_036322405.1. Lineage (NCBI taxonomy): Bacteria > Bacillati > Actinomycetota > Actinomycetes > Kitasatosporales > Streptomycetaceae > Streptomyces > Streptomyces sp. SP17BM10. The sequence goes on along the minus strand of NZ_JAQYXB010000675.1, from coordinate 259,419 downwards.
CGGGCGCCGGCGCAGTGGTTCCGCACCCGGCCGTCGCCGTGACGCACGTCGCCTTCTGGTGCCATGCGACGCTCCTCGGCCTCGGTCCGGCCATGCTCGCGGCGCACCTGGCCGCGACCGTCGCCGCCGGCTGGTGGCTGCGGTGCGGGGAGGCGGCCGTCTGGACGCTGGTCCGGCTCGCGGCCGGCACGGCCTCGGTCGCCGTGCGGGCCGGCGCCGGCCGACTCCGCGGCGTCCTGGCCCTGTTCGCGGCGCTTCGCGACGGGCTCGGCGGCCGGACTCCGGCAGGCGTCGTGCGTCGGGTGCCGGTGGACGGTTGGAGGGCGCGGGCGTGCTCTGCGCTGCTCCGGCACGTGGTGATCAGGCGTGGTCCGCCGGTGGGTGCGGCCGTCTGACGGGATGCTCCCGTCGTTCGTGGCCGTCCGCCCGCCCCTGACCACACCCATGCCTTCCCTGGAGAAGACACCACCGATGAGAGCCTCCTCCGCGATCCGCCTCGCCGCCGCCTCCGCCGTGGCCGCCACGGCCGTGCTGGCCGGCGCCACCGCGGCGTCCGCGCACGTCACCGTGCAGCCGTCCAGCGTGCCGAAGAACGCGACCGACCAGACCTTCGCGTTCCGGGTGCCCGACGAGGACGACAAGAACAGCACCGTGAAGGTCGAGATCGACTTCCCGGTCGACCACCCCGTCCCGTCCGCCCTGGTCGCGCCGGTACCGGGCTGGACCGACACGATCACGACCACCAAGCTCGCCACCCCGATCCACACCGACGACGGCGACATCACGGACGTGGTGCAGCGGATCGTCTGGACCGGCGGCCAGATCGCCCCCGGCCACTACCAGGACTTCACGGTCGACCTCGGCGCGCTGCCCGACGGCACGGACAAGGTCGTCTTCAAGGCGCTCCAGACCTACGGCGACGGGAGCATCGTCCGCTGGATCGAGGAGCCGCAGGACGGGCAGCCCGAGCCGAAGAACCCGGCCCCGGTGCTGCGCCTGACCGCGGCGACCGCCGCAGAGGCCGCGACGCCGGCCGCGGCACCGGCGGCACCGGCGGCACCGACAGCCCCGACGGCTCCGGCCGCTCCGGTGACTCCGGTGGCGGCGAAGGCGGCCACCAGCGACTCCACCGCCCGGGCGATCGGCATCGCGGGCGTCGTCCTCGGGGCCCTCGGCGTGGCCGCGGGCCTCCTGCTCGGCCGTCGCCGCCCGGGCCCGAGCGCCTGACCGTCACGGGCCGGTGCGGGCACTCCCGCCCGCGCCGGCCCACCGGTCGGCCCGCCCCGGTGATCGATACACTCGTGCATCCGATCCACTTCCGGAGGTCAGATGCCCAAGGGCACCACCAAGCGCCGCCCCGTGACCCGAGCCGCGCTGCTGGAGGCGGCGCTCGCGGTCTTCGCCGAGCACGGGTTCCAGGCCGCGACGATCGAGCAGGTCTGCACCCGGGCCGGCTACACCCGGGGCGCGTTCTACTCGAACTTCGGCAGCAAGGAGGAGCTCTTCCTCGCCCTGTTCGACCAGCACAGCCAGGAGATCCTCGACCGCCTCTCCGAGCTGGCCGACGCGCTGCCCGCCGGGGACTTCACCCTCGCCGAGTTCGCCGGGCGGATCGCCCGGATCGACCCCGCCGAGCGGGACTGGTACCTCGTGAGCACCGAGTTCACGCTCCTCGCGATCCGCGACCCGCAGGCCGGCTGGGTGCTCGCCCGCCACGACGCGCGGCTGCGGGCGGAGCTGGCCCGGGGCCTGACCGCCCAGCTGGAGCGGGTCGGGCTGCGCCTCACCGTGGACGCGGAGGAGCTGGCCCGGTTGCTGATCGCGATCCGCGAGGGCGGGCTGGCGCAGAGCTACGTCGAGCCCGACGTCCTGCCGCCCGGCGAGCTGGAACGCCGGTTCCTCGGGACGATCCTGGGCGCCGTGACGGAGGCGGCCGGGCCTGCGGCCAGCTGAGGGACTTTCCCGGAAAACGACTCCTCCACGGGTCCCATCCGATGCATCGACGTATCGGATACATGCTCGTATCATCTCGGGGGAAGGCACTCGCACCGCCACTCCGGGAGGACGCCATGACCACCCCGCTGCCCGACTCACTCGCCGCCGTCGTCGGCCCGATGCCGCAGGGCGTCACCTTCCCGCTGCCGCCGACCTTCGACTCCGTCGAGGCCGAGCGCCAGTACCGCAAGGAGCAACTGGCGGCCGGCTTCCGGCTGTTCGGCCGCTTCGGGTTCTCCGAGGGCGTCGCGGGCCACATCACCGTGCGCGACCCGGAGAACCCGCAGTGGTTCTGGGTCAACCCGTTCGGCATGAGCTTCGGCCAGATCAAGGCCTCCGACCTGATCCTCGTCGACCACGAGGGCAACCTGCTGCACGGCAGCCGCCCGGTCAACAAGGCCGCGTTCGTCATCCACTCCCAGGTGCACGCCGCCCGCCCCGACGCGATCGCCGCCGCGCACTCGCACTCCCTGCACGGCAAGGCCTTCTCCAGCCTCGGCATCCCGCTCGATCCGATCACCCAGGACGCCTGCGCCTTCTTCGAGGACCACGCCGTCTACAGCGACTACCGGGGCGTGGTCAACGAGCTGGAGGAGGGCAAGCGGATCGGCGCGGCCCTCGGCCCGCACAAGGCCGTCATCCTGCAGAACCACGGCCTGCTGACGGTCGGGCAGTCCGTCGCCGAGGCGGTCTGGTGGTTCGTCACCATGGAGCGCTCCTGCCAGGCGCAGCTGCTGGCGATGGCCGCCGGCACGCCCAGGCTGATCGACCGCGAGACGGCGCTGCGCACCCGCGAGCAGATCGGCAGCTCGCTGGCCGGCTGGTTCCAGGCCCGCCCGCTGTGGGACCAGATCACCGTCTCGGACCCGGACCTCTTCGACTGAGCCGGATCCCCTGGTCAGCCCCCCTCGGTGTCGGTCATCTCCAGGTACGTGACGATCTTCTCCGTGCGCCCGGGCTACGACCCCGCCGTTCGCGCGCCCGGGTGTCAGAGGCCGAGGTCGGTCAGGCCGGGGTGGTCGTCGGGGCGGCGGCCGAGGGGCCAGTGGAACAGGCGCTCGTCCTCGGTGATCGGCAGGTCGTTGATGGAGGCGTGCCGGTGGGCCATCAGGCCGTCGTCGTCGAACTCCCAGTTCTCGTTGCCGTAGGAGCGGTGCCACTGGCCGGAGTCGTCGCGCCACTCGTAGGCGAAGCGGACGGCGATGCGGTGGCCGTCGTGCGCCCACAGCTCCTTGATCAGGCGGTACTCGTGCTCGCGTGCCCACTTGCGGGTGAGGAAGGCGGTGATCTCCTCGCGGCCGGTGACGAACTCGGCGCGGTTGCGCCAGCGGCTGGCGGGCGTGTAGCCGAGGGCGACGCGCCGGGGGTCGCGGGTGTTCCAGCCGTCCTCGGCGGCGCGGACCTTCTCGTGGGCGGTCTCCGTGGTGAACGGGGGCAGGGGCGGGCGCTGAGCGGACATGCGTGACCTCCTGGAGGGGTTGCGACGTGGCGAGAACGATCGTTCTCGCCATGTCGGCTACTCTAGGAGAACCAACGTTCTCACGCAAAGGGCACGGCAGATGGACCACGACGCCACGCGCACCGGCATCCTCGACGCGGCCGAGGAGCTGTTCTACGCCCAGGGCATCCAGACCGTCCGCATGGACGCCGTGCGCAGCGCCTCCGGTGTCACCCTGCGCCGCCTCTACCAGTACTTCCCGTCCAAGGGGGAGCTGGTCGAGGCCTACCTGCTGCGTCGCGACGGGCGCTGGCGCGAGGAGCTCGCCGCCCACGTGGTCGGGGCCGCCGCCGGCCCCGGTGGCCGAATCCTCGCCGTCTTCGACTGGTTGGCCGACTGGTTCGCCCAACCCGACTTCCGGGGCTGCGCGTTCGTCAACGCCTTCGGTGAGCTGGGCGCCACCGCGCCGGAGGTGGCCGCCGCCGCGCGGCACCACAAGGACGAGTTCGCCGCCTACCTCGCGGGCCTCGCCGAGGCCGCCGGCGCCCCGCCCGCCACCGGCGCGCACCTGACCCTCCTCGCCGAGGGCGCCATCACCGCCGCCGCCATCCGCGGCGACGCCACCCCCGCCGCCGAGGCGAAGGGGGCCGCCCGCGTCCTGCTGCGGGCGGCCGGGGTCCAAGGGGTCGAGGTCTGAGAGGTCGGTATCCGAGACGGAGGGGGCCCCGGACGCACGACACCGCCGGGCCCAGGGGGCCCGGCGGTGTCAGGACGGTGCGGGGATCAGGCGCGGCGACCGCGCTTGCGGCGGGCGAAGACCACCGCGCCGGCGCCGAGCGCCACGAGGGCCGCGGCGGCGGCCGCGAGCGGCATGGTGGTGGAGGAGCCGGTGGCGGCGAGGGCCGGGCCGCTGGTCGAGGCGCCGGCGGCCGCGGTCGCGGCGGAGGTGCCCGCGGCCGTGGTGCTGCCCGCGCCGGTGGTGGCGCCCGTGCCGGTGGACGGCGTGCCGGCGGCGGTGGAGGAGCCGTCGGTCGGCTGGCCGGTCGGGGTGGTGCCGGCGGGCTGGCCGGTGGCCGGGTCGAGGATCAGGGTGCCGGCCTGGGCGTTCTTGAAGTCGAGCATGCCCTCGATGGACCCGGCGCGCTCGTCGAAGGAGGCGTCGCCGATCCGGCCGGTCTTCCAGTTGTCCTCGACGAAGCGCAGGACGGAGGTCTGGTCGGTCTGGGTGTGGTCCACGAAGTTGGACTTCGAGTACGGCGAGACGACCAGCAGCGGCAGGCGGGGGCCGTAGCCGCAGCGGTCGGCGTAGCCGCCGGCGCCCGCGTCCTTGCCGCACTGGCCGACGCCGCTCAGGCTGTCGTTGACCTTGTCGCCGGAGCCGTTCACGGGCTCGACGAACTTGTGGTCGTACCAGCCGTCCGAGTCGTCGTAGGCGATGATGACGGCGGTGGAGGCCCAGTCCTTGGACTTCTGCAGCTTGTTGACCGCGTCGACCACGAAGTGCTGCTCGTCCAGCGGGTCGGAGTAGCCGGCGTGGCCGTCCTGGTAGCTGGCGGCCTTCAGGTAGGAGACGGCCGGCAGGTTGCCGTGCTGGAGGGCGGCGTCGAAGTCGGACAGGTCGTACTGGTGGTTGGCCTGGCCGTTGTGGCCGATCTCGTCCACGGTCTTCGGAGCCAGGTGGCTCGGGTTCGCGGTGGACTTGTAGTACTGGAAGGGCTCGTGGTGCGGGCTGTAGTCGACGGACGAGCCGCCGACGACGTTGGTGTGGGAGGTGCCGCAGACGGACTTGCCGTCCTTGGTGGCGGTCGGCTTGAAGCCGCCCTGGAACCAGCCCCAGGAGACGCCCTTGTCGTTGAGCAGGTCGCCGATGTTCTTGCCGGTCATGACCAGCTGGTTGTGCGCGGTGCTGGAGCAGTCGTCGTAGCCCGGGTCCGGGTCGTTGATGACGGTGCCGACGCCGTCGGCGTCCGGCGAGGCGACCGCGTAGGCGTCCGTGGTCTTCTGACCGGTCTTCGGGTCGACCGCGTAGCCGCCGTGGGTCTGGCCCGTGATCAGGTTGATCGCGCCGGGGGTCGACGGGCCGTACGTGGTGCCGAAGGAGTTGTCGCTCATCGCGAAGCGCTGGGCGTAGTTCCAGTATCCGGTGACGGTGTTGCCGTCGTAGTAGTCCATGACCAGGCCGGGCTGGGTGAACATCGGGGCCTTGCAGCTCTCGACGTTCGTGTGCTCGACGAACTTGTCCATCTTGCCGCCGTCGACGGCGAGCTGCTCGTCCTTGTACGTGTGGTCCTGGTCGCAGGTGACGGCCTGCGTGGGGGCCAGGCGCTTCGGGTTCATCGCGTTCGGGTTGTGGTGCAGCAGGTCGTCCCCGAGACCGTCCACCTTCGGGGTGTCCGGCTTGGCGGTGAACTTCACCTTGTCGTCGGCGGTGTTGGCCGCGTTCGGGTAGGTGCCGAAGTAGTGGTCGAAGGAGACGTTCTCCTGGAAGATCACCACGACGTGCTTGATCGGCGTGGCCGTCTGCGGCTCCTCCGCGGCGAAGGCCGCGGGGGTGCCGCCGAGGGCGGTGAGGGACATGGCCCCGACGAGGCCGGCGCCGTACCGGAGCCACCGGTTGCGGGTGGGGACTGCGTGCATGCTGTGATCCTCGAACATGTCGTCAATGAGTTGGGTCGCGCGGGGCGAGCAGTCGGCTCTCCGGCGGCGGCCAAGACGCTAAAGGGAACAGATGAACGTGGTTCCCGGCCGCAGGTTACCGGACAGTAAACCAGAGACGTCCGTCAGGGTGACCATGGTTGACGGCCAACTGTCTTTTCTTGGGCAGCGGTTGACGATTCCTTGACCTTGTCCTCGGCTCGTCGGTTTCTCTGCCGTCCAGCATGCGTACGGCGGAGCCTTCTTCTGTGCGGGAACGGGCACGGCCGGTGGCCGGGGCCCGTGCGCTCAGGAGACGGCGGCCGTCCGCCGCTCGAAGACCTCAGGGCGGGCCGCCTCCAGCGCGGTCGCGACGGCGCCGAGCAGGACGGCGTCCTGGCCCAGCCGGGTCGCCTCCAGGCGGGGGCGCATCGGGGAGCGCCCGTGCAGCGCCTCCTCCAGCGGGCGCAACAGCAGGTCGGCGCTGCGGCCGATGCCGCCGCCGAGGACCACGACGTCCGGGTCGAGCAGCGCCGCCACGACGGCGAGCGCGTAGCCGAGCCGGTCGGCCTCCAGCCGGACGGCCTCCGCGGCGGCCGGGTCGCCGGAACGGGCCTCGGCGAACACCTTCTCCGCCGACAGCGGTCTGCGCATGCCGAGCCCGAGGGCGGTGCGCACCACCGCGTCGGCGGAGACGGTCTGTTCGAGCGTCGGGTCGCTCTCCGTGCCGGGCGGGACGTCGCAGCCCGGCAGGCGCAGCAGGCCGAGTTCACCGGCCGCGCCGTGGGCGCCGGTGAGCAGCTCGCCGTCCTTGACGACGCCGACGCCGAGACCGGTGCCGACGAGGAGGTAGACGAAGAGCCGGCTGCCCCCGCCGGCGCCGTAGGTGTACTCGCCGACGGCGGCCAGGTTGGCGTCGTTGGCGACGGTGACGGCGCGGCCGCTGCCGAGGCCCTGCGCGATGCGGTCGAACAGGCCGGGCCGACCCCAGCCCGGCAGGTTGGCGGCGAGCTGGACGCTGCGCCGCCGTTCGTCCCACACGCCGGGCGAGCCGGCGACGGTGTGGGCGATGCCGGCCGGGGTGAGCCCGGCCTCGGCGATGGCCTCCTGCGCGGCGGCGACGGCGGCGTCGGCCACCGCGTTCGCCGAGCGGCCCCGGTTGGGCAGGTCGCGGCGGGCGACGATCCGGCCGGACAGGTCGGCGACGGCCACCCGCAGCCGGGCCCGGCCGATGTCGAGCCCGAGGACGTGCCCGGCGGCCGGGTCCGCCTCGTACAGGACCGCCGTGCGGCCCCGGTCGGGGGCGAAGCGGCCGGCCTCGCGGGCCAGGCCGGCGAGTTCGAGGGCGGCCAGCGCGGCCGAGACGGTGGGCTTGGACAGGCCCGTGTCGCGGGCGAGCTGGGCCCGGGAGAGCGGTCCGTGCACGCGCAGCCGCTCCAGGAGCAGCCATTCGTTGTTGCTGCGCAACCGCTGCCGGTTCCAGGTCTGTTGACCGGGCAGCGACACCGGGGTGGGCGGGGAGGGATCGCGTGGGGCCCGGTCGGCCGTTCTCCGTCCTGCTGCGTTCATTCGGCCGATGGTATGGCACCGTCCGGCCGCGAACGAGCGCGGGCGGGGCGCGCTCGGGAGGCCGGGGCCGGTGGTGGCGGGGACCGGGGTCCCCCGCCACCACCGGTGGTGTGACGGGCCGTTGCGGGTGCGTCAGCTGATCGTGTAGCTCGACCCGAAGGCGGTGACGGTCAGCGGGCCGTCGAGGTTGTCGTTGCCGGTCGCGGCTATCCGGCGCAGGCACTCGACGCGATCGACGGACTTGCGCCACTCGTCGGCCGTCGAACCGTTGGCCGGGTTGGTGAGGTCGTCGATCCGGACGTCGAAGAACGCCGAGAGCCAGGCGCTCTCCCCGGCGCTCGACGGCGGGCCGGCCTTGTCGTTGGTGCGGGCGATCAGCGCGGGCAGCGCGTCGTACTCGCCGCCGTTGCCGTGCTGTATGGAGGCGTCGTACAGCTCGGCGCGGGCGAGCGCGGTGGTGAGTCCGAGCCGGTCGGCCTGGCTCATCGCGGGGGAGAAGTAGCGCTGGTCGACCTGGTCGTCCTGGACCTGGCGGAAGGCCGGGTCGTCGGCGGCCTGCTGCCACGCCGCGATGTAGTCGGCCTCGGGCAGCCCGCTGGTGTCGCCGCTGCCGGCGGCGGCGAGGCGCTCCAGCTCGGGGATGAAGCGGGCCAGCGGGTTGTCGGGGACGGCCGCGGTGTAGGCGCGGACGACCTTGAGCGCGTCGCCGTCGTTGGTGGTGAAGCCGGCGCGTCCGGCGGTGACGCCGCGGCCGTCGTTGATGTTCTCGGCGTAGCCGTACTGGATGACGGTGGTGCTGTTCTCGAAGATGCTGACCAGCTGGTCGGCCCGGCGGCGCTGGTCGGCGGTCATGCCGCCGGCGTCCAGCGGGCGGGCGGCGGTGGCTTGCGTCGCGGACACGGTGGTGCTGCTGGGGGCTGCGGGCGAGGCGGTGGCGGCGCAGGCCGGGCCGGCGGCCAGGGCGACCGCGGTGGCGACGACGGCGAGGCGGGGGACTCGGTCAACGCGCATGGCTGTGCTCCGATTCTCCGTGGGTTTCCCGTGGGGTGGGTGAAGCGCGAGCTCGCGGCAGCAGACTAGGGGCCGGCGACGGGCCGGGTCCATAAGGTAAGTAAACTTTCCTAATAAATTTCTGGGAGGATCCTGTGGGCGCCCCGGAAGGCGCCGGGGCCCGGCGCGGCCAGTTCCCCCGCAGGAGTGAGCGCGCGCCGCCGCCCGGCGTGGTCGCCCAACTCCCGCGCACCGCACGCGGTACTGCTTGCCGCATGACCAGACCCCGACGCTTCGCGAAGGCCGCCCTCGCCCTCGCGCTCGCCGTGATCCCCACCGTCGCCGTCCCCGTCGCCGCCACTGCGGCATCCGCGGCGGTCATCCAGCCGCCGCAACCGGTCGGAGCCTTCCCGCCGCAGGTCGGGCGCGCCTGCCGGATCTGGGCGAGCCTCGGCTGGCCCGCCCGCCAGGCTCCGGTCGACTACCGCATCTACGGCCCCGAGTACATCCGCGGCAGCAGCCCCTACGGCAACCGCGGCGGGGACCTCCCGGCGGGCGGCGACTACCACGAGTACGACGTCAACACCCGCCCCGCGCCCACCGCTTCCCGCGATGCGGAGCGCCTCGTGCGCGACGAGAGCACCTCGCGGGTCTGGTACTCCGCCGGCCACGACGCCAATTTCCGTGAGATCTCCGGGGGTTGCTGAGCCCTGCCCCGGAAGCGCCGCGGGCGCCCTGCTCGGGTCGGCGAGGAGGGCGCCCGTCGGTGGCGCGTGCGTTTATCGCATGTTGATCACGCCGTCCTAGCGTCTGCCCCATGGACGAGAGCACGGCCGAGCGGCCGGGTGACGCGGGGCGGCTGCCCGAGGCCCTGAGGACCGAGGCCCCGATGACCGAGGCCCTGACGACCGGGACGCGGTTGACCGGGGCCCGGCTGACCGCACAGGACGCGGACCGTTTCCGTCAGTTGCTGACGGGGCTGGAGAACTCCCTGGCGGCGGACCGCGTGGCGGCGGTGCGGCGGGACGGCTGATGGTCAGTTGCAGCCGCAGTCGCACCCGTCACAGCCGCAGTCGCAGCCGTCGCACCCGTCGCCGCAGCACTGGCAGCACTGGCAGCAGTCACCGCACCCGTCGCAGCCGCTGCAGTCGCAGGTGTCGCAGCAGTCGTGCCGCTCGCAGAAGGCCTTGCGCGGCTCCCGGCTGAACGGGTCGTTGTGCTCGCAGCACATCAACTGGCACGTGCAGGCCATCAGCGCCCACACCGCGCAGCCGGCCAGCAGGTTGCGCGGCTGCGGCGGCTTGGGGCCGACCGGGGTGAAGCCGGGGCCCTGCGGGATCCACGGCGGTACGGGCGCCTTCTCGGACTCCCGGCGCGGCGGCGCGTCCTGCGGGTGCTCGGCCGAAGCGTGCGCGGCGGAGGGGCCGCCGCCGGGCGTGCGGGTGCGGCACGCGGCGGTGTGCCGGGCCGAGCCGAAGACCCGGTCCACGGCCGCCTCCGTCTCGTGCGCGAGCAGGACGTGCACCAGCGCCCGGTCCGTCAGCTCGACCTCGCGCAGCGCCAGCCGGATGCCGTGGACGGCGTCCCGGCACAGCCGTTCGGCCTCGGCGCGGTCGGTTCCGGTGGCGGTCAGCGGGTTCCAGGCGCCGCCCGCCGCGTCGGCGTCCTGGTCCTCGGCGGCGTCGAGGAGGTGGGCGAGCCGGCCGAAGAGCCGGCCGGCCTCGGCGAGCGCGGCCGCGTTGCCGGGACGTCCGGCGAGGACGGCGGTGTGCGCGAAGGCCGCCGAGGTCGCGCTCTCGGTGGGCTCGGTGACCAGCAGGACGGACCCGCCCGGGCGCAGCGCGCGCTCCAGCTCGCCCTGCCGGGAGGCCGCGTCGAGCAGGACGGCGGTGTCGAAGCCGACCGCCGAGGCGCTGCCCGCGCTCTGCCGGTCCCAGCGCCGGGTGACGGCCCGCGCCCCGGCCGCGACCGGTCGGCGGGCGAACACGCCGTCGCGGTCCTCGACGTGGTCGCGGATCTTCACCGAGGCGAGCGCGAGCGAGACGGCGGCGGCGAGCCGGGCGCCCTCGCCCTTGGCGACGGAGGCGGTGCGCATCCCGCGCAACGGGCAGGGCCCCGCGGTGCGGCGCCAGGAGGAGTCGTCGCGGGCGCTCTGCGCCTCGACCAGCACCGAGATGATCAGACCGTCGTAGTTGGTGGCGGTCCGGGCGAGCTGACCGTGGTCGTCGCGCAGCGCGAGGCACAGCCCGCACAGGTGCGCCATCCACGAGCTCTGGAGCCGCTCGGACAGCCGGTGCTTGCACGGTCTGATGATGCCGAACATGAATCCCCCTCGCCGCTCGGGCCTCTGACCAGCCCCGATCCGGCCGACATCATATGATCAGCGGCCCCGCCGGGCCGAGGGGTCGCACGACATCCGCACACGCCGGCTCCCCGGGCCGGGCTCCAGGACGGTGCGGTGCGAGGACCCGAACCGCTCCCGCTGGGCGCGCAGTTAAGCGGCCGTCTCCTGGACCGATCCGATGAGCGCGATCGGCAGGTCGGGGGCCTCCTCCCCGGTGAGGTGCGGAAGGCCGCCGCGGTGCGGCCGGGTGCGGCCGAGGTGAGCAGGTCGACGCCGAAGCGGAACGGGTGGGTCATGGGCACTCCTCGGTTGGTTGGGGGCCGCGCCGGTCGTCGGATGACCGGCGCCGGAGGCCGGTTCAACACTCTTCGCCGCCGGCGCCCGCGAACCCCCGCGAGGAAACTCTTCGTCCAAGGGCCCGCACGACAGGAAACCGCGTCCCAGATCCGGGATAGCATCGCGGATATGGGAATCGAGACGGCCGCCGACGAGCGGCTCGCCACCAGGCTCGCCGAGCTGCGGGTCGAACGCGGTTGGACGCTGGAGGAGTTGGCGCGTCGGGCGGACGTCAGCCGCTCCACGCTGTCGCGCGTCGAGCGGGCCGAGGTCAGCCCGACGGCCGCGCTGCTCGGGCGGCTCTGCGCCGTCTACGGGCGGACCATGTCCCGGCTGCTCGCCGAGGTCGAGTCCGCGCCCGCCCGGTTGGTGCGGGCCGGGGAGCAGCGGATCTGGCGGGACGCGACGAACGGCTTCGTCCGACGTTCCGTCTCCCCGCCGCACAACTCGCTGCGCGCCGAGATCATCGAGGGCCGCCTCCCGGCCGGCGCCGACATCGTCTACGACCGCCCGTGCGTGCCCGGCCTGGAGCACCACCTGTGGGTGCTGGAGGGAGAGTTGGAGCTGACGGTCGACGGCGAGCCGCACCGGCTCGGCGCCGGCGACTGCCTGCGCTACACCACCTCCTCCAGCCGCTTCCGCAGCCCCGGCCCCGGCGAGGCCCGCTACGCGCTCGTGGTGGTGGAGGCGTGAGCGCCGCGGACCACGCGATAGCGAAGGCGCCCCGCGAGCGTTTCGACGCCGCCGGGCGCCGCGTCCTGCTGGTCTGCGTCGCGGGCGGGTTCACCACCCTGATCGACCAGTCCGTCCTCAACACCTCCATCCCCGCACTGCGCGAGAGCCTGCACGCCCAGCCCGCCCACCTGCAGTGGATCGTCGCCGGGTACTCGCTCGCCTTCGGCCTCGCCCTCATCCCCGGCGGGCGGCTCGGCGACGTCCTCGGCCGCAAGTGGTTCTTCGTCACCGGCCTCGCCCTGTTCACCCTCGTCAGCGTCGTCTCCGCGACCGCCGCCGATCCCGGTGTGCTGATCGCCGCCCGGCTGGTGCAGGGCGCGGGCGCCGGACTCGTCAACTCCCAGATGATCGGCACCCTCCAGGACGTCTTCGAGGGCCAGCTGCGCGCCCGCGCCCTCGGCATGTACGCCGTCACCGGCGGGCTCGCCTTCGCGCTCGGGCCGCCGGTCGGCGGCGCGGTGCTGGCGGCCGTCGGCCCCGAGCACGGCTGGCGGCTGACCTTCCTGCTCAACGTGCCGTTCGGCCTCGCCACCGTCCTGCTCGCGGTGCGCCACCTGCCCCGGCCGCGGCCCGGCGCCCGCAACGCGAACCTCGACCTCGTCGGCCTGATGCTCGTCGGCGCGCTCACGCTCGCGCTGATGCTGCCGTTCGTCCAGCCGCCCGCCTGGACCGGCTGGCTCGCGTTCACCGCCGTCGCCGCGCTCCTGCTCGCCGCGCTCGTGTGGTGGCAGCGCCGCTACGCTCGGGCCGGCGGCCACCCGCTGATCCACCCGGCGCTCACCCGCTCCGCGCCGTACGCGCTCGGGACGGCCACGGCGATGGCCCAGTTCGGCTCCTCGCTCGCGGCCGGTCTCGTGCTCACGATGTTCCTCCAGGACGGCCTCGGGCTCTCCCCGATGGGCGCGGCGCTCGTGGCGCTGCCGTCGGCGGTCGCGATGGGGGTCGCCTCCGCGCTCGCGTGGCGGGTCGTCCAGCGCTTCGGCCGGCGGACCGTCACGGCGGGCATGACCGGTTCCGCACTCGCGATGCTGCTCAGCGGCCTGGTCGCGCACTGGGCCCCCGCCGCCGTCCTGCCGTGGCTGCTGGCCCTGCTCCAACTGCTCGGCGGCGCGTCGGTCGGCCTGATGGGCGCCACCAACCAGTCGTACGTCCTGCGCCACGCGCCGCCCGAGGCGGCCGGGGTGAGCGGCGCGATCCTGCAGATGGCCCAGCGCATCGCGGCGGCCGTCGGCGTCTCGGCCCTGTCCGGCGTCTACCTGCGGGCCACGGACGCGGGCGGCGGCCACCGTTCGGCGTACCTGTACGCGAGCCTGGTGTGCGCGGCCCTCGCCGGGCTCGCTGCCCTGGCCTCGGTCCTGGCCGGCCGCGCCACGGCCCGCGAGGCGGCGGCGAACGCGGGCGGGGCGCCCGAAGTGACGCGGACCGTGAGCCGAGGGGAAGCACCGGCCCGGTGAACGGGTGGGCGCGGACGGGCCCGCCCGGCGAACGGGCGGGCCGCCGTCGCCGGGTTCGGGGCCGTCGCGGGCGTCCGGGACCGCCGGGCTGCCGGCCTCCTGGGCGCGTCGTGCGGTGGCCCGGTGAGCGGGTGGGGTCCGAGGCGCCCGGATCCGGAGCCGGCGAGCAGCGGTCCGGCCCGGCTGTCGGCTGTGGGCGAATATCTGCCTGCCGACGGTCCGACCCACCGTACGGTGAGCGGCATGACGGACGTTCGGATCCTGGACCTGCCCGCCGTGGCGATCGCCTGCCGCGAGAGCGGCCCGTTCGGCGGGCCGCCGTTGGTGCTCCTGCACGCCCTCGGTGAGCGGGCCTCGGACTGGGACGGCGTCCTGCCCGCGCTCGCGCCGGGGCACCGCGTGTACGCGCTCGACCTGCGCGGCCACGGGGACAGCGGACGCGCCGCCGTCTACAGCCTGGAGGCGATGCGCGACGACGTCCTCGCCGTGCTCGACGCGCTGGGGCTCGACCGGGTGGATCTGGTCGGCCACTCGATGGGCGGTGTGGTCGCCTACCTGCTCGCCCAGGCGCGGCCGGAGCGGGTCGGACGGCTGGTGCTGGAGGAGGTCCCACCGCCGTTCCCGCGCCCGGCGAGCGCCGTGCCGGACGAGCCGCAGGAGCCGGTGGACTTCGACTGGGCGGTGGTCCGGCCCCTCAAGGCCCAGGTGGACAGCCCCGACCCGGCCTGGCGCGAGGGCCTGCGGCGGATCACCGCGCCGACCCTCGTGGTGGCGGGCGGCCCGACGAGCCACGTCTCGCAGGAGCGGATCGCCGACCTGGCTGCCCTCGTCCCCGACTGCCGCACCGTCACCATCGACGCCGGCCACCTCGTGCACGCCTCCTGCCCGGCCGAGTACGTGGCCGCCGTGGCGCCCTTCCTGGCACTCTGACGACGGAGGCCGTTCGCGCTACCCGGCCCGCTCCGCCGCCACGGCTCCCGGGGCGAGCGGGAGCGTCGCCGTGACGCGGAAGCCCGAGCGGTAGGGCGTCGCGGACAGTTCGCCGCCGAAGAGGGCGATGCGTTCGGCGAGGCCGATCAGGCCGTGGCCGGTGGACAGGTCGCGGCGGGTGGCGGTGAGGTGGCCGGCGCCGTCGTCGACCACGTCCAGGCGCAGCACGTCGGCCCAGGTGATCCGCACCTCCGCGTGGCTGCCCGGGCCCGCGTGCTTGGTGATGTTGGTGACGGCCTCCTGCACCAGCCGGTAGGCGGTCAGGTCGACGCTCTCGTCGAGATGCGCCGGACTCCCGTGCACCTCCAGGTCGATCAGCACGCCGGCCCGGCGGACGTCCTCCAGCAGCGGGGCGAGGTCCGCGAGGCCCCGGCGCCGGACGCCGTCCTCGACGGAGGCGTCGGCGGTGCGCAGGAGGCGCAGCAGGCGGCGGAGTTCCGCCATGGCGCCGCGGCCGAGGTCCTCGATCCGGCCGAGGGTCTCCTCGGCGCGGGGTGGGTCGGCGGCGGCCGTGGCGCGGGCGGTCTCGGCCTGCATGACGATGACGGCGACCGCGTTGGCGACGATGTCGTGCAGCTCGCGGGCGATCCGCACGCGCTCGTGGGTGACGGCCAGGCGGGCGCGGGCGAGCGCGAGGCGGTCGTGGTCGGCCGCGGCGGCGGTGGCCCGGCTCCAGCGGCCCACGCCCCAGGCGGCGATGGTGAGCGGCAGGTAGAACGCGAGGGCGGTGACGAGTGCGGCCGTCCGGTAGCCGGGTGAGCCGAGGCTGGTCAGGATGTCCGCGGTGTCGAGGCCGACGGGCACGGCCGTGACGGCCAGGGCCGTGAGGGCGGCCGGGCGACGGCACTGCCGGGCGACGGTGTACAGGGCGACGAGGATGCCGAAGTACGGCGTGAAGTGGAAGTCGGTGAGGATCGTGAGCACGCTCGCGCCGACGGCGAGGGCCCAGACGGTGAGGTACACCGCCATCGGCCACCGCCGCCGGAACAGCAGCGCGACGGCCTCCGGCAGGGCGAAGGCGGCGAGCACGAGGTGTGCGGGCCACCTGGTGCCGGGCGCGATCGGGGCGCCGAAGAAGAAGGCTTCGGGGACGATGACCGCGAGGGCGAGGGCGGCGTCCTGCACCCGGGCGGACCGGATCCACCGGCGGGTTCCGGCACCGGCCGGGGCCTGTTGGGGTTCCATCCGGTCCGGCTCCTTCCCTCAGCCGCCCGTGCCGGTCAGCACCTGGGCGGGCAGTTGACGCTGATGCAGCAGATGCCGGCGGCGAAGACCGAGACGTCGCCCGCGGCGAAGCCGGACCACCAGTCCTCACCGGATGCGGATCCGGCCCCGGACGCCGGGCCCGGGGCGGACGTCGACGGCGGACGCGTGAGCGGGTAACCGAGTTCGGCGAACACGGCCCACAGGTCGCCGCCGTGGCGCCGGATGCTGTCGACGAGCCCGTCCGCGGTGGTGCTCGCCGCCGAGGGTGCCTGGCGGGACGACGTGGCGAGCGAGAGGACGGCGGCCGCGGCCCGGACGCCGTCCACCGCGACCGCCGCCAGGCTGACGCCGGCCACCCGGAGCGTCTCCACGCCGCCACCGTCGCCGTGGTCGCCGTCGGAGGCGGGACCGACCCGCACGAGGTAGCGCTGCCAGGGGT
The DNA here is from genome assembly GCF_036322405.1 of Streptomyces sp. SP17BM10. Lineage (NCBI taxonomy): Bacteria > Bacillati > Actinomycetota > Actinomycetes > Kitasatosporales > Streptomycetaceae > Streptomyces > Streptomyces sp. SP17BM10. Next base: position 243,289 of record NZ_JAQYXB010000675.1, on the reverse strand, counting down.
CGCCGACGGTCTGCGGCGGGTCGGGGACGAGCACGCTGCGCGGCCCGGCGAGGATGCCGTGGGCGAGGGCCGGGCCCGCCGTGCCGCCGGGCCCGATGAGGTGCACGGTGGCGTCCACCGCGGGGGACTGGGTGGAGTGGTCGTTCATGGCGGAGTCCTGGGGTGAGGGTGCCCGGGACGGGCACCGGTCGAACGCGCGTCCGGTCCAGTCCTAACCCGCCCGCTCCCGGGCCGCCGCCAGGGGGCGACCGCCCGGGTGAGCCCTCGGGCGCCGCCCCCGGTGCTGCCGGGAGCCCCCCGGGGCGGTCGTCGTTCGCGTACGTGGCATGCCTCCACCATGGGCCGCCCACGGTCCCGGGCACCTGAGGCCCGCGCCCCGGAACGGTCCCGGTGACCCGGTACGGTCCCGGTCACCCACGGCGGCCGTCACCCGAGGAGCTCAGACCCCCGGCTCCGACGGCAGCCGCCCGCTGCGCACCGCCGCGACCAGTTCCGCGTGGTCGGCCTCGGTGCGGTCCGCGTACGCGACGGCGAAGCCGGCGACCGCCTCGTCCAGCGCCTCGCTCTTGCCGCAGTAGCCGGCCAGCACGCCCGGGTCGGCGGTGTGCGCGTGCGCCCGCGCGAGCAGGGCACCGGTGATCCGGGCGTAGTCGTCGAGCTGGTCGGGCAGCAGGGCGGCCGGGTCGACGCTGCCCTTGCGGTTGCGGAACTGCCGCACCTGGTAGGGCCGTCCGTTCACCGTGGTCCAGCCGAGCAGGGGGTCGCTGACCACCTGCATGTGCTTCTGGCCGAGCACCACCCGGCGGCCCTCGTGCGGCTCCGGGTCCGTGACGGCGAAGCCCGCGCGGGCCAGGTGGGGCAGGAGCACCGACGGGCGGGCCTCCTTGACCTGGAGCACGAGCGGCTGGTCCCGGTGGTCGGTGAGCAGCACGACGTACGAGCGGGTGCCGACGCTGCCGGTGCCGACCACCCGGAACGCCACGTCCTGCACCCGGTGGCGGGCGAGCAGGGTGCGGACCTCGGCGGGCACGGTGTCGACGTACCGGCCGAGCGATTCGGCGACCGCCGCGGCGAGTTCGCACGGCAGCTCGGTGAGCACCGGGGGAGCGGCGGTGAAGCGCCGACCGCCGTCCGCCTCGCGGACGGTGCTCCTGGCGGCGAACCGGGCGCTGGTGTTGCCGAGCGCCTTGGCGCCGACCTTGCGCAGGACGTCGGCGAGATCGTGCGCCTCGGCGAAGGAGACCAACTGCTCGTCGGCGACGGCGTTCCAGGCGTCCAGGGCGGGCAGCTTGGCGAGCGTGCGCACGGTGCGGCGGTAGGCGCCGGCCACGTGGGCGGCGGCCTGGCGGGCGGTGGTCTCGCTCGCCCCGGTCTCCCGTCCGGCCAGCACCAGGCTGGTGGCGAGCCGCTTGAGGTCCCACTCCCAGGGGCCGGGCACGGTCTCGTCGAAGTCGTTGATGTCCATCACGAGTTGGCCGCGGGCGTCGCCGTAGAGGCCGAAGTTGGCGGCGTGCGCGTCGCCGCACAGCTGGGCGCGGACGCCGGTGACGGGGGTGCCCGTGAGGTCGGCGGCCATCAGTCCGGCGGAGCCGCGCAGGAAGGCGAACGGGGTGGCGGCCATCCGGCCGACGCGGAGCGGGACCAGCCGGGGCAGCCGGCCGGCGTTGGAGGCCTCCAGGGCCTCGACCGCGGTCGGCCGGTCGGCGGCGGGGGCGAAGAGCGCGTGCTCCTCGCGCGGCACCCGCCGGCGCAGCGCCTTGCCGCGCTCGCGGGCGCGGGTGTCGTGGTGCCGGGCGAACCCGGGGACGGCGAAGCGGCGCGCTGCGCGGTCCGTGCCGTCGACCGCCCCACCCGTCCGCTCCGGCCGCGTCACCTGGGTCGTTACCTGCGCCATCGTTCCCCGCCTTCTCGTTCGCTCCCCCGCCCGGCGACGTGCGCGAACGGCCTGCCAGTGGAGTGACGTTCGAGCGGAAGCGGTGGTTCCAGCACGTAGCATCGGTCGGGTGAGCGATCTACGGGGGAGCCTGCGCGTGCGGGCGGTGGCGGTGGTGGCGGCGGGGTCCGCGGTGGCGGCCGGACTGGGTGTCCGGGCGTTCGGCGGCGGGGAGTTCGCCAAGTGCGCGGGGGACGCGCTCTACACCGTGCTGGTGTACGTCCTGGTGGTGTTCGTCGCGCCCCTGGTGCGCCCGGCCCGCGCGGCCGTCGTGGCGGCGGCGCTGAGCTGGGCGGTGGAGTTCTTCCAGATCACCGGCGTGCCGGACGAGCTCGGCCGGCGCAGCACGCTCGCCCGGCTGGCCCTCGGCTCGACGTTCAACCCGCCGGACCTGTTCTGGTACCTCGTCGGGGCCGCGGCGGCGTACGCCGCGCACCGGGTGCTGCGGCCGGGGAAGGCCGTAGCACCGCGGTGGCAGCGGATGTGACCGACCGTCAGAGGGGCAGCAGGTCCGGGCGCTTGGGCTCCACGTGGTCGCCCGAGGACTCGCCGCGCAGGCGTCGGCCGACCCACGGGATCAGGAACTCGCGGGCCCACTGGATGTTCTCGCGCCGCTGGTCGGCGGCGGTGAGGTGCGGCGCGGCCGGCCACGGCGCCTGCGGGTCCTCGTCGGTGCGCAGGCCGAGCGAGTTGGCGGCCAGCAGGGCGACCCGCTGGTGGCCCTCGGGGGACAGGTGCAGCCGGTCCTCGCTCCAGGCGCGGCGGTCGTGCACCGAGCGGAGCGACCACAGGTCGGCGACCTTGCAGCCGTGCCGGTCGGCGACGGCGCGCATGTGTCCGTTGTAGGTGGCGATCTTGCCGCGCAGGTGCTTGAGCAGCGGGACGTCCTTGGTGTCGAAGCCGGTGCAGATGAGCACCGTGCCCGCGGAGTCCACGAGTCGGGCGACGGCCCGCTCGAAGCGCTCGGCCACCTCGTCCGGGTCGCTGCCGGGGCGCAGGATGTCGTTGCCGCCGGCGCAGAAGGTGACGAGGTCGGGCTGGAGGCGGCGGACCTCGGGCACCTGCTCGGCGGCGATCTGGTCCAGCAGTCGCCCGCGCACCGCGAGGTTGGCGTAGCGGAACTCGCCCTTCGGCTTGCTCACCGCGAGCATCCCCGCCAGGCGGTCGGCCCAGCCGAAGAAGGCGCCGTCGAGCCCGGGGTCGTTCAGGCCCTCGGTGAAGCTGTCGCCTAGGGCGGCATACGAACTGATGTCAAGGGTCTCCTGGAGATTCGGCATGAAGAAGATAGTTCACCCAATCAAGTGACCTACGCCACCGTAGGTGACCCTCATCCCGACGTGACGTCGGCCACGTTGGCAAACCTCCTGGTGATCAGGCGCGTTCGCGAAGCACAAGACGCCCGCCCCCTTCCGGTTTCCGGCCCGCGCGGACGAGGGTGGAGGTGCGCGGCCGCCCGGCCGCCGTCACCCGCTCGGGAGCCTCCATGACCACGACCCCTCCCTCCGGCGTGCCCGGAAACCGGACCGCCGACGACCGGACCGCCGACGACCGACTCGCCGACGACCAGACCACCGACGACTGGACCGTGGACGACCGCTGCTTCAACTGCGACGTGGCCCGTCAGCTCGCGCCCGGCCTGATCCGCGAGCGCGACGGCCGCTCCGAGCTGGTCCGGCAGCCGCGGGGCGAGGCCGAGCGCCGGCAGCTGTACGCGGCCGCCCACGCCTGTCCGACCCGCTCGATCCGTCCCGCCGGCGGCCGGCTCGAACCGGGCACCGACCCGTTCCCGCTGGTCCTCGACGACGGGCTGCTGCTGCTCGGCCACAACTCCCCGCGCACCGCCGGCGCCAACTCCTACCTCCTGCGCCGCCCGGACGGGTGGATCATGGTCGACACGCCCCGGTTCGCCGAGTCCCTCGCCGCCCGCTACGAGGCCCTCGGGCAGGTCTCCGACGTCTTCCTGACGCACCGCGACCACGCCGAGCACGGCCGCGCCTGGGCCGACCGGCTCGGCGCCCGGCTCTGGATCCACGAGGGCGACCTGGACGCCGCCCCCGACGCCGACCGGGTGCTGCGCGGCACCGACCCCGTCGAGGTCGCCCCGGGCGTCGTCGCGTACCCCTTCCCCGGCCACACCCGCGGCAGCGTGCTCTACCTCGCCGACGAACGCCACCTCTTCACCGGCGACACCCTGCACTGGTCCCGCACCGACGAGGACATCGCCGTGTTCGAGACGATCGTCTGGCACTCGGTCCGGGAGCTCTCCGCGTCGCTCGACCGCACGGTGGACGCGTTGCGCTTCGAGTGGCTGCTGCCCGGCCACGGCGAGCGGCGCCGGATGCCCGCCGACGAGGCCGCCCGCCGGCTGCGCGCCGTCGCCGCGCGCTGCCGGACGCTGCGCCCCTCCCCGGTGGACTTCGCGGTGGTCCGCTGGTGACGGTGGGCTGGTGACGCTCCGCCGGACGGTGCGTGTGCGCCGGGGCTCGCGCCGGTTGCGCGGGGGAGTGCGCCCGGCGGGGGCGGCTGCGCGGGTGTGCGGACGGCGCTGCCTGGGCAGCCGCAACTGGACCCGAACACCCTTGCTGTTCAAGGACGGTAGAGACATGCCACGTCAGTACCCGGAGCGCACCGCCCGGCCGCGGCGCTACCTGATGTGCCGGCCGACGTACTTCACCGTGGACTACGCGATCAACCCCTGGATGGACCCGGGCCAGCCCACCGACACCGCCCTCGCCATCCGCCAGTGGGAACGCCTCTACTGGCTCTACCGCCGCCTCGGCCACACCGTCGAGCTGATCGAGCCGGTGCCGGGCCTGCCCGACATGGTGTACGCCGCCAACGGCGCGACCGTCCTGGACGGCCGGGCGCTGGTGGCCACCTTCCGCTACCCCGAGCGCGCCCCCGAGTCCTCCGCCTACCAGGACTGGTTCCGCGACCGCGGCTACCGGGAGGTGCGCCGCGCCGGGCACGTCAACGAGGGCGAGGGCGACCACCTGGTGGCCGGGCGCCGGGTGCTGGCCGGCACGGGCTTTCGCACCTCGCGCGCCGCGCACGCCGAGGCGGGCGAGGTGTTCGGCGTGCCGGTGACCACTCTCACCCTCGTCGACCCGCGGTTCTACCACCTGGACACCGCGCTGGCCGTCCTGGCCGACGACCACGTCATGTACTACCCGGAAGCCTTCGACGCCGACAGCCGGGCCGTGCTGCGCGCCCTGTACCCGGACGCGGTCCTGGCCGACCGCGCCGACGCCGAGGTCTTCGGCCTGAACGCCGTGTCGGACGGGCGGCGGATACTGCTGCCGGAGGCGGCGAAGAACCTGGCCGGGCGGCTCGCGGGCGAGGGCTACGAGCCGATCCCGGTGGACGTCTCGGAACTGCTCAAGGGCGGCGGCGGGGCGAAGTGCTGCACGCTGGAGCTCAGGCCGGCGTGACGGGCCCCGCCGTGACGAGCAGCACGTCGAGCGCGCGGGGCCCGTGCACGCCCTCGACCCGGTCGAGCTCGATGTCGCTGGTCGCGGACGGCCCGGAGATCCACGTCTGCGGCAGCGCCGGGTCCAGTCGGGGCAGCGCGAGCGGTACGGACGCGACGACCTGCTCCGGCGCGCGCACGACGCAGACGTGGTGGTCCGGGACGAGCGTCAGCAGCCGCCGGCCCTGACCGGGGCCGGTGTCCAGCACGATCGTCCCGGTCTCGGCGATCGCGAGCGCACAGCCCGTCACGACGCTGTCGACGGCGTCGAGGCGGGCGGCGGTGAGCGTGCCGTCGTCGATCAGGCGATCGAGTTCCAGCCCGGTCAGCCAGTCGGCCGGGAGGTCCGGTGGCAGGGCGACCGTGCGGGCGCCGCGGTCCGCGAGCAGGCCGGCGATGCGCGCGGGCAGGTCGACCGTGGTGCAGCGGTGGACGCGGGCCCGGTAGTCGGCGAGGTTGTGGTGCAGGAGGTCGAGCAGCGCCGCGGGGTCGTCCGGGGCGTGGCTCCTCAGGTACTCGCGGACCGGCGGTTCGTCCGGCGGGCCCGGCTCGCCGAGGGCGGCGCGGATCCGGCCGAGGATCAAGTCCCTGGAACTCGCGGACGGGCTCAAGGTCGGTTCTTCCTCCACCAGTCGCGGAACGGTTCGGCGGGCACCTGCGGCAGGTCCCGGGTGTCGGTCCAGGCCCGGCCAGGACCGGGCAGGCGGCGCGGGTGCAGGGCGCGGGTGCGGCCGGCCAGCCGTTCGGCGGCGGTGAGCAGCGCCGGGTGGTCCAGGACGTAGCCGGCGGCGGCGACGGCGGCCCGCTCCAGCGCGTGCCCGCGCTGCCCGGCGACCCGTTCGCGCAGGTGGACCAGGACCTCGGGGATGTCGATCGCCACCGGGCAGACCTCGTAGCAGGCCCCGCACAGCGAAGAGGCGTACGGCAGGGAGGCGTCGACCGGGCTCGCGGTGCCGCGCAGTTGGGGCGTCAGGACGGCGCCGATCGGGCCCGGGTAGACCGAGCCGTAGGCGTGCCCGCCGGCCCGCTCGTAGACGGGGCAGACGTTGAGGCAGGCCGAGCAGCGGATGCAGCGCAGCGCCTGGCGGCCGACCTCGTCGGCGAGCACGTCCGTACGGCCGTTGTCGAGCAGGACGAGGTGGAATTCGGACGGGCCGTCGCCGCTGGCCCCCTTCGAAGGACCCAGCCCGGTCCACAGCGACGTGTACGGGTTCATCCGCTCGGCGGTGGAGGAGCGGGGGAGCAACTGGAGGAACACCTCCAGGTCCCGCCAGGTGGGCACGACCTTCTCGATGCCGACGACGGAGATCAGGGTCTTGGGGAGGGTGAGGCACATGCGGCCGTTGCCCTCGGACTCGACGACGACGAGGGTGCCGGTCTCGGCCACCATGAAGTTGGCTCCGGAGATGGCGACCTCGGCGCGCAGGAACTTCTCCCGCAGGTGCAGCCGGGCGGCCTCGGCGAGTTCGGCGGGGGTGTCGGTGAGCCCCTCGGGCGCGGGGCGGCCCCACGCGGCCATCCGCTCGGCGAAGATGTCGCGGATCTCGGCCCGGTTGCGGTGGATCGCCGGCACCAGGATGTGCGAGGGCCGGTCGTCGCCCAACTGCACGATGAGCTCGGCGAGGTCGGTCTCGTAGGCGGTGATGCCCTCGGCGGCGAGTGCCTCGTTGAGCCCGATCTCCTGGGTGGTCATGGACTTGACCTTGACCACTTCGCGCTTCTCGGTGTCGCCACCCCCGGTGGCGTGGACGAGGTCCGCGACGATCCGGTTGGCCTCGTCGGCGTCGGCCGCCCAGTGCACGGTGCCGCCCGCGGTCGTGACGGCCTCCTCGACCTGTAGCAGGTAGTGGTCGAGGTGGCGCAGGGTGTGGTCCTTGATCGCCTTTCCGGCGGCGCGCAGTCCGTCCCAGTCGGGGAGTTCGGCGACGGCGCGGGCGCGCTTGTCGCGGATGGTGTGGGTGGCGTGCCGCAGGTTGGCGCGCAGCCGAGCGTCGCGCACGGCCCGTCCGGCGGCCTCGGGGAAGGCCGGCATGCCGAGGAAGACGCCGCTCACGGGGCCTGCCACGGGTCCTGCTCGGTGCTGGCCAGGATCTCGGCCAGGTGCAGCGGGCGCAGGGTGCGGCCGCGGCGGCGGAGCATGCCGCCGAGGTGCAGGAGGCAGGAGTTGTCGGCGCCGCACAGCACCTGGGCGTCGGTGCCGAGGGCGTTGGCGAGCTTGTCCTCGGCCATGGCCGCCGAGACGGCCGCGTTCTTGACGGCGAAGGTGCCGCCGAAGCCGCAGCACTCCTCGGCGCCGGGCAGTTCGCGCAGTTCCAGGCCCTTGACGGCGCGCAGCAGGCGCAGCGGCCGGTCGCCGAGGCCGAGGACGCGCAGACCGTGGCAGGAGGGGTGGTAGGTGACGCTGTGCGGGAAGTACGCGCCGACGTCCTCGACGCCGAGCACGTCGACGAGGAACTCGGTGAGTTCGTACACCCGGGGCGCGAGCCCGGCGGCGGCGTCGGCGAGCGCGGTGCCGCGGCCCTCGGCGGCGGCCTTGGCGCCGATCCGGGGGTAGTTGTCCCGGACCATGGCCGCGCACGAGCCGGAGGGCGTCACGACGTGGTCGTAGGCGGCGAAGGCCTTCGCGGTCCGGTGCACCAGCGGCTCGCAGGCCTGCCGGTAGCCGGTGTTGTACTGCGGCTGCCCGCAGCAGCTCTGCTCGGACGGGAAGTCGACCGTGACGCCCAGCCGTTCGAGCAAGCGGACGGTGGCGATCGCCGTGCTGGGGAAGAGTGCGTCGTTGACGCAGGTGGCGAACAGCGCTACCAGCAAGCCGTTCTCCTTCCGTGGGCGGCAGGACCGGGCGGTCCGCCGGGATCGAGTCCGGCGAGCCGCCCGGATGATGTCACATCAGATGACGTCGTGTCAGGTGCAGCGCAGTGACGACTCAGGCGCCGAGCCAGAGGTCCGGGCCGAAGACCTCGTAGTGGATGTCCGCGGCCGGCACGCCGGCGGCGAGCAGTTGGCCGCGCACGGCGCGGAGGAAGGGCAGCGGGCCGCACAGGTAGGCGGTGGCGCCGGCCGGGATGTCGACGGTGGTCAGGTCGACCAGGCCGGTGCGCTCGGCGGGCCACTCGCCGAGCGGGCGCTCGTAGAAGACGTGGGCGGTGGCGTCCGGCAGTTCGGCGGTGAGCCGGGCGAGGTCGGCGCGGAAGGCGTGCGCGAGCTGGTCGCGATCGCCGTGGACCGAGACGACGGTGCGGGTCGAGCCGGCGTCGGCGAGGTGGGCGAGCATCGCGGTCATCGGGGTGTTGCCGATCCCGGCGGAGACCAGCAGCACCGGGCCGTCGCCGTCGGCGAGGGCGATGTCGCCCATGGGGGGTGAGACCTGGACGAGGTCGCCGGCCCGCAGGTGGTCGTGCAGGTGGCCGGAGACCTCGCCGCCGGCCTCGCGCTTGACGCTGAAGCGCAGGGCGCCGGCGGCGGTGCCGGAGAGGCTGTACTGGCGGATCTGGTGGGCGCCGTCGGGCAGGGTGGTGCGCACGGAGACGTACTGGCCGGGGCGGCCGGCGGGCGGGGCGCTGCCGTCGGCCGGGCGGACGAGGTAGCTGGTGACGTCCTCGGTCTCCTGGTGGCGGGTGACGACGGTGTACGGGCGCCAGAGGTCGGCCGGGTCGCCGTCGGGGCCGGCGGCGTCGGCGCGCAGGCGGTCCTCGATCGCGATGAGGGCGTTGGCCATCAGCCAGTAGACCTCGTCCCAGGCGGCGGCGACCTCGGGGGTGACGGCCTCGCCGAGCACCTCGACGATGGCGGCGAACAGGTGCTCGTGGACGACCTTGTACTGGTCGTCGGAGATGCCGATCGACACGTGCTTGTGCGCGATGCGGGCCAGCATGGCGTCCGGTCGCTGGTCGGGGTGCGCGATGAGGGCGGTGGCGAAGGCGGCTATCGACCCGGCGAGGGCCTGGCGCTGGGTGCCGTTGGCCTGGTTGCCCCGGTTGAAGAGGTCGCGCAGCAGCTCGGGGTGCGCGGCGAACAGCCGGTCGTAGAAGCGCGGGGTGATGTCGCCGATGGCGGCGCCCACGACGGGCAGGGTGGCCTCGACGACCTTGGCGTTCTTGGCGGACAGCATCAGGCTCGCTCCAAACTGGTATCTGAGATGCATATTAAAGGGCGTGCCGGAGTACGCCCCGGAGGGGTGGCCGATCGGTAGGCGGGTCGGTCAGTCGGTGGGTCTGGTGGACAGGCTCAGCAGCACCGGCCCGGTGGGGGAGGCCACCAGGTCGTCGATGCAGAGCGGGTCGAGCGTCGCGAAGAAGGCCTCCTGCGCGGTGCGCAGCGCCCCGCGCAGCCGGCACGCGGCCCGCAGCGGGCAGGGCGGGTCGTCCTCGCAGCCGACGACGTCGCCGATCCCCTCCAGCTCGCGGAGCAGGAGGCCGAGCGATCCGGTCCGCCCGGCGAAGGTGAGCAGCAGCCCCCCGCCCCGGCCGCGTCGCGCCTCGACCACGCCGAGGTGCTGCAGCCGGCTGACCACCTTCGCCGCGTGGGTGTACGGCACGCCGACCGCCTCGGCCACCTCGCGGGTGGTCGGGTTCGCCCCCTCGTCGAGGACGGCCAGCCGCATGGCGATGCGGAGGGCGATGTCGGTGCTCTTGGTCAGCCTCACGTTCGGAACGCTAGCGAATGCGACTCCGGAACTCCAATTTCCTGCACGCGCGGGCCGGGGTCGATCAGGACCGATCGGCCGCCGGGCCCTACGCGCCGGGGCCCGGCGGTGCCTTCGGGTTCCGGGTGTCTCTTACCGTCCTCGCGCCGAACTTTCGGTCGAATCTGAACAGTTGGCGACATTAGTGGTCACTTCCTGACGGGTGATCGGAACGGCTTCTACGCTTCGTGCGGCTCCGGACACGGAGCGGATCGGCGCCCGCGGCGTCACCCCCCTCACCCGACATTCCTGGAGAGAATCCGTGAACACACGTCGTGCAGCGCGGCGTCCTTGGACGATCGCGGCCGCGATAGGCGCGGCCACCGCCGCGCTGCTGACCCAGCCCGGCACGGCGCAGGCCGCCGCGCCCGCGCCCGTCGTCACGGCCACCGTGCAGGTGGCGCCCTACCCGGCCGGGCTCGCGCTCACCCCGGACGGCGCCCGGGCGTACGTGACCAGCCAGAGCAGCGGCGCGGTGAGCGTGATCGACACCGCGAGCAACACCGTGACCGCCGGCTTCACCGACGGCACCGGCTCCTACGCCGTCGCCCTCTCGCCGGACGGTCACCGCGCCTACCTGACGCACCACCTGGACAACACCGTCAGCATCGTCGACACGGCCACCGACACCGTCGCCGCGACCGTCCCGGTCGGCATCCAGCCGTGGGGCCTCGCCCTCTCGTCGGACGGCTCGCGGGCGTACGTCGCCAACGCCGGCGCCAACACCGTGAGCGTGCTGGACACGGCGGCGAAGACGGTCACCGCGACCGTGCCGGTCGGCGCCGAGCCGCACGGGCTCGCCGTCTCGCGGGACGGCAGGAAGGTGTACGTCGCCGCGTCGAGCGGCCAGGCGGTGAACGTGATCGACACCGCGAGCAACACGGTGAGCGCCACGGTCCCCGTCGGTCACGGCGCCTTCGGCCTGGCCCTGAGCCCGGACGGCACGAGACTGTGGGCCGCCAACGGCGACGACAGGACCGTCAGCGTGATCGACACCGCCACCAACGCGCTGGTCTCCGCGGTCACCGTGGGCGCCAACCCGTACGCCGTCGCCCTCTCGCCGGACGGCTCCGCGGCCTACGTCTCCAACTACACCGACAACACCGTCAGCGTCGTGGACACCGCGAGCCTCGCCGTCACCGTGACCGTCCCGGTCGGCGCCGCCCCCTACAGCCTCGTCGTCAGCGCCGACAGCCGACGCGGCTACCTCGCCGATTTCACCGCCGGTGCCGTCAGCGTGCTGAACTTCCCGCTGCCCGTGCCCGTCGTCACCGGGATCACCCCGGCCGGCGGCTCGCAGGTCGGCGGCACCACGGTCACGATCACCGGCACCGACCTGGCCGGGGCGACGGCGGTGAGCTTCGGCGCGGCCGGCAACGCCGCCTCGTTCAGCTGCACCAGGACCAGGTGCACCGCGACCGCCCCGGCCACCACGGTCACCGGCCCGGTGGACGTCCGGGTCACCACGCCCGGCGGCACCAGCGCGGCCGTGGGCGCGGACCGCTTCACCTACGCCGCCGCCAGCGCCCACCTGGGCGTCGCGCTCGCCGCCATGCCGGTCACCGGCGTGGTCAGCGGCCGGGTCGACTACACGATCACCCTCACCGGTCAGGGTCCCGACCCGGTCACCGCCGCCACCGTCGGCGCCGCCCTGCCGCCCGGCCTGCCCGCGACCTCCGGCGACTGCGCGATCGCGAACGGGCAGCTCACCTGCACGCTCGCCGCTCCGCTGGCCAAGGGCGCGACCACCACACGGCACTTCTCGGTCGGGCTCGGACTCTCCAGCGGCGTCCAGAACTTCGCCGTCACGGTCGCCCGCACGTCCGGGACGCCGACCGACCCGTCGCCCGCCACCGCCCGGGACAGCCGTAGCTGCACGGCGGTCTTCGCGCTGGTGGTCACCTGCGGCTGATCCGTCCGGCCGACGAGGGCTCCGCCATCGAGGCGGGGCCCTCGTTCGCCTCGCCGCTGGACGGAATGTCCAGACTGGACGTACAGTCCAATCATGCCCGCCGAAACCCCCGACCCGCGCCTGCGGACCTGGTCACCGGTCTGCCGCGCGGTGGCCCTGCTCCTCGGGCCCTACGCCGAGGTGGTCCTGCACGACGCCGCGACCGACACCGTGCTCGGCATCTGGAACCCGATGACCGCCCGCGCCCCCGGTGACCCGTCGCTCCTCGGCGAGCTCGACGACCTCGAACCGGCCGCCGACGGCGTCTACGGCCCCTACGAGAAGCTCCTGCCCGACGGCCGCCGCCTCTCCTCCGTCAGCGCCGTCCTGGCGGACGACGCCGGGCGGCCCCCGGTCGTGCTCTGCGTCAACCTCGACCGCGGCCCGCTCGAACAGGCCGCCGCCCTGCTGGCCGGCTTCGCCGCCCCCACCGCCCCGCGCCCGGAACCCCTCTTCGAACGGGACTGGACCGAGCGGATGAACGACGTCATCGGCGGCTACGTCCGCGCCCACGGCCGCCCGCTCGAACGCTTCGGCCGCGAGGACCGCCTCGCCGTCCTGCGCGAGCTCGACGCCGCCGGCGTGCTCGCCGTGCGCCGCGCCGTCCCCGCCGTCGCCACCGCGCTGCGGGTGTCCCGCTCGACCGTCTACACCCTGCTGACCGACCTCAAGCACGAGAGCGAGGCCTGAGAAACATGACCAGGCTCCCCGACTTCCGCCTCGAAACCTACTTCTCCCGCTGGGAGTTCACGGCCCGCCACCACCTCACCGCCTCCGACGCCGAGACGATGACGATGGCCGAACTCCTCGCCCTCGCCGGCCCCGAGGACCGGAAGGCCTGGGACACCCTCGCCCTCGGCTACACCGAGACCTTCGGCGACCCGGAGCTGCGCCGCGCGATCGCCGGCATGTACGAGGAGGTCACGGCCGATGACGTCATCTGCTTCGGCGGCGCCCAGGAGGGCCTCAACCTGGCCATGCAGGTGCTCCTCGAACCGGGCGACCACGCCGTGGTGATCACCCCCAACTACCAGTCGGCGGAGACGGTCCCGCTCTCGATCTGCGACGTCACCGGCGTCGCCCTGGACGAGCGGCAGGACTGGGCGCTCGACGTCGACGCCGTCGCGGCCGCGCTGCGCCCCACCACCCGGGTCGTGTCGGTCAACTTCCCCAACAACCCGACCGGCGCGCTGATCGACCCCGCCGACCTGCGCCGCCTGGCCGAACTCTGCGACGAGCGCGGCGTCCACCTGTTCTCCGACGAGGTCTACCGCGGCCTGGAGCGCGACCCGGCCCGCACCCTGCCGCAGGCCGCCGACCTCTCCGGGCGCGCCCTCTCGCTCAACGTCACGTCCAAGTCGCTCGGCCTGCCGGGCCTGCGGATCGGCTGGATCGCCTGCCGGGACCGGGAGTTGCGCTCCCGGCTGGAGCGGGCCAAGCACTACACGACGATCTGCAACTCGGCGCCGAGCGAGGTCCTCGCCCGGATCGCGATCAAGGCGCGCGAGTCGATCCTGGCCCGCAACCGCGCCGTCATCGACGCCAACCTGCCGCAGTTCGACGCGTTCTTCGCCGAGTTCGCCGACCTCTTCGAGTGGCGCGCCCCCGAGGGCGGCTGCGTCGCCTACCCCCGCTACCTCGGGGCGGACGGCGTCGAGGAGTTCTGCACCGGTCTGGTCGAACAAGCGGGCGTCCTGCTGCTGCCCGCCAGCATGTACCGCTCGGAGCTGACGCCGACCCCGGCCGACCGCTTCCGCGTCGGCGTGGGCCGCCGCGATCCGGGCCCGGCGCTGGAGGCCTTCGCGAACTGGCTGCGCACGCGGTAGCGGCCGCACAGCGGCGGGCCGGCCGCCGGGAGGGTGGTCCCGGCGGCCGGCCCTGGGCGACCGTTCGGTCGGCGTCTCAGCCGGCGAACGGGTGCGTACAGGTGGTGATCTGCCTGGCGACGTCCAGCGCCGGGCCGGCCGTGGCGCAGACCATCTTCAGGTCGGTGGTGACGACGCGCGGGGTGACCGCCTTCGCGGAGCCGAAGCGGACGGTCGCCGCGCTCGCGACCGTCTCCCACGGGCTGCCCCACGCCTTCTGCGTCCTGACCTCGACCTGGACGACCGTCAGCTGGCCCGGGTCGGCGGAGACCCGGGCGACACCGGTGATGCCGGTGGTGTCCGCCTCCTGCCAGACGCACGGGCTGTTGAGCACGGTGGCGCACGCCACCGGGTGGTTCTCGGACGTCGCCGTGACGGCCGTGGCGGCCGTGGCAGGTCCGGCGGTGAACGCCGCTATCCCTGCCATCGTCGCCAGCACAGCTGCGATCCGAGCGCGCATGATCTCAACCTCCTTGAAAACAAAGGGAATCTCACGGAGCGAGATGAGTGTTGCACGGATCGTGGCCATGTTTCGTGTGTGTTACGTCACACTCATGGTGACCATTCGGCTACGCGCAGCGATGTCGTGGCCGGATGTTCGACGTGCGGACATGTTCGCGTCGGGAAGACTTGCCATGCGGATGTGATGGGGCTTCAGTGAAACGTGCCGGTCGCGTGCCGGTTCACTCGTCCGGGTGGCGGCTTGCCGCGGGGCCGGATCGGACGGATACCATCGACCCGACCCACGGAGGTGGCGCGTGGACACGGTCATCGTGCAACTGCCCGACCGGGCAAAGGCGGTGGCGCCCGGCGGGCGGCCCGGACTCCTGCGGATGGGACCGGGCGAAACGGCCGTGTTCGGGCGCGGCGAGCCCGGCCGGGCCGTCCCCATCCCGCTGCCCGACCAGGGCGTCTCCCGGCGGGCCGGCGAGATCACCGCGGCCGAGGACTACTGGCGGCTGTCCAACTTCTCCGCCACCGCCACCTACGTCGTGGAGAACCTCGAAGGCGCCGGCGAGCACGTCAAGGTCGCCCCCGGACGGCTCGGCGCGCCCGTGCCGTTCGAGTTCTCCCGCGTCCTGCTCCCCGCGCTCGGCGAACCCGCCTCCTTCAAGGTGTTCGCCCCGCAACACGCCTACCTGGAGGGCGAGTCGGACGGCATCGACGGCGAGCGCACCGTCAGCCCGTTCGCCCTCGACCCCACCGCCAAGTACTTCCTGGTGCTGCTCGCGCTGTGCGAACCGCGCCTGCGCTCGCCCTCCGCCGCCACCGTGCCCGGCGCCACCGACGTCGTCACGCGGCTGCGCGCCCTGCCCTCCTGCCACGGGCTCACCCGCTCGGCGGTGAACTACCACATCGACTACCTGGTGTTCACGAAGCTGCGGCTGCGCGAGCCCTTCGACGACGACCGCGGCGGCGGCAAGCGCGAGGAACTCGCCTCCCTCGCCCTCAAGTTCGACCTCGTCCGGGAGGAACACCTGGCCCTGCTCCCGCCCCGACACCCGGCCGCCCGGCCGTGAGCCCCGCCCGGCCCGAGCACCGGCCGATCGACGTGCCGGACGGCTACCGGGTGGCCGGATACCGGATCGGCGAACTCCTCGGCACCGGCGCCTGGGGCAGCGTCTACGCCGCCCACGGCCCCGACGGCGCCCCGGCCGCCGTCAAGCTCCTCGGCCCCGCCCGGCTCAGCCCCGGCCAGCGCGGCGCCATGGCCCAGGTCGCCCGCAGCGAACTGCGCTTCAGCAGCCGCGCCGACCACCCGCACCTGATCCGCACCCTCGCCGTCGCGACCGTCGACGACCCCGCCCACCCCGCGCTCGACGGCGCCCTCGCCCTCGTCATGGAACGCGCCGCCCGCAGCCTCCAGGACGTCCTCACCGCCGCCGGCCCCGGCCGGCCCGTGCCCGGCGCCGACCGCATCCTCACCCAGGTCTGCGCCGGCCTCACCCACATGCACCGCGCCGGGTGGGTCCACGGGGACCTGAAACCGGCCAACATCCTCCTCATGCCCGACGGCACCGCCAAACTCGCCGACTTCGGCCTCACCGCCGAACTGGAGGGCACCCACGCCTACGCCCCGCCGCTCGGCTCGCCCGACCACGTCCCGCCCGAGTGGTGGTCCGAGCGCACCGGCGCGCGCGGCGTCGCCCTGCGCCCCAGCGCCGACGTCTGGGCCTTCGGGGTGCTCGCCCACCAGGTGCTCACCGGTGGCCTGCACCCGTTCCTCGGCGCCACCGCCCGCGCCCGCTCGCTCGCCGCCCAGGCCTACGCCCGCGGCGCCGCGCCGCTGCGACTGGACGAGGCCCTGCCCGGGCGCTGGCGCGCCGCCGTCACCGCGTGCCTGGCCGCCGACCGCGAGGAGCGGGCCCGCGCCGACCTCGCCGGGCTGGTCGCCGCCGCCACCGCCCGCACCGGCGCCCGCAGGCTTCGCCGGGCGACGCTCGCCGGGCTGGGGGCCTGCCTCCTCGTCGTCCTCGCCCTGACCGGCCGCCCCGAGCCGAGCGCCGCCGCGCCGCCCGCCGCGCCCCCGCCGCTGCCCGGAGCGATCCCGGCCGGATCCGACGTCCCGCTCGCCTACCGCGGCATGATCGAGGACGCCGCCCGGCGCTGCCCCGAGCCCGAGATCACCCCGGCCCTGCTGGCCGCGATGCTCAAGGCCGAGAGCGGCTTCGACCCGAACGCCGCCCGCCCCGAGACCGGCGAGTACGGCATCGCGATGTGGACGCCCTCGGTGTTCACCGCGTGGAGCAAGGCCGCCGCGCACCCCGGCCCCAAGGACTACATGAACCCCGGCGACGCGATCGCCGCCATGGGCAACTACGTGTGCTGGCTCGACCAGCAGATAAAGCACCACGGCTTCACCCGGGACCTGCCCGCCCTCGTCACGGCGGCCTACCGGACGAGCGACAAGACCGTGGCCGCCGCGGGCGGCGTCCCGGACCGGGTCC
Organism: Streptomyces sp. SP17BM10; assembly: GCF_036322405.1. Lineage (NCBI taxonomy): Bacteria > Bacillati > Actinomycetota > Actinomycetes > Kitasatosporales > Streptomycetaceae > Streptomyces > Streptomyces sp. SP17BM10. The sequence goes on along the minus strand of NZ_JAQYXB010000675.1, from coordinate 226,439 downwards.
GGGCCCACGTCGACCGGGTGCTGGAGTACCTCCACGACTACGGCGGGTAGTCCGGCGAGGCGGGACGGGGCGAGGCGGGACGGGGCGGGTCGGGACGGGGCGGGTCACGATCCCCGCCGGACCGGCGCGGGCACCCGGCCCGGCCACGCTCCGTCTGGGATCCTCGCGGCATGATCACGAAGTTCCGCGTGGGCGCCACGCAATGGACCGTCGTCGTTCCGGTGCTGGCCTTCCTCGTCCTGGTCCTGACCTGGCAGCGCGACCTGCCCGGCTGGGTGGTGGGCGTCGTCGCCTGCTTCCTCGCCGGTGCGGTGCTGTCCGCCGTGCACCACGCCGAGGTCATCGCGCACTGGGTCGGGGAGCCGCTCGGATCACTCGTGCTGGCGGTGGCCGTCACGGTCATCGAGGTCGCGCTCATCGTCACGCTCATGGCCGACGGCGGCGACAAGGCCGCCACCCTGGCCCGGGACACCGTGTTCGCCGCCGTGATGATCACCTGCAACGGCATCCTCGGGTTGTCGATCCTGGTCACGGCGGTCAAGTACCGCACCGCCGTCTTCAACGCCGAGGGCACCGGCGCGGCCCTCGGCTGCGTCGCCACCCTGGCCACCCTGAGCCTGGTGCTGCCGACCTTCACCACGAGCTCCCCGGGCCCGCAGTTCTCCACCACCCAGCTCGCGTTCGCGGCAACCGCGTCGATCGTGGTCTACGGGCTGTTCGTGGCCACGCTGACCGTCCGCCACCGGGACTACTTCCTGCCGGTGACGGCCGAGGGCCGGGTGCTCGCCAAGGAGGAGGACCACGCGGCCCCGCCGACCGTCGGCTCCGCCGCCGTCAGCCTGCTGCTGCTCGGCGTCGCGCTGGTGGCCGTGGTCGGCCTCGCCAAGGGCGTGTCACCGACCATCGAGTCGGCGGTGGCCTCCGCCGGCCTGCCGTCCTCGGTGGTCGGCGTCGTCATCGCGCTGCTGGTCCTGCTGCCGGAGACGATCGCCGCGCTGCGGGCGGCGCTGCGCAACCGCGTGCAGACCAGCCTCAACCTCGCCCTCGGCTCCGCGCTCGCCAGCATCGGCCTGACCATCCCGGCCGTGGCGATCGCCTCCACGTGGCTCGGCGGTCCGCTCCACCTCGGCCTCGACCCGGCCCACATGGTGCTGCTCACCCTGACCGTCGTCGTCGGCACCCTGACCGTCATCCCGCGCCGCGCGACTCCCCTCCAGGGCGCGGTGCACCTGGTGATCCTGGCCGCCTACGTGGTCCTGGCGGTGAATCCGTGAGGCGCCGGTGCTCGCGGCCGGAGCAGGGGAGCCCCTGGCGCCGCCCGGTGGGGCGGAACCAGGGGCTCACCGTTTCCGGGGCACCGCTCAGGCGGTGCGGCGGCGGCGGGCGTAGACGAGGGCGGCGCCGCCCACGACCAGCGCGGTGCCGGCGCCCGCGTACAGCAGGGTGCCGTCGCTACCGGTCTGGGCCAGCTTCTGGCCGTCCGAGGCCACGGCGCCCTTGATCGGGGTCGGGACGCTGACCTTGGCCGGGACGACCAGCGGCTTGGCCGGGTTGACCGCGGTGGGGGTCGACGGGGTCTGCACCGGCACGGTGGCGGTCGGCGCGGGGGCCGACGGCGAGCCGCTGGGGGCGGTGGACGGCGCGGTCGACGGGGCACCGGTGGTCGGGCCGCCGGCGGCCGGGGTGGTCGGCGCGGCGGTGGGCGACGGCGACTCGGCCGGCTTGGTGGCCGGGGTGGTCGGCTTGTCGGAGGGCTTCTCGCTCGGCTTGTCGCTCGGCTTGTCCGAGGGCTTCTCCGACGGCTTCTCGGAGGGCTTGTCGCTGGGCTTGTCCGAGGGCTTCTCCGACGGCTTGCCGCTGGGCTTGTCGCTGGGCTTGTCCGAGGGCTTGCCGGTGGGCGGGGTGCTCGGCACCGAGGTCGGGCCCTTCGACGGGGTCTTGCCGCCGCAGTCGACCTTGAAGACCTTGTGCTTCGGGTTGTCCAGCGCCGGGTCGTCCTCCGGGATCTCGCCGTTGACGAGGGTCACGGCGGCCCAGTAGAGCTTGTACTGGCCGTCCGGCAGGGTGATGTCGTCGGTGCGGACGTCACCCTTGGCGTCGACCGGCAGGTCGCCGTACGCGACCAGCTGCTCGTCGTTGCCGTGGACCGAGACGATGGTCCAGATGATGTCCTGGTTGGCGTCGAAGCCGAACGAGTCCAGGTAGAAGGTGCAGACCTTGGGCTCGTTGCGGGTGTCCTCCTGGCCGGTGGCGGCGTCGTGGATCTTGACGGTGCCGTTGTTGCCGGGGACGTTCTTGCCGCCGGGAGCGGCGTGGGCGGCGGGGGAGAGCAGCAGGAGCGCGGCGGCGGTCGGGACGGCCACGAGCGAGCGTGCGGCGGTGGAGCGGATCTGCATGGTGTTCCATCGGGTGTGGCAGGCCGGGACGAGCCTGCACGGCGGGGAGGGCGCCGTCGTCGGTAATCGGCCACGTGGCCGAAAACGTACGACGGGAGGTGGGCAAAAGTTCCCTCACCCGGAAATCCCACGCAAGCAGCGTTTGCGTCACTTGTCCGATATCGCCGAGAACTTCCGACTAGTCCGTTACAACGATCGGATCACCGGGTTGTGGTGAAGCGGTGTCCGTCCCGCGATGCGGTCCGTCCTACGCGCTCCCGGCGCGGGGTGCGAGGATGATCCGCGACCGCCCCCGACGGCGGACCTCCGCCGAGCGGCCGCCCCCGCGACCCCCGGGCGGCCCGACGAACCGGGCACACGGCGACGAGGTCCGCACTGCGTACCCCGGCAGCCACTCCGGCGCGGCGTCTCCCTGCCCGCATTCCTCCTGCGAAGAAGACGCATCGCGATGCACCGCACCCCCAGCCCTGCCCACTGCCCCTCCGTCCACGCCCTCCCGCTGCGCGCCGCCGCCGTCCTCGGCGCCGGCGGCCTCCTGCTGACCGGCTGCGGCGGCGCCGCCGACCCCGGCGCCCAGGCCGACCTGCGCGCGAGCCTCCCGAAGGCGGTCAAGGCCGCCGGCGTCCTGCGGATCGGCTCCTACCTCCACTACCCACCGGTCGACTTCCGGGACACCGACGGCAAACCGGCCGGGCTCGACCCGGAGATCGCCGCCGCCGTCGGCGACTACCTCGGCCTGCGGGTCGAGTTCACCGACCTGCCGTTCGAGCAGCTGATCCCGGCCGTGCAGGCCAAGAGGATCGACCTGGCGATGTCCGCCGTGATCGACACCAAGCAGCGCCAGCTCGGTGCCGCCGACGACGGTCACCAGACGGATCCGGGCGTCGACTTCGTCGACTACTTCACCACCGGCACCTCGATGGTGGTGAAGGCCGGCAGCCAGCTGTCCCTCACCACCGTCGACGACCTGTGCGGCCACACCGTCGCCGTCCAGCGCGGCACCCTCCAGGACGAGTTCGCCACCCGGCAGCAGAGCGCCTGCCCGCGCGACGGCAAGCAGCTCAAGGTCGACCGCTTCGACAGCGACGACCAGGCGCTCGCCGAGGTCGCGAACGGCACCGCCGTCGCCGACCTGAACGACTACCCGGTGGCGCAGTACAACACCACCACCCCCGCCCGGACCGGCAAGTTCGAGGTGGCCAACACCCACTTCCTGCAGTCCGGCCCGTACGGCATCACCGTCGCCAAGGACGACAGCGCGCTGCGGGACGCCGTCTCCAAGGCGCTCGACCAGGTGATCCTCGGCGGCGGGTACGACAAGATCCTCGCCAAGTGGAACGTCAGCACGGGCGCCGTCGCCAGCACGGTCGTCAACGGCGGCCTCTGATCCGGTGGCCCGGTCCCGCCCCGGTGGCCGGTATTGACCGGTCGTCGGGGCGGGACCGCGTGTCGGGCGGCGACGGGCGGCCGCGTTCCCTATCGTCGGGTCCGCCGACCCAGCCGCCGATCAGACCCGTTGGAGTGCGCGATGCCCGGACCGGAGCAGCAGTCGACCGCCCCACGAACCGGCCCCGGCCCCGCCCGGACGGAGCACTGCGCGGACGTCATCGTGGTCGGCGCGGGCCCGTCCGGCTCCACCGCCGCCTACCACCTCGCCCGCACCGGGCTCGACGTGCTCCTCCTCGAGAAGGCGGCCTTCCCCCGCGAGAAGGTCTGCGGCGACGGCCTGACGCCGCGCGCCGTCAAGCAGTTGACCGACCTCGGGATCGACGTCTCCGAGGAGGCCGGCTGGCTGCACAACCGCGGGCTGCGCCTGGTCGCCGGCCGCCGCACGATCGAGTTCGACTGGCCCGAACTCTCCGCCTTCCCCGGGTACGGCGCCGTGCGCCGCCGCGCCGACTTCGACGAGCTGCTCGCCCGCCGCGCCGCCGCGGCCGGCGCCCGGCTGGTCGAACGGGCCAACGTGGCGGGACCGTTGGTCGACGAACGCAGCGGCCGGATCACCGGCGTCACCGCGAAGCTCGGCGAGGACCGCAAGCCCGTCAGCTACCACGCCCCCGTCGTGGTCGCCGCCGACGGCAACTCCACCCGCCTCTCGCTCGCCATGAAGCGCTACCGCCGCACCGACCGCGCGATGGGCGTCGCCTACCGCACCTACTTCACCACCCCGCGCCACGACGACCGCTACCTGGAGGCCTGGCTCGACCTGCGCGACCCCACCGACCCCGGCCGCCGCCTCCTTCCCGGCTACGCCTGGGTGTTCGGCATGGGCGACGGCACCGCCAACGTCGGCCTCGGCGTGCTCGACACCGCCGGTGTCGACCTCGACTGGCGCGACCTGCTGCGCCGCTGGTGCGAGGACCTCCCCCCGGAGTACGCGTACGCCCCGGACGCCGTCACCGAACCCGTCCGCGGCTCGGCCCTCCCGATGGGCCTCAACCGCCAACCCCACTACGCCGACGGCCTGCTGCTCATCGGGGACGCGGGCGGCACGGTCAGCCCGGGCACCGGGGAGGGCATCGCCTACGCGATGGAGTCCGGCCGCTACGCCGCCGAGACGATCGTCCAGGCGCTCGCCCGCCGCACCGACCGCGGCCGCGAACTCGCCCTGCGCGCCTACCCGCAGGCGCTGCGCTCCGCCTACGCCGGCTACTTCGCCGTCGGCCGCCTCGCCGCGGACCTGCTCGGCCGCCCGAAGGTGCTCGCCGCGGCGGGCGCGGCCGGCCTGGGGCGCCCGGCCCTGCTGAACATCGTCTTCCGGCTGATGGTCAACCTGACCGAGCCGAACGCGAAGGACGCCCTCGACCGCCTCCTGCACCTGATCGGGCGGGTCGCCCCGGGGCGGTAGGAAGCGGATTGGCCGAAAGGAGGGGGTTCGACAGGGCATTCATGCCATCCGATTGACGGATGATCAGATGATCCGCTTGCCTGGTGCCGAATCCCCCCTGACGACGGAGACACCGTGCGCCTTCGCCTGCTCGTCGCGCCGCTCGCCGCGGCCGCGGCCCTGATATCCCCGACCGTCCCGGCCGTCGCCGCCGACCGGGCCACCCCCGCCGGGGAGTGCTCCGCCGCCTTCCGGCACGGCGACGCCCGCCTCGGCCCCGAGGACCTGCCGACCAGCGGTCCGGTCGGCGAGCAGGTCGACGGCTACCGGCCCACCGGCGGCGCGAGCGACCGGGACTTCCTCGCCCGGTACTGGGACGCGGCGGCCAACGGCGGCCAGGGCGGCTGGACGTACCCGCCCGCCAACGGCTTCGTCACGCTGCCCGACGGCAGCCCGGTCGAGTTCGACCTCACGCTCCACCGGGGCCAGGACATCGACCGCTACGGCAGCGAGTACGGCGGCTTCCTCGCCCCCGAGGGCCTGCCCTACGAGAACCGCGCGATCCCGCCGCAGAGCCTCGACGGGAACCCGGCGGCCGGCTGCAACTACCACGACTACGAGGTGGTCAAGGAGTTCACCGTGCACGCCGGCCCGATCGCGCCGTGGTTCGACCAGCCCGGCTGGGGCCTGCAGTACCAGCTCGACGGCGCCCTCGTGCCGGGCGGCCCGGCCAAGGTGAACGTGCTCTGGCTGGTCGACAACGGTTACCTGGCCCGGATCTGAAGCCGCCGGAGGTCACCAGAGGTCGCCGGCGCGCCAGTCGCAGGTCAGGGGGCCGGTGAGGTCCAGGGGGGGCGGTGCCCGGCAGGACGAACACGCCGCCCTCCTCGTCCGGGGACGGCTGGTCGCCGCCGTGCCGGGTCGCCGCCGACAGGGGGCCGCGCCACTGCTGCCAGCCGCGGTTGCCGTAGAACTCGGCGGCCCGGTCCGAAGCGCTCAGCGCGCCGAGCTCGTACGCGCCCTGGACCAGGCCGGCGACCGAGCCCATCAGCACCGAGCCGTGCCCGTGGCCCCGCCGGTCGGCCCGGACGGCGACGCCCTCGACGTAGCCGGTGCGCAGCTGCCGCCCGTCGTGCCGGAACACGCGCGGCACGACGGCCGCGTGGCCGATCAGGACGCCGTCCTCCCGCAGCAGCGCGTGCACGCCGCCGAGTGCGTGCTCCCAGTCGGCCTCGGTCATGCCGGTGCCGAAGACCTCGAACAGCAGCGCCCGCGTCTCGTCCAGCGCGGACGCGTCCAACTCGGCCGTGCGGGCCGTCAGTAGCTCGATCACCCGCCGATCCTCGCACGGCCGGGGCGCCGCGTCGGCCGGCGCGGGAAAACCGCTGGCGGGGTGGGTGGGGAGCGGGATAGGAAGGCCTGATGAGCACCGAGCAGCGGACCTTCCGGCGGAGCGTCCTCGACCTCGGGGACGCCGTGCTCCGCCCGTGGGGCCACGCCCTCGACCTCCCGGGCGGCACCGCCTTGGCCCTCGTCGCCGCCGCGGCGGACCCGGTGATCGACCGCTGGAACCCGCTGGGCACCGCCGACCCGGCCGCAGCCCGGGCATACCTGGACCGCTGCGACGCCGCCTGGACGGAGGGCCGCACCGGCGCGTTCGCGATCACCGACGCCGCCGACGGCACGCTCTGCGGCAACGTCGCCCTGTACTGGCGCGACCGCGAGGACGGGCTGGCCATGATCGGCTACTGGCTCCTCCCCACCGCCCGCGGCCGCGGCCTCGCGGCCCGCGCCGCCACGGCCGTCGCCCGCTGGGGCGTGGAGACCGCCGCCGCGCGCCGCCTCGAACTCGCCCACGCCGTCGGCAACGACGGCTCCTGCCGGGTCGCCGAGCGCGCCGGCTTCCGGTACGAGGGCACCCTCCGCGCCTCCTTCCGCTACCCCGGCCGCGACTACAACGACGAGCACCTCCACGCCCGCCTGGCCGGCGACGCCTGGTGACGCGCGGACCGGCCCGTCCTCCCGGACGCTCGTGCGGCGACCCGTTGCCGGCGGTCGACGGGGACTGTGGCCGGGGCGCGGCCGTTGACGGGTCGTCCGCGCAGGTCGTCCGCGCAGGACGTCCGCGGGGCACGGCTGCGGGGGGACACGCCTAGCGTCGGCCGCGGGCCTCGGCGTACACCTCCAGCAGCCACGGCTCGCGGACGGCCGGGAGGCGTGCCAGCGTGCGCAGGAGCAGTTCGCGGTCGGGGCGGAAGCCGGACGGCGGGCTCGGCGGGAGGGGGTCGTCGCGCTCGACGCCCGCAGGGAGACCGCCCGTCGCCGGGATGCGGGCGCCGTCACCGGGGAAAGCCAGGTGGGCCCAGACCTCGGCGTCCAGGGGCACGGCCGGGGCGGTGCCGCCGGGCCGCCACACCTCGCCGGTCAGCGGGTGCCGGGGGACGAGGACGACGTCCGCGCCGGGTGCCGGCAGCCCGGGGCCGGCCAGGGCGAGCGTGCGCACCGGCGGCCCGGGCGGGAGCAGCGCGTCGAGCGCGGGGCCGAAGACGGTGGTGAGGAGCCCGCCGGGCACGGCCACCCGGGCGCCGGCGGAGGCCGCCAGCACGTGGGCCAGCGCGATCCCGACGGCGGCCTCCCACCGCGGGCTCCAGCACCCGGTGGGATCGATCGGCGGGATCCCCGCCCACTCCCAGCCGGCGCCGGGCGCCGGAGGGCCGTCGACGGGCAGCCGGAGCACGGTGCCGGGTGCGAGCCAGACGGCCTGCCAGCGGTAGCAGTCGTCGATCCGGGTGCCGACCGGCAGGCCGCACCCCGCGCAGGCGAGGTTCGGGCCGAGTCCGCCGGCGGAGCCGCAGCAGCCGTCGCAGCGCTCCGGGATCACGACCGTGCCGCGGGTGTCGCCCGGGGCCAGCAGGACGTGGCCCGCCGGGCCGAAGGACACGGCGTCCACCGGTGCGTACACCCCGCGTGCCGCCGCCCCGTCCGCTCCCGTCTCCCCCCAGGTCCGCCACGGCGGCCCGTACGGCTCGGGGTCGACGGCATACGTGCCGGGCTCCATCAGCGGCGGGAGGTACCTGTCCCCGTACTCCTGGTGGGCCTGCACCGGCAGGGCGACCCGGGAGACGGGCGCGGTCAGTTCGGCGCCGCACCCCGCGCACGCGAACACCGTCACGCAGCCTCCCCCCTCCATGGCTCTGCGGAGTATTCCGGCTCCCCGACGGGGTGCCAAGCGGGTTTCCGCCACCCGCCGGGGAAGTCGGTCCGGCCGACCACCCGCGCACGCCCCGGGGCCCGGAATCCGGTGGCCGGCCGGCAGCGCGCCCGGTGGGGCGGAGGCCTAACCTGGAAGGGCGCGTTCCGTGCGCGGCCCACGTCCGCACACGGTTCCGGAAGGGAAACGGTGGCCCATGACCGTGGTCTCGACGGCACTCTTCGGCACCGACTGGCGCTTCGCGCCGACCGGCGCCGCGGACCTGCTGCGCGAGTGCGCCGCCCGGGGCTGGACGGTCGTGCTGACCGGCCCGGGCCCCGCCGGCGCGCCCGCCCTGACGGTGGCCACCCCCGGGAGTGAGCCCGAGCGGGCCGCCCTCGGCCTCGTCGGCGGCGGTGCCGACCACGCCGTGTACGTCGCCGGCAGCGTCCGCGAGGTCCTCGCCGCCCGCCGCGCCGGGCTGGTCTGCCTCGCCCTGGAGTGCGGCCGGGACGACGCCGCCGACCTCCGCGCCGCCGGCGCGACCGAGGTCCACCGCGACGCCGCCGCCCTGCTGGGGGTACTGGACGACAGCCTGCTCGCGCGTCCCCGGGCCTTCGGGCCCGTCGGCGCGGCAACAGGCCGTCCCGGCGGCGGTTAGCGCAGGCCCGTACCGGGCAACCGCCGGGTACGAGCACGTCACCGGAAGTTTGTCGGAGGTGACCGAGATGGACGGACCCTCGCTGAGCGGACGGGAACGGCGGCTCCTCGAGGAGATCGAGTCCGGGTTGCGCCAGGACACCCGCCTCGACCGGAAACTGAGCACCATGGGCGCCAAGCGGCGGCGTCGCGTGCGCACGGCCCTGCGCCGCACGGCCCGCCGGATCCCCGCCGGGGTCGTGGTGACCGCCCTCGTCATGACGGCGATCTGCCTGAGCGTCGGGGTGCGGACCCCGACCGTCGCCGTGCTCACCGCGCTCGGCGTGGTCTGGGCGGCCTCCCTGGCCGTCGCCGCCGCCGCGGCCGTCCTGCTGCGCCGCCGCGCCGGCGCCCGGCGCCGCGACCCGCTCGACCGCCCGGAGGGGCGCGAGCGCCGGCCCTGGCACAAACCGGAGGTGTGATGACCACCGACCTGTGGGAGTACCGCCCGGGCTCCCACCTCTCCGCCGAACTCGGCCTGGCCGGCTACGAGGTGGAGGCGACCGACGGCCCGCTCGGGCGCGTCGAGCAGGACGCCGGTGACCACCTGGTGGTCGACGCCGAGTCCTGGGTGCCGGGCTCCCGGGTGCTCGTGCCGGTCGCCGTGGTCGCCCGGATCGACCACCTGGAGCTCGTCGTCCACCTCGACTGCCCGCGCGCCCGGGTGAGTTCGGCCCCGCCGCCCGCGGTCGTGGACGTCCTCGGGCACCGCCCGGGGTGAACCGTGCGCTGGCCCGCCACGACGCTCACCGGCCGGACCGTCGCCTTCCTCGTCGCGCCCTACGGCGTGGAGGAGATCGAACTCACCTCCCCCTGGCAGGCGGTGGCCGAGGCCGGGGGCACGCCGCGGCTGCTCTCCACCGCGCCGGGCCGGGTCCAGGCCGTCCGGCACCGGGCACCGGGTGACACCTTCGCGGTGGACGCGGTCGTCGCGGACGCGGAGGCCACCGCCTACGACGGGCTCGTCCTGCCCGGCGGCGTCGCGAGCCCCGACCACCTGCGGCAGAACCGCGACGCGGTCGCCTTCGTGCACGCCCACTGCGCCGCGGGCCGTCCGGTCGCGGCGATCTGCCACGGGCCCTGGACCCTCATCGACGCGGGCGCCGTCCGAGGCCGCACCCTCACCTCCTGGCCCAGCCTGCGCACCGACCTCGTCAACGCCGGCGCCCACTGGATCGACGCCGAGGTCCACGTCTGCCACCAGGGCCCCGGCCCCCTGGTCACCAGCCGCAAGCCCGCCGACCTGCCCGTCTTCGAGGACACCTTCGTCACCGAGTTCGCCCACGCGACGGAGCGGCGGAAGTGACCGGGGCGGCCGCCGCCCTCAGCCGTCAGTCCCCCCTCAGACGGACGTAGGTGGCGCTGGGCGGCCGGGCGGTGACGGTCAGTTCGGTGCGCAGGGGGGTCGTGAGGGGGTGGACGGTGCCGTGGGTGGGGTCGTGGACCGGCGGGGCCAGGTGGGGGTGGGCGGCCTCGGCGATCTGGGCGGCCTGGACGGCGGTGAGCCGCGGGGTGGTGAGGAGGACGCGGCCGTCGTCGAGTTCGACCACGAGGGCGTGCGGGCGGTTCGCCGGGCCGGTGAGGGCCCGGACGAGCGCGTCCACGGTGTCGGTTCGGCGGTACTTGACCCAGACCCGGCCCGCGCCCTGCGCCCGGTACGCCGAGCCGGCGGCTTTGCAGACCAGGCCCTCCACACCGGTGGCCGCGAGGCGCTCCATCCAGTCGAGGGCCTCCGCGCGGTCGGTGGTGGCCATGACGGGCTGGATCGGCGGCGGGACGTCCGCGAGCGCGGCGAGCAGCAGGCGGCGGCGGTCGGTGAGCGGCAGGCGGCGCACGTCGCGGCCCGGGAGGGCGAGGACGTCGAAGGCGATCAGGCCGAGGGCGACGTCGTCGCCCGCGCGGGCCTGGCGGGTGCGCAGCAGTTCCTCGAAGGCGAACCGGCCCGCCCGCCAGGCGACGAGCTCGGCGTCGAGCACGAGTCCCTCGGGCAGCCGGGCGACGGCCGCGGCGATCGGCGGGAACTCGGGGGCGAGGTCCCGTCCGCTGCGGGACTGGAGGTAGGCGGGGCGGTCGCCGCGGGCGAAGGCGAGGCAGCGGAAGCCGTCCAGTTTGAGCTCGTACTGCACGCCCCCGCCGCCGAGCCCGTCCGGCGGCGGGACGGCCGGGACGGCGGCCGGGCGCATGACGTCGACGGGCGGGCGCAGCACCTGCCGGCCGGGTTCGGGTGCCGGCGCGGCCGGGAGGGGCCGGGCGAGCTCGGGGTCGAGCAGCGGGGCGAGGAGGTCGCCGTGGGCGGCGAGCCGCTCCGGGACGTCGGCGAGGGTGAAGACCAGGTCGTCCTCCGAGTCGGCCCCGGCGAGTTCCTCCCAGGTGACCGGGGTGGACACGGTGGGCAGCGGGCGGGCGCGCAGCGTGTACGGGGCGGCGGTGGTCTTCTTGGCGTTGTTCTGCGACCAGTCGACGAAGACCCGTCCGGCCCGGCGGGCCTTGGCCATGGTGTGGACGACGAGGTCGGGGTGGTCGGCCTCCAGGGCGGCGGCCAGCGCCTTCGCGTAGGTGGAGACGCGGGCGCTCGGGGTGGGTTCGAGCGGGACGAGCAGGTGGAGGCCCTTGGAGCCGGAGGTCTTGGCCCAGGCGGCGAGCCCGTCCGCGGCCAGCCGCTCGCGCAGCAGCCCGGCGACCGTCCGGCAGGTGAGGACGGTGGCGCCCTCGCCCGGGTCGAGGTCGAGGACCAGCCGGTCGGCGAGGCCGGGGGCGGCGGCGTGCCACTGCGGGACGTGCAGTTCGAGGCAGCCGAGGTTGGCGGCCCACAGCAGGGCGGCGCCGTCGTCCAGGACGACCTGGCGCAGGTCGCCGCTGTCGCTGGGCACCTCGGCGGTGCGGATCCAGCGCGGGGTGCCGGCGGGCGGGTTCTTGGCGATGAACACCTCGGCCTCGACTCCGTCGGGGCAGCGCAGGAAGGAGACCGGGCGGTCGTGCAGGTGGGGGAGGAGGGCGGTGTGGACGGCCGCGTAGTAGCTGAGGACCTCGCCCTTCAGGGTGCCGGTCCGCGGGTAGTAGACCTTGTCCAGATGGGAGAGCGCGAGCGTGCGCCCGTCCACGACCATCTGCGGCATGGGTCGCCTCCGAAGCCGTCGGTGTGGCCCCCGGTGCCAGTCTGCCCGGGGTGCGGGGCGGGCGCGAGCGTAGCTTTCCGTGTACGCCCTCGCACGGTCGGTGGGGGCGGTTATGCTGCCGACGGTTCGCGAACTGACGCTGCGTCAAGGGGGATCGGGGCGATGGTCGGTGACTGGCGGGCCCTGCCGGCGAGGCTGGGGCCGCAGGAGCGGGAGCTCGTGGTGGGGTTGCGGGCGCTGAAGGACGGCTCGGGGCTGACGCTCGCCGAGCTGGCGGCGAAGACGCACTACAGCAAGTCGTCCTGGCACCGGTGGCTGAACGGGGAGCGCGTGGTGACGCAGGCGGCGCTGGCCGCGTTCGGCGCGCTGGCGGGGGCGCCGGCGGAGCGGTGCGCGGCGCTGGAGGCGCTGCGGGTGGCGGTGTCCGGGGCCGGGGCGTCGGAGGCCCGGCCGGAGGGGGAGTCACCGGGGGCGGCGGGCTCGCCGGGGACGGCGTGGTTACCCGGGGCGGCCGAGCCGCCGGCGCGCCCGGAGGAGCCCGGGTCCGCGGCCCGGCCGCGGCGGACGTGGTGGTGGGCGGCGGCGGCCTCGGCGGCCGGTGTCGCCGCGGTGGCCGCCGCCCTCGCCCTGAACGACGGCGGCTCCGAGCGCCGTCCGGAGGCCGCCTCGGCGACGACGGGCACCGACCGGGCCACCGCGCAGGCCACCGCGCTGTGCGAGGCGGCCGGATGCGTCGGGAAGGACCCGCAGGCGAGCGGCTGCGGATCGGACGCGACGACGATCGCGACCGCCAACGTGCGGCAGATGACGATCTACGTCCGCTACAGCCACCGCTGCCGGACGGCCTGGGCGAAGTTGACCGACGCCACGGCGGGCTACCGCGCGACGATCACCAACTCGGCCGGGCAGAGCCAGACCGCACTGGTCCACTGGGGGTACGACGCGTACTCGCCGATGGTGGACGCCTCCCAGAACGACAGCCGGATCCAGGTCTGCGGCGATCAGCCGGACAACAGCCGCAACTGCACCCCGGTGATCATGGACCCGGCGACGGCGCCGGTGGTCGCGGTCCCGACGCCGGCGGCGTCCTCGGGCGACTCCCCGACGCTGGCTCCGGCACCCGGTCCGACGCCTGCCCCGACGCCTGCCCCGACGCTCGCTCCGACGCCGCAGTGACGCCGTCCCGCAACCGGTCGACGGGTGTCGCGGCTATCCGTCGGAGGACGGCCGCGGGGAGCCCGGGTAGGTGCCGAAGTACCAGCGGTTGCCCTCCGGGTCGGCGGCGGCGAAGTCGCGCGAGCCGTAGTCGGTCTCGTGCAGCCCGGTGGTGATCCGGGCCCCGGCGGCGACGGCCCGCGCGTGGACGCCGTCCGGGTCCGCCGTGACCACGTACGCGCTGAACGTTCCCGGGCGGCCCGGCCACGCCTCGGTGCCCGCGGGCGCGTCCCGCTCCGAGCCGAGCATCACGCCGCCGCCCTCGGGCCAGGCCAGTTCGGCGTGCGCGACGAACTCGCCCTCGCCGTACGCCACGACCTCCTCGAAGCCGAAGGCGTCGACCAGGAAGCGGATCAGGGCGCGGGCGTCGTCGGCGCGCAGCGTGGGCCAGACCTGCGGGGCGGGGGTCTTCGTGTCGGTGGTGTCCATGGCTGCCTCCTGCGGTGGTGGGTGCCGGTCCGTCGCCGTCACGCCTCCCACTCTGCGACCGGGGCGCCCGCCCCGCCTTGGACGTTTCGGAACCGCTTCTCCTCCGGCCCCTCCGCCGCCAGCCACGCGCTCGGCGCCGCCCCGGCCAGCGCGCGGAACTCGCGGGCCAGGTGCGCCTGGTCGAAGTAGCCGCAGCGCGCCGCGAGCTCCGCCAGCCGGGGCGGCGGCGAGCCGGCCGTCAGCAGGTGCCGGGCCCGGTCGAAGCGGATCACCCGGGCGGCGGCCTTGGGCGTCAGCCCGGTCTCGCGGCGGAAGCGCTCCTGGAGGTGCCGCGCGCTCCACCCCGTCTCCCGGGCCAGCGTCGCCACCGCGAGGCCGCCGCCGCTGCGCCGCAAGGCCTGCCAGGCCCAGCCGACCTCCGGCGGCACCTGCCCGGACGGGCGGGCGGCCCGCACCAAGGCGCCGTCCAGCAGGGCGAAGCGCTCGTCCCAGGTGGCGGCGGCGCGCAGCCGCTCCTGGAGCCGCGGGCCGAGCCGGCCGAGGACGTCCTCCGCCGGGAGGTCGATCCCGGCGAGCTCCCCGGCCGGTACTCCGAACAGCGCCCTGGCGGCCAGCGGGTGCACGGCGATCTGCACGCCCGACTGCCGGCCGTCGTGGGTGATCAGCGCCGGCGCGGTGTGCAGGCCGCCGAGCAGCGTGGCGTAGGCGTCGGGCCGCTGCGCCGGGTCGGGGTGGGCGGCGAGGACCAGCGGCTCGTCGAGGGTGAGGATGAACGTCAGGTAGGGGGAGGGCAGGCCGCGGTGCACGGCGGGCGCGATGCCGCGCTGGCGGTAGCCGGAGTACCAGGCGACGTACGGGCGCAGCGCCGTCGCGGGCCTGGCCCGGACGGCCTCGTCGACCACGTCCTCGTGCGCGGGTCCGGCGGCTTCCGTCGTCACCCTCCCAGTATCGGTGGCCGGGGTCGCGGGCGGGCGGGATGTTGCTTATGGTGATCGCACGGTCGCATTGCGGGTGCGCGGTGCTGCCGGTGGGGGAGCGAGCGGGGGGAACTGCCGGGGGGAACGACCCTGGGGGGAAACACTCACGAAGGAGTCCCCGTGACCACTGCCCGAGAGATCATGCACACCGGCGCTCAGTGCATCGGCGAGCACCAGACGCTCGCCGAGGCCGCCAAGATGATGCGCGACAAGAACGTCGGTGCGCTCCCGATCTGCGGCGACGACCAGAAGCTGAAGGGCATCATCACCGACCGCGACATCGTCGTGCGATGTCTCGCGGAGGGCAAGGACCCGGCCACGATGACGGCCATGGACCTCGCCGGGCACCTGCACTGCGTGCGGGCCGACGACGACATGGACACGGTCCTGCGGAAGATGGAGCAGCACCAGATCCGGCGCATCCCGGTGATCGACGGCGAGCGGCTGGTCGGCATGATCAGCGAGGCCGACCTGGCGATGGGCCGGCGTGACGGCCACCGCCTGACGGACCAGCAGATCCTGGAGTTCATGGAGGGCGTCTACATGAAGGCCTGACCGGGCCGGACGTCTCCGAGACGGCGGGTCCCGTGCGAACGATCGCACGGGGCCCGCCGTCGGCGCGTCCCGGGGCGACGGTGGGGCAGGTACGAGCCGTACGTCGTCACCGGTATCGACGGCCTGCCCGCGCTTCCCCGTCCCCCCTGCCCGCGCTTCCCGTCCCCCTGCCCCGCGCCCGGCCTGAGCCCGCTCAGCCGCGCTCGGAGTAGCGGTAGAGGTCGCGCAGGAGGGCGATCTCGGCGCCGTGGTGGAGGAGTTCCTGGTTGACCCACCAGACCACGTCCAGGAAGGGCTCGTCCGCGTCGCCGCCGTAGGGGTAGGTGCTGTGGCCGACGGTGTCGAGTGCGGCGTCGTCGGCGGCGAGCAGGGTCTCGCGCCAGGCGTCCGCGGCGGCGTCGAAGGCGGCGACCGCGGAATCGGCGTCGCCGCGGACGGGGAAGGCCTCGCGGGTGAGGGAGCGGGTGCCGTTCGTGTGGTCGGCGCGCAGCAGGAGCAGTTCGGTGAGGTGGGTCAGCCGCCAGGCGAGGGTGGTGAACGGCGGAGGCTCGGGGTGCGGGGCCCCGGCGGTGTCCCGGCCCCACTCGCCCGCGCCGACCAGCATCGTCGCGCGCTCGCCCGGTCCGTCCGCGTGGCGCCGCACCGACCAGCAGCCGGGCACCGGCTCCCAGCGGTACTCGTCGTCCGTCAGCGGCCCGACGGCCACCTCCGTGCCGTTGCCGCTGTCGACGGCGGGCCCGGCGAGCCGGTCGCGCAGGCGGGTGCGGGCGAAGTCGAACTCGGCCAGCAGGGGGAGGAGTCGGGGCGGCAGGGGCATCGGAACGGCTCCGGTGGGTGGCAGGGGCGGACAGTCCGCACCCTGCCACACCCGCCCGGGGGACGCGACCGGATTTGCCGCTCGCCGACGATCACCCCTCGCTCCGGCCAACGGGATTCCGGCGGGGGGAAGTTGGACGGAAATCGGCTAACCGGCTCGGTGGTAGCGGCGGTACTGTGCGAATTGGCGAGCATCCGTCAAGGCCGGCGAGGGGGCGTGCCATGGGGGGCGGACGGCAGAGCCTGGCGCGGGGGTACTTCCTGCGGGAGGCGGCCGGGTTGCAGCGGGCGAACACCGGGGGCGCTCGGCGGCTGGAGCGGATTGTGTTCCCGGGGGCGGGCGTCGTGGTCGTGGGCACGGCCTGGACGGAGGTGCGGCTCGGCGTGGGCGTCTCGCGGGACGAGTTGTTCGCGGCGCTGGGCGGGGAGGCCGCGGGGTGGGCGGAGCCGGACCGCGGGGCGGGGTCGCGCCTGCCGGTGTCGGCCCCGGCGCCGCCGCTGGCGGTCTACGCCGACCTGCTGGACGACCTCGGGGACCTCGTCTTCACCCTCAGCACCTACCCGGCCGACGTCGGGCGCCCGCAGGCGGCGGCGCGGCTGGACGCGGTGCGCCTGGTGGACGGGGTGACGGCGGTGGTGCAGGTGTGCGCGCCGGGCGGCACGCACCGGATCCGGATCCCGCTGGATTCGGGCGTCCCGCTGGTGGCGCTGCCGCTGGCGATCGCCGAGCACCTGCTGACGGCGGGAGACGGCGCGGACTGGGACTACCCGGTGGAGGAGCACGGGGAATAGGGAACGCGACGAGGCCGCCGCACCCGCGATCGGGTGCGGCGGCCTCGGGAGCCGTGGGGGCTTACTTGCCCAGACCGGCCTTGACCGAGCAGACCGGCCAGGCGCCGGGGCCCTGGGCGGCGAGGACCTTCTCGCCGACGGCGATCTGCTGGTCCTTGGTGGCCAGGTCGGCGCGCGGGGCGAAGGAGGTGCCACCGAAGGCGGCCCAGGTGCTGGAGGTGAACTGAAGGCCGCCGTAGAAGCCGTTGCCGGAGTTCACGGCCCAGTTGCCGGTGGCCTCGCACGCGGCGACCTTGTCCCAGACGGTGGCCGGCGCGGCGGAGGCGGTCGTCGCCGTGACGAGGCCGGCCACCGGCAGGGCGAGGACCGCCCCGGCCATCAGAGCCATCCGGACGCGGTTGCGGCGCTTCGGGGTGGCGATGGCGGTGGCAGCGGCGGTCTCGTGACGGAAAGTCATGCGGTTCCTTTCGGAGGTTCTGCGAGCGCGCGGAACCAGGCCCTCGGAAGGCCGTCGGTTTCGGGGACACGCACTCGCGTGGTTCGGCACCGTTCCGGCTCCCGGCTGGTGAGGCCCGGTGGAGCGGCGTGCTCGGTGCAACGGGTTCGAAGGTACGGGGGCGGTCGTGGCGGTTTCAAGGATTGAGGGATCAAGGCAGGTCAGCGAGGTGTTACCGGGCGTAAGAATCAAGGAATTCGCCGGTTTTGGGGCCTTTTGCCCACATTTCCAAGATCAAATGGCCCGCCGAAGTGGTCCGGGCCACTCCGCGGGCCCTGTGAGGCCGCGCACACCGTCGACGGGGAGTGAGGGCCCGCGCGCTCCCGGTGCCGGATCCGCCGCCCCCGGTCAGCCCCCGGGTGGCCCGCACCACAGGCCTCACCCGGAGTGCCCCGTGTCCTCACTCCCGGTGGCGGGCATAGCCTCGGGCGCATGAGCGAGCGGCGAATCACCGGAAGGCGCGCACGGGCGAATGCCCATGGCGAGCGGAGCGAGGCGGGCGCATGAGCAACGACAGCGGTGCGGAGGCCCTCGGCGGCGCCGAGGAGCCCGGAGCGGCGGTCGCACCCGCCGGGTTCGAGCTGGGGACGGACGGACCCAAGGTGATCCTGGCCGGGCTGGACGGCTCGGACTCCTCCTGGCGGGCCACCGCCTACGCGGCCGGCCTGGCCCGGCGGCAGGGCGCGACCCTCGCGGTGGCGTACGTGCAGCCGGTGCTCGGGGCGGCCACGGCGCTGGCGGGGGCGGCGGTGGAGGAGACGACGCAGGAGATCGCCGAGGAACTGCTGGCCGCCCTGCGCGACGCCGAGCAGCGGATGAAGGACGTGTGGCGGGTGGAGTGGCACTTCCTGACCATGCGCGGCGACCCCTATACGGGGCTGGCCAAGCTCGCGAACGAGCTGCGGGCCGACGCCGTCGTGGTCGGCGCCTCCGAGCGGGCCGGGCACCGGGTGATCGGTTCGGTGGCCGTCCGGCTGGTGAAGGCGGGGCGCTGGCCGGTGACCGTCGTCCCGTAGGGCCCGCGGCGGGCCCCGCGCCGGGGCCCGCCGCGGGGGCCCGCTAGGCTCCGCACCCATGATCGAGATCACGGGGGTCCAGGCGGAGCCTGGCGGCAGCGTCACACTGACGTTCGAGGACAAGCGCTTCACGGTCGCGCCGGAGGAGACGGGGTGGGACTGGCGGGGGATCTTCCTCGCCGGGTTCGGGATCTTCATGCTCCTGGCACTGGTGTCGCTGTTCGGCTTCGGCTACCTCATCAGCAAGGCCCACCTCGCGAAGCTGGAGACCGCGAACGCCGTCTTCTTCTTCTCGTGCTTCGGGCTCTCCCTGTTGTCCGGCGCCCTGTCCTGGCTGAGCGAGCAGATCATCGACTTCTTCGGCAGCGGCAACCCGACGACGTACACGCTCGCGGTCGAGCGCATCGCCGGGATCCAGTACGAGCAGACCGACCCGCAGGGCGGCCTCCGGGCCACCGTGCGCACGGCGGACGGCGACGTCGTCCGGCTCGGCGCGGCCGGCGCCAAGGGGCCGGAGCTCTACCGGGCGTTCGACCGGATGTTCCGGCCGGCCGCGCCGCAGGACGCAGCGGCCCCGCAGTACGGCGTGCGCTGAGCCGGGGCCGCCCAACGGGCGTGCGGCACGGCGGAGATAGGGTGCGTGACCATGACGGACACGCCGGTCACGCACCCCCGCCAGCCCGCCCCCGCCCACCAGCGGACCGACCCCGCGCACCGGACCGGCAGTGACCTCCACCTCGACCTGCCGGCCGCCGGCGGCCGCAGAGCCGCCCTGATGACGGCGCTGCGCGAGGCCATCCGCAGCGGGCGGCTCGCGCCCGGCACCCGACTGCCGCCCTACCGCACGCTCGCCGCCGACCTCGGCCTCGCCCGCAACACCGCCGCCGAGGCCTACGCCGAACTCGTCGCCGAGGGCTGGCTCACCGCCCGCCAGGGCTCCGGGACCACCGTCGCCGAGCGCGCCGAGCCCCTGCCGACGGTCAGGGCCCGCCGCCCCTCCGTCCGCCCCGGGCCCGTCCACGACCTGCGCCAGGGGCAGCCCGACGCCGCCTCCTTCCCGCGCTCCGGCTGGCTCGCCGCCGGCCGCCGCGCCCTGACCGCCGCGCCCAACGAGGCGTTCGGGCCCGGCGATCCGCAGGGACGGCGCGAACTGCGCACCGTCCTCGCCGACTACCTGGCCCGCGCCCGCGGCGTGCGCACCGACCCCGACCGGATCGTCATCTGCTCCGGCTTCGCCCACGCGCTGCGGCTGCTGTTCGACGGCGCGGGCGCCGTCCTGCCCGCCGGGGACAACGGGCCGCTCGCCGTCGAGGGCTACGGACTGCCCTTCCACCGCGGGCTGCTGGCCCGCGCCGGGGTCACCACCGTGCCGCTCCCGCTGGACGAGGACGGCGCCAGGACGGCCGAATTGACGGGTATCCGCGGACAGAGCGGGAACCGGGGCTTCCAGGACGTCCGGACGGTCCTCCTCACCCCCGCCCACCAGTTCCCCACCGGCGGACCGCTGCACCCCGTCCGGCGCGCCGCCGTCGTCGACTGGGCGCGCGGGCGCGGCGGGCTCGTCCTGGAGGACGACTACGACGGCGAGTTCCGCTACGACCGCCAGCCCGTCGGCGCCGTCCAGGGCCTCGACCCGGAGCGCGTGGTCTACTGCGGCACCGCGAGCAAGAGCCTGTCGCCCGCGCTGCGCCTCGGCTGGATGGTGCTGCCCGACCACCTGGTCGACCGGGTGCTCGCGGCCAAGGGCGAACGCGAGGGCTGGGCCAGCGCGTTGGACCAGCTGACCCTCGCCGAGTTCATCGACTCCGGCGGCTACGACCGGCACGTGCGCGGGATGCGCCGCCGCTACCGGGACCGCCGCGACCGGCTGGTGGCGGCCCTCGCCGGGAGCGTCCCGCACGTCGCCGTCTCGGGCATCGCGGCCGGTCTGCACGCCGTGCTGCGGCTCGCACCCGGCACCGAGCGCTCGGTGCTCAAGGCCGCCGCCTACCGGGGCCTCGCCGTGGAGGGGCTCGCCGACTACCGGCACCCGGGGCTCGCGGCGCGGGACACGCCGGCCGCCGACGGACTCGTGGTCGGCTACGCGACCCCGCCCGACCACGCCTACCAGGCGGCGCTCGACGCGCTGTGCGACATCCTGCCGCCGCCGGCCTGAGCGGGGCTCCGAGACGCGTCCCGACGGGCCCCGCGAGGCACCCGGCCGGGCGGCGGGCAGGATACGGTGCCGGGCGACGGCGCGGGGCGGAAAGCGTGCGCAATGGCCCGCCGCGTCCGCCCGCCCGTCGTCACCCGGTACCGGCCCGGGCGGAGGCGGGCAACGCAAGCGGTACCGCCCCCTACGCTCCATGGACATGCGCAGAACACATCTCAGCCGTTCCGCTCTTGCCGCGGTCCCGGCCGCCGCCGGCCTGCTCCTGTCCGCGGCGCCCGCCCACGCCGCCGCGCCACTGCCGCTCACGGCCGTCGTGGACCGGGCGACGACCACCCCGGGCGGCTCGTTCACGCTCACGCTGACGCTGACCAACCCGTACGACACGCCGATCCAGTTCGTCTACCAGAGCGTCCAGCCGACGTACCCGACCACGCTGGAGCCGGGCCTCATGTTCACGGCCACCGGGTGCGGCACCCAGATCAACGGGTGCAGCGAGAACGTGCACGGCGGCATCGCCCGCTACGACGTGCCGCTCGCGCCCGGCGCCTCCAGCAGTTTCACCGTGACCTACACCGTCGACAAGGACTCGGCCTGCGGACCGACGACCCGCATCGACCTCTACACCTACCTGTACTACGAGTACAACGCCGGCCTGTCCAACAACTCCGGCATCGTCGACATTCCCGGCACGCAGGTGCCCTGCGCCTGACACTTTTGCCCTAACTCCTTTATCCGTCCCCCGGATCATCCGTTCCCCGGATCCCTGCGAACCGCCCGACCTTCCCCGATCTCTCCCGTACCCCCAGAGTCTCCCGTCAGGTGCCGGCCGCCCCCGTACCGGCACCTGACGGGCTGTTCGCGTGCCCGCGTCCGGCCGTTGTCGGTGGCGGGTGGCAGGCTTGTGCCCATGTCCGAACCGCTGCGCACCGCCCCCGCCGCCGACCTGCCCGTGCCGATGCCGTCCGGCGTCCACGCCGCCATCCGGGAGCGGGCCGGGGAGCGCATCGCCCCGCTCGTGGAGCGGCTGCTGCGGTCCTCCCTCGCCCTGGCCCCGGCTCCCTCCGCCGGGGACGGCGACGCGCCGGCCGAGGGTCCGTCCGCCGGCCTGCTCGGCGGCCAGGCCGCGCTGCCCGCCGACGTCGAGTGGCCCCACCACGACGATCATCCGATGCAGCTCCTCGCCCAACTCGACTGCGCCGGGCTGGCGCAGGCCCACCGCGCCACGGGCCCCGGCGACGCGTGGCCGCTGCCGGCCGACGGACTGCTGCTGTTCTTCCACGACGACCTGTTCTCGGACTACGCCGGCCACGGCTGCCGCGTCCTGCACGTCCCGGCCGGGGCGCCGCCGCGCCCCGAGCCGACCGGTCGGAGCGACTTCGCGCCGCTCGCCCCAGTGCCGCTGCGCGCGCACTGGGCGCTGTCCGCGCCGTCGTACCAGGACCGCGAGCTGGAGGACCTTTTCCCCGAGGACTTCATGGTCGCGCTCGACCTCGCCTCCGACTTCCGCGACCACCTGCCCGGCCCCCACGTCCGGGTGCTCGGCTGGTGCGACACCGACACCGGGCGGCACGAGGGGCACCGTCCGCTGCTCCAGGTCGAGGCCTCGGCGGCCGGCGCGCACTGGGGCGAGACGGTCAACGTCTCCTTCTGGATCACCGACGAGGACCTGGCCGCCGGGCGCTTCGACCGCGTCCGCCACGGCATGGAGGTGGCCTGACCGCGGGCCCGCGCCCGAATCCACCGCACCGCCACGCCGGAACCGGCGTGGCGGTGCGTCGTGTTGACGTCGAACCCACCCGCCGGGCTCCGGCACACGCGGATCCGCGTGGCGAACGGACGTTTGGCAGGCTTTTCTCGCGGAGCGGGCGGATCCGGATCAGATTCACCCTATCGGGGGGCACTCGGCCGCCGTACGGGCCTGGTCGGGCCCCGGTGATCTAGGGTTCCGGGTGGGCCGCCGGGAGACGGCGCCCCCGATTGCGCAGACTTCGCCAACACCCCCACCAGTACGCGTATCTGATGATCCGTCATGGCTGCCGCCAGGACGCTTCGGCCTGACCCGCCCGCGTGATTCGACCAGATGAAGGAGACCCCTGCCGATGCCCGTCGACACCAGCCCGGAGACACAGCAGGCACAGCGGCAGTCCCTCGCCACAGCCGCTGCCCGCAATCTCGCGACCACCACCAAGTCCGCACCGCAGATGCAGGAGATCACCTCCCGCTGGCTGCTCAAGGTGCTCCCCTGGGTCGAGGCCCACGGTGGTGCCTACCGGGTGAACCGGCGCCTCACCTACACGGTCGGCAACGGCGTGGTCGAGTTCATCAAGACCGGCTCCGAGGTCCGGGTGATCCCCCGCGAGCTCGGCGAGCTCGCCCTGCTGCGCGGCTACGAGGACGACGACGTGCTCACCGCCCTCGCCGACCGCTGCGAGCAGCGGGACTTCGGCCCCGGCGAGGTGCTCGTCACCCAGGGCGAGGCGGCCGACCGGATCTACCTGATCGCGCACGGCAAGATCAACAAGATCGGCACGGGCAAGTACGGCGACGAGACGGTCGTCGGCGTGCTCGGCGACGGCGACCGCTTCGGCGACGACGCCATCCTCAACCCGGACGCGGTCTGGGAGTACACCGTCAAGAGCGCCACCGCCGGTGTCGTCCTCACGCTCAGCCGCCGCGACTTCGAGCAGATCCGCGACAACGCGCCGAGCCTCCAGGAGCACCTCCAGGAGTTCCTGACCCTGCCGCTGCAGGCGCAGAACGAGCGCGGCGAGGCCGAGATCGCCATGTCGGCCGGCCACCACGGCGAGCACGAACTGCCCGGCGCCTTCGTGGACTACGAGCTGAAGCCGCGCGAGTACGAGCTGAGCGTCGCGCAGACCATCCTCAAGGTCCACACCCGTGTCGCGGACCTGTACAACCAGCCGATGAACCAGATCGAGCACCAGCTGCGGCTGACCATCGAGGCCCTGCGCGAGCGGCAGGAGTTCGAGATGATCAACAACCCGGAGTTCGGCCTGCTCAACAACGCCGACTTCGACCAGCGGATCCAGACCCACTCCGGCCCGCCCACCCCGGACGACCTGGACGAGCTGCTCAACCGCCGCCGCGACCCCGACTACCTGCTCGCCCACCCGCGGGCCATCGCCGCGATCGGCCGCGAGCTCAACGCCCGCGGGATCTACCCGCACCACGTCGACCTCGGCGGGCAGCAGGTGCCGGCCTGGCGCGGGGTGCCGATCCTGCCGTGCAGCAAGATCCCGATCACCAAGGAGAACACGAGCTCGATCCTCGTGATCCGTACCGGCGAGGACAACCAGGGCGTCATCGGCCTGCACCAGACCGGCCTGCCGGACGAGTACCAGCCGTCGCTGTCGGTCCGCTTCATGGGCATCGACGAGAAGGCGATCATCTCCTACCTGGTCAGCGCCTACTACTCGTGCGCGATCCTGGTGCCGGACGCGGTCGGCGTCCTGGAGAACGTCGAGATCGCCCACGGCCGCCACTGAGCGCCGGGCGGCCGACGACGGCCGCCGGACCGCCGCGAGCGGTCGATTCCCGCTCCCGAAGACGAGCTGAGACCGTAACCGGTCCGCTCGAAGATCGTTTGACCAGATGACGGACGGCCCGCCCCCGACGGCGGGCCGTTCGCCTGACGGGGGGCGGCGGGCCCGGGGTCCGCACGACGCGTGCCGGTCCCGCCGCGCCCCTCCGTCGGCTTTCCTGCCCCAGCACTCTGCCCGCAACAGCGGTGTGCTTTCCCGACGATCCGAGAGGTGGGTGGATCCATGCCGCAGCCCCGGCAGCCCCGGCAGCTCCGACGGATACCGGTGGACGGCCGAGGACGCGCCGCCCGCGGGCGCACGGCGCGGGTGGCCGGTGCGGCGGTGGGCGTGGTGGCCATGTGCGCGCTGCTGAGCGGCGCGTCGGCCTCGGGCGCCGTGCGCCACGGCGGGGGACACCCGTCCGGGCCGGTCCCCGACGTCTGCGTCTGCACCGGCACGGACGTGTCGGTCGACGTCGGGCCGGACGGGCACGACGTGAGCGTCGGGGTCGGCGTGGACGTCCAGGTGCACTGGCACCACCCGTGCCGGCCGCACCACGATGACGACGACGATGACGACGACGCGGGCCAGGACGGTCGAGGCAGGGACCACGGCGGCGACCACGGGGACCACAGGGACCACGGGCACCACTGGGGACACCACCACCATGCGTGCCCGAGCCCGACGCCCACGCCTACGCCGACACCCACCCCCACGCCGACCCCGACTCCGACACCCACCCCGACGCCCACGCCCACGCCGAGCGCCACACCCCCGCGCCCGACGCACACGCCGGCGCCTCCGCCCCCGTCGTCCGCACCCCCGCCGCCGCCCCCATCTGCGCCGGCCCCGCGGCCCTCCGCCCCGGCCGTCCCGCAGACGCCGCGGCCGGCGCCCCCCGTGCCCCACCCGGCACCGTCGCCCAGCCCGGCCGCGGTGCTCCCCAACCCGGCCGCGAGCCCGTCGGCGCCCCCGCCTCCGCCGACCCCGGCGTGGCCGGCCCCCGCGCCGCAGGTCCGCTTCCACGTGCCGGTCAACCAGCCCCTGGCGGAGGCCCCGGTGCACCACCGCACCGCCAAGACGACCACCACGATGCTCATCGTGACCGTGCCCGCGGTGATCGCGGCGGCAGCGCTGCGCCCGGGCCGCGGCGGCGGGGGCCGAGGCCGGTCGAGCGGTTCCTGACGGTTGCCCGCCGCCCCCCTGACACCCCCCCTGAACCACCCCTGGGCCCGGACCTTTCGCGTCCGGGCCCCACCCCGACGTTCCCCGTCATCGACCAGAGCCAGAGAAGGGAGTCCCCATGGACGAGTGGGTCGCTTTGGCCATCGCCATGGCGGCGGCGTGCGCCGTCGTCGTGGCGATGGTCGTGCTACGGCACCGCCGGGTGGGCACCGTGAAGCACGACGAGACCCCGGACGTGATCGAGTACATCACGATGATGATCGGCGTGGTCTACGCGATCGTCCTCGGCCTCGCGATCGCGGGCGTCTGGGAGGCGCGCGGCAGCGCCCAGGACGGCGTGTTCCGCGAGGCCCAGTCGCTCCAGGAGGTGAGCGACCGGGCGGTGGTCTACCCGGCCGAGGTCCGCGACAAGATCCGGGCCGACGTGGACGCCTACGTGACGTACGTCGTCCAGGTCGAGTGGGACTACATGCGCGACCACGGGAACGTCTCCGACAAGGGCACCGAGCTGCTCGCGCAGGTGCGTTCGGACGTCGCCACGCGGCAGCCCGCGAACGAGCTGGAGGCGCAGACCTACCAGCCCGTCATGGACCGGATCGCCGCCGCCACCGACGCCCGCAACGCGCGCGGGCAGAACGCCGGGCCGACGATGCCCGGGGTGGTCTGGTTCGGGCTGATCGCGGGCGGGGTGGTCACCTTCGGCATGCTCTTCGCGCTCCAGATCCGGCGCACTGCCCGGGAGTTGGTCCTGGCCGCCTGCTTCAGCGCGCTGATCGCGTTCCTGCTGTTCATGATCTGGGACTTCGACGACCCGTTCGGTGGGAGCGTCCGCGTGACCACGCAGCCGTTCACCGATCTGTTCCCCCATCTGAACCTGGGCGGCGGGGACTAGGCACCACCGGACGGGGAGGGGCCGAGCGGATCGATCCGCTCGGCCCCTCCCCGTCCGGTGGCGGACGGTCAGTGCGGGCTGCCGTCCGTGGAGTTCGGCAGCGCACGGCAGGCGTCGTCGTTCTCCAGGGAGAAGGCGAACACGCGGCCAGCGCCGGGCCACTCCGGCGGGCCTCGTCCACCGGCCGGACCCTTCCCGGGCGCGTCTTGCGCGGACCGGTAAGTTGACCGGTACCTCGCAGGGCCGCCGAACGGAGGACTCGCCATGGACAGCCAGGACTGGGACGACCGCTACGCCGCGAAGGAGCTGGTGTGGGGCGCCGATCCCAACCTGTGGGTCGTCCGCGAACTGACCGGCCACGCGCCCGGTCACGCCCTGGACGTCGCCGCCGGTGAGGGCCGCAACGCGATCTGGCTGGCCGGCCAGGGCTGGGACGTCACCGGGCTGGACTTCTCCGCCGTCGCCGTCGAGCGCGCCGAACGGCTCACCGCCGAACTGCCCGACGAGGTCGCCGACCGGCTCACCTGGCGGCACGACGACGCGCGCACCTTCGACCTGCCGGCCGGCGGCTACGACCTCGTCCTGGTCGCCTACCTCCAGGTGCCCGCCCGCGACCGCCGCGCCGCCCTGCGCCGCGCGGCCGACGCGCTCGCCCCCGGCGGCACCCTGCTGGTGATCGGGCACGACCTGCGCAACCTCGCCGAGGGCGTCGGCGGGCCGCAGGACCCGCGCGTCCTGTACGGCCCGGAGGACGTCCTCGCGGACGTCGCCGACCACGGCCTGACGGTCGTCCGGGCGGAGCGCGTCCTGCGCCCGGTCGGCGGCGATCCCGGGCACAAGGGCCAGGGCAGGGGACAGGACGGAGGCCAGGACGGGGGCCGGGACGGCGGCGGGGGCGGCGCCACCGCCGTCGACCTGCTGGTCCGTCTGGAGCGGGGTGCCGCGTGACCCCTCCGCTCTCCCGCCGCATCCTGCTCGCCGGCCTGACCGCGGCCGTGCCCGTGCTGCTCACCGGCTGCTCGTCGAACTCCGAGTCCGATGCCAAGAAGTCGGCCAAGGCCGCGAACGCGATCGCCGCCCGCGCGAGCGACCCCGGCGGCGACGCCTTCGTGATGATCGTCCGGCACGGCGAGAAGCCGGCCGGCAGCACGCCGGGCCTGGACGAGAACGGCAAGCACGACGGCAAGTCGCTCACCGAGCGCGGCTGGTCCCGGGCGAAGGCACTGCCCAAGCTGTTCGACCCGCCGGCCGCCGGGCTCCGCACGCCCGCCCGGATCTACGCCGCCTCCGACCAGGGCCCCCTCGCCGGCGCGCACCGGATGCGGCAGACCGTCGCCCCGCTGGGCGCCGCGCTCGGGCTGAAGGTCGACACCACCTACGCCGAGTCGCAGGAGACCGAGCTCGCCGGCGCCGTGCTGACCGGCGCCCAGCCGGTGCTCATCAGCTGGGAGCACGGGCGCATCCCGCGGATCGTGGAGGCCCTCGGCGCGACGGGCAGCGGCGCGCCGGCGGTCTGGCCGGACCGCTTCGACCTCGTGTGGGTGTTCTCCCGGACGGCCGGCGGGCCGTGGGCGTTCCAGGAGGTGCACCAGCACCTGCTGGACGGCGACTCCTGAGGCCCCGGGCGGCCTGATGCTCGACGGCGACGGCGGAGGCGGAGGCGTGGCCGATCGAGGCGCGGTCGGCGGCGGACGAGGAGCGGAGTAAGGCCGAAGGGTCCCACAACTACCGCGCGTGCGAGGGAAGTTCAACCAAGGACGCCCCGGACGGCGGCCCGCCGCGCTACCACTGGCCGCATGGACGACGACGTGGTGCCCATTCCCGACCACCTCACCATCCGGGTCACCCACACCGACGACCCGGTCTCCGCCGTGGCCGGCCTGGAGGCGTGGGAGTCGCGCGAACGCTATCCGGACCTGCTCATGATGCCGCCGGTCTTCGGCTCGCTCGAGCGCACTCCCGAGGGGGCCTGGCGGATCCTCTGCTTCCACGCGGGCACGCCGCAGGGCGCCCGCGACGACCTCGGGCACGTCTTCCGCTGCTGGGCGCACGGCGAGCCCGGCGGCCGGTGGGCCGCCCCCTGGGACATCACCGACGCCGAGCGCGCCGCCTACACCGCCGCGTACGAGCGGCTGGAGTGGGAGAAGCTCGACGAACTGGCCGTCGCCGGACGGCAGTACCGGGTCTTCCGCGCCGAACAGGTGCTGCGCGGCGGCCCCGAGGGCGTCGAACCGCCGCGCCCCACCGACCCGGACCCGGCGCCGGTCGGGCGGGGCCACCGGGCGCCGTCCCGGGTCGACGGCTTCGTGATCGACCCGGCCGCGGCCGTCTCCCTCGTCGACGGCATCGTCCGGCTCGACCTCATGACCCTGGTGCCGAGCGGCCGTTCGATCACCGAGGAGGTCCGCGAGGACGCCAGGCTGGCCTCCGCGCGTCACCCGAACGTGTTCGTGCTGCCCGCGCACTGCGCCGTCGCCGAGCGGCGCGACGGGCGCTGGGGCCCGATGACCGGCGCCTGCGAGACCCCGCAGGCCGCCCGCGACACCCTGGCCGCCTACCTGCGCGAGTTCGCGCCGATGACCGACCCGGGCCTCGGCGAGGAGGAACTCGCCGCCTACGCGGCCGCGGCCGACCGCCTGGACGCCCTGCGGGCCAACACCGTCGAGGCCGCCGGGCGCCGCTTCCAACTCGTGCGCGTCGAACCGGTCGTGAGGCTCGGCCCGGACGGCCCGGAGCGGCCCCGCCCGTCCGACCCCGACCCGGATCCGCCGATCATGGCCCAGGCCGCCCGGGACCGTGCCGTGGGGCTGGTGCCCGACGACGAGCGGGACTGAGGCGGGGCCGGACCGCACGCGCACGTGTGCCGGGGTGGAGGGGAACCCCCGTCTCCCCTCCACCACCGGAGTCCGTGGTCCAGGTGCGGTGCCGGCCACCCGAGCCCGTGGGGTGGCTGCGGGTGGCCGGCGGCGCATGCAATGCGCGCATGCGGCACCTTCGTTCGCCGACCGGACGGAGCCGGGACCTGCCCCCGTGTCGCGGCTGGACGGCCCCCGTGTACGTGCCCGTCCACGCCTTGCAGGTCCTCACCGTCCGGCGCGGCGTTGCGACCGATCGTGCATACACGGACCCCGGTCTGTCAAGGATGCTTGATGGGAACGCCATT
This sequence comes from Streptomyces sp. SP17BM10, assembly GCF_036322405.1. NCBI lineage: Bacteria > Bacillati > Actinomycetota > Actinomycetes > Kitasatosporales > Streptomycetaceae > Streptomyces > Streptomyces sp. SP17BM10. The sequence goes on along the minus strand of NZ_JAQYXB010000675.1, from coordinate 196,981 downwards.
CAGTCGACCACTCGTCACGTATGATTGACAGCGCAGGACCCGACACCGCGAAGGAGTGCACAGGAAGATGGCCGAGGACACCGCGGCTCACCGCCGGACCATCGCGGAGCGACTCACGCACCTCATGAGCACCGGGCACCCCGACGGCACCGGCCCACGGGACTACCACGCGGTGGAACAGGCCAGCCAGGAGTACGCGGAGCGGTACCCCGGCAGCCCCACGATCAGCCGTCAGACGGTGCACAACCTGCGCAACGAGCGCGTCGCGAACCCGGGCATCAACAGCCTGACCGCGCTGGCCAACGTCTACGGCGTGCCGATCTCGTACTTCCTCTCCGAGGGCGAGGCCGGCAACGGAACGCCCGCACCGGACCCGGACATGGTGCTCCAGCGCCTCGACGGCATCCTCAAGGTCCTCCAGCCCGACACCGCCGCCGCCCTCGACGACGCCGCCCGCGTCGCCGTCCTGACCGCCAGGAACTGCCCCATCGGCCGCGACGCCCTCGACGGCCTGCGGGCCGGCCGCTGGGACGAGCGGCTGCGCCTGCCGCTGGACGAACTCGCCGCCAGGATCAGCCTCCCGGCCGGCTACTTCGTCGACCACCGCATCCCCGCCGCCGACCCCAACGACCTGCTGCTGCTGGGCGCACTGAAGGCCCAGGGCGCCAGAGGGATCGCCCTGCGCCAGGTCGCGGGGCTGCCGGAGGACGCCTTCCAGGCCCTGTCGCCCATGCTGGACCTCCTGAGCAAGGCCGATCCGCGCCGCCGCATGTGAACGGGACCCGCCCGGCGGGACCGGGCGGGCCGATTCGTTAGGCTCCCCTTCACGCCGTCCCCGACCGAGCGGTAAGGGGGAGCCCGATCAGCGTCCGGGGGATCGCGTGGTGTTTGTCCGATGGAAGCAGAACGAACGCCTCTGGGGGCCGGAGTTGAACGACAAGGACCTGCGAAAGCACTGCGCCGACGTGGTGGCCCGGATCGACCTCCCGAGCCCCTTCAGCATCAACTCGCTCGTCGACAGCGTCGAACGGCAGCGCGGGCGCGGCATCTCGCTCGTCCCGATCCCCCTGCCGGTCCGTCAGGGCAGCCCCTGCGGCCTGTGGGTGGCCACCGACGACGTCGACTACGTCCTCTACCTCGCGGACACCAGCCGGGCCCACCAGGAACACATCGTCATGCACGAGCTCGGCCACATGCTCCTCGGCCACGGCTTCAGCGAGGCCGACCAGGACGAGGCCGCCCGGCTCCTGATGCCCACCCTCGACCCGCGCTTCGTGCAGTCCGTCCTCGCCCGCTCCGTCTACACCTCGCAGGAGGAACGGGCCGCCGAGTACGTCGCCTCCCTGCTGCCGCTGCGGGCGGGCCGCGCGCCCTCCCGCACCCGTCAGGAGGACGTGAGCCCCGGGATGGCCAACCTCGTCCGGCACATCGGCGCCGCCCTGGAGCGCAATTCACGCTAAGGTCGAGACCCGTGCTGCTGCTCACCGTCGTCTACGCCGTACTCGCGGTCATCACCTGGACCGCCTTCTTCTACAAGGTCCGCGACCTCGTGCGCGACTGGCGCAACCGGGAACTCCAGATCCTGTGCCTGTCGATCGCCACCTTCGCCGCGCCGTTCGTCCTGGCCTCGCCCCACGTCTACATGGGGATCGACCGCCTCCTCGGCGTGCCGAACATCGCGACCCTGATCATCTACGTCTGCGTGGCGGTCTGCGTCTCCGGCTTCATCGCCCTGCTGGTGTCCTGGTCCTCGGCCCAGAGCGGAATGAGGGCCCGTCACTGGGTCGGCGTGGGCTACTCGCTGACGACCATCGCCGCGATGGCCGTCTTCTTCTTCCTCGGCAACGTCGACGGCGTCGAGCACCCGGTGGACTTCGACGTCACCTTCGCCGAGGTGCCCTACATCTCGGTCTTCCTGCTCAGCTACCAACTCCTGTTCACCACCAGCATGGTGATGCTCATCGTGCTGTGCCGCCGCTACGCCGCGGCGGTCGACCGCCCCTGGCTGCGCCGGGGCCTGCGCACCGTCGCCCTCGGCGCGTTCTTCGGCCTCGGCTACGGCGTGCCCAAGATCCTCAACATGCTCTGGGACCAGGTCGCCACCTCGCCCCTGCACACCGTCAGCAGCATCGCCGCCCCGCTGTCCGCGAGCGTCTCGGCCCTGCTGTTCTCCGTCGGCTTCACCATGCCCGCGTGGGGCGAGGGACTGGACCGCCTGCGCGAGCTCGCGGTCACCTACCGCGCGTACAAACGCCTCTACCCGCTCTGGCACGACCTCGCGACCGCGTTCCCCGAGCTCGTCCTGCTCCCGCCGAACGACCGTCAGCAGCCCTGGTCCGCCAGGGCGCTGCTCACCCGGCCGGCCATCGGGATCCGCGAGGGCCGGATGACGCTCGCGCCCCGCGGCGGCGACCAGGCCGACAGCCTCCGGGACCTCGACCTGCTCGTGGCCCGCCAGCGGGTGGAGATCCGCGACGCCCAGCTCCGGCTGCGCCCCTACTTCACGGACACGGCCGCGGAAACGGCCCGCGAGCTCGCCCGCGAGCGGGACCTCGCCCCCGACGACGTCGAGGCCGCCGTGGAGGCCACCCAGGTGAGCGTGGCCCTGCGCACGCACGCCGCCGGGGCGCCCGTGCCGTCGCAGGCCCCCGGCCGCCACGAGCCCGCGGCCGTCGACCCGGCCGAGGAGGTCGCCTTCCTGGTCAAGGTCGCCGTCGCCTACAAGACCTCCCCGATAGTCGCCGCCGTCACCGAACGCTTCGGCGCCGCGGGGACCTTCGACACCGGGGTCACCGCCTCATGACGGACGCCGCCCCGCCGTCCCACGGGACGCTGTTCGGCGGGGAGTTGCTGACCGACCCGCACGCGGGCTACGCGCACCTGCGCGCGACCTGCCCGGTCGTCCGCACGACGACGCCGGACGGCGCCCCGGTGTGGCTCGTCACCCGCTACGAGGACGTGCGCGCCGCACTGGCCGACCCCCGGCTGTCGCTGAGCAAGGCGACGGCCACCAGCAGCGGCACGCACGGCGCCTCGATGCCGCCCGCGCTCGACGCGCACCTGCTCAACATGGACCCGCCCGACCACACCCGGGTCCGCCGCCTGGTCGCGCCCGCCTTCACCGCCCGCAGCGTGGCCCGGCTGCGCCCGGCGATCGAGCGCCGCACGGCGGAGCTCCTCGACCGCTTCGAGGGGGGGTCGGCCGACGTCATGCGGGACTTCGCGACGCCGCTGGCGCTCACGGTGATCTGCGACGTGCTCGGCATCGCCGAGGAGGACCGCCGGGACTTCCGGACGTGGACGGACGCCCTGCGCTCACCCGCGCCCGACGCGGCACTCGCCTCCCGCCGGGCCCTGAAGGACATGCACGGCTACCTGGTCGGCCTGATCGCCGGCAAGCGGGAGCGGCCCGGCGACGACCTGCTCACGCAGATGGTCTCGGCGCACGAGGACGGCGACCGGCTCTCCGGGCCCGAGCTCGTCGCCCTCGCCTTCCTCCTGCTGTTCGCCGGGTACGACAACAGCGCGAACCTCGTCGGCAACGCCGTGCTGGCGCTCCTGACCCACGAGGAGGCGCTGGGCGCCGTGCGGTCGGGCGGGCTCGCCGTCGGCCGGGTGGTCGACGAGGTCATGCGCTGGAACAGCCCGTCGATGCTGGCGTCCCGGCGCTTCGCCCGCGAGGACCTCGACCTCGGCGGCGTCCGGATCGCGGCCGGGGAGCGGATCTGGATGTCCCTCACCTCGGCCAACCGGGACCCCGAGCAGTTCGAGGACCCCGCGCGGTTCGACGTGGGCCGGCCCGAGGGCGGGCACCTCGGCTTCGGCCACGGCGTCCACTACTGCCTCGGCTCGGCGCTCGCCCGGCTGGAGGCCGAGACCGCGGTCGGGGCGCTCGTCCGCCGGTTCACGTCGCTGCGGGCGGCGGACCCGGACGCGGGCGTCACGTGGTGCGCGTCCTTCCGCAACCGGGGGCCGCTCGAACTGCCCGTCACCTGGTGACCGTCACCGGTCCGCGAACAGCGCTCCGCCCCGCCGAATCCGGAACTCGGCGGGGCGGAGCGCTGTTCGCGGCTGGGCCGGTGTCAGTGACCGGACGGGGTGGCCGACGGGGAGGCGCCCGCGCTCGGGGTGGTGGCGGTCGTCGGCGCGGCGCTCGGGGTGGTGGTGGCGGTCGGCGTCGCGGTGGCGCAGCCGGGGCCCGTCGGGGTCGCGCCCGGGGTGGGCGTGCCGCTCGGCGTGGCCGTCGGGGACGGGGTGGTGGTCGGCGTCGCCGTCGCGGACGGGGTGCCGGTGGGCGTCGCGGTGGCCGTGGCCGTCGGGGACGGGCAGGCGGTGGGGGTGCCCGTGGGCGTGCCGGTCGGGGTGGCGGTGGGCGTGGCCGTCGGGGACGGGCTGCCGCTCGGGGTGGCGCTCGGCGAGGGCGAGCCGCTGGGCGTCGGCCGCGGGTCCGCGGTGGGCGTCGGCTGGCCGGTCGGGTTCGGCTGGCCGGTCGGGTTCGGGGTGCTCGTCGTGGTCGGGGTCGGCGGGACGGGCGCGGACGGCTGCGCGCTCTGCGAGGGCTGCGGCTGGACCGGCGTCGTCCCGGTGCCCGTGGTGGCGCCCGTGGTGGTGTCGGCGCCCGTGCCCGGCAGCGGGAACAGCGGCAGGGGCGGCAGCGGGGGGAGCAGCGGCAGCAGCGGGACCGGCCGGTCCGGGGTGGGCGTGACGGTGCCGCTGCCGAAGTGGGCCATCCAGTTCTTGACGGTCCGCAGGTACTCGCCCGAGTGGTTGTAGCTCAGGATCGCCTTGTCGAGCTGCGCCGGGTCGGCGAGGTCGCGGCCGTCGGCGCACAGGTAGCGGCCGGCCGCCTCGGCGGCGTCGAAGATGTCGTTCGGGTCGGCCTTGCCCTTGCCCTGGGTGTCCACGCCCCAGGTGGCCCAGGTCGACGGGATGAACTGCATCGGGCCGACCGCGCGGTCCCAGCGGGTGTCGCCGTCGTAGCGGCCGCCGTCGGTGTCGGCGATCGCGGCGTTGCCGCCGGTGCCGTCGAGCACCGGGCCGAGGATCGGGCGCAGCGTCGTGCCGTTGGCGTCCACCTGGCCGCCGTCGGCCTGGCCGGACTCGACCTGGCCGATGCCGGCGAGCAGCTGCCAGGGCAGGTGGCAGCCGGGGGAGCGGGTGGCGAGCGAGGCCTCGGCCTGCTTGTAGGCGGCGAAGACGGTGGCCGGCAGCGAGGCGCCGGTGGCGGCGAACGGGCCGGCCCCGGGCAGGCCGGGGATCGCGCCGGGCGGCTGGGGCAGCGAGACGGTGCCGCCGCCGTCGGCCGGCGAACCGGTGCCGAGGCCGGGGATCGTCGGACCGCCGGAGGTGAGGGCGGTGGCGCTGTCGCCGGACGGCGCGGTCACGGAGTCGGCGGCGGCGACCGGGGCCAGCCCCAGGCTGGTCATCTGGGAGCCGGTCAGGGCAGCGAGCGCGGTGAACGCGGCCGCCGTCCCGGTGACCCGCTTGCTCAGCCGCACCTTTCGCCCGTTGTCCGCGCTGACGAACCTCGCCGCCATGCCGTGCCCCTCCCCGTGTGCCTGTCGATCGTCCCGCTCAACGGACGGGTGGTCATCATCGTGCCTGCCGGTCCATGACGATCCCGCCCCCGGGATGATTAGTATCACGACGATCCGACCGCACCCGAGGGTCCGGTGCGCATCCCGGGCCGCTCCGCCGCGTTGACGCCGCACGTCCCGGCCGGGCGCGGCAGTTGGGAAGGGCCCGGTCGTGCGCGCACCGGCGCGGGCCGGCGCGGCCGTGGGGCGGACCGGCGGTCCGGGTCACGGGGCGGTGCGCGCGCGGCCTTCCGGGCGCCCCGGCGCCGCCCACCGGCCACCTCTCTGACCAGCCGGGATCGCGGTGGGCGCGGGGTGGCCCTCTACCAGGACGGGCGCCGCGGCGTCAGCTCCGGGCCCCAACTGGTCCCTGGACGGGTGATGTTGTGAGGAAAGTGGGCATGCCAGGAGGGGCGGACCGGCATGCTGTGCCCCGTGACCGTGCGGACAGAAGCGCAGATGTGGACGGAGGCCCCGATCGTGAGCGCGAACCTGCCGGAGGCCGTCGCCGAGGGACCGGTCCTGCCGGCTCCCCCGAGAGTGGTGGACGACCTGGCCCGCGACCTGAGCCAGGCGGCGGCCGCCGTCCGGGCGGTGTCGCGGACCGGCCGCAGCGGGGGCGACGTCGCCGTGGCCGCGTACACCGCCGTGGTGTGCACCGGCCGTTCGGCGGCGCGGGCGCTGGAGGAGGCCGCCGCGTGGTGCCGCCAGGCGCCCGGGGCGGAGGTGCACTCGCTGGCCTGGGCCCGGGTGCCGGGGCACCGCGACGACGTCCACGAGTACCGCGTCACGCTGGCCGTCAGCTTCCCCGACGAGGAGACCGGGGAGTACTGCGGAGACACCCACCACGCCCCGCGGTGAAGCCGTACGATGACGGCCATGAGTCCTGTGGATGCGAACGATCTGGCGAACTCGTCCTTCGCTTCTCCCGCCGAACCCGCCGAACCCGCCGAACCATCAGAGTCCGCCGGGTCCGCCGCCGAACCGCGCGAGCTCTCGACCGCGGCCGCCGTCTGCGCCACCGTCCTCGCCGTCGTCGCCGGTGCGGCCGTGATGCTGGCGTTCTTCCACTGGCTGGGCTGGAGCATCCCGGTGCTCGGGGTGCTCGTCGCCAAGCTCGGGATCAAGCTGACCGTCGGCGGGGTGGCCGGGCTCGCCGCGGCGGCGGCCTGGCTGCGCGCACGCAGGGGCGGCGCCGACCGGACGTGACGTCCGGCCGGCGCCGCGCCGGGGTCAACCGGCCTGAGGGGACGGGCAGGTGAGGTCGTGCTCGGGGGCCCGGTCGTCCAGCAGGTAGCGCTCGACGACGTCCGTCACGCAGGAGTTGGCGGTGGGGTACTGGCCGTGGTCGCCGTTGCCGGTGACGGTGACCAGCCGTGAGCCGCGCAGCGCGCGGTGGGCGCCGAGGGCGGCCTCGTAGTACGTCGCCGGGTCGTGCACCGAGTTGAGCATGACGGTCGGCGGCAGGTTCGCGCCCGTCACCTTCACGTGCGGGGCGTGGGTCTTGGGCCAGGAGGCGCAGACGGCGCTGAAGGCCAGCGTCCGGGCGCCCGCGAGCGGGTAGCGGGCGGTGTTCTCGGCGCCGCGCTCGACCCAGGTGTCCAGGTCCCTGGTCCACGGGGTGTCGGAGCACGTCACCGAGAAGTACTCGGCGAGGAAGTCCGGGCTGAGGTAGTGGCCGAACACCTGCCCGGCCACGGCCCTGGCCGCCGCGTCCGCCTTGTCCCAGTCGTCGACGGCCGCCAGCCCCTGGGCGAGGTAGGGGAAGTTCGCCTCCTCGTAGATCACCCCGATCGCGCCGTTGTCGAGCTGGTTCGGGCCGATCGTCACCGACCCCGCGACGATCGGGCTGTCGTGCAGCGCCGCGCGTCGCTTCTCCCAGCGGTCCTCGACCTCCTGCGGCGTCGAGCCGAAGTGGTAGGTGCTGTCGCGGGCGGCGAGCCACGGCACGAAGTCCTCGTCGAAGCGCCGCTGGAAGCTCATCGGCTGGCCGAGCTCGAACTCCTCCCACGTGCCCTCGAAGCCGATGTTGCTGTCCAGCACCATCCGCTCGACCCGGTGCGGGAACAGCGTCCCGTAGTAGGCGCCGATCATCGAGGCGTAGGACGGCCCGTAGTAGCTGATCCTCCGCTCGCCGAGCAGCGAGCGGAACAGGTCGAGGTCGCGGACGGTCTGCTCGGTGGTCAGGTAGGGGAGGAGGTCGCCGCTGTGCTCCTCGCAGGCGGCCACCAGGGTCCGGGCGTTGGAGACGACGCGGTCGATCGCTTCGGGGGACTGGTCGCGGTAGTCGCCCGCCATGAACTCCTGGAACTGCTCGGGGCTCTGGCACTGCGCCCGGGTGCTGCGCCCGACCCCGCGCTGGTCGAAGCTCACGATGTCGTAGGCGGCGCCGACCTTGGGGGCGTTGGTGGCCAGCCCGGCCGGTCGCGGCAGGCCCGAGGCGCCGGGGCCGCCGGCGGCCATGAGCAGGGTGCCCTTGCGGTGGGCCTGGTCGCCGGCGCGGTGGCGGGAGACGGCGATGGAGAGGTCGGCCCCGGCGTCCGGGTGGTGCCAGTCGCGCGGCACGGCCATCGTGGCGCACTCCAGGGCGGGCTGCCCGTCGCACGGCTTCCAGTCGAGTCGCTGCTGGGCGTAGCGGGTCGGCACGCGGACGGCGTCGCCCGGGTCACGGGCGTCGTTCGGGGCGGCACTGGCGGCGGTCGCGGGCAGGGCGAGCCCCGCCACCACGGCGGCGGCCACGGCGATGGCGGCGCGGCGGGTGCGGGAGGCGGCGGGCTTCGGAGCGGCGGTGTCGGTGACTGTCTTCACGTGGAAGATCCTGCCGGACCGGCGTCTGACGGGCGATCACGTGGGCATCCGTTTCCGGGGTGGTGCCAGGTACACCTCCGTGCCTGGGGCCGGCCCCCGGTCCGTCGTGCGGGGTGACGGAACGGCGGCCGGGCGCCGGTCAGTACGCCGCGGTGAAGCGGGTGCGGCGGCGGCGGGCGCTAAGGTGCCCGCATGAGCGAGCGGAGCGAGCGGATGATCAAGCGGGGCGCGTTTGGCGAAGCGGCCGCCGAGCGCAGCGAGGTGGGCGCATGAGCATTCACGTGGTGGTGGGTTACGGGCCCGCGGGGGCGGCCACGGCGCGGCTGCTGGCCGGGCGCGGACACGAGGTGCGGGTCGTCACCCGGTCGGGACGGCCCGCCGAACCCGGCATCGAGCACCTCGCGCTGGACGCCTCCGACCCCGCCCGGCTGGCCGGGGCCGCCCGCGGCGCCGTCGCCGTCCACGGCTGCGCCGCGCCGCCCCTGCACCGCTGGGCCGCCGAACTGCCGCCGCTGACCGACGCGCTGTGCGCCGCGGCCGAGGAGAGCGGCGCGGTGCTCGTCCTGCTCGGCAACCTCTACGGCTACGGCCCGGTGGACGGCCCCCTCACCGAGGACCTGCCGCTCGCCGCGACCGGCCGCAAGGGCCGGGTGCGGGCGCAGGTCTGGGAGAAGGCGCGGGCACTGCACGAGGCGGGCCGGATCCGGGCCGTCGAGGTCCGCGCCGCCGACTTCTTCGGCCCCGGAGTGACGGACCGCGGCCACCTCGCCGCCCGCGTCGTGCCCCGCGTCCTGGCCGGCCGCCCGGTTTCGGTCCTCGGCGACCCGGACGCGCCGCACAGCTGGACCTACCTGCCCGACGTGGCCGGCGCCTTGGCCGAGGCCGCCGACGACGAACGCGCCTGGGGCCGGGCGTGGCACGTTCCGACGGTCTCACCGGCGTCGGCCCGCGCGATGGTGGCCGGCCTCGCGGCGGCGGCGGGCACCGGCCCGATCACCGTCCGCCGCACGCCACCGGCCGTCCTCGGCCTCGGCTCGCTCGTCTCCCCGCTGCTGCGCGAACTGCGCGAGACGCTCTACCAGTTCGACCGCCCGTTCGTGATGGACTCCTCCGCCTACGAGTCCACGTTCACCCTGCGCGCCACCCCGCTCGACGAGCAGTTCCGCGCCACGGTCGAATGGTGGCGCGGGCGGAGTCGGGTCAGCGCTTGACCGCCACCGCCTTGAAGAACGTGTAGTGGAACGTCCCGCCCGGGTCCGCCGTGCGGTGCAGGGCGGTGACGCCCTCGTCGAACGCGGCGGGGGTGGTGAGGCCGGCGGACAGGGCGTCCTCCCGGACGGACTCGACCATGGCCACGAAGGTGCGGCGGGTGAAGCCCTCGACGAGGGACGGGCGGGACGCGTCGGCGTAGACCGTGCGCGGGCGGACGGTGACGTCGGAGAAGCCGGCGGCGGTCAGCAGCGGGTGCAGTCGGCGGCCGATGAGGGAGTCGCCGCCCGCGTCGGCCTGGAGGCGGACGAGGTGGCCGACGGCCGCGCGGGCGGCCGGGCTGTCCGGGTGGAAGAACGCCGAGCCGTGGTCGCCCTCGATCACCGTGATCGTGCCGCCCGGGCGCAGCACGCGCCGCAGGGCGGCCAGGCCGGCCGCCGGGTCGGCGAGGTGCTCCAGCACGAAGCACACGAAGACGTGGTCGAACGTGCCGTCCGGGAAGGGCAGTTCGTGCAGGTCGCCGTGGTGCCAGACGACCTCGGCGGCGGGTGCGTGGGCCGCCACCCGGGCCTGCGCCCGGGCCAGGGAGTCGGCCGAGATGTCGGCCGCCGTCAGCCGTGCGCCGGGGCTGGCGGCGAGCAGGTGCACGGTCTGGGCGCCCACCCCGCAGCCGGCCTCCAGGACCCGGCTCCCGGGCGGGTACGCGGTGCCCGCGTGCAGCAGGTCGGCGAGGGTGTTCGCCTGGTCGTCGAGGCGGCGGGCCTCGGTGGCGGAGTAGCCGTGGACGTAGGGGCCGTCGTGGGGTGCGGTCTCGGTGGTCATGCCCTCAACCTTCGGTTCACAATGGCCCGGTGAACAGGTCCATAGACGGCGCGTCCGAGAGGTCCAAAGACACCGACTTCCTCCAGCTCGACACCGCCGGGGCCCCGCCCGGCGGCCTCACCGACTGGCTCGCCCAGCGCCTGCGCGAGGCGGTCGCCGACGGCCGCCTCCCGGTCGGCGACCGGCTGCCCGCCACCCGCGTGCTCGCGGCCGAACTCGGCGTCTCCCGAGGGGTGGTGACCGAGGCGTACCGGCGCCTCGCCGAGGAGGGCCAGGTCGCCGGGCGGGGGAGGGGCGGCACCGTCGTCGTGGCGGCCCCCGCGCCGCCGGCCCCGCCGCCCGCGGCCCGGCCCGAGCCCCCGCTGTTCCGCCCGGACCCCGGGCCCGAGGTGTTCGACGCCCTGCGCGCCGCCCCCGCCCGGATCGACCTCTCGCCCGGGCGCCCGGACCTCGCCGCCTTCCCCCGCGCCGCCTGGCTGCGCGCCGAACGCGCCGTCCTCGACGGCCTGTCCGCCCACGACCTCGGCTACGGCGACCCGCGCGGCACGCCCGAACTGCGCCGGGCCGTCGCGCACTGGCTCGCCCGCAACCGCGGCATCCGCGCCGACCCCGACGAGGTCCTGATCACCGCCGGCACCGCCCAGGCCCTCGCCCTCACCGGCCAGGCGCTCGGCCGGGCGGGCATCACCGAGGTCGCCGCCGAGGACCCGGGCTCGCTCGGCGCCCGCCAGCACCTCGGGCACTGGCTCTCCGCGACCCCTCCCGTCCCGGTCGACACCGAGGGCGTCCGGGTCGACGAGCTGCGCGCAACCGGCGCCCCCGCCGTCCTCCTCACCCCCGCCCACCAGTACCCGACCGGCGTCGTCCTCGGCGGGGAGCGGCGGCGCGAACTCCTGCGCTGGGCGGGCGAGGGCGGGCTCGTCATCGAGGACGACTACGACGCCGAGCACCGCCACGACCGCCCGCCCGTGCCCGCCCTGCGCGCCGCCCTCCCGGACCGCGTCCTCTACGCGGGCAGCGTCTCCAAGCTGCTCGCGCCCGCCCTGCGCACCGGCTGGCTCCTCGTGCCGCCCCGCTTCCGCGAGGACGTGCTCGCCGCCAAGCGCTACGCCGACCTCGGCAACCCCGTCCTGCCGCAGCTCGTCCTCGCCCGGGTGATGGAGTCCGGCGCGCTCGAACGCCACCTGCGGCTCCTGCGCCGCCGCCACCGCCGCCGGCGGGACGCGATGATCGCCGCCGTCCGCGAGCACCTCCCCGGTGCCACCGTGCACGGCGCCGCCGCCGGGCTGCACCTGATGCTCACGCTCCCGGCGGACCTCGGCTGCACCGACACCGAGCTGGCGACGGCGGCGCTCGCGCACGGGGTCAAGGTGCAGCCGCTGTCGTGGCACGCGCGACTGCCGTACGCGCAGGGTCTGGTCCTCGGGTACGCGGCCGGCGGGCCGGGGGAGATCGCGGAGGGGGTGGCGGTGCTGGGGCGGTTGGTGCGACGGTCGGGGTAGCCCGGGGTGCGCGGCTACGGGCGGAGCGTTCCAGGTCTCGGCCAGGGCGGCGCCGGGGGCGGCCGATCGTGCTGCCAGGCCGGGGATCTCCGGGCCACTGGCGACCCGCTTTCCCGGCCTGTCACACTACTGATCACACGTCAAGTCGAATCGCCCCTTCCGGTCGTGGTGCGGCCGCGGGGAGAGAGCGGGGAACGGCCGCGATGAAGGTCGAAGATCTGGGCCAGGAGAAGTCGCTCAGTACCGGCATGCGCCAGGACATACCGCACAGTGCCCGCATGTACGACTGGTTCCTGGGTGGCAAGGACCACTTCGAGGTGGACCGACAGGCCGCGGAGCGCGTGCTCGCGGTGTTCCCGACCATGCGGATCGCGGTCTGGGCGAACCGGGCGTTCATGCACCGGGCGACGCGGACGCTGGCGCAACGGGGTCTGCGCCAGTGGTTGGACGTCGGCACGGGCATCCCCACCTCCCCGAACCTGCACGAGGTCGCCCAGTCGGTGGCTCCGGACGCGCGGGTGGTCTACGCGGACAACGACCCGATCGTGCTCGCGCACTCGCGCGCCCTGATGACCAGCACGCCGCAGGGACGGACGGCGTACGTCCACGGCGACGTGCGGGATCCGGACGCCATCCTCGGTGCCCCGGAGGTGGCGCGGACGCTCGACCTGGGGCAGCCGGTGGTGTTGTCGATGGTGGCGTTGCTGCACTTCGTCCCGGACCTCGGTGAGGCGCGCGCCATAGTGGAACGGCTCCTGGAGCCGTTGCCGTCGGGCTCGGCGCTGGTGCTCTCGCACGCCACCGCGGAACTGGACCCGGAGGGCGCGCCGATGGTCCAGGAGATCTACAACAAGGCGGGCACCACGCTGCGGCTTCGGCCCCGCGCCGAGTTCGAGACGCTCTTCGAGGGGCTGGAGCTGCTCGAACCGGGGGTGGTACCCGCACACCGCTGGCGCCCTGACGAGCTCGGCCCCGCCGACCGGTTGCCGGACGGCGTCACCGATGCCCAGGTGTCGTTCTACGCGGGTGTCGCCATGAAGGGCTAGGAGCGCCTTCTTCTGTGGCTCGTCACATCGCGTGGTCGCACGGTGATCCTCCCCGCGCGAAACGCGTTCGCGGGACGGTGTCAGCGGCCGTGCCGACGACGGCGGCCGGTGTGCCCACGCCTGCGCCGGATCCTGAGGGCAAGGAGGAGGACACCGGCCGCGGCTGCCAGGGCCGAGCCGACCGCAGCCGGCGTCTCCCAGACCGCGCCGCCCGCCCGCGCCGCGGCCGTGTCGGCGGTGGATCCCGCCGAGGCCGGGTCGCCGGCTCGGCCGGCGGGCTCGCCCGTGGAGGTTGCCGACGGCGAGGCGGTCTCGGTGGCCGCCGTCACGGCCGTCAGCTCGATGCGACCCGCCGTACGGGCGAGCGAGAAGGACGCTCCTCCCACGCTGAGGGTGTCGCCGGAGAGGGCGGCGTCCTGGGAGCCCACGGTGAAGCTCTGGGCTGCGCCCGGCAGAATGATCTTCGCGCCCGTGACGACCTCCACCGTGCGCAGCGTCGTCGACGTCGCAGCGCCGAGATCGAGGACCGCGGACGCATCGGTGAGGGCGACCCCGCTGGACGAGGAGAGCGATGCACCGGCCACCGCGAGCGTTCCCTTGGCCACGGTGGTGGCGCCGGTGTAGGAGGCGGCGGTCAGTGTCGTCGTCGCGGTGCCGTTCTGCGTGACCGATCCGGAGCCGGACACCGCCGGCAGGGTGACGGGCGTCCGGACGTTCTGAATGATCAGCGACCCGTTGTCGCTGATCGCGGAGAGAGTGCCCTTCGTGTAGAGACTGCCGTCCGCTCCTGCCGTCCCGGATCCGAGGCGCAGCGTGGCATCCCGCAGGATGGTGGTGGAACCGTCGTAGAACTGTGCCGCCGCGAAGGTCACGTCGTTCCCGGCCGTGCCGGCGATGACGATGTCGCCCGCCCCGGGAGCGGCGAGGGTGTCGTGGTACATCCCCCCGCCGATGGGCAGGCCGAGGGTGACCGGGCCGTTGTAGTCGAAGGTCAGCCGCGAGCGCTGCGACCTGGCGTGCAGGTTGATGTACGCCGTTTCGGCCGTGCCGGGCATGAAGATCTGGTGGGTGGTGCCGTCTCCCCACTGCACGTCGGCACCTTCGATGTTGGTGCCGCGCTTGTTCGACCGGTGGGCGACCGTCACCCAGTTGAGGTTGCCGTTGCTGAGCGTCGGCGAGGCCGGGTCGGTGTTGTCGCTGTAGCTGTAGGTGCCCGTCAGGACCACCTTGCTGCCGGGCCGGGAGTGGACGTTGACGTCGTTGCCGTATTCACGGCTGTAGAAGTTCTGGCGTTGGACGACCGTCTGGTTCAGCGGGGTGTCGATGATCCACGAGCCGCGGTTGAGGACGGCCTTGGCGTTCGGCAGGTCGGCCGCGCAGGTGGTGCTGGCGTAGTTGGCGCCGGTGCCGATGTCGAGTACGCCGGAGAAGGGGTTGCTTCCGCACAGTTGCAGCGTCCCCCACAGGTTACGGGGCTGGACGATCGTCCCGGAGCCGCTGATGGTGCCCAGATTGAACAGCCGGGTGAGCGACAGGTTCAGCGTGCCGTCCACCCGGATGTTGTCCTGGTTCTGCTGGTAACCGGGCGAGTTGTACGGGAAGGCGCCGATCAGGCCGGTGGTTCCGCCGTTGCCGTACTGCAGGGTGGCGCCGGCGTCGACGGTGATCGCCGGCCGGTCGGGGTTGCCGAGGACCACATAGGGGTGGTTCCCGCCGGGAATGCTGACGGACTGGCCCTGCTGGGAGCCGGGCAGCGTGAAGGTGCTGTCCTTGGTGGGGATCAGGGTGCCCGTACCGGAGACCCGCAACGACCCCTGCCCGCTGATCACCCCCGAGTAGGTGTGCGTCCCGGGCGGTACGTTCACGACGGCGTTTCCGCCGAGGACCACGTCGCTGTCGGCGAGGATCGACGAGGTGATGTCACCGTCGGCCGCGACGGCGCCGGTCGGCGCCAGGGCTACGGGCACGGTCGTCGCCGCCACGATCGCGGACGCCAGCAGTGCATGCCATGCGCTTTTCATCAGGGGGTGCTTCCTGGGTGCGGGCAGAGGAGGAGGCGGTGCCGGCGCTCTCCTCGGAGACGCCGGCGCCCGGTCGGGTCAACTGGTCACGCGGACGGCCAGCGGCCGTCCATGTGAGCCGGAGGCGGGGTCGCCGTTGCGCTCCCTGGGAGATTGTTAACGCTCACAACCCGCAGGACAAGAAGCCGGGTGGCTGTTGCCCGATTTTTGATCCGCCGCGCCCGCACGGGGTCGCGCCCGGGGTGGCCGAAGCATGACGACGGCGGCGGCACGTACCGTCATGCGGTCGTTGCGTTGGGTACGCTGACGCACCGTACGTGCTCTTCGCGTGCGGAGTCCGTCCTGTTCTTCTCGTCCCTGTTCCCGTCGTCCCCGTTCCGGGAGGCCCGATGTCCCAGCTCCGGCGTTCCGCCCGGCTCACGGCGGTGCTCTCGGTCCTGGCCGCCGTGCTCGGGCCGGTCGTCCCGGCCGGCTCGGTGCCGGTGCCGGCCCACGCGCCCGGCCCGGTGGAGAGGACCGCCGCCATGCCCTCCACGCTCGACTCCCGGCTGCTCGCCGGGCGCCGGATCGTCTACTCGTACGCGGGGCCGACGCCGTCGCCCGTGGTGCTCCGGGCGATCCGGGAGGGGCGGGCCGCCGGGGTGATCCTGTTCGGCGAGAACGTCACCAGTCCGGAGCAACTCGCGGAGGCCGTGGGTCGGTTGCGGCAGGCGGCGGCGCAGTCGCCGGTGGCCGAGCCGCTGCTGCTGATGACCGACCAGGAGGGCGGCATGGTCCGCCGCCTGCCCGGTGCCCCCGAACTCTCGGCCCGTGCCACCGGGCTGTCGCCGGACCCGCTCGCCGAGGCGGCCCGCTCGGGCGCCGGCGCGGGGGAGAACCTCGCCGAATCCGGCCTGAACGTCAACCTCGCCCCCGTGCTCGACGTCTACGACGCCCCGGGCAACTTCATCGACCGCCACGAGCGCTCCTACGGCCGGGACCCGGCCGCGGTGGGCCGGCTGGGCAGTGCGTTCGCCGCCGCGCAGCAGGGCGTCGGGGTCGCCGCCACCGCGAAGCACTTCCCCGGCCTCGGCTCGGCCGCCCGGGACGAGAACACCGACGAGCGCCCGGTCACCCTGCCGGTGCCGCTCGCCGAGCTGCGGGCCCGTGGCGAGGAGCCGTACCGGGCGGCGATCGCGGCGGGCGTCCGCCTGGTCATGGCCTCCTGGGCGGTCTACCCGGCGCTCGACGCCGAGCGCCCGGCGGGCCTGTCGCCCGCGGTCGTGCGGGGCGAGCTCCGCGAGCGCCTGGGCTTCGGCGGCGTCACGGTGACGGACGCGCTCGAAGCCGGGGCGCTCACCCCGTACGGCGACACCGGCGCCCGCGCCGTCGCGGCCGCCGACGCCGGCATGGACCTCGTGCTGTGCTCGGCCCGCGACCCGCAGCAGGGCGAGGACGCGGCCGCCGCCCTCGCCGCCGCCCTGGACTCGGGCCGGCTGGACCGGGCGGCCTTCGATGGCTCCCTGGCCCGCATCACGGGCCTGCGCGCCGCCCTCGACTGACGGCCGGCCCCGCCTGGGCGAGGACCACGTGGGCGGCGCCCGGCAGGTCCCGGCGCGGCAGGTCCCGGCCCGGCCGGGGGTCGGCCGTGGGGCCGGCCCTTTTTCTCGGTTCTCCCCTCCGGCAGCGGCGAATCTGCCTGTAGTGTTCTGATGAAACGTCATGTCAGCACCTGGGCGAGGGAGTTGGCGGCGTCATGGCCCGGCCTCCGCAACCGCGTTCGGGGTGGCCGCGCCTCCTTCGGGCCGTTCCGGTGCCGCCGCAATTCCGCGCCGATGCTGTGACGACTTGAAGAATTCTTCATCTCCAAGGATGATGCTCGACGGCCGTGCGATCCCGCACCCGGCCGTCGAGCCAGCCGCACACCAGGGAGGGAGCGGACGATGCCCGTCCCGCTGTACCAGGCCAAGGCGGAGTTCTTCCGCACCCTCGGCCACCCGGTCCGGATCCGGGTGCTGGAGCTCCTCCAGGACGGCCCCCGGCCGGTCCGCGAGCTGCTGGCCGAGATCGAGGTCGAGCCCTCCAACCTCTCCCAGCAGCTCGCGGTGCTGCGCCGCACCCAGCTGGTCACGGCGACCCGCGAGGGCAACACCGTCGTGTACGCGCTCAGCACCCCGGACGTCGCCGACCTGCTGCGGGCCGCGCGGCGGATCCTGACCGAGCTCATCACCGACCAGGGCGCGCTGCTCACCGAACTGCGCGCGCCCGGGGCGGTGCTGCCGGGCCGCTGAGGGCCCCGCGCCGCCGCACCGCCCGCCCGCCGCACCGCCCGCCGTCCCGTCCGGCCCCGCGCCCGGAGCGCAGACCGTTCCACCCGAGGAGAACCCGCCGCCATGAGCGAGAGCACGTCCGACAGCACGAGCGAGGAGAAGCGCCGCCGCAAGGCGATGCTCATCCGTGCGGGCATCTACATCTTCGCCACGCACCTGTTCGCCGGCTTCGTGCTGCTGCTGTTCGCGCTCGGCGGCCGCAAGTAGCGGGTGGCCGGGTGACGCCGTCCGCTGGTGCCACGGCTAGCGGTAGCGGCGGCTGGTGCTCGTCCAGGCCTGGGCGCCGTCGACGAGTTCCCGGGTGCCGTCGAGGTACCAGTCGCTCTCCGGGTGCCGCCGCAGCAGCTCGCGGCGCAGCAGCGCGCTCTCGTTGCGCAGCTGCGCGACCCGGGCCCGGACCGCGCCGACGGCCCGCATGCGGGTGCAGCCGCGCAGGCGCTGCAGCGTGAGCACGGTGTTGAAGGCGGCGGCGCCCTGGCGCTCCTCCCGCCGTAGCGAGTAGAGGTCGTTGATCAGCGTGGCGGCGTCGGCGGTGTGGGCGCGCAGCCGGTGCAGGGCGGGTTCGGCGTGCAGCGCGGCGGGGGCGTCGGCGCCGTGGACGCGTTCCAGTATGTTCATGAACGGGTAGAGGCAGCTGCCGTGGCGGCGCAGCCGCATCGTCTCGGCCAGGCCGAGACGGGGGACGGTGCCGTGGGCGCGGTGCTCGGCCTCGGCGGGGAAGGTCGCGAGGCAGGCCCGCCACTCGCGGGCGGCGCGGGCGCGCCACGCGGGGGAGGCCGATTCGCTCTGGCGATGCCACAGTTCGCGCCAGGCGGCGGTGAGCAGGTCGTCCCCGGCGGCGGGGGCGGCGCCGTCCAGCACGGCGATCAGCGGGTCGACGATGGCCCGCGCCCCGGCGGGCCGGCGGCCGGGTGCGCCGTCGAAACGGTCGTCGAGGATGGTGAACCAGCCGAGGACGTCGATCAGGAGGTCGAGGTCGGCGCCCCGGGTGCGCGGGTAGGCGTGGCCGATCAGCTCGGGCAGGGCGTAGGCCTGGTAGCGGGGGAGCTCGGCGGGGGTGAGGAGGCCGCGGTCGACGGCCCAGTCGGCGTGCCGGGCGGCCGCGGCGGCCAGCTCGGCGGCCGGGCGGGCGGGCCGGCGCACGGGCGGGCCGGCGGGCGGGGCAGCGGGCGAGGCAGCTGGGCACCGGACCGGCGCCGGCTCCGGCCGCCCCTGGCCGCCGTCGCGCGGGGCCAGCCGGACCCGCAGCCCCTGCGCCTGGACGGTCGTCCACACCACCTCGCGGGCCCGCGCCCCGGGCAGGGCCACCGGCCGCCAGCGGCGCAGGATCGCCGCTGCCGCGACGGTCAGCTCGGCCCACGCGAAGGCCTCGCCGATGCACTTGTGCTTGCCCGCCCCGAACGGCAGGTAGGACTGCCGGCCGGCGCCGCCGTCCTGCCACCGCTCGGGGCGGAAGGCGAGCGGGTCCGGGTAGCGGACCGGGTCGCGGTGCAGTGCGGTGAGGCTGTACAGCAGCTCGGTGCCGGCCGGGATCCGGTACGGGCCGAGCTCGACGGGCACCTGCGCGGTGCGCATCAGGAACGCGTTGGGCGCGTGCAGCCGCACCACCTCCTGGGCGACGGCGCGGGTGTACGTGAGGCGGGCGAGCGCCTCGGGCGTGGGGGCGGCGCCGGCGGGCAGGTGCTCGTCCAGCTCGGCGAGGACGCGGGCCTCCACCTCGGGGTGGCGCAGGAGTTCGTCGATCAGCCAGGTGAGGGTGGTGGAGACGGTCTCCGTCCCGGCGCCGAACATGGTGATCGCCTCGGAGCGGACGTCGGCCTCGGTGAGCGGGCGGCCGGTGGCGGGGTCGCTCGCCGCGCGCAGCAGGGCGGGCAGCGTGCCGGCCGGACAGCCGTCCGCCGCACGGCCGTCGACGGCCTGGTCGACGACGCGGTTGAGCACCCGGACGGCCGCGTCGAAGCGCCGGTTGACGGGCAGCGGGAGCCGGGCCATCGCCGGGTGGGGGTAGAGCGACTGGACGATCTGGCCCTTGACCATGTCCGGCAGCGCGCGGTGGAAGGCGAGCGTGGCGTCCTCGCTGAGCCGGGCGTCGAACAGGGAGCGGGTGACGATCTCCAGCGCGAGGTGGTTCATCTCCTTGGCCACGTCGAGGACCTGGCCCGGCCGCCAGCGGGCGGCCCGCTCCTCGGTGACCCGGTGCATGACGGCGACGTACCCGGCCATCCGGTCGGCGCCGAAGGCGGGCTGGATCACCCGGCGGCGGTCGCGGTGGGCCTGCCCCTCGGACATCAGCAGGCCGTCGCCGAAGGCCCTCTTGAGGGTGTCCTGGACGGCGCCGCGCGGGCAGTCGTGCGCATGGGCGACGAGCAGCGCGTGGACGAGCGCCGCGTCGGTGACCACGCAGACGGTGCGCGGGCCGAGCCGGATGCGGACCACGCCGCCGTGGTGGGCCAGCGCGCCGAGGAAGCCGAGCGGGTCGCGCAGCAGGGCGACGGCGTGGCCGAGGCCGGGGAGCGCGCCGGGGGCGAGCGGCGGGACGGCCGCGGGGGAGGGGGGTGGGGTGGGTGTCGGCGGGGTGGGTGTGGGTGGGGTGGGTGTCGGCGGGGTGGCCGGTCTCGGCGCCCCCGGTGTCGCCACCGTCCTTCTCGCCCCCGTCCTTCTCGCCGCCGGTGTGCTGCTCGTCGCGAGTGTCTTTGTCGTCAGGGTCATGACACTACCTCTCACCAGATGGGCCGGTGCGGCGGTACCGCGGGATGCGCCGTCGCGTCGGCCGGGATGCGGGGCCGGTCGGCACGGCGCACCGCGTGCGTCCTTCCCAGAGGGCGCACGCCATAGGAAACGCGCCGGTCGGACGGGCGTTGCGCCGCGCGCGGGCGGATCACCCCAACGGGCCAGCGACGACACCCGGCCGCGCGTTCCCGACGGCCGCCCGCGCGGCTGCCGCGACCTGCGGTGGCGACGGTGCTCCGGCGTGCCCCGACGTATCCCGGCGTGCCCCGACGTGCCCTGCGGGCAGGGTCTTTCGGCCCTCGCCGGTCCGCCACTGGCGGGTCCAGCATGGTGGCGGACAAGGAGGTTCCCTGATGACCCGTCTGCACCACCGGCCCGCGCTCGACGTGCGCGTCGAGATCCGCGGCCAACTTCCGCGCGGGGACGCCGAGTACGTCCGAGTCCCGGGCGCTGGAGTCGGTCGCCGGGCTCGGCCCCGCACGCGCTCGGCCCCGGTGCGGCTCGCGGGTGCGCGTGACCGCGGCGCCAGCCGGCCCGGCGTGGCGCAGGCCGTCGTGGAGCACGTCCAGACCGGTCCGGTCCGGGTGCAACTCGCCGTCGCCACAGCCCGGGAGGCCGTCAGTCCTGGCGCTGGGCGGCGGGCTCGGGCGGCTGCGGGCGATTCGGGCCAGGGGCGGCACCGTCCGCGGGACCGTCGCCCTCGATGACCACCCGGAGCCGGCGCCGTGCCCCGATCTCCGCCGCGCGGCCCGGCAACCCTGGCTGACCGGGCGGCCGTTCGTCCTCCACCCCGCCCCCGGCGACGGCCGCGGCCGGGTGCTCCACCGCCGCTGCCACGGTCACGACGGCCTCATCGCGCCCGCGCCGCACGGGGGTTGACGGGATGGCGGCCGGCAGCGCAGCGGTCGCCGGGACGGCTCGGTGTGATCTTCGCCGTGCGTACACGAAGCCGAGGGCCGGGAGGTGAGCGCGGAACGGCCGCGGGGCAGGGATCGCCCGCACGCCGCTCCGCCACCGAACCGGTCCGACGCCACGAGACGGGAACTGGGATCAAATGGACTGCGACGACGAGGTCATGGTGACCGTCCGGATCAGCGCCGCCGAGCGGGCCCTGCTGCGCTCCCTGGCGCGCGACCGCGGCGGCGACGTCTCCGACGTGGCGGTGGACGGCCTGCTGGACGTCATCCCCGCCCTGGACGGCGACGCCGCGGCCCTGCGGCTGCGGCGCGTGCTCGCCCGGCCCGCGCCCTGCGCCGTGACGCTGTGGCTGCCCGCGCCGGTCGCCGACCTCCTGCCGCTGCTGGGCGCGCGGATCTCCCGGACGGGCGGCCCGGCGGCGGGCCCGGCGAGTGCTGCGCTGTCCGCGGCCCTGCGGCTGTGGCTCGGCGGGGACCCGGCGGCGCTGGCCGTCGCCCTCGCCCGGCTGCGCTGCGGCCGGAACGCGGCCCGGCAGGATCCGGGCCCGGCCGTGCGACCGATCGTACACGCGGCCTAACGGAGTCTTATGCCCGCTGACGTGGGCTGATAACCCCGCTGAGGGCAGCCCGTTCGGGAGCCCCGAAGATTTTCGAAAAAAGTTTCTGTTATTCCCACCCGTCCCGTCCGGTCTCCCACGTGTCGGAAGGCCCGGCGCCCGTCACCACAGGGGCGCGGGCCGTCGCACGAGGAAAGGAACGCGATGGGACACCGCAGCACGGAGCTCCGTCGACGCAGGCGCAGGCGGTTCACCCGCAGGACGACGTTGATCGCCGCGGCCGTCGCCGCCGGACTGGTCGCCGGCGCGCTCGGCATCTCGGCGGCGCTCGAACCGTCGGGCAGCCGCACCAACGCCAGTGTCACGGCGGACGGTCCGGTCCTGGGCAACCAGGCGGGTGTGGTGTCCGACGACGGCAGCGGCGAGACCGGCACCGCCGAGGGCGCGACCCAGGCCCCGGCGCCCAAGCGCGACCAGAAGGCCGCCCCGATCAAGGAGATACCCAAGGACCAGCCCGACCGCGGCCTGGTCTACACCGGTCTGACGCTGCCCAACGGCGACCGCTGCGCCGGCTCGCTGCAGGTCTCCGACGGGCAGCTGTGCAGCCACGGCCCGGACGCCCCGCCGAAGGACGTCGACATCCACAAGGACGTCGCGCCGGTGGCCGCCGCGGCCGCCCAGGCACCGGTGCTCACCCCGGCCGCCAACGCCCAGCCCCCGGCCGCCGCCGACCTGTTGAAGGGCGCGGCGCCGGTCCTCGACGCCGGCCAGAAGGCGCTGCTGGGCGACCCGGCCGGCGCCCCGCAGCAGAGCACCCCCGCCGCGTCCGGCGGTTCGTCCGTGGTCTGCGAGGGCGACGGCAGCAGCGGCAACCGCATCCAGGTGGTGTACGTCCACGCCCCCGGCAACGACCGCTACGCCCAGTACCTGGCCTCCTTCAAGAAGTGGGCCGCCGACGTCGACGTCATCTACAACGCGAGCGCCCAGGAGACCGGCGGTGCGCGGCACGTCCGCTTCGTCACCGACTCCGACTGCTCCGCGTCCGTGCTGAACGTGCAGATCTCCGACGCGGCGCTCCAGGACTTCAACGCGAGCAACAACGCGCTCGCCGCGCAGGGGTTCAACCGCAAGGACCGCAAGTACATGATGTTCACCGACGCCAAGGTGTACTGCGGCATCGGCACCTTCGCGGGCGACGAGCGCCCCGGCCAGGACAACCTGAGCAACTTCGGCCCCTCGTACGGCCGGACGGACTCGGGCTGCTGGGGCGGGCACACCGCCGCGCACGAACTGGGCCACAACCTCGGTGCGGTCAACAACAGCGCGCCGAGCACCAGCAAGGGCGGCCACTGCGTCTACGACTACGACCTGATGTGCTACTCGGACTACCCGTACTACCCGCAGATGAAGCTGGTCTGCCCGGACCGCGCGCACTACGACCGGCTCGACTGCACCCACGACGACTACTACAGCACCGACCCGAAGCCGGGCAGCTACCTCTCGTCGCACTGGAACGTCGCCAACAACCGCTTCCTGATCACCGGCAACGGCGGCAGCACCGGCCCGAACCCGTCGCCGACCGCCACCCCCACGCCGTCCCCGACCGCCTCGCCGACCAGGACCGCGTCGCCGTCCCCGACGCCCGGCGGCGGCACGACCGGCTCGCCCTCTCCGACCGCGACCGCCACCGGTAGCCCGACCGCCACCCCGACCCCGACCACCACCCCCACCACCGGCACCGGCTCGCCCGACGTGACGGTCAGCCAGATCACGCAGAACTCGGTCATGCTGAGCTGGGCCGGCGTCCCGAACGCGGCCGGCTACGACGTCCTGCTCGGAGGCCAGAGCATCGGCACCGTCCGCGCCACCGTCGTCGGCCTGGTCCGCCTCGCCCCCGGCACCCAGTACAGCGTGGCGGTCGCCGTCCGCGACGCCGCCGGGTCCGTCGGCAAGCCGGGCCGCACCGTCACCTTCCGCACCGCCGCCGACGCCGGGCGTCCGCAGCCCGGCGCCCACTACACGATGGTCAACGGCCTGACCGGCCAGGCCGCCGACCTGTGGGGCAGCTCGATGAACGACGGCACCGTCGCGATCGCCTACCAGCGCACCGGCTACGCCAACCAGAAGTGGGCGTTCGAGGACGCCGGTGACGGCGCGGTGCGGATCAAGTCCGTCCGCTCCGACAAGTGCCTGCAGCTGGGCGGCGACCCGGTCGCCGGCCAGTACGTCGCCCAGCGGCCGTGCTCCGACGCCGCCGCCCAGAAGTGGCAACTGACCGCCTCCGGCGGCGGGTTCAGCCTGACGGCGGCCGGCACCTCGCTGGTGCTCGGGGTCAGCGACCGCTGGTACTACGGTGGTTGGCTGCTCGAGCTCCAGCAGCCGAACGGTCAGCCGTACCAGAACTGGTCGCTGCAGAAGACCGCCTGAGTCCCCTGAGGACCCCGGGTGCGGCCGCCACCACCTCCGGGTGGTGGCGGCCGCACCCGCACCCGTTTTCCCCGCACGCCCCCACCCCACGAGGAACCCCCGCCATGCGCACCCGAACGCTCCTCGCCGCCCCCGCGCTCGCCGTGGCCGCACTCGGCCTCGCCGCCCTCCCCGCCGCCGCCCACGGCGACACCGTCCACCTGGAGATCCCCGGCCAGCAGAACGGGCACGTGACCACCGTCGCCACCTTCGAGAACGACCGCGACCCGGTCGTCGACGAGTTCGCCGGCACGCTCGCCGCGACCTCCGGCGACGGCCGCTCGGCCGGCCCCTGGGTGCTCGTCCCCGTCCCGGGCCGCCCCGGGACGTACACCACGCGCGAGACGCTGCCCGCCGGGCACTGGAAGATCACCGTCGACTGCGCGTTCCCGTCGCTCGGGCACGGCGAGCGCGAACTCGACGTCGAGGCCGCCGCGATCACCGACCCGGCCCCGGCGATGACCGGCCCCGCCCCGGCCGGGCCGACCGTCCCGCCCACCACCCCGCCGACCGTCCCGCCGACCGTCTCACCCGTCGTCAGCAGCGCGGACGCCACCGCGAGCGTGTCCGTCGAGGCCGCCCGCGCCGCCGCGCCCGCTCCCCCCGAGTCCACCGACGACACGACCACCTGGGCCGCCATCGGTACCGCCGCCGCGGCCGTCGTCCTCGTCGCCGTCGGCTACCGGATGCGCGTGCGCGCCACCCGCCGCTGACCCCGCCGACGATTCCGGCGCCACGGTACGTGGGGGAACCGTCCGCTACGCGCCGCCGTCCATGCTCTCAAGACCGGCCGCCACCCGGCGGCCGGAGCGAGGAAACGGAGCGGAGCCCGTGAAGAAGGTCCTCATCACCGGCGGGGCGGGGTACATCGGCAGCACGGTCGCGTCCACGCTGCTCGACCGGGGAGTGACCCCGGTCGTGCTGGACGACCTGTCCAAGGGCCGGGCCGAATTCGTCGAGGACCGGATCTTCTACCAGGGCGACATCGCCGACGCCGACCTCCTCGACCGCGTCTTCGCCGAACACCCCGACATCGACGCCACCCTGCACTGCGCGGCCCGGATCGTCGTCCCGGAATCGGTGGCCAAGCCGCTGTACTACTACCGGGAGAACGTCGCCAAGACCGTCGAACTCCTCGACTCCCTCCAGCGCCACCACTGCACCCGCGTCGTGTTCAGCAGCTCGGCCTCCGTCTACGCACCGACCCCGGACGGCCGCGTCGACGAGACCTGCACCGTCGACGCCCAGAGCCCCTACGCGCGAACCAAGCAGATGATGGAGGGCATCCTCCGGGACTGGACCCGCGGCGAGGGCGCCGAGGACCAGCGCGTCATCACCCTGCGGTACTTCAACCCCATCGGCGCCGACCCGCAGCTGCGCACCGGCCTCCAGGACCTCCACCCCTCGCACGCCCTCGGCAAGCTGATCGAGGCCCACGACGCCGGCACCCCGTTCACCGTCACCGGCACCGACTGGGCGACCCGCGACGGCTCCGGCATCCGCGACTACATCCACGTCCAGGACGTCGCCGACGCCCACGTGGCCGCCCTCCTGCGCTTCGACGAGGTGATCGCCCCGGCCGCCGCCGAGCGCTACCGCGTCGTCAACATCGGCACCGGCGAGGGCACCACCGTCCGCGAACTGGTCGCCGCCTTCGAGGCCGCCGTCGGCACCCGCCTCGACGTCCGCGAGGCCGGCCCCCGCCCCGGCGACGTCATCGGCTGCTACGCCGCCACCGACACCGCCGAGTCCCTCCTCGGCTGGACCCCGCGCCGCACCGTCACCGAAGCCGTCACCGACGCCCTGGCCTGGCGCGCCAAGTGGACCACCCACCTGGCGACCACGGCCTCCTGACGGCGCGGGCCCGATCGCTGCGGCCTCCCGGGGGCGCCGGACTTACTTCACCGCGTCCGCCGACTTCTGCCAGTTGTCGTGGAGGCGGTCGAGGTAGGACTGAGCCTGCGGACCCGGCTTGGCGCCGCGGGCGAAGGCGAGCATGTTGGAGGAGCCGGTGTTGTAGCCGAGGGCGAGGAGTTCGTCGCGGGTGTAGGGGCCGGACGGCTTCGCGGGGAGTTGGTCGGCGAGGTCGCGCAGGTGCCAGGACTCGGCCTGGACGGCGAGGTCGCGGTCGTCGGGGAGCTCCTCCCAGCGGCGGGAGGCGAAGTCGCGGCCCTTCTTGGTGTCGTCGAACGCGGCGCGGTGCATGTTGGCGATGCCGAAGGAGGCGTCGGGCTTGCCGCGCTGCCAGGCGCGTTCGAGGTCGGGGTCGTGCGGCTTGTAGGACTCGTTGTAGAGGATCGCCATCACGAGCTGCGGGTTCACGCCCGCCTGGGCCGCGTACTCGCGGACGGGCTTCGCGTAGTCGGCGGGGTCGTAGTCCCGGAGGCGCGTCGGCGCGGGAGCCGACGAGGGGCCGGACGCGGCGGGGGAGGAGGACGTGGAGGGGCCGGAGGCCGAGGCGGACGGCGTGCCGGGGTGGTCGCCGCCGTGGATCATGCCCCAGCCGACGGCGACCACGAGGCCGACGGCGATCCAGCGCCCCCAGCGCGGTCCGTTCCGTTCTTCGCTCACCGCTGCCGGCCCCTCCCCGTTCGTCCGGAATTCCGTTCGATGTCCGTGCAGGTGGACGTGCGTCCGGCGGGTGCTACTCGCCCGGCTCCTGCTCGCCGTCGAGGTTGCGGAGGACGTCCTCGGCCTTCTCGACACCGGTGCCGATGGGGCCGCTGTACTCGCCGTCCGTCCGGTCGTCGATGGCGTCGCCGACCTCGTCCAGACCCTGCCCGATCACGTCGCCCTGCTCGCGGGCGAGGTCGGTGGCCTTGTCCGCGAGGTTCTTCAGGGTCTCAAACATGGTGACGCTCCGCTCCTCTGATGCGTTCCTGTTGATGTGCCGACGTGGCGGGGGGCATGATCGTTCGGATCATGACCATCCTAGCGACGGCCACCGGGTGGTCCGCCGGTGCGGATCGCGGCGGATGACTTTGCTGGAATGGGTTTGTATGCTCCAGTCCAACTTCTACAGCCCTGTAGAAATGGGAACCGCTGCCTGGACGGTCCGCGTCCCGGCACGCAGAGCGGCGCGCTCGCGCCGCGGCAGCCGAAACGATCGAGGGAAGTGCGCATGGCCGGGCAGCGGGCGAGAACGCCGTACCAGGAGGCCGGGCCGCGCCCCGACGACGCCGCCGTCCCCGCGCAGCGGTCACGCTCGGCGGGCGCGGGCGCGGGCGCGGGCGAGCAGGCCGCGGCAAGCGGCTCGCGCAGCCAGCGGGCGAACGCGGCCGCGCGGCGCAAGCAGCAGGCGCAGAAGCGCGGGAGCCTGGTGGCGGTCGTCCTGGCGATCGGCCTGCCGCTGGTCGGCGCCGTCGCGGACGAGCTGGGCGGCCCCGGCGTCGGCATCTTCTTCGCGGTCGCCGCCGTCCTCGGCACCGGGCTCGCGGCGCTGCTGTGCAGCCCGGCGGGCCGGTGGTGGGTGGTGACCGGCGCGCCGCTCGTGGTGCTGGTCACGGCCTCCGCCACGGAGTACGTGTTCAACGGTGACAAGTACCAGGACACCAAGCAGCTCGGCACGGGCGCGCTGCGCTGGGTCGTCGGAGCGTTCCCCGTGATGGCGGCGGCGGTCGCGGCAGCGCTCGTGGTGGTCGTGGTCAAGGCCGTGGTCGACCGGCGGCAGTCGGGGGGCCGGCCGCCGGAGGCCAGGGCCGGCGGCGGGACACCAGAAGGCAACCGGAGGAGTCGACGTGGCTGACCGCAGGACCCCGCGCGGGCGGGCCCCGCGCAGCGGACCGGCGCCGCTGGCGGTCGCCGCCCGCACGATCGCCTGCGCCGTCTCGGTGGCCGTGCTCGGGGCGAGCGGCTTCACGTGGTACGAGTACCGCAGTCTCGACGACGGCATGACCAAGTCCGGCGCGCTCGGCGAGGCGAAGAAGAACGCCCCGCCGCACCTCGACAAGTCGGTGAACCTGCTGCTGATCGGCCTCGACAGCCGCAAGGACATGGACGGCAACGACCTGCCGAAGCAGTTCGTCGAGGACGAGCTGCACGCAGGGTCGAGCGAGATCGGCGGGTACAACACCAACGCGCTGATCGTCCTGCACATCCCGGCGAACGGCGGCAAGGTCACCGCGCTGTCCATCCCGCGCGACGACTACGTGCAGACGGTCGGCGCGGACGGCAAGATGCACAAGATCAAGGAGGCGTACGGGATCGCCAAGGAGGCCGCCGAGGCGAAGCTGGCCAACAAGGGGCTCTCCAAGGCGGAGCTGGAGCGGCAGAGCCGCGAGGCGGGCCGCTCGGCCACCATCCAGACCGTGCAGAGCTTCCTGGATGTCCCGATCGACCACTTCGCCGAGGTCAACCTGATCGGCTTCTACGACATCGCCAAGGCGGTCGAGCCGATCCAGGTCTGCCTCAACCACCCGGTCGACGACCCGATCATCGCCCGCACCGCGAGCCACGAGGGCGGCGGCACCGGGCTCAAGCTGCCCGCCGGCATCAGCTCGCTGGACGCCGCCCAGGCGCTGTCCTTCGTCCGCCAGCGCCACCACCTCACCAACGGCGACCTCGACCGCACCCACCGCCAGCAGGCGTTCATCTCCTCGGTCGAGTACAAGCTCAAGCAGCAGGGCATCCTCAACGACTTCGGTCAGATGCAGAAGCTGTTCGGGGTGGTGAAGAAGGACGTCGTCATCGACAACGAGTGGAACATCCTCGACTTCGCCCAGCAGGCGCCCAACCTCACCGGCGGCAACGTCGAGTTCAACACCCTGCCGATCGCCGGCTTCAAGACGGTCGGCGGCCAGGAGGTCAACACCGTCAACCCGGACCTGATCAAGAAGATCACCCGGCAGCTCTTCAGCCGCGACCCGGCGCCCGTCCAGGCCGCGCCCGACGCCGGGGACACCGCCTCCCCGAGCGCCGCGCCCACGACGGCCGCGGCGACGCCGGCCAAGGACAAGGCGACCGTCGACGTCCTCGCGGTTCCGGCCGCCGGGCCGGGCGCGGCGGCCAACGAGTCGAAGGCGCTCACCGAACTCGGTTACCCGGCGGGCAAGGTGGGCGACGCGGCCGGCAAGTCGAAGACCACCACGGTCACGTACGGCAGCGGCGCCAGGGCCGACGCCCAGGCGATCGCGGCCCGCTACGGCGTCGCTGCGGCGGCGGCCACCGGCGTGCCCGCCGGGCACGTCGTCGTCACGCTGGGCAGCGCCCGCGCCGCCACGCCGAGCGCCGCGCCGTCCGCCGCGACCTCCGGCGATCCCGGCGACCCGGCGGCCGGCCTCCCGATGCAGGGACCGGCGGTCAAGGCGGGCGGGATCCCCTGCGTGGACTGACAGCCGGCGTTCTCGCGCGGCGGTGAACCCGAGTGCGGGCGGCGGAGGGGCAGGTGCTCGCGCCGGACGACACCCGGGTGCTGCCGCCCTGAGGCGTGCCGCTGCCACCGGCGGGTCCAACGGCCGGTGGCAGCGGGGGAGTCACGCGATCAGGGCGTCTTGGTCGTGGGGCAAGCGGGGAGCGTGGACGGTGTGGACGGTGGGGTGGTCGCGCACGTGGCCGTCGGCGTGTGGGGCGTGGTCGTCGAGGCCGTGGTGCCGGTGGAAGACATGCCCGCGGACGTCGTCTTGAGGGACGAGGTCGTCGTGGGCGGGCAGGTGGGCAGCGTGCCGGGTGTGGCGGCTGGCCGGCAGGTGGCCGTCGACGTCGGCGTGCCCGCCGAGGTGGACGTGGTCGAGCCCGAGGTGGTCGAGCCGGAGGTCGTGGACCCGGACGTCGTCGACCCCGAGGTGGTCGAGCCGGAGGTCGTGGACCCGGACGTGGTCGAGCCCGAGGTGGTCGAGCCGGAGGTCGTGGACCCGGACGTCGTCGACCCCGACGTGGTCGAGCCGGAGGTCGTGGAGCCAGAGGACGTGGAGCCGGAGGAGGACGTCGAGGACGTCGCCGCAGGCGTGCCCGGCTTCCAGGGCGCGGGCGGCGGGATCCACGGCAGCAGCGGTTCCGTCGGAGGTTCCACCTGCCGGTCGATCACTTCGAGCCGTCCGGTCAGGCGGGCGAACCAGCCGCCCGTCCGGACGTCGACCAGGATGATCTGGGTCACCGGCTGCGGCGCCGGAACGACGATGACCAGCGTGGTCGGCTGGAAGCCCTGCCACGGCTTGCCGATGTACTTCGCGTTGGCCACCAGCACCGGCGGCTTCAGCGGATTGCCGCACGAGCAGCGCACCCGGGGCACGCCCTGCGCGTCCACCAGGACGGCGGTGCCGGCCTGCAGCGCGGACTGGTACTCCGTCACCACGCCGCTCTTGTAGTTGTGGTTGGTCACCCGGGTGTCGACCCGCAGGTACGCCGAGGTGAGCGAGCGCAGGTAGGACGGGATCGAGCCCTGGGCGATGCCCGCGGCCGAGGCCCAGGCCCGGCCGACGTCACCGGTCGAGACCATCGAGATCAGCCGCTCGGTGTCGCAGCTCGGCTTGGACATCGTCCCGCCGTAGACCCCGCTCGAGGTCCCCTGCACGCTGTGCAGGACGGCCGGTGAGGCGCCGTGGCCGGGCTGCTGCGCGGGGGAGGTCACCGGGGTGGGGGCCGGCGCGCTCACCGGGGTGGTTTCCACCGATTGGGTGAACGGGTCGGGGCCCGGGTCGGCCGGCGTCTGCAGCGCGACCTCGTTGGCGGTCGGCACCATCTCGTTCTTGCTGCCGCCGCTCTGGTTGTTCACCACCAGCACGGTGGCCACCACGGCCGCGGCCAGCACCCCCGCGCCCACCGCGATGCCACGTCCGGAGCGCCACCACGGCCGGCGCGGCCCGGGGCCGCCGGTGGGCGGTCCGGACTGTCCCGGCGGCCCGGAGGGTGGTGGCGGGACGGAGGGTGGGCCGGACGGGCCGCCGCCCGAGAGCGGGCCGGACGGGGGGCCGACGGGCGGTTCGCTGGGCGGACCGGAGGGAGGCGGTTGGGAACTCATGGCGGCTCCGTTTCGTAGGCGGCCGGCGCAGAGGGCCGGCGGGGAACGCTCCTGCCGCTGGGTTCCATTTCTCCCCCCGCGCCCCGGATGTCGCAACAGCGGGCACGCGCCCCGTCGCCGTGCGTGCCCGCGCCGCTTCGGCCAGGCTGGAATCCGTCCGGCACCTCGCGGGAACCGCACCCCGCCGGAGCCCAGCCCGCAGGAACCACAGGAGGCGACATGCAGCAGGCCGCGACCGCCCCGGCTGGAGCGCCCGGCGCCGTGCGCGGCTGGCTGGACGCGCTGGCCGTCGTCCTGGCCGGGCTCGCCGCGATGGCGGCGGTGGCCGCGCTCGGTCTGTGGCTGGCCGGCGCGGACGACCTCCCGGACGGCGGGTTCCCGTCGGTGCTCGCCGCCACACTGGCGCTGGCCGTCGGGGGCTCCGTCCAACTGGACGGCGGCGCAGGTCAGTTCGCCGCCGTGGACGCCGGGATCAGCGCGATGCCGCTGTCCGTCGGGCTGGCCGGCGCGGTGGTGATGGCCGAGGTGTTCCTGCGTCAGCTGCGCTTCCGCGCGGTGACCGGCGGCAACGAACTGCTCGGCCGGATCGCGCGGACGGTGGTGCTCTGGCTGCTGGCCCTGGTCCTGCTCACCCTCGGTGCCTCGCACACCTTCACCGTCCCGCTCGGCGGCGGCATCGAGCAGGCCATCGGCAACGCGCTCGGCCTGACCCCCGAGGTGGGCTTCCACGCGGACGGGCCGACCACGATCGGGATCGGGCTGGCGTGGCTGCTCGTGGTGCTCGCCGGAACGTTCGCGGTGTCCCGGCGGGCGCCGCTGCCGCGCGCGCTGCTGCCCTACCAACAGGCCGTGCGCCCCGCCGCGTTCGCGCTCTGGACGGTGCTGCTCGGGTACGTCGCGATCGGTGCGGTGGTGGGCGTGGTGACGGCACTCGTGCACGGCAACGCCCGGGAGACGATGGCCGTCGTGCTGCTGGCCCTGCCGAACCTCGGCTGGATGGCGTTCGGCCTCGGGCTCGGCGCCGAGTGGCACGGCAGGCTCTCCGGGGCGCTCGGCCTGCCGGTGCCCGAACCGCTCGCCGAGGTGCTGCGCGCACCGGAGGGCCACGAGGCGACGGTGAGCCTCGCCACCCTCGCCGACCAGGACGCGCGCAGTTGGTGGCTGCTGCCGATCGCCGCCGTCCTGCTGCTCGCGGCCGGCTTCCTCGCGGCCCACCGATCGCCGAGGACCGTCCCGCTGTGGCAGCACGCCGTCCGACTGGCGCTGGCCACGGCCGTCGTGGTGGCCCTGATCGGGGCGTGGACCCGGGTGGACGCCGACTACGGGCTGTCCGTGCTCGGCGTCGGCGTGGGGGAGGGCGGGCTCGGCGGCCTCCTGGGATCCGTCCTCGGCAGCGCGGGCGGCCCCCTGGCGGGACTGGCCAACGGCAGCCTCACGCTCCATCCGTACCTGTGGACGGCCGTGCCGCTGGCGGCCGGCTGGGGGCTGCTGGCCGGTGGCCTCGGCGCGCTGCTCGCGGCGCGTGTGGGACGCCGGGGCGAGGTGCCGGAGGAGACCGGGGGCCGCTGAACCTGCGGGCCCTCAGAACGCCTCTGCCAGCAGGACCACCACCGGCGGCAGCGCCTGGGCGAGGGCGCCGCGCCAGACCTTGGGCTCCGAGACGAACAGGATCACCCCGCCGGCGATCATGAACGCGCTGACGTAGGTGATCATCGCCCGTCCGGCGGTGTCGTGCCGGCTGTGCAGCAGGACCAGCCCCGCGACCAGGCCCAGCGCCAGGAACAGGTTGTAGAAGCCGACGTTGAAGCGCCACACCCGCACCTCGGGCGCGTCCGCCGTGCTGCCGGTGAGCAGGAAGCGCACGCGCGGGTGCCCGTACAGGAAGCTCTCCAGCGGCCACGCGATGATGTGGACCGCGGCGGCGAGCATCGCGAAGACCTGGCTGACGGCGTTCATCGGGCGGACCGCTCCTCTTCGCCGCGCGGGGGCGGGTGGACGACGGGCACGGCCCACGCGGGGGGCTCGGGCACGGAGGTGGTCGCGGCGACCGCCGGCACCACCTGGGTCGGTGGCCCGCCGCCCGTCCAGGCGGCGGGCGCGGCGACGGGGGCCACCGCCGCCCGCAGCTCGGCGACGAACTGGAGGCAGGTCGCGTACCGGTCCTCGGGCGCCTTGGCGAGCGCCTTGGTGACCACGGCGTCGACGGCAGCCGGCAGGTCGGGCCGGTGCTCGCACACGGAGGGCGGCGGGTCGTTGAGGTGCGCCCAGAGCAGGGCGAGGTCGCTCTCGCGGCGGAACGGCGGCGCGCCGGCCAGCATCTCGAACACCACGCAGCCGAGGCCGTACTGGTCGCAGCGCCCGTCCAGCGGGTGGCCGGAGATCTGCTCGGGCGCCGCGTAGTCGAGCGTCCCGACGATCTGGCCGACGCTGGTCAGCCCGCTGAGCGACAGGGACTTCTTGGTGAGCCCGAAGTCGGCGAGGTACAGGTGCTCGGGGTGCTCGCTGTCGGTGCCGGCCGCGACCAGCACGTTGCCGGGCTTGACGTCCCGGTGGACCAGGCCGTGGTCGTGCGCGGCGTCCAGCGCGGAGGCGATCTGCAGGGCCAGCCGGGCGACCCGGTCGACCGGGAGGGGCCCGCCGCGGCCGATCAGGGCGCGCAGGTCGCCGCCGTCGACGTAGCGCATCGCGATGAACAGGATGCCGTCGTGCTCCCCGGCCTCGAAGATCGGCACGATGTGCGGGTGGTCGATCGCGGCGGCCGCCTCGGACTCGTGCATGAACCGCTGCCGGAACACCTCGTTGCGGGCCAGCTCGGGGGCCAGGAGCTTGACGGCGACGGTCCGGCCGAGCCGCAGGTCCTTCGCGCGGTAGACGACGGCCATGCCGCCGCGCCCGACCTCGCTCTCCAGACGGTAGCCGGCGACCTTCCGCCCGACCATCCCGGCGGGCAGGCCGGCGTCGTCGGCGGGGCCGGTCGGGTGGCCGGTCGGCGGATCGGGGTGCGGCCCGGACGGGATCACGGCTCGCCCGCCCGGGTGGGGGCGTAGTCGTCCGGCGGGGCGGGGACGGGGGAGGTGGGCTCCGGTTCGACCCGGTCGGTGGCCGCGTACGTCTGGAGCTGGAGCCCGTCGCAGTAGCACCAGCGGTCGTGCACCGGGTCGAACACCCACAGCGCCTCGCCGTCGACGACCAGGCCCACGCGCAGGCCGCGCGTCTGCTCCCGGAAGGACTCCAGGTCCAGGGCGCCGGCCGCCAGCCGCTCCAGCAGCCCCCGGTGGCGTTCCAGCGCGGCGGCCGCGTCGGCGAGGGCCGGGCGCGGGTCGGCGGTGCGTGAGGGCGGGCCGCCGACGACCGGCGGGGCGTCCGGGAGGGTGATCAGCAGGCGGCCGTCGACCCAGGCGCTCCAGCCGTTGGAGCACAGCACGCGGGCCCAGTCGCCCTGCCGCTCGACGAGCCGCACGGGGAGCAGCTCGTCGAGCCGGGCCGACGGCCGGGCCGGGTCGGGGGCCGCCCACGTGGCCATCCCGCCGGGCGGGGCGACGTGGGAGGGGCGGAACGCGAACTCGTCCATGCGCGGCACATTTCCTCCGCCGCGCGGGCCGCCGCCCGGGGTCGGGCCCCGGGGCGGGGGCTGCGTGCGGCACTCGTACCACAGGTCGCCTCCCACTCTACCGGCGGCGGCCCGTGCCTTCCCGGCGCGCTCACTTGCGCATGACGGCGGGCTCGTGGCGGCGCAGCAGGGCCAGCACGATCAGGCCGTACGCCAGCGAGAGCGCGGGCAGCACGGCCATGCCGAGGAGCCAGCCGCGGCGCTCGTGGCGGAAGAGCGGGTCGGCGGTGAGGACGGTCGGGAAGGACAGGTTGCGCAGGTCGACGGTGCGGGCCATCGCGGACAGGCCCCAGCGGGACGGCACGATCCAGGACACCTGCTCCAGGCCGGGCACGCCGTGCAGCTTGAGCATCAGGCCGCTGAAGACGATCTGGACCACCGAGAGGAGCACCAGCAGCGGCATGGTGGCCTCCTCCTTGTCGACGAGCGCCGACACGACGAGGCCGAGCATCATCGCGGAGAACGCCAGGACGCCCACGGCGATGATCAGTTCGGGCAGCTGGGGCATCACGATGCCGCTGGTCACCGCGGGCGCTGCGCCCGGCGGCAGCTTGGGCGCGATCTTCACCCCGGCGATGCCGACGACGGTCAGCAGCGCGGCCTGACCGACCGTGACCGCGCCGAGCACCACGACCTTCGACACCAGGTAGGCCGACCGGGACAGCCCGACCACCCGTTCCCGCCGGTAGATCGCGCGCTCCTTGACCAGCTCGCGCACCGAGTTCGCGGAACCCGTGAGCAGTGCGCCGATGCAGAGCGTGAGCAGGCAGTTGATCGCGTTGTCCTGGGAGATCCGGGTGCCCGCGATCACCCGGCACATGCCGCCGATGACGAACGGCAGCACGACCATGATGGTGAGGAACAGCCGGTCGGCGGCGAGCACCGCGGTGTAGCGGCGCACCAGGGTGGCGAGTTGGGAGGACCAGCCCTGGGGCTTCTCCCGGCCGATCGCGGGAGCGGCAGCGTCGGCGGGCGCCGCGGGGGCGCGCGGCGCGGCCTCGGCGGCGATGTACCGGCGGTACTGCGGCGAGGCGCGGTAGCGCTGCTGCCAGATGCCGTGGTCGTCGTTCTCGAACGCCTCGAAGGCCTCCGGCCATTCGTCGAAGCCGAAGAACGCCAGCGCCTCCTGCGGCGGCCCGTAGTAGGCCGTCCGGCCGCCGGGGGCCAGCACGAGCAGGCGGTCGCACACGCCGAGGCTCAGCACGCTGTGCGTCACGACGACCACCGTCCGGCCGTCGTCGGCCAGCCCGCGCAGCATGTGCATCACCGAGCGCTCCATGCCCGGGTCGAGGCCGGAGGTCGGCTCGTCGAGGAAGAGCAGGGACGGCTTGGTCAGCAGTTCCAGGGCGACGCTGACCCGCTTGCGCTGGCCGCCGGACAGGCTCGCGATGACCTGGTCGGCCCGCTCGTCCAGACCCAGCTCGTGGATCACCTCGGTGACCCGTGCCTCGCGCTCGTGCGGGTCGGTGTCGCCGGGGAAGCGCAGCTCGGCGGCGTAGGACAGGGCGCGGCGCACGGTGAGCTGGGTGTGCAGGATGTCGTCCTGCGGCACCAGGCCGATGCGGCGGCGCAGTTCGGCGTAGTCGCGGTAGAGGTCGCGCCCGTCGTACAGGACGGTGCCCTCGTCGGCGGGGCGCAGCCCGGTGAGGGCGTTGAGCAGGGTGGACTTGCCCGCGCCGCTCGGGCCGGCCACCGCGAGCAGCGCCTTCTCGGGGAGCGGGAAGCCGACGTGGTCGAGCAGCACGCGGTGGTCGGGGCCGACGCGGACGACGAGGTCCTGCACGTCGAGGGAGATCTCGCCGGTGTCGGTGTACTCGACGAGGTGGCCGTCGGACAGGCACAGCGCGAAGTGGCCGATGCCGATGATGTCGGCCGGGCCGACCGGGGCGCGGGTGACCGGGCTGCCGTTGAGGTAGGTGCCGTTGTGGCTGTCGAGGTCGACGATCTCGTGGCCGCCGCCGGGCAGTTCGCGCAGTTCGGCGTGGTGGCGGGAGACCACGAGGTCGTCCAGGACGAGGTCGTTGTCGTGCGAGCGGCCGATCCGCACGGCCGTGGCGGGCAGCGGCATGACGGCGCTGGGGCTGCGGAAGGTGCCGGAGGACTGCGGGGCGACCAGGGACGGGCGTTCGCCCGGCGCGGGCCGGGGGAGGCCGGCGAAGGTCGCGGACGGGCCGTCGGCGGGGTTGCCGAAGCGTACCCGGGTGCCGGGGCCGACGTCCTCGGAGCTGATCCGGCGGCCGTCGTCGAAGGTGCCGTTGGTGCTGCCGACGTCCTCCAGCTCCCAGTGGTCGCCGCTGGCGTGCAGGACGGCGTGGTGCCAGGAGACGCGGGGGTCGTCCAGGACGATCTCGCTCGTCGGGTCGCGGCCGACGTGGTAGGACCGGCCCGGATCGATCAGTCGCGAGTCGGTGTCGGTGACCACCATCAGGGGCGGTGCCACGGGTGCGGCCAGGCGCTCTCCCATGGTCGGAATTGTATCGCGGGGGGTGTGCCGGGGGCGCGTTTTCACCCGGTGATTGGACTAGACCATGAGGTCCGCGCGCCATTGTCGTCCGGCGCGCCCGCACCCGCCACCCGCCGACCACCCGTGGACGGGACGCGTGAACGCCGGGCCGAAGTCGCGTCGTTCCCGGAGCGTGCGGGCGGGCCGCGCGCCCCGTCGGACTCGTCCGACCCCTGCGTCATCCGCCCGGCTCACCTGAACGGGGGAGGAACGGGCGGCCGGCGCCTCACCCTTGCGTGTCGTCCCACTCCCACGAGCACTCCGCCGTCGCCCCCGAGGTGAGCTCCCACGGGCTCGGCACCGCGTGCGGCTCCCCGCCGCCGTCCTGCACGGGCAGCCGGTCGATCACCGCGACCAGCGCGGGCGGCAGCTGCGGCGCCAGCCCGCGGTGGCAGCGGGAGAGGATGTCGCGCCGGACGTCGTCCGGGAGCAGGGGCCGGCTCACCCGCAACGGCCTTGGCCCGCGCGTGCGTTCGGCCGCGGCGAGCTGGTCCGACCAGGCCCGCCAGTAGTCCGCGTCGTCGGTCTCGCCGAGCATCAGGTGGTGCAGGTGCAGGCAGTACGCGGCCGTGCCGCTGCCGGAGCCGGCGGCGAAGCGCCACCAGAACTCGGCGCCCTCCTCCCGCCCGGTCGCGTACAGCAGCGCGCCGAACACCTCGGCCCCCTCGGGCTGGATGCGGCGCGCGTTCACCAGCAGGTCGAGCCCGCGGGAGGCGTCCGGCGCGCCCAGCACCAGGGCCACCACGAGGCCCAGCTCGAAGGCGGCCTGCTCGTGCTCGGTCGGCAGGTGGGGCGGTCCGGCGGTGAGGCGGGCCTGCCGCAGGGCGGCGATCCGTTCGGCGTGGGCTCGTTCGGGTCGGGGCACGTGAAGCGGCGCACGCCCCCCCTCGGCACTCCGCGCCCCATCGGGCGGGGGGGTGCCGGGCCCGTCGACCGGCGGGTGCGGTTCGGCCCGGTGCCGCTCCGGCTCCGGGCCGGGCCGCGGCCGGAGCGTCACTGCTCGCCCCCGCTGTCCGGGAGTTCGCCCACGCCGAGCCGCCGCGCCAGTCGCTCCCGGGCGTGCCGCAGGTTGGAGTGCACGGTGGCCACCGGCCGGTCCAGGTAGGCCCCGATCACCTTGACGTGCAGGCCGAGCAGGTAGCGCAGGATGATCACGTCCCGCTGGCGGTCGGGGAGTTCGAGGATCGCCGCGTACAGCCGCACCTCGTCCGCCTCGCTGTGCAGCAGCCCGTTCGCGACCTGCTTGAAGGCCCCGATCACGGCCGCGAACGTGACCGCCTCGACCGCCACCGGCTCCTCGCCCGCGACCCAGTCGGCGATGTGCCGGTTCGCCAGCCGCCAGGCGTACGCGGCGGGCTCCTCGAACCGCAGCACCTGGGACCAGCACCGGGCGAGGTCCTCCTTGACCGCTTCCACCACGAGCGTGACGTCGGCGCGGTTGCCTATCCGGGTGAGCGCGAGGGCGCGCCAGGCGGGTTCGTGCGTCTCGCAGAACGCCGAATAAGCCAGTTCCATCCGGACGTTGACGGACTCGCCCGGCACCGCGAGGGCCTCGCGGCCACCCCTGTCGATCGTCATCGAGCCTGCTTTCCGTGGCGCCGACCGTCGCCGGGCCACCCGAGGGTCGGGCTGTGTGCGCCCATCCTCATTCCATCAGCTCCGTCACTCCAGGCCGCACATCAAATACAGATTGTCATTTCATGGGAATGGCTGCCTGGTTGTGTCCGCGGTTGAGCGGGACGGGGTCGCGGTTGACCTCCGGCTAGCCTGGGCAACAATCGATCACGTCGCGCGGCACGCGGCCGCACGCGGCCGGACGCCATTCGGGGGGACTGCGATGAACCGGTACGACGGGGTGGACCTGCGGCTGAACGTCCCGCACTCGGCCCGGATGTACGACTACTACCTCGGCGGCTTCACCAACTTCGCCGCCGACCGCGAGGCCGCCGGCCAGGCGCTCGCGATCGCGCCCTGGCTGCGCGCCGCCGCCCGCGCCAACCGCGCCTTCGTCCACCGCTCGACCCGCGCCCTCGCGCAGGCCGGCATCGACCAGTTCCTCGACATCGGCACCGGCATCCCCACCTCGCCCAACCTGCACGAGACCGCCCAGGCGGTGAACCCGCGCGCCCGGGTCGTGTACGTCGACAACGACCCGATCGTGCTCTCCCACGCCCAGGCCCTCCTCGCCGGCACCCCCGAAGGCCGCACGGCCTACGTCGAGGCCGACGTCACCGACCCGGTCGGCCTGCTCGCCGCTCCCGGCCTGCGCGAGACCCTCGACCTCGCCCGCCCGGTCGCGCTGTCCCTGAACGCCCTGTTCCACTTCGTCCCGGACGCGCACGGCGCGCGCGAGGTGCTCGAACACCTGAAAGCGGCCCTCGCCCCCGGCAGCGCCCTGGTCATGACGCACGTCAGCCCGGAGTTCGCCCCGGAGGAGGTCGCCCGGCTGATCCACGTCTACGCGGCGGCCGGCACCGCCAGCCAGCCCCGCACCCGGGCCGAGTTCACCCGCTTCTTCGACGGCTGGACCCTGATCGCCCCGACGGTCGTCCCCACCCCCCGCTGGCGCCCGGCCCCCGACGACCCGGCCGTCACCGACAGCGAGGCCGCGTGCTACTCGGGCGTGGCCCTGAAACCGTGAGGCGACGCGCCTGAGCGGACCGCGCGGCCGCCCCGCCGAACCGTGCGCCTCTGCGCCTCCTGTCACAGACTGGTGGTGGATCGATGCTGCCCCCGAGGCTGGGAGAAGCATGCTGCTCGGACTCTCGACGGCGCTCGTCGCGACCGTCTGCTTCGGCTTCGGGGCGGTGTTCCAGGCGCGCGGGGCCAGGTCGGCGCCGCGCGCGGACCGGGTGCGGGCGGGCCTGCTGGCGGCCCTCGTCCGGTCGTGGCAGTTCGCCCTCGGCACGCTGCTGGACATCGTCGGCTTCGTGCTGAGCATCGTGGCGCTGCGCAGCCTCCCGCTCTTCCTCGTACAGGCCGTCACCAACGCGAGCCTCGCCGTCACCGCCCTCGCCGCCGTCTGGCTGCTGGGCGCGCGGCTGCGCCGCGGCGACTTCGCGGGGATCGTCGCGGTGGTCCTCGGCCTGACGCTGCTCGCTCTGGGCTCGGGCCGGGAGGGTCGCGAGTCCGCGCCGTCCGCGTTCCACTGGGCGCTGCTCGGCACGACCGTGGTCATGGTGCTGCTCACCGTCGCCCTCGTGCGGCGGGACGGCACGGTCGCCGCGGCCGGCCTGGGCCTGCTCGCCGGTGTCGGGTTCGGCGTGACCAGCCTCGCCGTCCGGGTGCTCGACGTGCACGGGCCGACGTCCGTGCTCGCCGACCCCGCCACCTACGCCCTGGTTCTGGGCGGCCTCGGCGGCTACCTCGCGTACGCCCTGGCGCTGCAGCGCGGCACGGTGACCGCCGCGACCGCCGCCGGGACGGTCGCCGAGACCTTCGGCCCGGCCCTGGTCGGGGTGGCCGCGCTCGGCGACGCCGCCCGGCCGGGCTTCGAGTGGTGCGCCCTGGCGGGCTTCGCGGTGGCGGTGGGCGGCACGTTCGTGCTGTCCCGGTTCGGCGAACCGGAGGGGGAGTCGGCCGAGGCGGTCGCCCCCGAGGCCGACGCGCAGGCGGAACCGGCGGTCCCGCCCCACTAGGGTCCGCGGCCAGGGCCCGCGGCCCTCCCGGTCGCCCGCGCGCCGTCGCCGTGCGAAGGTGGCTTGCCGGACAAAACGGACGGCCTCCACGCAGGACGGCAGAGCGGCAGGTGCGCGATGGCGGACGAAGCCCACCGAGGGTCCCGACACCCGGGGGCGCCCGAACGCCCCGTGGTGCTGATCACCGGCGCGTCCTCCGGCATCGGCCTGGCCACCGCCACCCGCCTCGCCGAGGCCGGCTGGCGGCCGCTGCTCTCCGGCACCGACCGCGCCCGGCTGGACGAGCTCGCCGCCCGCACAGGCGGCGTCGCCCTGCCCCAGGACCTGAGCAAGCCCGACGGCCCGGCCCGCCTCGCCGAGGCCGCCCTGGAGGCGGCGGGCCGGGTGGACGTCCTGGTCGCGAGCGCCGGCCTGGGATGGCGCGGCGCGTTCCAGGACACCCCGTCCGACACCCTCGACCGGATGATCGAGGTCAACTTCGCCGCCCCCCTGCGGCTCGTCCGCCTCCTCCTCCCGGGAATGCTGGAGCGCCGCCACGGACGCATCGTGCTGCTCGGCTCGATCGCCGGCCAGGTCGGCGTGCGCGACGAGTCCGGTTACTCCGCCACCAAGGGCGGCCTCGCGATGTTCGCCGAGAGCCTCTGGTACGAGCTGCGCGGCACCGGGGTGGGCGTGCGGCTGGTGCTGCCGGGCGCGGTCGAGACCCCGTTCTTCGACCGCCGCGGCGCCCCGTACCAGCGCGACCGCCCGCGCCCGGTGCCGGCGGAACGCGTCGCGGACACCGTCGTGGCGACGATCCGCACCGAGCGCGACCGCCTGTTCGTGCCGCACTGGCTGGGCGTCCCGGCCCGCATCCACGGCGCCGCGCCGGGCGTGTTCCGCCGCATGGCGTCCCGCTTCGGGTGAGGGCCCGCCACCTCCTCGCGGCCGCGGCCGCCGCCGAGTTCCTGCACCTGGCCCCGGCGGCCGTCCGCCTCCCGGCGCTGCGCCGCACGGTGGCCCGCCGCACCGCCGGGTTCGGCACGACCCCCGGCCACGTCGCCCTGACCTTCGACGACGGACCGGACCCGCGCAGCACCCCGTACGTGCTCGACGCGCTCGACGAACTCGGCGTCCGCGCCACGTTCTTCCTCCTCGGCGCGATGCTCGACCGCGCCCCCGCCCTCGGCCGCGAACTCGTCGCCCGCGGCCACGAGGTGGCCGTGCACGGCTGGCACCACCGGCAGCAGTGGTACCCGGCCCCGGCCCGCGACCTGCGCGAACTCCGGCGCGCCACGGAGGCGGTGACCGACCTGTGCGGCGCCCGCCCGCTCTGGTACCGGCCGCCGTACGGCGTGCTGACCGCCGGCCCCGCCCTGGCCGCCCGCGGCCTCGGCCTGCGCAGCGTCCTGTGGACGGCCTGGGGCCGCGACTGGACGGCCGAGGCGACGGGCGAGTCCGTCCTCGCGACCGCCCGCCCGGGCCTCAGCGGCGGTGCGACGCTCCTCCTCCACGACTCCGACTGCACCTCCGCGCCCGACTCCTGGCGCGCCACCCTCGCCGCCCTCCCGCTCATCGCCGCCCACTGCCGCGCACACGCGCTCACCCTCGGCCCCCTCCGCGACCACGCGGTGCCCCGGACCGGCCGCCGTCCTGAGCGGCCGGTAAATCGCTCGGCCCGCCGCCCGCGCGCCCGCTAGCCTCGGCTCATGGCTCACGCGAAGACCTCGTACGTCTGCCTGCCCTGTCGGGCCACGTACAAGAAGCCCTACGGCGCGCTGGAACGACTCTGCCCGCGCTGCGCCGAGCCGATGGTCCACGCGGGCTCGGCCTTCGCCGCGCCGCGCCGGCGCGACACCGCGGCCTGGCGGACGCTGTCCGTGCTGCTCCACGCGGGGATCGGCTTCCACAAGACCTGCTGCGGCGGCCCGGGTTACCGCCCGCGCACCCTGCCGGAGGTCCGGGCCCGCCTCGCGCACGCGCGAAGGACGGGCGAGCCGGCCCACAAGGCGCTGGTGCGTCGCGAACTCCCGTGAGTCCGTAGGCCTTACCGCCTTACCCCAGTCCCGCCTTCTCCAGCGCCGCGCCGAAGCCGTCGCGC
Source organism: Streptomyces sp. SP17BM10 (assembly GCF_036322405.1). NCBI lineage: Bacteria > Bacillati > Actinomycetota > Actinomycetes > Kitasatosporales > Streptomycetaceae > Streptomyces > Streptomyces sp. SP17BM10. The sequence continues at coordinate 154,232 of NZ_JAQYXB010000675.1, read as the reverse complement.
CACGCGTCCGGCGTCGCGCCGACGGACGGCGCGGGCTCCGGGCGGGTCAGCGCGGCCAGGGCGTTGCGGACGACGTCGGCCGGGTGGGCGTTCGTCACGTCGGCGTGGCCGAGCTCCAGTTCGTGCTGCAGGTTGTCCCGTCCGTGCCCCTGGACGACGTCGAGCAGCAGCATCCGCCGCCCCAGCGCCCGGGCCTCGCTGCACGTGTCGCCGGAGCTGGTGACGACGAGGTCGGCCGCGGCCATGAGCGCCGGGATCCGCTCGGTGTACCCGAAGGGGTGCAGGCGCGGTTCGCGGGCGGCGGCCCGCCGCAGCCGCCGTTCGAGCTCCGCGTTGCGCCCGGCCACCGCGAGCACGTGCGGCCCGGCGGCCGCGAGGCGGACGGCGGTCCGGGCGAGCGGTCCGAGGCCCCAGGAACCGGACATGAGGAGCACGCACCGGGCGTCCGGCGGCACGCCCAGCTCCGCCCGCGCCTCGGCGCGGCCCGGCGGGCGGTAGAACGGCCCGCGCAGCGGGGCCGGCAGCACGGCGATGTCCGCGTCCGGGCGGTGGCGCCGCACCGCGCACGCGGCGACCTCGGAGGTGACGAGGAAGAGGTCCGTCCCCTCCTGCACCCACAACCGGTGCGGGGTGACGTCGGTGCAGAACACGAAGTGCTTGAAGTCCCGCCCCGGCAGCCGGTTGACGGCCGAGGTCGCGGTGGCGAACACCGACACGACCAGGTCCGGCCGCTGCCGGGCGGTCAGCTCCCGCAGCGCGGGCACCAACCGGGAGCGGGCCGCCGCGTCGGCGAGCAGCGCGATGCGGGCGCCGGGCCGCAGCGCGGAGAAGTGGAACGCGTCGTAGACCCCCGGCAGGTCGAGCAGTCGCCGGAACACCGCCTCCCCGGCCGCGCCGGAGCGCTCGCCGAGCAGCGCCATCGCGTCGACGGTCCCGGTGCTCCAGCCGCGCTCCCGGAGCGTGTCGGCGCAGGCCCGGGCCATCACGTCGTGGCCCTGGCCGAGCGAGCCGGAGATCAGCAGCGCGTGCGGCACGGTCGGCGCCTCAGGAACCGAGGGAGGCCCGGTACCAGTCCGCGTACCGCCGCACGCCGTCGGCGAAGTTGGTCCGCGGCGACCAGCCGAGGAGCCGCTTGGCCTGCGCCGAGGAGATCCGCCGGCCCGCGTAGTCGGCGGTGCGGGCCTCGATGTGCTCGATGGACACCGGCCCGAGCAGCCCGTCGACGGTCTCGGCGATGTCGCGCACCGAGACGGCGGTCGAGCCCTCCAGGGCGAAGGTCTGGTCCTCGGCGGCGGGGGACAGGGCCCGGACGTGGCCGTCGGCCAGGTCCTCCACGTAGACGAAGTTGCGGCTCTGCCGGCCGTCGCCCGCGATGGTGATCGGCCGCCCGGCCAGGGCCGCCTGCACGAAGCGGGCGACCACCAGCTCGTCGCGCATCCGCGGCCCGTACGGGATGCCGTAGCGCAGGATGGTGAAGTGCAGGCCGTACAGCTCGCGGTAGCTGTGCACGAGCATCTCGGCGGCGAGCTTGGTGGCCACGTACAGGTGCCCACTGCGCTCCAGCTCGATCGGCACGTGCTCGTCCAGCTCCTGCTCGTCGCCGCCCAGTTGGTCCTCGGCGCCCAGCGCGGCGCCGTACACCCAGACGGTGCTGGCGAGCACGGTTCGGCTGAGGCCGCTGCGCCGGGCGGCCTCCAGGACGGTCGCCGTGCCGTCGATGTTGACGCGGACGGCGCGCAGCGGGTCGGTGCGGATCTGGTCGACGTCGGCCATCGCGGCCAGGTGGTAGACGACCTCGCTGCCGGCCAGCGCGGCGGTGAGGCCGGGCAGGTCGAGGACGTCGATCCGGGCGTGCTCGGCCTCGGGGTTGAGGTACTTGTCGGCGGTGTCGATCGCGAGGACGTCGTGCCCGGCCGCGACCAGCCGGTCCACGACGTGCGAGCCGATGAATCCGCATCCCCCGGTGACGGCTATCCGCACGGGCTCTCTCCTTGTCGGGCGGTCTGTCGGGTTGTCGGGCGAACTGTCGGGTGGCGGGTCGTGGTGGCCGCGGTCAGGCCAGCCGTCGCAGGACCGCCGAGACGGCGTCCACGACCTGCTCGGTCTCGTCCACGGTCATGTCGGAGTGCACCGGCAGGCAGATCTGCCGCGCGCACACGTCCTCGGCGGCGGGCAGCGGGCCGCGCCGGTAGGGGGAGAGCACCGGTTGGAGGTGGAGCGGCAGGTCGTACACCTCGCCGGAGAGCCGCACGCCGTGCTCCTCGGCGGCGATCCGCTTGAAGTCGGCCCGGTCGACACCGCGCGGCAGCAGCACCACGTACTTGTAGTAGTTGCTGCGGCAGCCGACCGGTTCGACGACCGGCTCCAGCCCGTCCAGTCCGGCCAGCGCCTCGTCGTAGCGGCGGGCGACGGCCCGGCGGGTCTCGATGAACTCCTTGAGCCGACGCAGGTGGACGGCGCCGACGGCGGCGTTGAGCTCGCTGATCCGCCAGGAGTAGCCCGGCAGGACGTGGTGGTTGGTGCTGAACGAGCCCTTGCCCTGGTCACGGTAGATCCGGGCCTCGTCGCGCAGGTCCGGCGACTCGGTGAGGATCATGCCGCCCTCGCCGCTCGTGGTGACCTTGGTCGGGTAGAACGAGAACGCCCCGGCGAGCCCGAACGACCCGGCGGCCCGCCCGCCCAGGCTGCTGCCGTGGGCGTGCGCGGCGTCCTCGATCAGCGGGACGCCGTGCCCGTTGCACAGCGCGCGCAGCTCGTCGACGGCCGGAGTGATCAGCCCGCCGATGTGGACGAGTACGACGGCTGCCGTATCCGGGGTGAGGGCCGCGGCGAGGGTCTCGGGGGAGAGCGCGAGGGTGGCCGGGTCGACGTCGGCGATCACCGGGCGGCCGCCCGCGTGCAGCACGGCGCCGGCCGTGGCGTAGAAGGTGACGGCGGGCACGACCACGTCGCGGTCCCGCACGCCGACGGTGCGCAGGACGATCTCCAGCGCCGAGGTGCCGCTGGACACCGCGACGGCGTGCGAGGCGCCGTGCTCGGCCGCGAAGGCCTGCTCGAAGCGCTCGGTCCAGGGGCCGAGCGTCATCGCACCGGTGGCGAGGATCTCCGCCACCGCCTCCGCGACGGCCGTGCGGTCGCTCTCGTCGAACACGATGCGGGCGGCGGGTACGCCCATGGGGCACCTCCGGCGGCGGGCTGGGATCAGCACCGATCGGGTGGGGTCGGTCCGGGCGTCGCAGACGGCCGGGCCAGGCACATCACGCTACTTCGGCGGCCCGCGCCCGGCCCGTTGTCGCCCCCGCACGGGTGACGTCCGTCCCGGACGGTGACGCCGGGTACGCGCTCCGAAGAACCCGGGACTGCTTCGGGAGGAGAGCGTGCGCTCCGCCGTTCGGGGAGGCGCCCTACTGCGTACGCAGTACGGGAAGTGTCTGCGCAGGGATGACGACGGAGGAGGGGACCGCGGCCAAGGATGGTTCACGCTGCGGGAGGACGCGCCGGGAGGCGTGCGGCCCCCTCGCGGCGCGTTCCGCACCAGGTCGAAGACCGAGATCCGAAGGAGGCCGCTCTCCCGTGGCCACGTTCCTCTACCGCCTGGGCCGACGGGCCTTCGTCCGGCGCCGGCTGGTGACCCTCCTGTGGGTCGCCCTGCTGGCCGTCGGCGGGGTCCTCGCGGCCAAGGCGCCCGCCGCGCCGGACGACGGCTTCGCGATGCCCGGCACGGAGGCCCAGAAGGCCTTCGACCTGATGAACGAGCGCTTCCCCGGCGGCCACGCCGACGGCGCGTCCGCCCGCGTGGTGTTCGTCGCCCCCTCCGGGCAGAAGATCACCGCCGCGCCGCACCAGCAGGCAGTCGAGAAGACGGTCGCCGAGCTCGCGCACGCCGAGGAGGTCACCGGCGCGGTCAGCCCGTTCAAGGCCGGGACGATCTCCAAGGACGGCACCACCGCGTACGCGACGGTGAACTACTCCGTCAAGGCGGGCAAGCTGTCCGCCGGCGCCACCGACGCCCTGGAGCAGGCCGCCCAGCACGGCCGGGAGGCCGGGCTCAAGGTCGAGGTCGGCGGCACCGCCCTGACGGCCAAGCCCGAGGCGGGCGGCAGTAGCGAGGCCATCGGGATGGCCCTGTCCGCGGTCGTCCTGACGATCACCTTCGGCTCGCTCGTCGCCGCCGGGCTGCCGTTGCTCACCGCCGTGGTCGGCGTCGGCCTCGGCATGGCGCTGATCACCGCGCTCGGCAGCGTGCTGGGCCTGTCCAGCACCACCGGCACGCTCGCGATGATGCTCGGCCTCGCGGTCGGCATCGACTACGCCGTGTTCATCGTCTCCCGGTACCGGGCCGAGCTCGCCGAGGGCCGCACCCCGCAGGACGCGGCGGGCCGGGCGGTCGGCACGGCCGGCTCCGCGGTGGTGTTCGCGGGCCTCACCGTGGTGATCGCGCTGGCCGGGCTCTCGGTGGTCGGCATCCCGATCCTCGCCAAGATGGGCATGGCCGCCGCCGGCACGGTCGTCATCGCCGTCCTGGTCGCGCTCACCCTGGTGCCCGCCCTGCTGGGCTTCATCGGCAAACGGGTGCTGCCGCGCAAGGTCCGCAAGGCCGCCGGGAACGGCGAGGGCGCCGCCCGGGCCACCGCGTCCGCCTCCGGCGAGGAGAACGGCGGCGCCCGCTGGGCCCGGTTCGTGCTGCGCCGACCGGTCGCCGTGCTGCTCGGCGGTGTGATCGGCCTCGGCGTGCTGGCCGCGCCCGCGCTCGACCTGCGGCTCGGCCTGCCGGGCGACGAGGCCAAGCCGACCTCCACCACCCAGCGCCGCGCCTACGACCTGCTCTCCGAGGGCTTCGGCCCAGGCTTCAACGGCCCGCTGACGGTCCTGGTCGACGCCAAGGGCTCGCCAGACCCGAAGGCCGCCGCGAGTGAGGTCGCCAAGACGGTCTCCGGGCTGCCGGGCGTCATCACCGTCACCCCGCCGATGTTCAACAAGGCCGGCGACACGGCCCTGCTCAACGCGATCCCGGCCACCGGCCCGGCCGCCGCCGAGACCAAGGACATCGTGCATGCCATCCGCGGCCACGCGGCCGGCCTCAAGACCGAGACCGGGGCCCGCGTCCTGGTCAGCGGCACCACGGCGATGAACATCGACGTGTCGCAGAAGCTCACCGACGCGCTCGTGCCCTACCTCGCGATCGTCGTCGGCCTGGCCGTGCTCCTGCTCCTGGTGGTCTTCCGCTCCGTCCTCGTCCCGCTCAAGGCGGCGCTCGGCTTCCTGCTCTCGGTGGCCGCCGCGCTCGGCGCCGTCGTCGCCGTCTTCCAGTGGGGCTGGCTCGCCGATCTGATCGGCGTCCAGCAGACCGGGCCGGTGATGAGCATGATGCCGATCTTCATGATCGGTGTGGTCTTCGGCCTCGCCATGGACTACGAGGTGTTCCTGGTCACCCGCATCCGCGAGGGCTACGTGCACGGCGAGCAGCCGGACGAGGCCATCGTCACCGGCTTCCGGCACAACGCCCGGGTGGTCACCGCCGCCGCCTTCATCATGATCGCCGTCTTCGCGGGCTTCATCGGCATGAGCGAACCGATGATCAAGATGATGGGCCTCGGCCTCGCCGCCGCCGTCGCGTTCGACGCCTTCGTGGTCCGCATGACGATCGTCCCGGCGGTCCTCGCCCTGCTCGGCCGCCGCGCCTGGTGGCTGCCGACGTGGCTGGACCGCCTCATACCGGACGTCGACGTCGAGGGCAGCCAGCTGCACGATGCCGCTCCCGAACCGGCCCCGGCCCGGGAGCCCGTCGGCGTCTAGCGTCGTCACCGATTCGAACGGCGGCCGGGGTCACGATCACGGATTCCACGGTCACCTATTCGAACGCCCACCGATTACCGTTGCAGTCGGGGGCCGCCGCCGAGCGCACCGCCGCTCGCGCCGACGGCCCCCGACCCGCGACCCGGAGAGCACCCATGACCACCACCTGGCAGCGCCTGCGCCAGAACCACCCCCGACTGCTGGACGTCGTCGGGGGCGCCGCTCTCGTCGCCTCCACCGCCTTCGGCGCCACGGTCGACCAGAGCGGCCAGTTCCACGGTCTCGACCCGCTCACCGGGGTGATCGGGCTGGTCTCCGCCCTCGCCGTCTTCGCCCACCGCCGTCACCCGGGCGCCGTGGTCGTGTTCACGCTGGTCTGCTCCATGCTCCTGACGCTGACCACCCCCAAGCTCACCCCCGCCCTCGCCACCCCGCTGCTCTGCGCGCTGTACTTCCTCGCCGTCCGCACCGACCGCACCACCGCGCTGCGCGCCTCCATCGTCACCGCCGTCGTGCTCACCGCGACCTCGCTGGCCGTCGACGCCGGCGGCCACCTCGGCGAGCGGCTGGGCGTCCTCGCGTGGGCGCTGCTGCCCGGCGCCCTCGGCGACTCCATCCGCAACCGCCGCGCCCACCTCGCCGCCATCGAGGAGCGCGCCGAACGCGCCGAGCGCACCCGCGAGGAGGAGGCCCGCCGCCGCGTCGCCGACGAGCGCATCAGGATCGCCCGCGACCTCCACGACGTCGTCGCCCACCACATCGCCCTCGCCAACGCCCAGGCCGGCATCGCCGTCCACCTCATGGACCGCCACCCCGCCCAGGCCCGCGAGGTCCTCAGCCACATCACCGACGCCACCGGCTCCGCCCTCCAGGAGCTGCGCGCCACCGTCGGCCTGCTGCGCCGCGCCGAGGAGCCGGCCCCGCTCGAACCCACCCCCGGCCTCGACCGCCTCCCCGACCTCGTCAACGCCTTCGAGCGGGCCGGGCTGCCGGTGCGGCTCAGCGTCCGGGGCGAGGCCAGGCCGCTGTCGCCCGGCGTCGACCTCACCGCGTACCGGATCCTCCAGGAGTGCCTGACCAACGTCGCCAAGCACGCGAGCGGCGCCGGCGCCGAGGTCACCATCGGGTACACCGAGAGCCGGGTCGCCCTGACCGTCGCCAACGGCGGTCCGCCGCCGGTCGCCGCCCGCCGGGCCGTGCTGCTGCCCAGCCAGCTCCCCGGCGAGGGCGGCTTCGGCCTCATCGGCATGCGCGAGCGCGCCGGCGCCGTCGGCGGCCGTCTCGCCGCCGACCCCCGCCCCGGCGGCGGCTTCCTCGTCACCGCCGAACTCCCGCTGCGCACCGGTGCCCGCGACCCGGGCCCCGAGGCCGCCCGCCCCGATGCCGTCCGTTCCGAAGCGACCCGCCTCGACGTCGCTCGCCCCGACACCGGCTGCCCCGACGCCGCCCGCCGCGTCGCCCAATGGTGCGACGGCGTCCGACGGGACAGCGCCCGACCCGACAGGGAGCGCCCATGACCATCCGCGTCCTGCTCGCCGACGACCAGGCCCTGCTGCGCGGCGCCTTCCGCGTCCTCATCGACGCCGAGGACGACATGGAGGTCGTGGGCGAGGCCGCCGACGGCCGCGAGGCGGTGGAGCTCGCCCGCGCCACCAAGCCCGACATCGTCCTGATGGACATCCGCATGCCCGGCGCCGACGGCCTCGGCGCGACGGCGGCGATCTGCGGCGACGAGGAACTGGCCGGCACCCGGGTGCTCATCCTCACGACCTTCGAGATCGACGAGTACGTGGCCCAGGCGCTGCGCGCGGGCGCGGGCGGCTTCCTCGGCAAGGGCGCCGACCCGAAGGAACTCCTCGCCGCCGTCCGCACCGTCGCCGCCGGCGACGCCCTGCTCTCGCCCGCCGCCACCCGGGCCGTCATCGACCAGTTCCTCGCCCAGCCCGACCCGGCCGCCTCCGCCGCCGTCACCGCCGAGCGCCTCGCCGTCCTCACCGCCCGCGAGCGCGAGGTGATGTCGATGGCCGCCACCGGCCTGACCAACGAGGAGATCGCCGAGCGCATGTACGTGAGCCCGTTCACGGTCCGCACCCACGTGCACCGCGCGATGTCCAAGCTCGACGCCCGCGACCGCGCCCAACTCGTCGCGATCGCCTACCAGTCCGGCCTCGTCCCGCCCGGCCGCCCGGCCTGAGCGTCGCCCTGGGTGTCACTGCCGTCGGCCGTGCTGTGCGGCATGAACGAGGCCCCGTGGGTCCGGACGGCCTCTGGGGCGAGCCCCTGCTGTACGTCCCGGACGCCGTCTACCACCGTGTCACCGGCGGCGAGTGGGAGCGCAACACGCGCCACGGCTACGAGTCGTCCTCCAACACGACGGGCTGGGCCCGCGCCTCGGGCACCTACTTCCGGGCCAGCCGGAAGACGGCCGCCAGCGCGGCGGCGGCGAGCACCAGCAGGATCCCGGCCTCCACGAGCTGGACCGGGACGAGGTCGGCGGCGGGGTGGTACGTGATCCAGGAGGCGGTCGCCCCGTCACAGGCGTGGCTCCCGAACAGGCACGTGTCGCCGCCGACCCGGGTGCCGTCGGCCATGACGGCGCCGCGGTCGATCAGCCACGCGTTGGTCGGCTGCGCCTCGTCCAGCGGCACCACCTTGTCCGTGAGCGGGTAGAGGTAGCGGCGGGCCCAGCTCATCACGCCGAAGGCGGCCCCGAGCACGGCCGCCGTGACGAACATCGCGGGCAGCGTCCGGCGCAGCACCTGGCCGAGCAGCACGCCCACCGCGAGGGCGAACAGGGACCAGGCCACCGGAGCGAGCCCGAGCGCGGGGTAGGTGAAGGACTGGAACGGCGGGTCGAAGGCGTAGGGGCCGTGGACGATGTCCGTCCACCACACCCAGCTCATCAGCGCGGCGACGACGCCGGTCGTGGCCAGCACGGCGAGGCCGGGCACCGCGAGCCGGGCCGCCAGCCAGCGCAGTGGGTGCACGGACTGCGCCCGGATGAGGCGGATCGTCCCGCGCTCGTGCTCCTGGGCGATCATCGGCGCGCCGATGAAGACGCCGACCAGGAGCGGGATCGCCGTGACGACGGGCTGGAGCACCTCGGTGAACCAGAAGGTCGGCCGGCTGATCGGCGCGAGCAGGGTGTAGCACTGGGTGCTGCTCCAGCTCTCGGCGCTGTAGCAGCCGGTCCGGCGCAGGACACCGATGGTGTGCTGGCTGGCGATGTGGATCCAGAGCAGGTCGACGGCCGCGAGGGCCAGCAGGACGGCCATCGTCCGCAGGAGGAAGCGGTTCTGGCGGAGCACCACCCAGGCCACCCCGCGCACTCGCCCGGAGGCCCGGTGCCGGTCCGCGGACGCGACGGTGTGGTCGGGCAGGACGTTCGTGCTCATGCGGCGACCTCGCTGTTCCGGGCGGGGGAAGACGGCTGTGCGGCTGCGGGGGAGCGGAGGTAGCAGAGCAGCAGGTCCTCCAGGCTCGGCCGCTCGCCCTCCCACGGTCCGTCCGGCGGGGCGTCGGTGCGCACGAGCGCGGTGGCCTGGCGGCCGCCGACGCGCCGTTCGACCAGGACCCCGGCCGGCGGGGCGGGCGCTTCGGCGGGACCGGTGAGCAGCTGGTGCCCGTCCAGGATCTCCTCCAGGTCGCCGGCCAGCCGGATCCGCCCGCGCTGCACGAGCAGCAAGTGGTCGATGACGCCGTCGAGTTCGGGGAGGATGTGCGAGGAGAGCACGATGGTGGTGCCGCGGTCGGCGGCTTCGGCCATGAGCGTGCCCATGAGCTGGTGGCGGGCGAGCGGGTCGAGGTCGGCCATCGGCTCGTCGAGGAGCAGCAGGTCGGGCGCCTTGCCGAGGGCGAGCGCCAGCGAGACCCGGGTGCGCTGGCCGCCGGAGAGCGAGCCGATCCGCGCCCGCATCCTCAACTCGCCCTGTTCGACGATCCGGTGGGCCACCTCGTCGTCCCAGGCGGGGTTGAGCTCGCGGCCCATCCGCAGCGTCTCGGCCACCGTGAAGCCCGGGTAGAGGGGCTTGTCCTGCGCCACGTACGAGACGCGGGCGCGCAGTTCGGCCGTGGAGCCGGGCTCCCCGAAGACCCGAAGCTCGCCCTCGGTCGGGCCGACCAGGCGGGCGGCGAGGCCGAGCAGGGTGCTCTTGCCCGCGCCGTTGGGGCCGACCACCCCGCAGATCCGGCCGGCCGGGACGGTGAAGTCGCAGCCGCGCAGGGCCCATTCCCCCTTGTACTGCTTGCCGAGGCCCGTGGCCTCCAGTGCCGTCGTGTCGAGGGCCGTTTCGGCCGGCGGCATGTTCGTCGGGTCGTTCACCCGGTCCCCCACAGGTAGTTCTCAGGTCGGTGGCGCCGGGGAGACCCCGGTGTCGAAGCGCTGCTCCAGAACGGATGCCATCAGCGCGGCGATGTCCTCGCGTTCCAGCCCGGCCTCCCGGGCGCGGTCCACCCAGCCGACCAGGTCGGCGCGCAGCGGACCGTCGGCGGCCGCCTCCGGCCGGGCGAGCGAGCGCCGGACGAAGGTGCCGAGCCCCGGCCGGGGCTCGACCAGGCCCTCGCGTTCGAGTTCGCGGTAGGCCTTCAGCACGGTGTTGGGGTTGATCGCGGTCAGCTCGACCACCTCGCGGGCGGTCGGCAGCTTGTCCCCGGGCTGCAGCAGGCCCAACCGCAGGGCCTGTTTGGTCTGCTGCACGATCTGTTGGTACGTGGACACGCCGCTGCGCCGCTCGATGCGGTACTCGATCACACCCGTTGCGGCCTTTCACTAGTTCAATAGTGGAATGGTGGCCCACCGCGGCGTGCGGGTCAAGCCGGACCCGGGGCCCTCGAGGCCGTCGGCCGGTCAGGGCCGCCTGAGCAGGAGCAGGCCGTCCCGGTCGATCAGCGGCCGGTACCCCCGCTCCCGGTACTCCGTCACCATGTGGCGCGTGGCGTCGATGGCGCACGGGGACTGCACGGTCGGGTCGTGCAGGTCGACGGCGACCCACTCGGGGCCTTGGCCGTCCGGCGGCCGGCAGACCAGGGTGACGGTCGTCCGGTCGGTGAGCTGTGCCGCCAGTCGGTTGGAGGAGGCGACGGTGGCGTCGTCGGGTATCAGGTCCAGCATCGCGCGGGTCTCGGTGAGGCGCGGCGAGGTGCGCCAGGCCTCGGGCATCACGACCTCGTGCAGCGGGTAGAGCGGCAGCGTCGCGGCCGTCACCAGGGCGCTGACGGCGAGCGCGCGCCGGATCCGGCGGCGGTCGCTCCGCCGGGCGACATCGATGAGGGCGCCGAAGGCGATCGGCATCAGCACCGCGCTGTAGTGGTAGCTGACACCCCAGTAGTTCGGGTTGGCCGACAGCAGGCGCCAGGCGAGGGTGGGTGCGCAGAGCAGGGCGAGCGGTGAGCGCAGGCCGAGGAATCCGGCGGTGGCGGCGAGCAGGAACAGCAGCAGCCACTTGACCGGGGGCCAGACCAGCCGTGCGGCCATCGTTCCGGCCGAGGGGTGTCCGCCGCCGTCCACCTGCTGCCAGTAGTCGAAGCCGCCGGTGGGGTTGAACGACGGCAGGACGACGAGCACGGTGAGGGCGGTCGCGGCGAGGCCGGTCACCGCGAGGGCCAGGCCCGGCGCCGGGCTGCGGCGGTCCTGCCGGGCCTGCCAGGCGATGAGGGCGCCGACGGCGGCGACGGTCAGCCCAAGGTCCTCCTTGACCAGCAGGAGTGGCAGCGACCACAGCGCGGCGGCCAGCGGCCGGCGCCGGCCGAGCGCGGTGACGGCGAAGGCGAGCAGCGGGACGGCGAAGGCGATCTCGTGGAAGTCGTCGGCCGCCGCCCGGACGATCCCCCAGGAGGCCCCGGTGGCGCAGCCGATGGCGAGGGCCACGCGTGGTCCGGCCACGTCGTACGCCCAGCGGGTGAGCGGGACGACGGCCAGGGCCATGAGCAGCGCCTGGGCGGCGATCAGCGTGATCGGGGTGGGGAAGGCCCGGTAGAACGGGGCAAGGGTGGCGATCAGTGGGTGGAAGTGGTCGCCGAGCAGGTGGTAGCCCGGCCCCTTGAGGGGCACGATCGGTGCCCGGTCGTGGGCGTAGGCGCGGATGGCCTGCTCGAAGATGCCCAGGTCGTAGGCCTTGGTGAGGCCGCGCCGGTGCCGGTTGACACCGACGCAGGCGTAGAGGGCGGCGAAGCCGGCGGCCAGCCCCCAGGCGAGGGCTGCCGGTCGGCGCAGGACGGCGAGCCGCCGGGCGAGGAGGCCGGGGAACGGCTGGGGAGCGGGGTGGACTGGGTTTGCGGGCGGGAGGAGCGCGTGCATCGGCAAAGTACCCTTTCACTATTCGATTAGTGGAAGGGTGATGGAAGGGGCGAGAGTCCGTCAATCCCGGTCCGGCGACGCCGATCGGGCCTCCGGCCTGCGCGAAAACGCCCTCCGAACGGATGTGCAGCGAGTAGTGTTCCGGTGACTCAGAATGAGGAGGGGCTCGTGGAAGCGAACGAAACGGCGGGCGAGGTGCGGGGTCTCCGGCCGTGGCCAAGGGCGACGAGGCGCGGATCACGCGCGTTCGAGGAACGTCTGGCCGATCTGCTCCGACTGCTCGCCATCGAGGTCGCGCCGGGGGCGCACTTCACCGACGCGGGGCGCTGGGAGGTCCACAAGGCGCTCGCCGGACGGGCCGAACTCCCCGAGGAGCACTTCGAGGCGCTGATCGACGCCGCGGTCTACGACCCGAACCCGAGTTTCAACCGGCGGTTCGTCGAGCCCGCCCTGACGGCCTTCGGCCGGCGCCGCGTCCGGATGGCGCTGCTCCTCCGGCTGAAGACCGGCACGGACGAGGAGCGCGCGGGCGCGGCGCGGGCCTGGTACTGGACGGCGCTGTCGGCCGGCGACCGCTGGACCGACCCGGACGACGGCGCGAGCGTGCGCGACGCGTGGCACGAGGCCGCGCTGCGGGAGTTCGTCGCCAACGAGGACCAGGACGTGCGCCGCAGCATCCTCCCGGGGCTGCCGCTCGTCCCGCGCGCCTACCCGACCGAGCTGCACCCGCTCGTGGAGCGCGCGGTGCAGATCGCCAGAACGCACCCGGACGAGTACATCCGCGAGCGAGCCGAGACCCAAGTCGCGCTCTGATGTCGCTTGTGGGCGGTCGGCAGGATCGGGTCTGGGCCGTTCAGGCCTGCGGCGGGAGCGGGAAGGCGAGCTGGTCGGCGCACTCCTCCGGGCCGCGGCGGAAGACCAGCCGCACCCTGAGCTCCGCGGCCTCCGCCGCGACGGCGGGCTGCCCGGAGACCGTCCCCTCCGTGCGCAGCCCGTCGGCGCTCAGCCCGTGGGCGCCGCCCGTGCCGGTGTAGCGGTGGCCGAGGTCGTCGTCGGCTTCCAGCCGGAGGGACAACCGCGAAGCGACGACGGAGGGGATGCGCAGGTCGCCGGGCATGGGCGGGGTCAGCGGTGGCGGTGATCGGCCGCGGGCGCTGCGCATCGGGTTCGGCCTGGTGGCACGGCCTGTGCCAGCATGTGCCGCGTGACCGAACGACAGCCCGCCCCCGCTGAGGTCGAGATCCTGGCGCCCGCCGCGATCCGCCTCGTCGAGACCGCCGCCCCCGACCTCACGCCGGAGGAACGGAGGGCGATGGACCGCGCCTGGGCCGAGGCGGTGCGGACCAATCCGACGTTCTTCGACGGCCCGGTCGCCGTCTGCGCGGGGCTGCGGCCGGACGGTCCGCAGGACCTCGAACTCGGCTGGGCCCGCACCACCTACCGGCAGTTCGTCCTGCGCCGGGTGCCCGGCGCGACCGGCTGGCTGCCGGCCCTGTTCGTCGCCGTCGTCCAGCCGGCCGACGACGGCCGGGTGCTGGTGGGCCGGATGGCGGGGCCGACCGCCCACCCCGGCCGCTGGGGCCTGCCAGGTGGCAACGTCGAACCGCCGACCGGCGACGACCTCCTCGACGAGCCGGCCCTCCAGCGTCACGCCGCCCGTGAACTCCTCGAGGAGACGGGCGGCGACACGGACCCCGGGGCCCTGCGCCGGTGGACCGTCGTCCACACGACCAACGGCAACGTCGGCGTCCTCTACCTGGCCCCGCCGCGCCCGGCCGCCGCGCTGCGCGAGGACTTCGAGGCGATGGTCGCCGACGAGCGGTCGCGCGGCGTCGAGCCGGAGTTCGACGGGATGGCCCTCGTCGCCACACCCGAGGAGGCCGCCGCACTGGCCGGGCCGCAGGTCGACTACCTCCACCCGGTGCTCCGCCGGTACGCCGAGCACGATGCCGAGAACCACGTCCGGAACCCCGCCGGGAACCACGCCGGGCGCCACCGCGCCCCGGCGGCCGAGCGGCTCAGGCGGTAGGCGCGCCGGCCATCCGGTCGTCCGACAGACCCAGGGTCTGCTGCATCCGGGCCTGGCGGCGGCGGCCCCAGGTGATGGTGAAGAAGATCAGGCCGCCGAGGAACACCCACGGCATGACGCTGCTCACGGTGACCATGGCCTCGGTCGAGAGGACGTAGGTCAGCGCGATCCGCAGCGCCGACTCCACGACGAACGCGACGCCCCAGATGACGGTCAGCAGCCGCTGGCCCCGCCGGAAGCCCTCGTGCACCCACAGGCCGTTCCAGCGCTCGACGCCCTCGGCGGTGCCGCCGGCCGCGAACTTGCGGCCGAAGTAGAACATCGCCGGGCGCGGCGCGAACAGCGTGGCGAGGAAGCCGAGGCCGATCAGACCGGTCAGGGCGGAGTCCTTGACGAAGATCAGCTCGGTGGTGTTGTAGGCGAGTGCGCTGAGCGCCCCGAGGACGAGCGTGACCAGGGTGAAGATCCCGAACTCGTCGAGCCTGCGGTGCAGCAGGAAGTACACGCCGAGGTCGGCGACCGGCCAGGCCGAGGAGATCAGCAGGGCGTTGACGTCCGACATCGCGTGCCCACTGAGCGCGTTGAACGTCAGCACCGGAGCGAGGATGTTGAACAGCACCGTCGGCCCCCAGTCCAGCAGCACTCGGACGGCGCCTCCGGGCCGGCGGGCGGGGCTTGCGGCGGGCTGGGACATGGACTTCCTCCTACGGCTTTCGGGCGTGCCGCGCCGGGGTGCGGTTGGCGGCGGACGAGAGTCTGACGGCCCGCGGCGGCCTGTGGGAAGATCACCGGCGGGCAGCATCCGGCCAGTGGCAGGATCGCGCCAGCGGGGACATCGGGGGAGGCCAGAGGGTGTACGAGGGCTTGGGCCTCGGGCGTGACGCGGGGGCCGTGTACGGACTGATGCTGGGCGAGGGCGTGACGCACCACGCCGAGATCGCCACGCGTCTGGGCCTGACGGCCGGACAGGTCGGTGACGCACTGGAGCGGCTCGTCGCCGCGGGGCTGCTCCGTCCGTCCGTCCGAAGGCGGCCGGAACCGGCCACCGGGCAGTCGGTCGCCCCGCCTGACGCGCTGCCCACCGAGGCGCCCGCCGCGCGGAAGACCGAACCCGCCGCCTGCGCGGGCCAGGCGGAGCCCGGCCCGCTGTGCCTCGCCGACCCCAGCGAGGGCCTGCGAGCGCTGCTGGCCCGCCAGGAGGCCCGACTGCTCGCCCAGCAGGCGGAGTTCGACCGCACCCGGACGACCGTCACCCGGCTCCTCACCGAGTACGCCATCGCCGAACCGGGCATCCGCCAGCGCGACACCGAGCGGCTGATCGGCCAGGACACCGTCGTCGCCCGGATCGAACAGCTCGCCCGCGGGAACCTGTTCGAGACGATCTCGTTCCAGACCCGGACCAGCGGCGCCGTCGCGACCACCAACGCGCTGGGGCTCAACCTCGATGGCCTCGCGCGCGGCATCCGGATGCGTTCGGTGTACCCGGACAGCGTGCGTCGGCACGAGCCGAGCCTCGCCTACGCCAGGGTCCTGACCGCGCACGGCGCCGAGATCCGCACCGTCCCGGCCACGCCGTTGCGCCGGATGCTGGTCTTCGACCGGGCGGCGGCGATCGTCCCGGCGACACTGGACCCGGACTGCCTGGACGCCGTCCTGGTCACCGCCCCCGGCGTGGTCGCCGCGCTGCGGGCCCTGTTCGAGGCCGTTTGGGAGACGGCCGAACCGCTGGTCGCCGCCGACGGCGCGGCCGGCGCCGCCGGGGGAGAGGCCGGGCCGGGCTCGCGCGGCGACGAACTCACCCGCCACGAGCGCGGTCTGCTCGACCTCCTCAGTCAGGGCCTGACCGACGAGGCCGTGGCCAACCGGCTGGCCCTCTCCGTCCGCACCGTCCGCCGCAACACCGCCGCCCTGATGGCCCGCCTCGGCGCGCGCAGCCGCTTCGAGGCCGGCCTCCGCGCCAAGGAGCGCGGCTGGCTGTGAGCGCGGCCGGCTCCGAAGGCGGGCCGCCGGATGTGGGCGCAGGAGCCGGAGCGGTTCGTCGGCCTGGTCGAGGAGTTCCTCGCCGCCTGGGGAGGTTCCTGGCGCCGATGGGAGCCGATGGGCGCCGGAGGGAGCCTCAGCCCGCCGCCGCGGTGATGTCGCCGTTGGACGTGCTGAGGTCCAGCCGGTAACGCCCGTCCGGGTCGTCCCCGACCCCGACGCGTATGGTCCCGTGGTTCGTCGATGTGGTCACGTGGTAGGCGGCGGCCGGGACCGTCAGCGTGATGGCGCCGTTGGACGTCGTGGCCGTGATGTCCTGCGCGGTGGCCGGGGTGAGCCGGATGTCTCCGTTGCTGGTGCGGGCCTGGATCCGCTCGCCGCGCAGCGTGGTGCCCACGATGCCGCCGCTGGAGGTGTGGACGTCCACCGGCCCGCCGACGTCGTCGAGCGTGATGCCCCCTGCGTTCGTGTGCACGGCGACCTCGCCGACCCGGGAGAGCCGGATCTCCCCGGCCGACGTCCCGCCGCTGATCGGCAGCCCGGCCGGAGCCTCGACCGTGTAGCTGACCGAGCAGTCGTCCCCGCAGCCGCCGAGCACCAGCGTGCCGTTCCGCACCCGCGTGGTGCCCTCGGGTTTGTCGTGCCGGTACTCGACGAGCCGGTGGACCGACACCTGCGTGGCTCCCGGCTTGCCCTCGACGGTGACGTTCCCCGCGTCGGTGTCCAGTTGGACGGCGGTGATCCGGTCGGAGACCGTCGCGTCGTCCTGGAAGCTGCTCTTCGCCGGCGAGCAGCCCCCGAGGACCGCGACGGCGAGCGCGGCCGCCCCGGCGACCACGACCGCCCCGACGTACCGGTGCAGCGACCCCATGTCCAACCCCCTGCGTGCGAAATCCGTACACGAGGGACGGTAGTTGTGGTGCCGAGCCCGGGGCGATAGGGCCAGCTCCCCGATTCCCCTGGAGCAGGCACCACCATCCGACCGGTACTCAGACCCCATGCCGCCGACCGGCCGGGGTGCTCACCCTCCCGGAGCCGCCGACTGCGGGACCGGCCCCGGCGCCCGCTCGCCCCGCGGGAGCAGCAGCGGCGTCGCGAGCAGGCACAACCCGGCCAGACCGAGCGCTGCGCGGGGCCCCGTCAGCCCGGCGAGTACGCCCCACAGCGCGGTGAGCACGGCCGTCGCGGCTTTGGCGCTCACCGACCACGCGGTGAGCACGCGGGCGGCCCGGTCCGGCGCGACCCGCTCCAGCCGGTGGGTGGCGTACACCGGGTTGAACACCCCGATGCACAGGATCATCCCGAACTCGACGGCCATCACCAGCAGCATCCCGGGCACGCCGGGACCGACGAGGACCAGCCCCGGCAGCCAGCACGCCCGCAGCGCCCCGGAGACGAGCAGCACCCGGCGCCGCCCGAACCGGGCGACCAGCGGCCCGGACAGCCGGGAGCCGATCAGCCCGCCCAGGCACGGGACGGCGAAGGTGAGGCCGTACTGCCACGCCGGGAACCCGAGCGGTCCGAGCAGCAGGACGGTCAGCACCGGCTCGGTGGCCATGACCAGGGCGTTCACCAGGACGGTGTTCAGGAACAGGGGCCGCAGCTCCCGGTCGGCCAGCACGAACCGCCAGCCCTGGAGCAGGTCACCGGCCCGCAGCCGTGCGGAGCCGTCGCGCGGGGGCCGCGCCTCCCGGCCCCCGACGGCCCGGATGCCGACGGCCGAGAGCAGGTAGCTGACCGCGTCCGCGGCGACGGTCGCGACCGGGCCGAGCAGTCCGACGGCCGCGCCGCCGAGCGGCGGCCCGAGGACGGTCGTCGTCCACGTCGTCGACTCGAAGCGGGCGTTGGCGGCCAGCAGCTCCTCCGGCGCGACGATGCTCTTGAGGTACGCGCCGGACGCCGCCCCGAAGGTGATGTCCGCCGCCGCGACGACCACCGCCACCACCAGCAGCTGGCCGAAGCCGAGCCACCCGAGCGCGTAGGCGGCGGGGATGGTCAGGAGCGCCGCGCAGCGGAGCAGGTCCATCCCGATCATGACCGGCCGCTTGCGCCGGAACTCCACCCATGGCCCGAGCGGCACGGCCACCACCGCGCCGACCGCCGCACCCGCCGCCGCGAGCACGGCGACGGCCGACGCTCCGGCGTGCAGCAGGTGGACGGTGAGGAAGGGGAACGCCCCGAACGCCAGCCGGGTGCCCATCGCGCTCGTGCCGTACGCCGCCCAGAGCCAGCCGAACGGCCGCCCCAACGACCGCCCGCCCGAGAACCGCCCGCCCGAGGACTTCCCGCCCCACATCCCCGCCCACCCCTCTCGGACCGAAAACCATCGGCGGTACAACCGAATGGCGACCGGAATCATCAAACCGGCCCGCTCCACCACGGATCAAACAACCACGGGCCCGCCACCGCACAACCGTCCGTTGTGCCCCTAGGCTTCGCGGCATGGACCTCAACGCCGTACGCACGTTCGTGGCCGCCGCCGCGGCGGGCAGCTTCCAGGACACCGCCATCGAGCTGGCGGTCACCCAGCAGGCCGTCTCGAAGCGGGTCGCCGCGCTGGAGCAGGACCTCGGGGTGCGACTGTTCCACCGGACCCCGCGCGGCGCCGAACTGACCATCGACGGACAGGCGTTCCTGCCCCACGCCCGCGAGCTCCTGCGCGTCGCGGAGCGGGCCGCCGCCTCGGTGCGGCCGGGCAGCCGCGCGCTGCGCGTGGACGTGATCGCCTCCCGGATCGCCCCGTCCGGACTGCTGCGGGACTTCCACCGCGCGCACCCGGGCGTCGAGCTCGACGTGGTGCACCTGCACACCGCCGACGACGCCGTCGCCGCGCTCCTGGCCGGGACGATCGACGCCTCCTTCCGCGCCGTCCTCGCGCCCGGCCGGGAACTGCCCGGGGAGATCGCCACGGCGCACGTCCTCGACGAGCCCCACGACCTGCTGACCGGCCCCGGCCACGCCCTCGCGAACGCCCGCTCGGTGACGCTCGCCGGGCTCGCCGGCCACCGCATCTGGATCCCCGGCAGCGCGCCCGGCACCGAGTGGGGCGCCTACTACGACGACCTCTGCGCCGCGTTCGGGCTCACGATCGAGGGCACCGGCCCCAACTTCGGCTCCGACGCGCTGCTCGACGTCATCGCCGACACCCCGGGCCTGGCCACCCTCGCCGGCGCCCGCACCCGCCTGGTCTGGCCCGCCGGTCACGACCTGCGGCGCGTCCCGGTGCACGACCCGGTCCCGGTCTACCCGCACTCGCTGCTCCTGCACCGCGACAACCCGCACCCCGCCCTGCGGACCCTGCGCGCCCACCTCGCCGCCATCCCGGACGCCCGACCCGAGGGCCCCACCTGGGCCCCGGACTGGGCCCGGCGTTGACGGGCGCCCGAGCCGCCGCCGGCGGCCCGGGGCGTGGCGGCCGGCGTAGGTCCTCGTCCCGGCCCTCCGCAGCGGTCGGCCGCGTCGCCCCCATACGCACCCGCTGTCACCCGCGCGGGTGAGCGAGTCGTTCGTCGGGCGCGCCCGGGGCTTCCGGCGGAGGATGGGAGTCCCAGGTCGTGGACGGGAAGGCGGACGGGTCATGGCGATCGGCATGGCGGACATCCGGGAGTGGCGCGGCCAGGCGGTCGTGGACGAGAAGGGCGGCAAGATCGGCTCGCTGGAGTCCGTGTACGTGGAGACCTCCACCGACGAGCCGTTCTTCGCGACCGTGACGGTCGGCATGATAGGCGGGCGCCGGCTGGTCTTCGTCCCGCTGGACGGGGCCGTGGTCGGGCCGGGCTACGTCCGGGTCGCGTTCCCGAAGAGCGTGGTCAAGCAGGCGCCCGCGATCGGCACGGACGACGTCCTGCCCGCTGCGGACGAGCCGGCCGTCTTCGCCCACTACGAACTCCCGTACGCGACCGGGGCGGGCGGGGAGCGGCGCCTGGCGAGGCGCTGAGGGCGGTGGCCGGCCGGGGCCGCGGCCCCGGTGCGGATACCCCACCGGGTACACTGGTCAGTCGACAGCCGACGTGAAAGGTGGCCCGGACATGCAGGTGGACGAGGAGGCGGTGGGCGCGGTCCTGAACCGGCTGCGTCGCGCGCAGGGCCAGCTGGCCGGTGTGATCGCGATGATCGAGGCGGGCCGCGACTGCAAGGACGTCGTGACCCAGCTGGCCGCGGTGTCCCGGGCCCTCGACCGGGCCGGTTTCAAGATCGTCGCCAGCGGCATGCGCCAGTGCATGGCGGCGGCCGACGAGGACGGCGCGCCGATGACCGAGGCGGAGCTGGAGAAGCTGTTCCTCGCCCTGGCCTGAGTCGTGGCCTGAGTCGTGGCCTGAGCCCCGGCCCGGGCGTCCAGTGCGGATCTCGGAGTGGAACGGCGAGCACGCCTACACCTGCCGGCCCGGCCACCCCGCGCTCGACGTGGACCACCTGAAGGCGATCGTGACCGCCCCGGCCCTGCGGCCCTGACGTCAAAGCGGCGGCCCGGCAGGGGAGTCGATCCCCCGCCGGGCCGCCGCCGTCCGCCCGCCTCAGTGGCCGCCGCCGACGTCCGCCGGCCTCGCGCCGTCCGCGGGAGCCACGACCTCCTCCACCGGCCCGATCCCGAACGCCGACTCCGAGGCGTCGGCCGCGGCCGCGTGCGGGTTCACCATCGCCCGTCGCTCCTCCTGCATCGCCGTCAGCCGCCGCACCACGAGGATCAGCAGCACGGCCGCCGCGATGCGGACCGTCCCCGCGCCGATGTCGGCCCCGAGCGTGGCCCGCGGGTCGACCGGGCCGCCCGGCCACGAGCCCAGGTCGGTGGCGATGCGGGTGAGGAGCAGCGAGCAGAGCCACGCCGCCCACCAGGCCGAGACCAGGCCCCGTCCGACCGGCCGGCGCCGGCCGTCCGGGCCCACCGGCGCACTCGCGTCCCAGCTGTCGGCCATGAGCTGCTGCGGGAACCAGAGTTGGACGATCGGCGTGATCCAGGCGCCGATCGTCCAGCCCGTGCCGCGCCGGTGGCCGAGCGGCAGGAAGAGGCCGGCGTTGCGCCGCACGAGGTGGAACCAGGTGATGAACGCGGCCGCGCCCAGGGCGAGGAGCGGGAAGGTGGCCCCCTCCAGCCCCTTGGCCACGCCCTCCAGGGTGTCGAAGTCGGTGAGCTCGATGTCCGAACCCGGTTCGTGCGCGAGGGAGTAGAAGACCAGGGCGGTGATGTCGGCACCGATGGCCAGGACGGCCAGCAGGATGTTGAAGGCCAGTGCCACGTGGGTGAGGATCGCCGCCACGACGGGCGAGCGGTAGGCCCTGGGCCAGGCCGGGTCGGCCTCGCCGCAGCTCAGGCAGCGCCGGTTCGGGATCGCGGCAGGGCGAGCCCCGCACACCGCACACATCATCAGAATTGGTCCACTCCTGGGGGCCGCCGGGCGCGCACGCCGCGCTCCGGTCGGTCGGGCCGTCGCCCCGAGCGGGACGGGCGCGCCGAGCCTAGTGGGCTCCCGGGGTGCTTCGCCAGCGGAAAGGCGCAGGGATCGCCGCAGGTCAGGGGCGGTATCGGGGAAATCCGGGCAGATCCGCCGAAGCTCGCTCGAACACCCGCAAGTCCCGGAGTTCCCGAACCGCCCGATGGTGCGTCACGCGTCGTTCACGTTCCGGTCGCTGACCTTCGGGTGAATGAGGACGCCCGCAGTTGTACAGCCAACTGTGGCCCCCCTCCTCAGCCTCCGTGACCAGCCGCGCGCGGAGCCGGCCCCGCCGGTCCCGGTGATCCCGACGATCTCCGGCGCCCCCGGCGGGCCCGGCCTCCCCGGCGGCGGACAGGACAACCGTGGCCGCAGGCAGCGCCCTGACCCTCACCGCACCCGCCGACCCGACGGAAGGCGACCGGCTCACCTTCCACTGGACCACCGACGCCCCCGACGCCAAGAACTGGGTCGGCATCTACGACGGCAACCGCAAGCCCGGCACCGGCTCCTCCCTGCTGTGGAAGTACACCCCGGGCGGCTCCGGCGACCTCCAGCTCGACACCTCGGCGCTCACCGGCGGCCCGTACACCGCCTACCTCCTGGCCAAGGACGGTTACGGCGTCCTCGCCCGGACCGAGCCGTTCGGCTTCCGCCCCAGGCCGGCCGTCGTGCGCCCGCACGCCGCCGTCGACTCGCTGACCACCGCCCCCGTCGCCCCCGGCAGCGCGGTGTCCGTCAAGCTCGGCGGCCTGTGGTCGCGCCCGGCCGGCAACCCGGCGGGCACCGCGACGTTCCGCAAGGCCGGCGGCGCGGCCTGGGCCTCGGTCGGTGCCGACGGCACGCTCACCGGCACCGCCCCGAAGGCCGGCCAGAACCCCGAGATCGTCGTCGTCGGCGTCAAGGACAGCGCCGGCGCCACCGACACGGTCACCGTGCTGGTCCCGGTCGCCGACCCGGCCGCGCCGCTGCGCCTGAAGACCGCGAGCTGGAACCTGCACGACGCCGGCAGCGGCTACACCGACGCGCTGGAGAAGCAGCTGCGCGTGGTGCTCGCCCAGGGCCTCGACGTCGTGGCGCTCCAGGAGACGGCCGGCACCCAGGCGCAGACCCTCGCCACCGCCCTCGGCTGGTACGCCTACCAGAGCCCCGGCAGCGTCGGCATCCTCAGCCGCCACCCGCTGGCCGACATCACCCCAGTGACCGCGGACCTGCCCGCCGCCGCGGCGACGGTGCGGTTGCCGGGCGGACGGACCGTCCGCTTCTGGGCCGCGCACCTCGACGAGGCCGACTACGGGCCGTACGGCGTCCAGGACGGCCGCACCGCCGTGCAGGCCGAGGCCGCCGAGAACGCCTCCGCCCGGCTGAAGCAGGCCAGGGCGCTGGCGGCGGCCGTCCGGGCCGACATCGCCAAGCGCACCCCGGTGGTGCTCGCCGGCGCTCTCTCCTCGCCCTCCCACCTGGACTGGACGGCTGCCACCGCCGCCGCGCACGGCGGAGTCGGAGCGGTCGACTGGCCCGTCAGCAAGGAGTTCCAGGCCGCCGGGCTGACCGACACCCTGCGCGAGGAGAGCCCCGACCCGGTCAAGGTCCCGGCCGTGACGTGGTCGCCCACCCGCAAGCAGCGCGGTGCCAAGCCCGAGCCGCAGGACCGCGTCGACTACGTGCAGTACGCGGGCGCGCTCAAGCTCGTCGAGGCGCACACCCTCGTGGCCGACTGGCCGCGGCCCGAGCCGAACACCGCCGCCAACGAGTGGCCGTCCGACACCGCCGCCGCCGTCGCCACCTTCCAGCTCTGAGAGGCCGGTCCGCCATGTCCGAACTTTCCCGTCGCACCTTCGTCGGCGCCACCGCGGCCGCCGGCGCCGTCGCGCTGACCGGCCTCGCGACGACCCCCGCCGCCGCCGCCCCGGCGGCCGAGGCCGAGGCGCTCACCGGCACCGTCAAGGACGTCAGGCACGTCGTCGTCCTCATGCAGGAGAACCGCAGCTTCGACCACTACTTCGGCACGCTCAACGGCGTCCGCGGCTACGGCGACAAGCAGGCGCTCCAGTTCCCGGACGGCACCGACGTGTTCCGCCAGCCCGACGCCCGCCGCAGCGACGGCGGCGTGATGCTGCCGTACCGGATGGACACCTCCAAGTACAACGCGCAGAACGCCGGCGGCCTCGCCCACGACTGGGCCACCGGCCACCAGGCGATCAACAACGGCGCGATGAACAAGTGGATCGCCGCCAAGGGCGAGCGCACCATGGGCTACTTCACCCGGGACGACATCCCCTACCAGTACGCCCTCGCCGACGCGTTCACCCTCTGCGACGCCTACTTCACCTCCCTCGCCGGGCCGACCGACCCCAACCGCCTCTACCTGTGGACCGGCACCGCCGGCCCCGGCCGCGACGGCACCACCGGCCCCTGGATCGACAACACGCCGGTCACCGACAACCCCGTCGCCGACTGGACCACCTACGCCGAGCGCCTGGAACAGGCGGGCGTCAGCTGGCGCGTCTACCACAACCCCAGCAAGGACGACCGCACCGGCGACTACGACGACAACGCGCTGTCCTACTTCAAGCAGTTCCACGACTTCCCGAAGGACGACCCGCGTTACGTCAACGCGATGACGAAGTTCGACCCGACGGACTTCGACCGGCACTGCACGGACGGCACCCTCCCGACCATCTCCTGGCTGGTCGCGCCCTACCTCTTCTCCGAGCACCCGGCGGCCGGCCCGGCCTACGGCGCGCACTGGGTGGACATGGCGCTGCAGTCGCTGATGTCCAACCCGAAGGTGTGGCAGCACACCGTCTTCCTCGTCATGTACGACGAGAACGACGGCTACTTCGACCACATGGTCCCGCCCACCCCCGAGGCCGGCACGCCCGAGGAGTTCACCCAGGGCCGGGCGATCGGCCTCGGCAACCGCGTGCCGCTGTGGGTCGCCTCCCCGTGGTCGCGCGGCGGCTGGGTCAACTCCCAGGTCTTCGACCACACCTCGGTGCTGCGCTTCATGGAGGTCGTCACCGGGGTCGCCGAGCCGAACATCTCGGCCTGGCGCCGGGCCGTCTGCGGCGACCTCACGAGCTGCTTCGACTTCGCCGCACCGGACTTCTCGATCCCGAAGCTGCCCGACACCAACGCCCTGATGGCCAAGGCGGACGCGGGCGCCCAGCTGCCCGGCGTCGCGCTGCCGGCCGTCGGCGCGCAGTCGATGCCCGTCCCGGAGCGCGGCGACCGCCCGCACCGCCCGCTGCCGTACCAGCCGTGGGCCGACGCCGAGGTGGACCGCAGGAGCGGCAAGGTCACCTGCACGATGAGCAACGACGGCTCGGTGGCCTTCCCCTACACCGTCTACCCGAACATCGTGTTCCCGTTCGCCGGCACCCCGTTCACCGTCGCCCCCGGCGCCACCGCCACCTACGTGTGGGACGCCGCGGCCACCAACGGCCGTTACGACTTCACCGTCCACGGCCCGGACGGATTCGTGCGCCGCTTCGCCGGCACCGTCGTCCGCGACGGGCAGGGCGGCCAGAACGACGTCGGCGTGCCGATCGTCACCGCCGACCTGCGCGGCGACGTCAAGCTCACCCTCCAGGTGGCCAACGACGGCCTGACCGACGTCGCCTTCACCGCCGCGCCCAACGACTTCGCGGGCACCGCGCAGACGGTGTGGGTCAAGCCCGGCAAGCAGGCCGACATCGCCTGGCCGCTGGACAAGCAGGGCCGCTACGACGTCGTCGTCACCGCCCACACCGGCCGGCGCTTCGTGCGCCGGTACGCGGGCTGGGTGCACTGACGGCCGCTCGGCCGGGGGCGCCGAACCGGTGACCCCCGGCCGTGGCTCGGCCGGACCGCTCAGGCCCGCCGCTAGCGTCGGCGGCATGCAGAAGATCACCACCTTCCTCTGGTTCGACACCCAGGCCGAAGAGGCCGCCGCCTTCTACACGTCGCTCTTCCGCGACTCCCGCGTCACCGACGTCACCCACTACCCCGACGGCGGCCCGGCGCCCGCCGGCTCCGTCATGACCGTCGAGTTCGAACTCGACGGCCGGCCCTACGTGGCGCTCAACGGCGGCCCCCAGTTCCCCTTCACCGAAGCCGTCTCGCTCCAGGTGGAGTGCGACGACCAGCAGGAGGTCGACGAGCTCTGGGCGAAGCTCACCGCCGACGGCGGCCAGGAGGGCCCCTGCGGCTGGCTCAAGGACCGCTACGGCTTCTCCTGGCAGATCACCCCGCGCGTCCTGCTGGACCTGATCGCCGACCCCGACCGCGCCAAGGCCGGCCGGGTGATGGCGGCGATGATGTCCATGGGGAAGATCGAGATCCAGCCGCTGCTCGCCGCGGCCGAGGGCTGAGGCGCCATGACCCCGCCCGCCGTCCGCACCACCGTCTACCTGCACGCCACCCCCGAGCGGGTCTGGCACGCCCTCACCAACGCCGACGAGGCCGCCCTCTACTGGGGCCACCGCAACGTCTCCACCTGGCTCCCCGGCGCCCCCTGGGAGCACCGGCGCACGGACGACCCCGGCACCGCCGACGTGACCGGCACCGTCGAAGCGGCCACCCGCCCCCACCTCCTGGTCACCACCTGGTACGCCCCCGGGTCGCCGCACCCGGCCGGCCCGTCCCGGGTCACCTTCGCGATCGAGGGCTGGCAGGACCTCACCCGCCTCACCGTCACCCACGAGGACCTGGCCGACGAGCCCGAGGCGGAGCGGGCGGCCGCCGGCTGGTCGGCCGTCCTCTCCAATCTGAAGACCCATCTCGAGACCGGCCACCCGCTGCCGCAGCAGCCGTGGCTCATGCCGTAGGCACTCCTCAGCGCCCGGCGCCGGCCGCCGCGCGGGGGCGCTCGCCGCGGAGCCACCGCCGCAGGCCGGCGTAGCGGGAGAAACGGGCCCGGTTGGCCACCGAGGCGCGGTCCAGCTCCTCCATCAGGCGCCGGCCGCGGTGTTCCAGGTCCATCTCGTCGAGGATGCGGTCCACCTCGGCCAGGAGCGCGCCGTGCAGCTGCCAGTCCTCGGGGCGCTCCTGGACCAGGCGCAGGAGGAGCTGGGCGAGGTTCTCGCGGCAGGTCCAGGCGGCCGCGAGCTCGGCGGCGAGGCGCTGCTCGGCCTCCTCGGCGTTGCGGCTCACCTGGGTGGTGACGAGGACGGCGAAGCTGACCATCGCGCCGCCGATGTGGGCCAGCAGCTCCTCCAGGGCCACGGCGACGTCCGGTTCGAACAGGTGCTCGCCGGGGTCGCGGCGCTTGGCCAGGTCGGTCAGCGAGCGGGCCAGGACCCGGATGACCACCACGCAGATCTCCAGCGTGTCCAGGCCGGTGCGCAGCACCAGGCGGGACAGGAGGCCCTCGCTGATCCGGGGGTTGAAGCGCAGGCTGTCCTCGGCCTGGCGCAGGGCGGCGTCGACCTGGGCGATCGCCTGGTCCAGGCGGCGGGCCTCGTGGAGGCGTTCGGCGACGACGGCAACCGGGGTGGGGCGGCCCAGCTCCTCGGAGATGTCCAGGAGCAGGTGCCGGGCGCGCCGGGCGAGGTCCTCGATCGAGGCGCCCGCGGTGTCGACCCAGACGGGCGGGGCGAACAGCAGGTTGAACAGGAGTCCGACGGCGGCGCCGATCAGGGTCTCCAGGACGCGGTCCCAGGCCTGGGAGGCGAGCTTGGTGACGCCGAGGATCAGCATCGCGCTGATCGCGACCTCCTGGACGAACTCCTCGACCCGCACGAACCGGCCGATCGTCAGCGAGGCCAGGATGATCAGCCCGAGGCTCCACCAGGAGAGCCCCACGACGGCGCTGAAGCCGATCGCGATCAGCACGCCGACGACCACCGAGTTGACCCGGCGGATG
The DNA here is from genome assembly GCF_036322405.1 of Streptomyces sp. SP17BM10. Lineage (NCBI taxonomy): Bacteria > Bacillati > Actinomycetota > Actinomycetes > Kitasatosporales > Streptomycetaceae > Streptomyces > Streptomyces sp. SP17BM10. The sequence continues at coordinate 126,855 of NZ_JAQYXB010000675.1, read as the reverse complement.
CTGGTCTTGAGCGTCGAGTAGACGGTGACCTGCACCACCAGGAGCGCGGTGAGCGGCGCCGTGAGCGGAGCCGGCTCGCTGCTCAGCTGCGTCGCCACCGCGAAGGACAGGGTGGCCGCCACGGTCGCCCGGACGGTCTGGACGACGAACGGTTCTCGGGCGCCCCGGCGGACGGCGGCCGTGAAGGACTCCGGGAAGATGACCATGAGGCCCTTCTTTCCCCGCAGCAGGTGTTCACACCGCACATCGCGCCGGACGGCACCCGGTTGCCCGCTCCCGGATCAGAGTGGGGCGCGTCAGGAGTCGCGGCGGTCCAGGCGCAGCTTCCAGGGGGCGAGGGCGGACTCCACCTGGACGCCGATGCTCATCTTGGACGCGCCCTCGACGCGCTCCTCGAAGCGGATCGGGACTTCGCGGATCGTCATGCCGCGCTTGACGACGCGGTAGTTCATCTCGACCTGGAACGAGTAGCCGTTGCTCTGGACGGTCGGCAGGTCGATGGCCCGCAGCGTGGTCGCCCGCCAGGCCTTGAAGCCGGCGGTGGCGTCGCGCACGCCGAGGCCGAGGATGGTGTTGACGTAGAAGTTGGCCCAGGCGGAGAGGGCCTTGCGGTGCCACGGCCACTCCGAGGCGGTCGAGCCGCCGGGCACGTAGCGGGAGCCGAGCACCACGGCGGTGTCGCCGGTGAGGAGGGTCCGGACCATCTCGGGTATGGCGGAGGCCGGGTGCGACAGGTCGGCGTCCATCTGCACGACGACGTCGGCGCCTTCGTCGAGGGCGCGGGCCATGCCCGCGAGGTAGGCGCGTCCGAGGCCGTCCTTCTCGGTGCGGTGCAGGACGCCGATCCGCCCGTCCGCGCCGGCCGCCAGCTTGTCGGCCAGCTCGCCGGTGCCGTCCGGGGAGTTGTCGTCGACCACCAGCAGGTGCAGGTTCGGCACCGGCAGCTGCGCCAGCAGGCCCGCCAGGACCGGAAGGTTCTCCCGCTCGTTGTACGTGGGGACGACGACAACGACCTTGGGGGAGGCCTCGACCATGCTCTGTTCCCTACCCGCGCTCTCCGGCCGGACCCCGTGCCCCGCCTCACGGGTGTGCGTGATCCGCTGATTGGACCGTGCGAGTGTAGCCGGGCCCGCGGGCGGCTGCGTCACCGCCCGAGGTCCTACGGCGCACCGTAGACGGCCGCGAGGTTGTCGCGGGCGGGGTGGACGCGGCCGGCCGGGCCGGCGGCGAAGGCGCGCAGGACGTTCTCGGTGACCTTGCGCACCAGGTCGCCCGCCTTGCCGTCGATGCCGTGGACGGCGCCGGTGCCGCCGGGGCCGTGCGCGTCGAGCGTCTCCACCCAGCGCATCGTCCCGGTGGCGAACACCCCGGCGCCGCTCGGGACGGTGTAGTACGCGGTGTCGGCGTGCGAGCGGCGCCCCTCGCACACGACGGGGGAGTGGGCGATGACCTCGATCGGGCGCGGGACGGGGAAGGCGGTGTCCACCGTGTCGTACTCGACGCCGACGAGGTGGGGGAAGGACGCACCCGCGGCGACGCCGGTGCCCTCGAACGCCCAGTGGTCGGGCGTGCCGACGACGTAGGGGGCGTCCACGGGGTAACCGTCGTAGATGACGCCGAGCATCGAGCTCTCCGGATCGGCGCCGGGGCCGGTGCGGAAGTCGGTGGTGGCCGGCGCGCCCGCCTTGTGACCGGGGTCGCTCGCCCAGGCGTCCTTGTAGCAGACCACCGTGCGGTCCGGCCCGAGGTCGGTGGGCTCGAAGCGGACCCGGCGGAAGCAGCAATTCGCGCCCAGGATCGCCACGTTGGTGCCGGCGTCCCGGGCCGCGACGACGTTGGCGCGCTGCTCGGGGGACCAGTACTCGTCGTGGCCGAGTGACAGGACGGCGGTGGCGCCGCGCAGTAGCGCCGGCTCGCGGGCGACGTCGATCCCGGTCGTGTACGCGAGCGGGATGCCGAGCTGCTCGGCGAAGAAGACCAGGGGCGCCTCGTAGACCAGGAACAGCCCGGCGCCGTGGTCGTAGTCGTACGGGCGGTCGAAGACGACCTTCAGCGAGCGGGTGGCCAGGCCGCCGGTCGGGCCGTTGTAGAGGCTGTAGCCGCCCCACTCGTTGTAGGCCTGCCACGTCGCCGGGGCGCTCATCACGACCGTCTTCCCGGCGGTGTCGGCCGAGCGGACGGTGAGCGGGACGTAGCGCCGGCCGGAGCCGTCCTCGGCGTCCAGACGCAGCAGGTACGCGCCCTCGGGCCAGCCGGCGGTGTCGACCGCGAGGGTGCGCTGCCAGCCGGTGAGGACGGTGCGCGTCGTGCCGTCCACGTGCGGCGCGGGCTGCTTGGCACCCAGCACGTGTTCGCGGCGCCACACCAGGCGGGCGCGGGCGCCGCCGTACCAGCCGATCCGGTAGGCGGAGACGGTGAACGCGGCGGCCGGTGTGGAGACGTGCAGGCCGACGGGTTCGCCGGGCAGGACGCTGACGCGGTCGGCGAAGCCCTCGATGGCGCCGGCCGGGCCGGGATCGGTGATCTCCCAGTCGGCGTTGCCGGGCAGTGACTGTTCGGGTTTGGGGGCGTCCTGGTGGTCGGTCCTGTGGTCGTCCTTCAGGCCGGCCCGGTGCGGGGTCGCGCCGCCGCGGTCGGGGGAGGGCGCCGGGCCCCCGGGTTCATCGGGGTGGCGGGTGGCGCAGGAGGTGAGGGCCGCGGCCATCAGGCCCAGTCCGAGGATTCCCCGCCGGCTCGGTTCCGCCCGCTCGTCCGCCACATCGGCCTCCCGGTCGCCCGTCTTCGTGTTCTCTACCCGCGCGCCCGTGCGTCAAGGCGCGCGCACATCCTCACTCTTTCCGGTCGTGCTCTCGCAACCGCCGCGCCGGGCGTGCGGCCTGTCCGCGCGCCCTCGCCGCACATCCCGCGTCCGCTCGCCACCGGAGAGGGCCGTCCAGGGGCTCCCCGGCGCGTCCGAGCGCGCGGCTCCGCGGCGGCGGTGGTCCGGTCCCTTAGCCTGACCGGGCCGTCCGCCCGGCGGCCAGGGGGTCCGTGGCCGTGGCGGCCCGGCCGCGTCATCGACACATCGACACGAGTCATGGACAGGGGTGTACGTGGTTTCGTCGGGTTCGGCCGACCCGGGGGTGGCGCCTCCGACACGCGGCACGAGGTTCCGGGCCTGGATGCTGGAAGGCCTGGCGGACATGGCCAAGCAGCACCCCGGGCCGCACGTGCAGGCCCCCGCCGGACACAAGGCCGCCCACTGGTGGCGCGTCATGTGCCTGACCGGCGTCGACTACTTCTCCACGCTCGGCTACCAGCCGGGCATCGCCGCCCTCGCGGCCGGACTGCTGTCGCCGATCGCCACGATCGTGCTGGTGATCGTGACCCTGCTGGGCGCGCTGCCGGTCTACCGGCGGGTGGCCCAGGAGAGCCCGCACGGCGAGGGCTCGATCGCGATGCTGGAACGGCTGCTGTCGTTCTGGCAGGGCAAGCTCTTCGTGCTCACCCTGCTCGGTTTCGCCGTCACCGACTTCATGATCACCATCACCCTGTCCGCCGCCGACGCGAGTGCGCACCTGGTGGAGAACCCGCACGTGGCTGGCGCCCTCGGTGGCCGGCAGGTGGTGATCACGCTGATCCTGATCGCGCTGCTCGGCGCCGTCTTCCTGAAGGGCTTCGGCGAGGCGATCGGCGTGGCGGTCGTCCTCGTGGTCGTGTACCTCGCGCTCAACGTGGTCGTGGTGGTCAACGGCCTCTGGCACGTCCTCAAGGCCCCGCACCTGTTCGCCGCCTGGACCGACGCGCTCACCGCCGAGCACGGCAACGCCTTCGCGATGATCGGCGTGGCCCTCATCGTCTTCCCGAAGCTCGCGCTCGGTCTCTCGGGCTTCGAGACCGGGGTCGCCGTGATGCCCCACATCGAGGGCGACCCGGCCGACACCGAGGAGAAGCCGACCGGCCGGATCCGCGGCACGCGCCACCTGCTCACCACCGCCGCCGTGATCATGAGCGTCTTCCTCATCACCACGAGCCTCATCACGACGCTGCTCATTCCGAAGGACGACTTCAAGACCGGAGGACCGGCCAACGGACGCGCCCTCGCCTACCTCGCTCACCAGAACCTCGGCTCCGCCTTCGGCACTGTCTACGACCTGTCCACCATCGCGATCCTCTGGTTCGCGGGCGCCTCGGCGATGGCGGGCATGCTCAACCTGCTGCCGCGCTACCTCCCCCGCTACGGCATGGTGCCGGCCTGGGCGCGGGCGGTACGGCCGATGGTGATCGTGCTGACCCTGATCGGGTTCCTGATCACCTGGATCTTCGACGCCAACGTGGACGCCCAGGGCGGTGCGTACGCCACCGGTGTGCTCGTGCTCATCAGCTCGGCCGCGATCGCCGTCACCATCGCCGCGCACAAGGCCGGCCAATCGCGCTGGCTGGCCGGGTTCGCGGTGATCTCCGCGGTGTTCCTCTACACGACGGCCGTCAACATCGCCGAGCGGCCGGACGGCGTCAAGATCGGCGCCTGCTTCATCGGTGGCATCGTGCTGGTCTCCCTCCTGTCCAGGCTCAAGCGCTCCTTCGAACTGCGGGTCACCGCCGTGGTCCTGGACCAGACGGCGGAGCGGTTCGTCCGGGACTACACCCACCGGCCGCTTCGGCTGATCGCCAACGAGCCGAACAGCCGCGACCTCGCCGAGTACCGCGACAAGATGCACCAGATCCGGAGCGACAACGACATCCCGGTCGAGGACGACCTCGTCTTCGTCGAGGTCACGGTGCTCGACCCGTCCGACTTCGAGGCCCAACTGACCGTCCACGGCGAGGTGCTGCACGAGCGCTACCGGGTGCTGGCGCTGGAGAGCTCCAGCGTGCCGAACGCGTTGGCGGCGCTGCTGCTCCGGGTCCGGGACCTGACCGGGCAGCAGCCGCACATCTACTTCGAGTGGACCGAGGGCAACCCCTTCACCCAGTTCCTGCGCTTCTTCCTGTTCGGGCAGGGCGAGATCGCGCCGGTCACCCGCGAGGTGCTGCGGGAAGCCGAGCCCGACCGCAGTCGTCGCCCGTCCGTGCACGTCGGCTGACAGGCAGCCCGTCCGACCGGCGCAGGGTGCTTGGCGTCACGGCACTAGCGGTTGGGCCGGGACCTGGACCAGGCCGGTGCGACGATGGCGACCAGGGCCACCGCGAAAGCCAGTTGGAGGATGTGCCGGATCCAGTCGATGCCCGATGTGTGGCGCACGCCGACCCAGCCGGAGACGGCGTTGCCGAGCCAGGCGCCGGCGGCACCGAGCAGCATCGTCAGCCACCACGGGATCGACTGTGGCCCGCGCAGGATGAGCTTGGCCAGCACGCCCAGGACGAGGCCGATGAGCAGAATCCACAGGAGCTGGAACATCGCAGTCCACCTTTCGGGCGGGGCGCCCCGTCGGAGTCCGTCCCATGATCGCCCGATTCGGCCGGAGGGGCACCTCGGCGGGCCGCGCCGCTGGTCAGGGGCAGCGGAGGTGAGTGCGGCGCCCGTCTCCGGGTCGAAGACGTGCATCCGCGCGGTGTCCACCCCCAGCTCCGGCGGGCGGCCCTCGGCGGCCCGGGGGCGCCCTGAGTACGATGTGCCCCCAACGGGTTCGGCGTTCGGCGGGGGACGGCATGACGGAGTTCGCGACGTTCGGGTGCGGGGCGTGCTGTGCCGAGGACGCGCAGGTGGCGCAGGATCACCACCGGAGTCACGACGGGGTCCGGCTCGAGAAGATGATCCAGGACGATTCGCACTTCATCGTCTCCGTGCAGCGCTGCGGGCTCTGCTCGCAGGCCTTCGTGAGCGTCTTCACCGAGTACGTCGACTGGGTCGCGTCGAGGGACGCGCAGTACCGCACCGTGCTGCCGGTCACGGATGCCGAGGCCGCCGACCTGATGGAGGGCCGGCTGACCCCGCACCGGGTCGGCGCGCTCGGTCACGGCCGCCGCCACCTCCAGAGCGACTGGCCGAGCGAGGCCGACGACCCGTCCGTCTACTGGAGCGACGGGACGTTCGAGGTGCGGGAGGGGTACTGACCCACGGGGTGGGTGGCCAGGTGGGCCACGCAGTCCACGGGGCCGCGGCGGCGCAGGACTGGGAAGCAGTACACGCCGCGCGCGCCGCCCTGGCCGCGACTGTCCGCCCGGATGCCGGCGCGGCTGATCCGGGGTGCGTCCCCGGTCGAGGTCAGGTGCACGAACATCGCCATGGGGCGGCATCGTAGTGACGACTCCCCGGCCGGTTCGAACGGATTTCGGCCGGGCGGTCCGGCGGTGAGGGCTGCCGGTGGAGAGACGGCCGGTGGAGAGACGGTCAGTGCGGGGGCGTGATGTGGGCGCCGTTGTCCAGGACGGCTTCGACCTGGGTGGTCGCGGGGGCCGGGCGTTCGACGGCGAGGGTGTGGTCGGGGGTGGGGCGGTCGGCGGTCCAGTCGGGGCCCTTGGCGGTGAGGCGGGTGACGCGGCGGCTGCCGGCGGCGAGGAGGAACCCGGTGCCCTGCGGGGAGCGCCACCACGTGGAGCCGACGGTGTCCTGGTCGAAGTGGCTGCACGCCCGGCCCCTGCCGCCGCCGGTGCGCTGGGGACCGCGGGCGGAGGGGAGCAGCACGGCGGTGGCGGCGCTGCCCTCGCCGTTCCAGCGGTCGGCGCGCAGGCACATCCAGGCCGCGGTGCCCGCGTTCTGCGGGAGGGCCTGGACGGCGAACACCCAGAGTTCGAGCTCCTTGACGCCGGGTGTGCCGTCCGGGACGGCACACCCGCCGTGCGCCCAGGCCACCAGCGCGTCCGGGCCGGTGGCCTCGCGCGGTGCGCGGGCGGGGACGGCCTGGGTGGGCGGCGGGGAGTAGGTGAGGTGGGCGGGCACGAGGCCGCCGACGTCGGCGAGGAGGAAGGCGTGCTTCTCGGCGACCACGGGGGAGGAGCGCAGCTGGAGTACGGTGGCGCCCTGGCAGTCGGCGAGGGTGCCGGTCGGGGCGGCCGCGGTGACGCCGTCCGGGTGCTCCAACGCGCGTGCGGGGGTGTCGGGTTGGTCGATCCGGCGGGTCTCGGCCGTGTCCACCCAGGGGGCCAGGAGGTACCGGGCGGAGGTGCCCTGGCGGCGCAGCACGACGGCGCCCGCCGTCGTCACGTCGGAGTCGTCGGCGCGGGCCACGTCCAGGCCGCCGCCGGAGCCGTCGGTGTAGCGGGCGAGGTGCGGGCCGTCGTACAGGACGACGACGGCGGTGCCGTCGACCGTGCCCGCGAACAGCAGGCTCGGCGTGGTGACGGGCGGGGTGGCGTCCGCGCCGGGTTCGACGCGGGTGCGGGCGTCGGGGTGGGTCCAGGCGGCGAGGGCGCGGCCGAGCAGGGCGGCGTCGTCGCGGCGGTCTCCGCGTGCGGGCCAGGCGGTGAAGTCGAGCCGGGCGGTGTGCTGCCACTGGTCGGCCGGGACGCGGACGAGCTTGGCCGGGTCGGCGACCGAGCCGGCGGGCGCGGCGATCAGCGGGCGGCTCGGCGGGGTGGCGCCTGAGCCGCCGCCGAAGACGGCCGCGGTGGTGGTGAGGCCGAGGGCGGCCACGGCGAGCGCGGCGGTGACGGTGCGGCGTCGGCGCAGCAGGTCGGTGGGCTGGACGCGGACGGCGCACGGGTCGAAGGCGGGCAGGTCCGGGTCCGCGCGCAGGCCGGCGACGGACCCGATCGCGTCAGCGGGGCGCTCGACTCCGGCCCGGCGCAGGACCTCCGCCACGCGCTCCGGCGCGAGCCCCTCGACCGCGCGCAGGGCGAATGCCACCCGCGCCGGCGCGTCGAGCCTGGCGAGCGCGCGGTCCAGTTCCGCGTCCTCCTCGTCACCGTGCGGGGTGAACAACCGCAATCCCCACGCGCGGGGTGTCAGCAGCCGGTGCGCGGGGTGCGGGCGGAGGGCGGCGAGCAGGACGCGGTGGCGGAGCTCGTCGTAGACGGGGTCGTCGTCGACGCTGTCCGTCGGGTCGGCGCGGCGGGTCCAGCGGGACGGCAGTGCGCGCTGGACGGCGGCGTGCGCGGCGAGGACCCGGCTGTGCCGGTCCCGGTCGGCGGGCAGGGCCAGGTAGGCGAGCCGGGCCAGCCGCCGGTAGTGGCGCACCAGCGCGGCCTCGGCTCGGGCCACCGGGTGCCGGGACGGCTGGGCGGCGTCTGTCGGTCCTGCCAACGGGCCCTCCCCGGAGTCGTCGTCGTGTCGTGCTGGACGGTCCAACGAGTCGATCGTGTGATGGTTGCGCCGTTCAGGGCGGCGGGTGGGTGCGCGCGGCCCGCCGCGCAGGGGCAGACCCGGCTGCGCCGCCGTCGGCACCGCGTTCGCGGCGGGGGGTCGTAGGTCCCACCCGTTCAGCCCCTTGGCCCCTGGCGATCGCCGCCGTCGGGGGTCATGCTGCGGGTACCGGCGGAAGGAACCGTCCGGTAGGAACCGTTGGACGAGGTGAACCGGCGTTGCGGCATGCCACCGTCGAATCAGTCATGACCACCCCGGTGGTCCAGGTCGCGCCCGAGACCGGCTTCCGGGAGATCGTCGCGCTGCTGACCGACTACGACATCACCGGCGTGCCGGTGATCGACGCCGAAGGCCGGCCGCTGGGCGTCGTCTCGGAGGCGGACCTGCTGCGCACCCTCGCCGCCCAGGAGGACACGGGCAGCCTGCTGCCCGGCCCGGCGGAGTCGGCGCAGGCGGGTCCGGCCGGCGCCGTGACGGCGGCGGACCTGATGACGACGCAGCCGGTCTGCACCACGCCCGGCACCAGCGTCGTCGCGGCGGCCCGGCTGATGAGCCGGCACGGGTTGAAGCGCCTGCCGGTGCTGGACGACGACGGCCGGGTGATCGGGATGGTGAGCCGCGGGGACCTCCTGCGGGTGTTCCTGCGCGAGGACCGGGTGATCCGGCGCGAGATCGTCGAGGAGGTGCTCGGGCGGATCGACGGCGTCAGCCCGGCCGAGATCGGCGTGGAGGTGGACCAGGGCCGGGTGGTGCTCAGCGGCACCGTGCCCGAGCCGCACCTCGTGCCGATCGTGCTGAACCTGTGCCGCTCGGTGGACGGTGTGGTGTCGGTGACCGACCGGCTCGACTCCGGGGGCGCGACCGCCACCGTGGGTTGAGGGTTCGCCGTCAACTCCAGCTGGGAAAGCTGGAGTTGACGGTGCCCGTGGGAAGGGCCCGGATAGCCCGGTTCACCACCGCATACTGCGGAGCGTATCGGGGAACTCACTCTGTGTGCCCGGCGGGCAGGACTGCCGGGTCGGCGGAGCACCGGGGAGGCGGCCGTGGCAGTCGTGTTCGACGCGGACTTCACTTCGACCAGGCAGTGGATCGCCGGGCGCAGCAGCGCGTATCCCCGGATGGGGCCGACGAACCGCAGCGACCACAAACTCGACTACCTCAGCCGCGCATACTGCCCGGGCGGCGTGTTCACCGCCACCCGCCGGCACGCGGGCGGGCTGTGGACGTGCAGCCTGCTGACCACCGAGGGCAGCCCCGAGGGCTTCCAGGTGCGCACCGGGGACGAGCTGTCGGCGCTCATCACGCTGCCGGTGGACGTCGGCGCGTGGCCGGCGATCTGGACCTGGCGCGACGGCGGCAACGAGGTGGACGTCTTCGAGTACCACCCGGACCACCCGGACCTCCTGGAGCTCTCCAACCACGTCCGCGGCGGGTTCCGGTACTGGCACGGCGGGGGCAGCGGAATCGGCCCGGGAGCGACCTTCGGGCTGCGCGTGGTGCTCGGCGCGCACTCGGTGGACTGGTACGTCGGGGACGAGCTCGTGTACGCGGACCTGCACGGGGTCGGGACGGGCTGGCACGCCTACCTGATCGTCAACCTGTCGGTCGCGGACGGGGTGTACCACGACCGGCCGTCGGCCGGCGGGCCGGACCGGCTGAGCTGGGTGTGCCACAGCCTGACCGTGGAGAGATGAGCCCTGCGGTGTCCGGGACGGTCAGTGTTCGGGCGGGAACATGGCGATGATCGGACCGCGCGGGCCGGAGCGCTGGAACCAGACGACCCGGCGGTGCGGGCCGATGTGCGCGGGGTGCGTCACGTAGAGGTCGTCCCGCGGGGCGCTCTCGTTGCCCGGCGCCAGGGCGGCGTCCACGGCGTCGGCGGCGATCGTGTCCAGCAGGGCGCGGGCGGTGGCCTCGGCGGCCGCCGGGGCGATGGCGAGCGCGGTGAGCTCGGCCCACAGCGCGGCGGCGACGTACGAGACCGGTGAGTGGCCGAGCGCGGCGTGCGGGCGGCCGTCCGCGTGGCGGCGGAGCACGCCCGCGGCCACGAGTCGCTCGGCGGAGCGCTCGCCGTCCGGTGCGTGGTGGTCCATGGGCCGAACGCTACCCCGGTCCGGAGCGGCGGTGGCGCCGGAGCGTTTTCTCACACTTTCCTCAGCGCACTTCCGGGGTCCGCGGGCGCACGATGGTGGTACTGGCGACAGTCCCTCGACAGGCCCGGCCGGGCCGGAGGAGGAGGTCCCGATGAGGCACTGGCACGGGTACGTGCACCACGGGCTGAGCGGCTGGGGCATCGGCCTGATGGTGCTCGTGATGCTGCTGGTCCTGGCGCTGCTGGTGCTCGCCGCCGTCGCCCTGTCCCGGTACGTCTCGCGCTCGCACCGGCCGCTGCCGCAGGGGGCGGCCACCGGCGGACCGCCGCGGACGGGGATGGCGGGGCCGACTCCGGAGCAGCTGCTCGCGGAGCGGTTCGCGCGCGGGGAGATCGACGCGGACGAGTACCGGCTGAGACTGGACACGCTGCGGTCCGCGAACGGGCCGGGGTCGGGGCCGGGGCCGGGCGCGGCGCCCGGCGGGTGAGCCGGGGAACACCGCCGGGGCCCGCCGCATCGGGGGAGTGCGGCGGGCCCCGGGGTTCGCGTCGGGCGGCTGCCCGACGTGCCCGACTTACTCGACGACGAGCTCGACCGGGATGTTGCCGCGGGTGGCGCGGGAGTACGGGCAGACCTCGTGCGCCTGCTTGACCAGCAGTTCGCCGTTCTCGCCCGCGAGCGACTCGGGCAGCTCGACGCGCAGCACGACGGAGAGGCCGAAGCCGGCGTCGTCCTTGCCGATGGAGACCTCGGCGGTCACCGAGACCTCGCTGGTGTCGACCCGGGCCTGCCGGCCGACCAGGCCCAGGGCGCTGGCGAAGCAGGCCGCGTAGCCGGCGGCGAACAGCTGCTCCGGGTTGGTGCCCTGCCCGCTGCCGCCGAGCGCGGGCGGCATCGCCAGGGTGAGGTCCAGCTGCCCGTCGGAGCTGACGGCGCGGCCCTCACGGCCGTTCGCGGTGGCGGCTGCGGTGTAGAGCGCGTCCATGGTGCGGTCCCTTCTGCTGATCCTGCTGCTGGTTCCTGCTGCGGTGTCCCGCCGATGACAAGTAGAGCACGCAATTCAATTGCGCACAACTAAATCGCGGGAACCTGATCGGTACCATAAGGGCATGACCACGCCTCCCGGACACCCCGCCGCGTCGGACGAGCGACTGCTCCGCCTCGACCAGCAGATCTGCTTCTCGCTGAACGCGGCCTCCCGCGCCTTCGGCGGCGTCTACCGGGTGCTGCTCAAGGACCTCGGGCTCACCTACCCGCAGTACCTCGTCATGCTCGTGCTGTGGGAGGACGGCGAACTGCCGGTCAAGCGGATCGGCGAGCGCCTGCGGCTGGACTCCGGCACGCTGTCGCCGCTGCTCAAGCGGCTGGAGGCGGCCGGCCTGGTGCGCCGCGAGCGCAGCCCGGAGGACGAGCGGTCGGTGACCGTCGCGCTCACCGCGGACGGCGCCGCGCTGCGCGAGCGCGCCGGGCGGGTGCCGCGCCGGCTGCTCACCGCGACCGGGATGCCCGTCGAGGACCTCGCCGCGCTGCGCGTCCTGCTGGACCAGGTGACGGCGGCGCTCGACTCGGCGGCCGTCGAGCCGGTCGAGTAGGGCGACCGGGTCGAGTCGGCGGAGTCGAATGAGTGGGATGAGTGGGCCGGTGCGCCCCGGGTCAAGTCGCCGGAACCCTTGAGTGTGATCTGCGTCACTGTCGCGTCGGCCCTGTAGGCGGATGGGCCGGAACCGGCAGGTCAGCGCGGGTGTCCGGAAGTGAACGGAAGCGGTCGACTATTTGCCTGCCGCATCCGGTCAACAACCCGCTGCTCCGGGACGGTTACACCACGAGCCCCCCGTGGGGCCGTCGGCGTGCCAACCGGTGGGCCGGCCAACCGACTCACCGAAAAGGGGAAGCGCGTGCCGACCACCCCCGGGCCGGGCGAGGAGCACGACGTGCGGACGGATCCGCTCGACGGCCTGCCGGCCGACTTCGAGGCCTTCTTCACCCGCGAGAACCCCGGCTACCTCCGGTACGCGCAGCAGCGGCTGCGCCACCGCGAGGACGCGCAGGACGCCGTCCAGAACGCCGGCGCCGCGCTGTACCAGAACTGGCGCAGGGCCCTGGCCAGCGCCGATCCGCAGGCCTTCGCGTTCAAGATCCTCAAGGACGCGATCGTGGACGTCCTGCGCGAGCGCCACCGCGCCGAGCGCAAGCGGCTGCGGGTGATCGCCCAGCGGCGCCCCGACACCAGCCAGGACGACCTGGAGGAACTCGCCGAACTCGACGCCCTGGACTGGGCGATGGAGGAACTCGCGCGCAGCGCCCCGGTCCAGGCCGACGTCGTCCGCCTGCGTCAGGCGGGCCTCTCGTACCCGGACATCGGCCGCGCGCTCGGCATCGCGCACACCACCGCCCGCACCTACTACAGCCTCGGGCGGCGGCACCTGGAGTACCTGCTGGAGCACGCGAGCGGCGGAGAATCGGGCGAGGGGCGGGCGGCCGAATGAACCTCGGTGACCTGCTGCGGGCGGACTCCGCCGGGCTGGATGAGGAGTTCCGCGACCACGACCCGGCGGACTTCACGCGGCGCCTCGCCCACCGGCTCGCGGCGGACGGGCCGGCGGGCGGGCGCCCGGCGGCCGAGCGGTCGGCGGGCGCGGGCCGGGACCGCACCGTCCGCCCGGCCGGCGGGCGCCGCACCGGGGCGGCCCGCCGGGACGGCGCGGGGCGGGCCGAACTCCGGCGCGACCTGCGGCACTTGTGCTGGGGTGTGGCGGGCACGGTCGAACCGTGCGAACTCGCGCTGGACCTGGAGCTCGCCGAGAAGGCGGCGCTCCGGACCCTCGGCTGCCTGCTCTACGGCATGGACCGCACCGCCGACGCCGTCTTCTGGTGGCGGATCGCCGCGCAGTACGGCGACCAACTCGCCGTCCACTGCCTGGCGGTGCACTACGCGGCCGAGGGCGAGGACGGCGACGCGGCGCGCTGGGCCGTCCAGGCGCAGGACCTCAGCGCCCCGGGCCGGCTGCCCGCCCTCGCCCCCGACGTGCGCCCGGACGGCGCGGCGGAGCTGGTGCGGCTGCTGGCGGAACGTTTCGACGGCGAGATCGTCCTGACGCTCCGGGAGATACCGGCCGCGGCGAGCCCCGGGGCGGACGGCGGCCGGCTGGGCGTGCGGGCGGTGAGGGGGAGGGGGCCGGCACGGATCCGCTGACGGCAACGGCCCCCGTCCCCACGTGGTGGGGGGACGGGGGCCGCTCGCCGCGGGCAGCCGGTGGCTAGCCCTTCTTGGAGATGAAGTCGTACAGGCCTGCCGCCACGTCGTCCAGGTACGGACCGGCCTGGAACTTCTCCGCGTCGTTGCCGACCGACACGTTGCTCACCAGGGCGGGCTTGCCGTCCTTGGCCGACAGCCAGCCGCCGCCGCTCGAACCGCCGGTCATCGAGCACCCGATCGCCAGCATCGGCGGGCGCGAGGGGTCGTAGGACATCTTGGACGGCTTGCCGCCCTGGCAGTGGTTCAGCTCCATCCCGTCGAACGGGGGAGCGGCCGGGTAGCCGTAGTTGGTGATGCTCAGCTGGTCACGCGGGGCGTTGAACCAGACCGGCAGCGCGCCGCCGACCGTCTCCTCCAGCGACTTGCCGGTGTCGCTCTCCGGCTTGACCCGCAGGATCGCGAAGTCGTACTGGGCGGCCGGGCCGACCTCGCCGCCCTCGGCCTCCCAGACCGGGGAGGTCACGTGGTTGACGGCGCTCCACTCGCCGTACGGCGCGTACTGCGAGACGTCGGTCGGGCGCTTGCCGCCGCTGACGGCGCCGCCCGCGTTGAAGTCCGGGATGAAGACGATGTTGGTGTTGAACGTGGAGCCCTTGCCCTGGTGGGCGCAGTGCCCGGCGGTCCACACCAGGTTGCTCTTGCCCGGGTGCGCCGGGTCGGCGACCACGGTGCCCGAACACACGTAGTGCTGGCCGAGCTTGCCCGGGTCGAGGGTCTCCGCGCCGGGCTTGTCGAAGAAGATCTTCCCGAAGACGGCCAGGTTCTTGGCGTACGGGTGGGCGTCCGCCTGGGCCTCGACGGTCTGCGGCGGCGCGTCGTTGCCGCCGTCGGCGGGCGGCGGGGTGCTCGCGCCGGTGGGCTGCGCGGTCGGCTGCGGGGCCTGGGTGGGCTTGCCCGTGGGCGTGGTCGCCGGCGGCTTCAGCTGGTCGACCGGCTTGGCGGCGAGGAGCTTCTCGATGGACCAGTAGCCCTTGGCGACGGCCGGGGCCGCGTAGTCCTTGGCCCACTTCTCCCAGTCGGCGGTCTTCCACTTCTTGAGGTCGTCGAGGTTGGCCGGCAGCCCGAGCCCGGGCGCCTTGCCGGTCGCGGCGGCCGTGGCGGCGGCGCTCGTGGTGGCCGCGGTCGCGGCCGTGGTGGCCGCCGCGTCGCTGGAGCTGTTGTCCGGCCCGCAGGCGGAGGTGGCGAGGAGGGTCAGCGTCAGCGCGGACGCCCCGAGGGCGGCGCGCGCGGTGCGCTGGGTACGGCGTATCGATGACATGGACGTTCGTGTCCCCCGTGGATGTCGGCCCGGCGTCGTAGCGGCAGCGCCGGGTATTGCGCAGAGGAGTATGTCATCAACCGTCAGACCCTCGCACATTCGGTCGAAGTGGTGGATACGGGCCACCGCGTGGGGCTTGCGGGAGCGACGTCGTTCGGGAACGGCGGGTTTCGGACCGGCGTGGGGTCGGGGGCTCGGGGGTCCGGGGGCCCGGTGAGCTTGCGGGCTCAGGCGCTCAGGCGAGGACGGTGAGCGCGTCGCCGAGGTAGGTGGTGCCGAGGACGGCCACGACCGTCGTGGTGATCGCGGCGTGGTGGGCGGCCGCCCAGGCCTTCCACTCGCCGAGGGTGCGCGCGGCGCTGTCGCGGGCCATGACGTGCACCGCGAGCGGCAGCAGCGTGCACAGGGAGGCGATGAGCACCATCAGGGCGGCGGCGACGGCCCTACCCGCGCCGCTCGTCGGGCTCGCGGCGATGGAGGCGGCGCCGCCGACGGCCAGGACGACGTTCTTCGGGCTCGCGGCGGCGAGGGCCGCCCCGAGACGGGCCGATCGGCCCGCGGTGAAGCGGTGCACCGAGCGCATCCAGCCCGGCGGCGCGGTGACGTGGCCCTCGCGCGGCCGGTCCCGCCACTGCCGGAGTGCCAGCAGCAGGAGCACCGCGCCCAGCGCGAGCTTGAGCCAGGCCGACCAGGTGGGCTCGTCGCGGTCGGGGTCCAGCCCGCTGCCGAGCGTCACGACGACCGCCACGATCGCGCCGAGGGCGGCGGCCCGGCCCGCCGTCAGGGCGAGCGCGTTGGGGCGGCCCCGCGGGGTGGCCAGCATGAGGATCGCCGCGATCAGCGGCCGCGGGCCGATCGCGATGCCCGCGGCCGACGCCAGCATCGCACCGATTGCCTCACCCATCCCCGCTCCCGCTCCCGCACTGGAGGACGGGGTCCTCCTCCGTCCATGGTCCGCCTCCGGCCGCCGTCGGCACAACGCCGCTCCGGGCGCGGCCGGGCGCCTCCAGGTGGGCCGGGCGCCCCCGGGTGGGCCGGGTGGGGCCGGGTACGGCCGAGGGCCGTGGCACACGCGGTGCCGCGGCCCTCGGGCGGGGAGTGCGGGGAGGTCAGTCGTTGCCGGACTCGATGGCCGCCTGGTCGAGCGCGGTGGCCTCGGCCGCCACCGCCCCGGCGTCCTGGCTGGCCGCCGCGATCGGCGCCGCGCCGCCCGGGGCGAGCTCGCCGATCAGGCCGCTCCAGGGGGCGAGCTGACCGTGCGTGGCGTACTGCTCCAGCTTGCTGCGCGAGTCGGCGATGTCGAGGTTGCGCATGGTCAGCTGGCCGATGCGGTCGTCCGGGACGAACGCGGCGTCCACGCTGCGCTCCATCGACAGCTTCTCGGGGTGGTAGCTGAAGTTGGGGCCCTGGGTGTCGAGCACCGAGTAGTCCTGGCCGCGGCGCAGGCGCAGGGTCACGCTGCCGGTGACGGCCTGGCCGACCCACTTCTGGAGGCTGTCGCGCAGCATGAGCGCCTGCGGGTCGAACCAGCGGCCCTCGTACAGCAGGCGGCCGAGGCGGCGGCCCTGGGTGTGGTACGTGGCGAGGGTGTCCTCGTTGTGGATCGCGTTGAGCAGCCGCTCGTAGGCGGTGTGCAGCAGCGCCATGCCGGGCGCCTCGTAGATGCCGCGGCTCTTGGCCTCGATGATGCGGTTCTCGATCTGGTCGGACATGCCGAGGCCGTGCCGGCCGCCGATGCGGTTGGCCTCGTGCACCAGCTCGACGTCGTCGGCGAAGACCCGCCCGTTGATCCGCACCGGGCGGCCGAACTCGAACTCGACGGTGACGTCCTCGGCCGGGATGTCGACGGACTGGTCCCAGAACGGCACGCCCATGATCGGGGCGACGATCTCGATCGAGGCGTCCAGGTACTCCAGGCGCTTGGCCTCGTGGGTGGCGCCCCAGATGTTGGCGTCGGTGGAGTAGGCCTTCTCGGCGGAGTCGCGGTAGGGCAGGTCGCGCTCGGCGAGCCACTCGGACATCTCCTTGCGGCCGCCGAGCTCGGAGACGAACCGCTGGTCCAGCCACGGCTTGTAGATCCGCAGGCTGGGGTTGGCGAGCAGGCCGTAGCGGTAGAACCGCTCGATGTCGTTGCCCTTGTAGGTGGAGCCGTCGCCCCAGATCGAGACCTCGTCCTCCTGCATGGCGCGGACCAGCAGGGTGCCCGTCACGGCGCGGCCGAGCGGGGTGGTGTTGAAGTACGTCTGACCGGCGGAGCGGATGTGGAAGGCGCCGCACGCGAGCGCGGCCAGGCCCTCCTCGACCAGCGCGGCCCGGCAGTCCACCAGGCGGGCCTGCTCGGCGCCGTAGGCGCGGCCGCGGGCGGGCACGTCGGCGAGGTTCGGCTCGTCGTACTGGCCGATGTCCGCCGTGTACGCGTAGGGGACGGCGCCGTGCTCGCGCATCCACGCGACCGCGACGGAGGTGTCCAACCCACCGGAGAATGCGATGCCGATCCGTTCACCGACCGGCAGCTTGCTCAAGACCTTCGACATGCGT
The DNA here is from genome assembly GCF_036322405.1 of Streptomyces sp. SP17BM10. NCBI lineage: Bacteria > Bacillati > Actinomycetota > Actinomycetes > Kitasatosporales > Streptomycetaceae > Streptomyces > Streptomyces sp. SP17BM10. The sequence continues at coordinate 109,486 of NZ_JAQYXB010000675.1, read as the reverse complement.
GCACCCCTGGACCCGCGGCGCGCGGGTCTTCGAACTAGCGACGTGTGGGACGTTTCGGCACTGGTGTCCGACACCGTCACCCTGGCATAGGTTTGCAGAGTACCGCAAGACAATACGGAAGTGGCGGCCGGGTCCGCCCGACGGAACGGCGCCGTCGGGCGGGACCGCGCCGGCTGTCGGGACCGCGGTGGCCGTCCGGACCGCGGTGGTCCCCCGCGCGCGTCAGGCCTTGCGGCCGACGCCCGCGTACATCCAGCGGGTGCTGCCGGCAGTGGAGCCGTCCGGGCGCCAGAGCGGGACGAAGTCGACGCCGGGCTCCAGCAGCTCCCAGCCGTCGAAGAAGGCCTCGACCTCGGCCCGGCCGCGTCCGTTGATCTGGGACGTCGCGTTCTGCCAGGTCTTGCCGACCTCCTCGGCCCGCTGCGGGTTGCCCTCGGCGGTGCTGTGCGAGACCAGCAGGTGGCTGCCCGGCGCCACTCTCTCGCGCACGGCCCGGACGGCGGACGCGGCCTGGGCGTCGTCGACGAAGTGCAGGACGGCGAGCAGGAGGACGGCGACGGGCTGCGACAGGTCGATCAGGGAGCGCAGTTCGGTGCGGTCCAGCAGCTCCTCGACGTCGCGCAGGTCGCCGGTCAGGACGGTGGTGCTGCGGTTGTCCGCGAGCAGGGCCCGGCCGTGGGCGAGGACGATGGGGTCGTTGTCGATGTAGACGACGCGCGCGTCCGGGGCGAGCTCCTGGGCGACCTCGTGGACGTTGCCGCGGGCGGGCAGTCCCGAGCCGATGTCGATGAACTGCCGGACGCCGGCCTCGACGCAGAGCCGCACGGCGCGGCGCAGGAAGGCGCGGTTCTCGCGGGCCGCCTGCGGGATGTCGGGCGCGGCGGCGATGGCGTGCTCGGCCGCGGCCCGGTCGGAGGGGAAGTTGTCCTTGCCGCCGAGCCAGTAGTCGTAGATCCGCGCCGGGTGCGGGCGGTCCGCCTGGAGATCGGTCGGGACGTCCGTCCCACTGGTGCCGTCGGTGTTGAACATCCGGTCCCCTCCACTGTGCTGAGCGGCTGTCATCCGGCGGGGCGGCGCAGCCAATCGAACGTCCGCGCATGATAGCGGCCGAGCTGCCGAGGGGGGCGGACTGCGGGTGCCCGTCGCCTACCTGGCGGCGGTGTGGTGGACGCGCCCGGGGGCGGGGTCGGCGGGCGCCCGGAGGGCGCGCTTGCGCAGCCAGGGCCGGCGAGAGGCCAGGACGCCGAGGGCGAGGGCGATGAGGTGGCCCGCGTCGGCGAGTTCCTGGTCCACGGCCCAGGCCACGGCCAGGACCGCGGCGAGCGCCGGAAGGCCGTACCGGCGCAGCGGTTTGGGGCCGAGGGCGAGCAGGCAGGAGCCGGTGGCCACGAGGCCGTAGCTGATCCCGACGTCGCGGGCGCGGGAGAGGGCGCCCGGGATGCCGGTGGTGATCATGAACCACATCGCGCCCTCGGTGAGCAGCGTGGCGCCCAGGTGCCCGAAGGCGAAGACCGCGCCGGCCCGCAGCGCGCCCCACCGCCACTCGGCGAGGCCGAGCACGGCGGCCACGGCGGCGATCCCGGCCCAGGCCGGGACGCCGTCGACCACGAGGCCGCTGGTGAAGAGGGTCCACCACTTGCCGACTTCCATGTGGTGGACGTTGCTGCTGTTGTGCCGGACGAAGCGGGCCCGGCCGGCGTGGCTCTGGCTCGCGAGCCAGGCGGCGGTCGCGGTCAGCAGCAGGACGTAGACGGTGGTCAGGCGCAGCCGCGCCAGCACGCGCAGCACCTTGTCGCCGCGGTCTTCCATCGTGCCTTCCGCCTTCGCCGTCCGCCCGAAGCCCGGTGTCGGGCCCCTGCCGGTTTCCGGCAGTACGTCGGCAGCCTATCGGCGTGCGGAGGGTGCACCGTGCCGTGCAGGTGGGTTCGGGCGGGGGCTCCGGCGAGGGGTGGTGCTGGGCTCAGGTCGCGAGGCCGGGCAGCACCTCGGCGTGCGGGAGGAGGGCCAGGGCGGGGCCCGGCAGGATCAGCTTGCCCCGGCGTCGGCCGCTGCCGATGAGCACGTGCGGGGTCGCGGCCACTGCTTCGTCGATCAGCAGGGGCCAGTGCGTGGGCAGCCCGACGGGCGTGATGCCGCCGTACTCCATGCCCGTCTCGGCGACGGCGGCGTCCATCGGCGCGAACGAGGCCTTGCGCGCCCCCAAGTGCCTGCGCACCACCTGGTTGACGTCCAGCCGTGTGGTCGCGAGCACGACGGCGGCGGCGAGCGTGACCTCTCCGCCGCGCTTGGCGGCGACCACCACGCAGTTCGCCGAGCAGTCGAGCGGCGTGCCGTAGGTCTCGCAGAAGACGGCGGTGTCCGCCTTGTCGGGGTCGGTGTCGACGTACAGCACCGAGTGCGCCACTCCGGGGACGTCCCAGTTCTTCAGCGCGTCCGCGACGGGCGCGGCGAGTTCGTCGTGGACGTCCAGCGCGGCGCGGACGACGGGGAAGCTGCCGAAGGGCGGGACGATCTGCTCGCTCATGGTCCGACCCTACCGAACCGCCGCCGTGCCCCGGAGCGAAATCCGTTCCGGGGCACGGCAGTCGGGCGGGTGCGTCGGTTCCAGGGGTTGGCGGGCTGGTCGTCGATCGCGGTCCGGAGGCGGCTGTCGGCGGGCAGGGTGCCGTCGGCTCACCGGCTCCAGCCGTTGCCGTCGGTCGGCCACCGGGCTGCTCGGTGGAGCGTTCCGGTGGCCGGGGGTGGGAGTGGTTGCGGGTTTTCCGGGGCGTTATCAGGTGTCGGTGCGCTGGGCGACGCAGAGGATGTTGCCTTCGCTGTCCTTGAACCAGGCGGCGCGGATGTCGTCGCGCTCGGCGACGCCGTCGACGGTCTTCAGACCGGGGAAGTCGTAATCCTCGAACGTGACGCCGTGCTCGCGCAGGGCGCTCATCTCACCGTCGAGGTCACGGACCTTGAAGCTGGCGAGCGTGTGGGCGGCCTGGCCGCCGCTGGGGGTGTGGTAGATCGTGAACTCGGTGCCGCCGCAATCGCAGGTGAGCTCTTCCTCGTCCTCCCTGGTGACCTTGAGACCGAGGACGTCCGTATAGAAGGCCTTGGCGCGGCCGAGGTCGGTGGCGGGGATGACTGCCTGTAGCGGTCCGTCTCCAAGCATGGTGGTTCGCCTCCTCCTGTTATCAGGCTAGGGAGGTCGGAGCGCGGCCGCGCGGCGGGCGGTGTGGTGCTGCGGGGCGTGTGTGGCTCGTTGCCGGGGGTCACGTGTGTGGGCTCACTCAGCGGGTGCGGGTGCGAACGCGCTGTGGCCGGGTTCTACGCTGCCGGCGGCCACTGCGCCGGCACCCGCTCCAGGACGCCCGCACCGAACAGCTCGTACAGCGGCAGCGTCTTCAGGTGGACGTAGCCGATGTGGCAGTCGCACACCGGCAACGGGCAGGCGCGCGGCTGGAGCCGGGTGCGGTAGCTGCCGTCGTAGAGGTTCCCGAGGACGTCCCGGACGAAGTGGCAGCGGCGCACCGTGCCGTCGCCGTCCACCGAGAGCACGGACTCGCCCGTGCGGCACGGGAGCCCGGCGCTCGGGTGCGCGTGCCGGCTGTAGCCGAAGTGCGGGTCGAGGGCGGCCCACTGCGCGGCCTCGGCGTCGGTGTACGTGCGGCCCTCGGCCGCGTTGATCCAGAGGTAGACGTGCGGGGCGAGCGCGGCGCGCAGGCGTTGCGCCTCCGCCAGGTGCTCGGGCCGGCCGACCACGCCGACGCTGTAGCGGGCGCCCAGGGCGTCCAGTTCGCGGCACTTGGCGAGGAAGCGGTCGTGGGTGACCTGGCCGGGGTGGTAGGTGACCCACAGGGCGAGGGCGTCGAGGTCGGCCTCCGCCAGCCAGTCGGTGCGGCAGCTGAGGTTGGTCTGGATCGCGACGCGGCGGACGTGCGGGAGCCGGCTCAGCTCGGCGAGCGCGCGGCGGTACCAGGACCGCACGAGGCCCTCGCCCCAGGGGGTGAACAGCAGCGACAGCGTGTCGCCGGTGCCCGCTCGCCCGGCGGCCCAGGCCGTGAAGCGCTCCAACGCCGCGCGGTCGGCGCGCAGTTGGTCGGGCGTGTCGCGCCGCTTGGCGAACGGGCAGTACGGACAGTCGTAGTCGCAGGAGGCGAGCGGCCCGCGGTAGAGGAGGGTGAGGTCCCGCCCGGCGACTTCCGCCGATCTGTCGGCGGCGGGCACGGTGGGCGGTGGGGACGGCATGCCGAGGAACGTCATTTCGCCTCGTAGCCCGCCATCAACGCCCGGACCTCGGGCGAGAACAGCATCGGCCCGGCGGAGTCCGAGTGTGCCAGCCCTTCCGGCGTGAGCACCAGGCGCTCACCGTCCTCGGCCAGCCAACCGCGCTCGGCGAACACGGCCAGCTCGGCGGGGAAGTCCTCGGCCGGCGTGCTGGCGAACCGGGCTCGGTAGCCGGACAGCGACATGCCCTGCGCCTGGAGCAGCGACTGGACGAGGTGGCGGCGGCGCGGCTCGTCACCGGACATGGCGTGTCCGACCTCGGCCCGGTGGAAGTCCTCGGTGGCGACGTAGTCGTCGATGATCCCGCGGACCTCGGTGGCGTTGACCGCGTAGTCGAAGGAGTAGTGCAGCCGGGCCGTGTACGAGCGAGCCCCGCAGCCGAGGCCGACCATGCCGTCCGTCTGGCACGCGTACTCGCTCACGCCCGCCTGCGGGGAGGCGGCGCGGCGGAACATCCGCATCGACACCTGCTCGTAGCCGTGCGCGAGGAGGTGGTCCCGCCCGCTGCGGTAGAGCGCCAGTCGGCGGGCGTCCCACGCGGCGGGGCTCTCCTGCTCACCGCGCCGGGCCAGGCCGGTCAGCGGGCGGACGTACAGCGGGTAGAGGTACAGCTCCTCGGGCTGCCAGGCGAGCGCGGCGTCCAGCGAGTGCAGCCAACTGGCCTCGGTCTGGCCGTCGATGCCGTAGATGAGGTCGATGTTGAGCACCGGGAACCCGGCCGCGCGGATCCGGCCGAGGGCCGCCTCGACCTCGGCGCGCTTCTGCGGACGGACCGCCGAGCGGGCCTCGCCGTCGACGAAGGACTGCACGCCGAGGCTCAGCCGGGTGGTGCCCCGGGCGGCCAGGACCTCCAGCCGGTCGGCGGTCGAGGTGGCGGGCGAGGCCTCCACCGACAGGGGTATCGCCCGCAGGTCGGCGCCCATGCTCCGCTCGGCGATGTCGCACAGGCGCTCCAGCTCGCCCGCGGTCAGGTACGTGGGCGTGCCGCCGCCCAACGCGGCCACCGCGAACCGGGCGTCGGCGGCCAGCGCCGCGCGGACGGCGCCGGCCTGGCGCTCCAGCGCGTCCAGGTACGCGGTGGTCAGGCCCTCCGGGCTGCCGATCCGGGTGAACAGGTTGCAGAAGCCGCAGCGCACCTCGCAGAACGGGATGTGCAGGTAGAGCGAGAGCGCGTGCTGCGCCTCGCCGGCCCACAGCTCGGTCAGGGCCGGGCGCTCGGGCAGCGGGCGGTACGCCGTCTTGTGCGGGTAGGCGTAGACGTACGACTGGTAGGGCGATTCGGTGCGCGGGGGTGCCGTCGTCATGCCGCGGGCTCCTCGGCGGTGGTCGTGCGGGGGACCGCGGTGTGGTGGTCCGTGGGGTCGTGGGGGATGGTGAAGTGGGCGTACGGGACCGTCCAGACCACCTCGTGGCCGATGCGGTGCCCGGTGTAGCCGTCCTCGCCGTAGGCGGTGCCGTGGTCCGAGCAGACGATCGCGAAGCACGGGCGGCGGGCGCTCATCGCCGCGAACAGCCGGCCGATGTGGGCGTCCACGTACTCCAGCGCGGCGGCGTGGCTGGCGCGGGAGTCGCCGTGCTCGCGGCTGGCTCCGGGCAGATGGAACCAGTTCGGCTGGTGCAGCGCCGAGACGTTCAGGAACAGGAACAGCGGCTGCCCGTCGGGCTGTCCGGCGACGACCTGCTCGGCCCGGGCGACCTGCGCCTCGAACGACGTCGGCGAGGGCACGCCCATCTCCGGCGCCCAGTGGCTCTCCTGGAACAGACCGGGGAGCACCGAGCCGAGCGGGCCCTGCTTGTTGAAGAAGCCCACGCCGCCGATGCACACCGTCCGGTACCCGGCGGCGCCGAGCGCGGTCGGCAGGTCGGGGGCGTCGAAGACCCAGGTGCGCGGGGCGGTGCTCTCCGAGCCGGCGAAGCGGGCCGCGAACAGGCGCGGGTGCGGGCCGCCGGGCGCGGCCGGGGTCGGCAGGAAGCCGGCCAGGATCGCCTGGTGGGAGGCGTAGGTGAAGCTGCCGGGCGCGTGGCGGCGCTCCCAGCGGCCGCCGGGCAGGTGCGCGGCGAGGTGCGGGATGCGGCCGGCGGCGGCGAGTTCCTCGGCGACGTCGAAGCGGAGGGTGTCGAGCGTGACGAGCAGGAGGTCGTGGGTGCCCACGACGGTGTTCATGTCGGGGTTCGGGTGCGCGTGCGTGCCGGGCGTCCGGTGGTTCATCGTCGTGTCGTTCCGGGGTGGGCGGCGGTCGGTGCTGTCGGTGCTGTCGTAGCGGTCGGTGCTGTCGTAGCGGTCGGTGCCGTCAGGGCGGCCAGCTGGGCACCGTAGGTGTCGAGGCCATCGGCGGGGCCGCCGGGCAGGCCGGTGAGGTTCGGCAGGAGGTCGCCGAAGGCGTTGACCTCGCCGACCACGGCGCGCCGCCAGCCCGTGACGGGCAGGACGTCGACGCCGACCATCGGCGAGCGGGGGAAGCACGCGGCGGCGCGCTCGGCCGTCTCCAGGAGGGCCGGCCACGCGGGCCCGGCGGCCTCGCGGGCGAGGTCGAGGCTGCCCCGGGCGCCGCCGAGGTGCAGGTTGGTCATCGGCTGGGCGCTGGTGCGCACCACGGCGTGCGTGGCCCGGCCGGCCACCACGACGATCCGCAGGTCCGCCGAGCGGCCGGACTGCGCCGCCTTCGGCACCCACTGTTCGACGTGCAGCCCGTCCGGTGCGAGCCGGTCGACGATCGCGGCCACCTCGGTCTCGCTGCGGTAGCGCCGCACGCGCAGCGAGTTGTGCAGCTCGCCGCCGGCCGCCTCGACGGACGTGGTGGCCTGCACCTGGCCGCGCGGGCCGAACTCCAGCGCCACCACCCCCGAGGCGGAGGAGCCGTGCGCGGGCTTGACGAAGACCCGGTGCAGGCCGGCCCCGTGGACGCGCTCGCGCAGGTCGCCCCAGCCCGTCAGGCCGGTGGTGTCGACCGCGCGGGGCACGGGCACCCCGGCGGCGGACAGCGCCGCGTGCGCCAGGCGCTTGTCGAACATGACGGCGATCTCCTCGGGATCGCCGAGCAGCCGCACGCCGGGCCGGCCCGCCAGGGCGCGCAGGGCGCTCATCACGCCCGCGTACCAGGCGGCCGTGCCCTCCACGCGGGTGGGAGCGTAGGACGGGCCGAGAGCCGGGCCGCGCAGCAGTTCGTCCACCGCCGGCTCCTCGCCGGGCGATTCGATCCGCAGCAGAGTGCCCTCGGGCAGCCGGTACCCGCCGCGCAGCACGTCCAGCCAGGGCAGGACGGCGGGCTCGGGCAGGCCGGCGGCCCGGGCCGCGGCGGCGAACAGCGTCACCCGCCGGTGGCCGGGATTGCCGAGGACGGTCAGCCGCGTCGTCATCGTCACCCGCTCACTCGGCGACCGCGACGTAGCGGTCATCCGGGTCGTCGTGTGCGTTCTCGGCCTCGTCGAGGTCGACCTCGACGCCGGGCAGGGCCTTGCGCAGGCGCTCCTGCATCTCGTCGGTGACGTAGTGGTGGTGCAGGTCGAGGGCACGGAGGTGGGTGAGCGGCTGGCCCTCCAGGAGCGCGGCGGCGCCCTCGTCGGAGAGCACGCCCATCGACAGGTCGAGCGATTCGAGCCGGGCCACCACGGGGGCGTGCGCGAGGGCTGCGGCGATCTCGTCCTGGAACTCGCTGTTGGCCAGGCCGAGGTGGCGCAGCGCCGGCAGCCGCGTGCCGTCGAGGAAGGGCGCGAGGTCGTCGAGGGTCGCGTCGCCGCCGTACTCGTCCACGCCGAGCCACAGCACCAGGCGTTCCAGCGCGGGCAGTTCGGAGGCGGCCACGGCGCGGACGACCCCGGCGGGCAGGCCGCCAGCCTCGAAGCGCAGGGATCGCAGCCGGTCGTGGCGCACCGGGGAGAGCTTGAGGTCCATACCGCCGCGCACGGCGAACTCGGTGAGGTCCGGGAACGTCGTCAGGAGCAGCGTGACGTCGCTCATCTCCAGCCAGGAGATCTCGCACTCGTCGAACGTGACGTCGCCGACGAAGAGCGCCTCCAGGGCGGGCAGGCGCTCGGCGTCGTCGGCGATGGTGGCGACGACGGCCTTCACCGGCTCGTAGCCGCTCTGCCACCACGGGCCGATCACCAGGGCCCGGACGGCCGCCGGGTCGACGGTGTCGAGGAACGTCTCCCAGAGGGCGGCGAAGTCGTGCGGGGCGTCGTACTCCAGGGAGAGCCGCCACGAGACGGTGCCGGCGGCGGGCTGCGTCGCTGCGCCGGGTTCGAACTCGTGGATCGGCAGTTCGTGGAAGCGCCCGAGGTGGTGGTCGACGGTCATGGCCGCTCCTGGCGGGGTCGGGTGGGTGGAGGTGGTGGGTGGTGGGTGACGGCTGTGCGGTCAGGGCTGCGTGGTGGTGCCTACTCGGCGACGGCGACGTAGCGCCGGCGGGCGCCCGGGTCGTGGGACCCGGAGAGGTCGACCTCGACGTCGGGCAGGGCCTTGCGCAGGCGCTCCTGCATCTCGTCGGTGAGGAAGTGGTGGTGCAGGTCGAGGGCGCGGAGGTGGGTGAGCGGCTGGCCCTCCAGCAGCGCGCCCGCGCCCTGGTCGGTGAGGACGCCCATCGACAGGTCGAGCGATGCGAGCCGGGCCACGACCGGCGCGTGCGCGACGGCGGCGGCGATGTCGTCCTGGAACTCGCTGTTCTGCAGGCCGAGGTGGCGCAGCACGGGGAAGCGCGAGCCGTCGAGGAACGGCGCGAGGTCGTCGAGCGAGGCGTCGCCGCCGTAGGCGTCGACGCCGAGCCACAGCTCCAGCCGCTCCAGCGCGGGCAGTTCGCAGCCGGCCACGGCGCGGACGACCCCGACGGGCAGGCCGCCGGCCTCGAACCGCAGCGCGGTGAGCGCCTCGTGGCGGACCGGCTTCAGCTCGAGGTCGGTGCCGCCGCGCACCACCAGCTCGGTGAGCCCGGGGAAGGCCGTCAGCAGTGGGGTGACGTCGCACATCTCCAGCCAGGAGATCTCGCTCTCCTCGTAGGTGATGTCCCCGACGAACAGCGCCCGCAGGGCGGGCAGCCGGTGGGCCGAGGCGACGATCGCGGTCAGCGCCTCCTCCAGCCCCTCGGGCGCCTCCGAGAACCACTGACCGAGCACCACGGCGGTGACGTGCTCGGTGTCCACGGTGTCGAGGAACCGCTCCCAGCGCTCGGCGAAGGCCCCCTCGGACTCGAAGTCAAGCCCGACCTTCCAGGCCACCGAGGCGGCCGCGGGCAGGCTTTCGGCGGTCGCCTCCTCCTGCTCGACCGCCTCGACGAAGTCGAGGACGGGGAGACCGTGGAACGTGTCGACGTGCTCGTTGACGGTCATGGCGCTTCTCCTCGGACGTCGGGTCGAACACGTGTCTATCAGTCGGGTCCGACAATCCGTCGCAGCGGGGCACTCGAGAACGCGCGGGCCCCGGCCGCAGGGGGGCCCGATCCGGCCGGTTAGGATGCCGCGATCGCTGTTCGTCGGGGGGCGAAGCACCGGTTCCGCCATGCCAGAAATGGCCTCGCGCGCAGGCGATTTCACGTTTCGACGCATTCCGTCCGAATTCTCCCGTGAGGTTCCGTTGCGCATCCAGCACCGCAGATTCATGGCCGTGACGGCCGCCGCCACGCTCGCGTCCGGCCTGGCCCTCGCCACGGCCCCGACCGCGTCGGCCGCCGCGGGCGGCACCGCGACGGCCCAGGCCCCGCAGGCGCCCGCCTCCCCGGTCACCATCACCATGAACGGCCCCACCACCGTCAAGGCCGGGGGCGGCCCCGTGGAGCTCACCGCGGTCCTGAAGAACACCGCCGACCACCAGGTCGACGCCATGACCGACTTCGTCGTCGCGGGCGTGCTCGGCGACGGCCTCAAGCAGAGCCAGCTCAAGCTGGAGTACCAGCGACCCGGCGGCACCCAGTGGCAGGAAGCCAGGGTGAACAACACCGACGCGGGCGGGGGCGGGTTCTGGGAACTGGACCAGCTCGCCACCCGGCTCCAGCTGGCGAGCGGTACGGAGGCCCCCTACAGGCTGCGCCTCACCGTGGCGGCGGACGCCCCCCTCGTCCGGTTCACGGCGCGTCTCGGGGCCGTCGTGTCGGATCCGGCGCTGCCGCCGGAGCAGCGGATCACGCAGGCGAACGGCTCCTCCCTGAGCCTGACGATCGCCCCGCCAGTGACGCCGAGCACCCCGGCGCCCACGCCCGCCGCGAAGCCGGAGGCCAGGCTCGAGGGCGTGCCCGCCTCCTTCACGGCGGGGGGCGAGGCCCGGCAGTTCAAGCTGGTCTACACCAACCGGACCGGCAAGGACCTCCGCGTCCTGCCCACCGTCCTGTTCCGGGGGCAGGCCGAACTCCCCGCCGACGTGCTCAGGTTCGAGTACGAGGCACCGGGCGGACGGTGGCTGGAGGGCAGGCCCGGTTTCGACTCGGGTCACCCGGGGTGGCTCTACACGTCGCGGTCGACGGGTGACAAGAACGCCGACGTCCTCGACCTGCCCCAGGGGGAGACCCGTACGGTCGACGTGCGGTTGTCGTTCACCGAGAACTCGCCCGCCATGGCGGGGGCGTTGGTGCCCGTGGAGAGCAGCGAGCCGGGGCCGGGCGAGAGCCCGGACACCGGCTACGGCCCGAAGGTCGACTTCACGGTGTCGGCCGCGGCCGGCACCCCGGACCCGACGCGGACGCCCACGCCGACCGCCACCGCCGCGGCGCCGGGTGTGCCCGCGGGCACGCCCTCCGTCGCGCCGGTCGTTCCGGTCCTGCCGATCGCACAGCCCACCGCGCCGACGCAGAGCCAGGCGATGGGTCCGCAGGCCGTCGCGGCCCCGCCCGCCGCGACGGACACGCGGTTCGCCTCCACCGGCGGCGGGCGGCTCGCGTCCACCGGCGGCGGTTCGAGCGCCGCGCCGATGGCGATCACCGGAGCCACGGCGATCGCGCTCGGGCTGGGCACCCTGGTCGTGGCTCGCCGTCGCAAGGGCGCGCAGGGCCGCTGAGAAGTGAAGGCCCGTCCGCCCCCGTCGTCTCCTGGGGTGGACGGGCCTTCGTACGTCAGGTCGGCCCGCTGTGCCGGCCGCGCATGTCAGGCGCGGGGGTCGGTCTCGGCAGGCGTCATGACGCTCCGGCCGAACACCTCCCGGCCCACCGAGTCCTGCGTGACGGCGTCGTTGTCACACCCTTGCCCTATGTTCCGGTTGTGGCTCCGGAGAGTGACGGCGGAGTCGTTGTTCCGGCGTTCGTCGGGGGCTGTCGTGCAGGGGAGGAGAGCTGATGTACCGCCAGGGTGATGTGCTGATCGTGCCGGTCCGGGAGGCGGACGTGCCGGGGCGTGTGGGTGGGTTGGCCGTGCAGCCGCGGGATGCGCGGGGGCGGATGGTGCTCGCGCTCGGTGAGGTCACCGGGCACGCGCACGCCGTCGTCGGGCCGGGGGAGCTGCGGCGGGAGGCCGGGCCGTTCGGGGCCGGCTGGCTGCACCTGCCCGAGGGCGGGCGGGTCGTGCACGAGGAGCACGCGGCGATACCGCTGCCCAAGGGCCGGTACCGGGTGGTGCGCCAGCGCGAGTACGCGCCGGGCGCGGTGCGGGTGGTCGCCGACTGACACGCCGGCCCGGCGGTTGGACGGTGGACGGAACGACGGTACGGAGCGGTCGGCCAGGCGGGGAGCCCGGCCGGGAACGGAGCACGTGATGGAGAACGGCGCGACCCACCGGGTGGTCGGACCCGCCGAAGCGACGGCCCGCTGGCGCGCGGCGGCGGCCGCCACCGGCCCGGACGACCGCGCGGCGGCCGAGCGAGCCGTCCGTGCCGCCTACCGGGCGGCCGGGCTGCCCGAGCCCGCCGGCGTCCGCTGGTACGGCTCGCCGCTCGCCGCCGCCGAGGCGGCGCTGGAGCTGCGGGAGGCCGGCGCGGTGAGCGTCCGCGAGGCCGTCCGCACCCGGGCCTGGGAGGAGGCCCGGCGGCGCGCCGTCGAGCGGGTCGGCGCGGTCGGCTGGGCGGCGCGATGGGCGCTCACCGGCGGCGAACTCGGCCCGGTCACCACCCCGCTCGCCGACCGCGTGCGCAACGCCGTCCTCGACCGGCTCGCCCCCGAGGCCGGTCCCGAAGCGCGGTCCGAGGGCGAACAGAGCGCCCGCTCCCGGCGCACCACCGTCCGCCTCGCCCTGCTCGACGCCGTCCGCGGGCCGCACGACGCGCCCTGGTTCGCCGCTTTCGAGGCCGCCGGCGCGCTCGACGCCGCCGCCCCGCTGGCCGAGGCCGCCCGCACGGCCGGTTGGTGGTGGCCCTACGAGGACGTCGTGCTGATCAGCGAGCGGCCCGTCGAGCTCCACCGCGACGAAGCCGGCCGCCTCGACCGCGCCGACGGCCCGGCCCTCGCCTACCCCGACGGCTTCGCCCTGCACGCCTGGCGCGGCATGCCCGTGCCCGCCGAGTTCCTGGCCGGCCTCGCCGACATCACCGTCGAGCGGATCCGCACCGAGGAGAACGCCGAGCTGCGCCGCGTCCTGCTCGAGCACTACGGCTACGACCGCTACCTCGCCGACGCCGGCGCCGAGCCGCTCCACCGCGACGAGACGGGCATCCTGTGGCGGATCGTCATGCCCGGGGACGAGCCCGTCGTCATGGTCGAGGTCGTCAACTCCACGGCCGAGCCGGACGGCACCTTCCGCACGTACTGGCTGCGGGTGCCGCCCAGCACCCGTACGGCGCGGGCCGGGGTCGCCTGGACGTTCGGCATACCCGAGTCCGAGTACCACCCGCAGCGCGAGACCTGAGCCGCCCCGCCGCCGCTCACTCGGTGCGGTACCCGGTGCAGGCCGTCGGGCTGCGAGTGTTGACCCTGACCCCGCGTCAGGCCCCACGGTGGGGCGCAGCAACGCAGCAACGCAGCAACGCAGCACGGCACAACGGCACCACGGCACACGAACGCACTGCACGAACGCACTGGGGGCACCATGAGCTGGTCGGTAGGACAGGTCTCCGGCTTCGCCGGGGTCACGATCCGGACCCTGCACCACTACGACCGGTCCGGGCTGCTGTCGCCCAGCGAACGCAGCCCGGCCGGGTACCGCCTCTACACCCCCGCCGACCTCGCCCGGCTCCAGCAGATCCTGTTCTACCGGGAACTCGGCTTCCCGCTCGACGAGATCGCCACCATCCTGGCCGACCCGCAGTCCAACGCGCTGGACCACCTGCTGGCCCGCCGGGACGCGCTGACCGGGCAGATCGCCCGGCTGCAGAGGCTCGTCGAGGTCGCCGAGCGGGCGATCGAGGTCCGCGGGCTCGGGATCGACCTGACGCCCGAGGAGCGCTTCGAGGTGTTCGGCGACGTCGTCTTCGACCTCAGCTACGCCACCGAAGCCCACCTCAAATGGGGCGACGGCGACGGCCACCAGGAGGCCCTGGCCCGCGCCGCCACCCACTCCAAGGAGGACTGGCGGCAGTTGATGGCCGAGGCGGCGGTGTGGCGGGCCAAGCTGCTCGCCGCGTTCGACGCGGGACTGGCGCCGGACGGCGAGCAGGTGCTGCGCCTCGCCGAGGAGCACCGGCAGCACATCGCCCGCTGGTTCACGCCGTGTCCGCCGGAGATGCACGCCCGGATCGCGGACGACTACGAGACGGACGCCCGTGCGTTCGCCCTCGTCGTCCCGCCGGGCGAGCAGCGTCCCGGCTTGGCCGCCTATCTCCGCGCGGCCATCCGCGCCAACGCGGCGTCCACCGACGTCGGAGCCGCGGGGGCGGCCGGGTGAAGATCCTCATCATGGCCGCCGGTTCGCACGGCGACGTCGCCCCCTACACGGGGCTCGGCGCCCACCTGCGCGCCGAGGGCCACGACGTCGCGCTCGCCGCCCCCGAGGCCTTCGGCGGGATGGCCGCCGAGAGCGGCCTCGAATTCCGGCCCCTCCCCGCCGACCCGCGCGCCTGCGCCGACGGCAGGGCAGGCGGCTCGACGCTGCTCGCGAAGGCGGCTGCCTTCATTGGCCGCCTCGGCGACGGGCTGGCCGACGCCGCCGGGCCCGGCGCCGACCTGCTCCTCCTCGCCACCACCACGGCCCCGCTCGGCTGGCACCTGGCCGAGGCGATGGACGTGCCGAGCATCGGCGTCTACCTGCAACCCACCCTGCCCACCGGCGAGTTCCCGCCGATCGTCGGCGGTGCCCGCCCGCTCGGCCGCTGGGGCAACCGGGCCGCCGGCCGGGTCGGTCAGCGCGTCGTCGACCGTCTCCACGCCGACGCCGCCCGGCGTCTGCGCACCCGGCTCGGCCTACCCCCGCTCGCCCAGGGCACCCAGCGGCGCGCCCGCGAACGCGAGAACTGGCCCGTCCTGCACGGCTTCAGCCCCACGCTCGTCCCGCGTCCCGCGGACTGGCGCAGCGGCCTGCACGTGGTCGGGAACTGGTGGCCGTACGTGACCCCGGCCCGCCGCCTGCCCGACGAGGTGGAGGACTTCCTGCGGGCCGGCCCGCCACCGGTGTTCGTCGGCCTCGGCAGCATGGCGGCCGGCGACGGCGAACGATTGAGTGGCATCGCGGTGGACGCGCTGCGGCGCGCGGGCGTGCGGGGCGTCCTGCAGTCCGGCTGGGCCGGGCTCGACGGGGGTTCGGCAGATGACGTGCTGACGATCGGGGAGCTCCCGCACGCCCTGCTCTTCCCTCGCACGGCCGCCGTCGTCCATCACGCGGGCGCCGGCACCTCGGCGGCCACCCTGCGCGCGGGCGTCCCGAGCGTGCCGGTGCCGGTGATGGCCGACCAGCCCTTCTGGGCCGCCCGCTTGGCCGCCATCGGCGCCGCGCCCTCGCCGATCCCGTACGCGGACCTCACGGCGGAGCGTCTGGCGGGAGCCATCCGTCGGGCCGTCGACGACCGGGGGCACCGCGCCCGCGCCGGGGCGGCGGCCGGGCTGATGGCGCGGGAGTGCGGTGCGGCCAGGGTCGCGGAGGCGGTGGCGGCGCTGCCGGGCGGGCGGTGAGGGGCGGGCGGCGAGGGCCGGCGACGTCAGGGCACGCGGGCGATGAGCATGGGCTGAAAGAAGCCGGTCTCATCCGGCCCGGTCCAGGCCGGGTCGGTGAAGCCCGCCTCGGTGGCGAAGGCGCTCAACCGCGCCTGGGTGAGGGCCCAGTAGGTGGAGCGGTGCACCACGGTGCGCCACTCGCCGGTGGCGTCCGGGGCCATGCGGAAGAGTTCGAGGTCGTAGCGCTCGCCGTCCTCGTGCCAGTGCCAGAGCTGGAAGACGACGGACCGGTGGCCGTCGCGCCCGGTGGTCTGGGGCGGCGTGGAGGCCGGGCGCAGGCGGCGCAGTTCGTCGTAGGGCCGGGTGGTGAGGAGGAGCAGGCCGCCGTTGCGGAGGGTGCGGCGCATGTCGGTGAGGGCGGCGCGGACGTCGTCGGCGGTGAGGAGGTGCGGGAGCGCGTTGTCGGCGCACACGACGACGTCGAACGTGGCGTCGGGGAAGGGGAGTCGGCGCATGTCGGCGGCGGCGGTGGGCAGCCGGAGCCCGCGGTCGGCGGCCTCGCGGGTGGCGCGTGCGGCGGCGACGGGGCTGAGGTCGGTCCCGGTGACGCGGTGGCCGAGGGCGGCGAGCCCGATCGCCTGGGTGCCGATGCCGCAGGCGCAGTCGAGCACGTCGGCCGGCCGGTCCCCGAGCCGGTCGCGGACGAGGGTGTCCAGCGCCGCGCCCTGGCGGGCGACGGAGGCCTCCCAGTCCGGGTAGACGAGGTGGTAGCCCGCCGCGAACTCGTCGTAGAACCGGCCGGTGGGGGAGTGGCTCATGGACACGCGGGCTCCTCGGTCGGAGGGGGCTCGAACACCGGGCGCGGCCGGCGTTGAAGTGGGCGAGGCGGTACGTCCTGCCGTGGTGCTCCAGCTCCATCGGGGGCGGCTCCGCGGGCTGCTCGTCCGTCGTGGGACCATCCTCTCCCGGGCGAGGGGGCGGAGGACAGCGGTTTTGGACGCGATCGAGTTGCCGGAGGGGTCCTGGTGGGACTGGGACGTGTTCTCCTGGCGGCCCGGGCGGTTGCGGCTGGCGGCCGGGTACGACCTGTGTTACCACCACGGGCTGGAGCTCGTGTTCGACGATCCCCTCTACGTCGTCTGCCCGGCGGCCTTCCACGATCCGGTGTTTCGTGCGCCGACGCCGGAGGAACTGCGACTGGTGCAGCGGTCCTGCGGTGAGGTACCGGCCGTCGTGGTCGCGTTCGAGGCGGACGCCGGCGGGGCGCAGGACGTGTCCGGGCTGATCGCGGCGGGCGGGCTGCGGATCGTCCCGGGGTCGGTGAGCAGGATCGGCGCCGCGAGAGCGGTCTGACGCCACGACCGGCTGGCCGACCGCCGGTGTGCGGGCGAGGATACGGGCATGCGCACCTTCGAGGATCTGATCGCCGAGGCCGGAGCGGTGTCCGTCGACGGCTGGGACTTCTCCTGGCTCGACGGGCGGGCCACCGAGGAGCGGCCGTCCTGGGGTTACCAGCGGTTGCTGGGCGAGCGGCTGGCGGGGGTCGACGCGGCGCTCGACGTCCAGACGGGCGGTGGCGAGGTGCTGGCCGGGGCGGGCAACTTCCCGGCGGTGATGGTGGCCACCGAGTCGTGGCCGCCGAACGTGGCGCGGGCGACGAGGCTGCTGCACCCGCTCGGCGCCGTCGTCGTGGCCGACCCGGACGAGCCGCCGCTGCCGTTCGCCGACGGGGCGTTCGACCTGGTCAGCAGCCGGCACCCGGTGAAGGCGTACTGGACGGAGATCGCCCGGGTGCTGCGGCCCGGCGGCACCTACCTCGCGCAGCACGTCGGGCCGGCCTCCGGCTTCGAGCTGGTCGAGTACTTCATCGGCCCGCAGCCCGAGGCGCGCCGCAGCCGCCGCCCCGAGGACGAGAGCGCCGCCGCGCGGGCCGCCGGGCTGGAGGTCGTGGACCTGCGCTCGGAGCGGCTGCGGATGGAGTTCTTCGACGTCGGCGCGGTGGTGTACTTCCTGCGCAAGGTGATCTGGATGGTCCCGGGCTTCACCGTCGAGGCGTACCTCGACCGCCTGCGCGAACTGGACGCGCTGATCCGCAGGGACGGACCGTTCGTCGCGCACTCGGCCCGCTTCCTGATCGAGGCCCGGAAGGCCTGACCAGGAAGCGGGCACCGGCGTCAGGAGAGGCCGACGAGGTCCAGGTACGAGTCGCTCCACAGGTCCTCGTCGCCGTCCGGGAGGAGGAGGACGCGGTCCGGGCGGAGGGCCTCGATCGCGCCCGGGTCGTGGGTGACCATCACGATCGCGCCCGGGTACGTGCCGACGGCGCCGAGGACCTCGGCCCGGGAGGCCGGGTCGAGGTTGTTGGTGGGCTCGTCGAGGAGCAGCACGTTGGCGCCGGAGTGGACGAGTCCGGCCAACGCCAGCCGGGTCTTCTCGCCGCCGGACAGGACGCCGGCCGGCTTGTCGGCGTCGTCGCCGCTGAACAGGAACGCGCCGAGCACGCGCCGCAGTTCGCCGTCGGTGAGGGCGGGGGCGGCGAGGGCGAGGTTGTCCCGGACGGTGAGGGCCGGGTCGAGGGTGTCGTGCTCCTGGGCGAAGTAGCCGAGCCGCAGTCCGGGGCCGGGCACCACGCGGCCCGAGTCCGGGCTCACGTGGCCGGCCAGCATCCGCAGCAGGGTGGTCTTGCCCGCGCCGTTGAGGCCGAGGATGACCAGCCGGGAGCCGCGGTCGACGGCGAGGTCCAGGCCGCTCAGGACGGGCCGGCCGCCGTAGGCCTTGGCGAGGCTGACCGCGCCGAGCGGCATGCGGCCGCACGGTTCGGGTTCGGGCAGCCGGATCCGGGCCACGCGCTCGGCCTGGCGGACCGGCTCCAGGTCGGCGAGCATCCGGTCGGCGCGGCGGGCCATGGTGCGGGCGGCGGTCGCGGTGGCGACGTTGGCCCGCATCTTGTCGGCCTGGGCGTTGAGCGAGGCGGCCTTGCGCTCGGCGTTGGCCCGCTCGCGGGCGCGCCGGCGCTCGTCGGCCTCGCGCTGGGTGAGGTAGGCCCGCCAGCCGGTGTTGTGGACGTCGATCGTGGCGCGCTGCGGGTCGAGGTGGAAGACCCGGTTGACGGTCTCGGCGACCAGCCCGGTGTCGTGGCTGATCAGCACGAGACCGCCGGGGTGGCCGGCCAGGAAGCCGCGCAGCCAGGCGACGGCGTCGGCGTCCAGGTGGTTGGTGGGCTCGTCGAGCAGCAGGGTGCCGTGGTCGGCGAACAGGATGCGGGCCAGCTCGACCCGGCGCCGCTGGCCGCCGGACAGCGCGCCGACCGGACCGGACATGACGCGGGTGGGCAGCCCGAGCCCGGCCGCGACCCGGGCGGCCTCGGCCTCGGCCGCGTAGCCGCCGCGCGACTGGAACGCGGCCTCGGCCCGCACGTAGGCGTCCATCGCCCGTCGTTCGGCGGCCGGGCCGTCGGCCAGCGTCATCGCCTCCTCGGCGGTGCGCAGGGCGCGGACGGCGGCGTCGAGGCCGCGGGCGGACAGGATGCGGTCGGTGACGGTGACGGCGGGGTCGGCGGCGCGGGAGTCCTGCGGGAGGTAGCCGACCGCGCCGGTGCGGGTGACGGTGCCGGCGGCGGGCGCCAGCTCGCCGGCGAGGGTGGCGAGCAGCGTCGTCTTGCCGGCGCCGTTGCGGCCGACCAGGCCGATCCGGTCGCCGGGGGCGATGTGCAGGCTGACGTCGGACAGGAGGAGACGGGCGCCGACGCGCACGTCGACACCACGGGTGGTGATCATGGGATAACGCTCCGAAACGGCGAACGGACACACGGGTGGCGTGGAGGTGGGTCCGTCAGCTAGGAAATTCGGGGCGTGGACATGGGGCCGAGGGTACCCGGACGGGCGGGGGCCCGCATCCGAATTAACGGCGAGGGGCCCGGAGCGGGCTCGGCGACAGGAGCGATTTCGGCCACGGAGACCCGCATATGGCGCACGGGGCCTCCTTGTCGTGGACGCGCCGCACCGCTTCCATGGCGGCATGAGCCGACGAGACCTCGTTCTTCTGACCGACCACGGCTCGACCGAGGGCACCCGGGACGCGATGGCGACCGCCGTCCGGAGGCTGACCGGCCGGGACGCCGTCCCGCTGGACGCGCGGCACTTCATGACGGACGACGCCGACGGGCTCGGCGGCACCGGCCGGATCGAGGCCGCGGGCGGCAGCGGCGTCGTCCGGCTGGAGGTGCCGGGGCGGACGGTGACCACGGACACGGTGGTCGTCTACGAGATCCCGCCGCACCGGCGCCCCGCGTTCGCGCACTGCCAGCGACTGCTGCGCGCGTACGGCGTCCGTTCGCTCGGCACCGACGCGGAGGCCTGGCGCGCGGCCACCGAGAAGGACGTCACGGTGGCCCGCTTCGCCCGGGACGGTGTGCCGCACATGCCGACGATCGCGCTGTCCCGCCCGAGCCCGGAGGCCGCCGCCGAGGCGTTCGGGCGGCTCGGCGGCGACGTGTGGGCCCGGCCGTGCGTGGGCATGGGCGGCGACGACGTCTTCCACGTCACGACGCTCAGCCGACTCGACGCCGTGGCACGGCACTACGCGGACCTCGGCACGGACTGGCTGATCGCCGCGGACGCCCGGAACTTCACCGTCGACGGGCAGCGCCACCAGTACCGGGTGGTCGTCCTCGGCGGCCGGGTCCTGCGCGCGGCGGAGCACGTCCAGGGCGACCCGGACGCGCCGTGCAACGAGATCCAGGGCGCCGTCGCCACGGTGCTGGACGTCGACGGACTGCCGCCGGGCGTCGCCGAGTTGGCGGTCTCGGCGGCGAAGTCCCTCGGCCTCCCGTTCGCGGGCGTCGACCTCGCCGCCGAGAGCGGCGGCGTGGTCTTCGAGGTCAACGTCCACCCGGCCTTCGGTTCGACGAGCGGGGTGGACCAGGTCGCCGTCCCGTACGTGGCCGCGCACCTCGAACGGTAGCCGTCAGCTCCGCAGGATCGCGCCGAGGAGCGCCGGGCGGAACAGCAGGGTCGGCGGCGCGACGAGGGACATCACCTCGTGGAAGGCCGCCGTCACCGCCGGGTTGCGGGTCGCGGCGGCGAGGACCTTGTCCAGGAAGGCGTGCTGCACCTTGAGCATCGCGCCGGACGGCCCGCCGGTGGTCGCGGCGAAGCGGACGTCCTCGGTGCCGGACATGACCCACGGGTTCTTGGACACCGCCGCCACCTCGCGCCGTGCGTCGCGCGCCGTGGCGTGGCCGATGCCGCCGTGCCGCAGGGCCGCCCGGCGCAGTGCCTCGGCGTTGAGGAGCGAGACCGTGATCCCCTGCCCGTACACGGGGTTGAAGGTGCTGGCGGCGTCTCCGACGACGACCAGGCCCTGCGGTGAGCGGCGCTCGTAGTGGCGCCGCACGCCGGGGCCGGGGACGAAGCCGCGCACCTCGCCCGCCGGTTCGGCGTCGCGCAGCGCCTCGCGCATGCTCGGGTCGCGCAGGAGGCCCAGGTGCCGTTCGAACCCGGCCTCGCCCGGCTCGGGTTCGGCACCGCGCATGCCGGCCAGGCTGACGATCCAGCGGTCGCCCTCGACGGGGAGCAGCACGCCCATCCGGGGGGCGTCGGGGGCCTTGGTCTGCAGGTAGAGGGCCTGGCAGCCGAGCACGGAGCCGGCGTCCTTCGGGCGGTGGTAGAGCCGGGAGGCGTAGGTGACGCCCGCGTCGACCCGCTCCTCGGGCACCGGAGCGCAGCCGAGTTCCGCCAGCCAGGCCGACATCGAGGTCGAGCGGCCCGAGGCGTCCACGACCAGCTCGGCCGGGATCTCCTCGGCCTCGCCGCGCTGCGGGCCGCGCTCGCGGACCTTGACGCCGGTCACCGCGTGCGCCGAGCCGAGCAGGCCGACGACCTCGGTGCCCTCCAGGAACTCGACCGACGCGTCGGCGCGGACGCGGTCCAGCACGGCCTTGTCCAGCACCGGCCGGGTGCACGAGAGGAAGGACGTCCGCGCCGGGTAGTCGGCCATCCAGCCGGCCGAGCTGAGCCAGCGCAGATCACCCGAAGCGGCGACCTGCGCGGCGCCCGCGTCCTTCAACTCCTGTTTGATGCCGGGCATCATCTCCTCCAGTGCCCGGTGCCCGGCCTCCAGCACGAGGTGCGCGTGCCGGCCCTGCGGGACGCCGGCGCGGAACTGCGGCTGCGCCGGGTAGCGGTCCCGTTCCACCACCACGATCCGGTCGGCGTAGCCGCGCAGCGCCCAGGCCGCCACCGTTCCGGCGAGTCCGCCGCCGATCACCACCGCCGTGCCCCGCCCGGGGGCCTTCTCCGAAGAAGTCATGCGACGTAGCGTAGTTGGGCGGTGGTGCGCGCGTAACGGGTCGGTGGTGTGAACGGGCGCTGCCGGGGCGCCCGTTGACGCGTGCGCCGGACCGGCCGCCGAACGCCTGCGGCTACCGTTCTCGATCGGACCGGTGGTGCTCGTCCGCACCCGGGTTCCTCCTGGTCTTCGAGCGGCGCGGCCGGCTCCGACCGCGACGTTCCCTGCGCCCAAGGGACGGCGGTGCTAAGAAGTCGTCAAGATCGGCGTCCGGCGGTGTCCAGGAGGCGCGGGGAGGAGTCTCATCGTCGACGGCGCGGAAACAGCGTCGCTCGGCGGAGAGGAAACGGTTCCGCGCAGGCCCCCACGGGCAGGCGCCGCGGACCGTACAACGGGGAAGAGGACGTGCGGTCATGACGACGGCGGCTAACAGTGGTACGGCCACATCCAAGGAGGCCGCCTCAGCGGGCGTCTCGTCAGGTGCCGCGGCGGGCTCCGACCTCGGGGAGGGGAGCCCAGCGGCCGCAGCGCCGAAGCACGCCGGCCCCCGCGTCCCGCACCCCCTCCCGGCCGGCCTCGGCCACCGTCTGCGGCAGGGCGCCCGCCGGATGAGCGGCCGGGCCCACTGGACCACCCCGCGCCTCGTCCGCGGCCTCACCGCGCTGAGCCTCGCCGCACTGGTCGGCCTCGGCGCCACCGCCGCGGGCGTCCTCGCCGGTGCCCGCGACGGCACCGACACCATCGGCCACGGTGCCGCCCCCCAGGCGACCCGCGCCGCCGACCTCTACTTCGCGCTCAGCGACATGGACGCGCAGGCCGCCAACCTGCTGCTGATCGGCGCCGACCCCGACTACACGGCGCTGCACAAGACCACCCTGGACACCTACGAGCAGCGCCGCGCCCAGGCCGACGACGACCTCCAGCGGGCCGCCCAGGCCGCCGGCGACGACCCGGGCTCGCAACGCGCCGTCCAGCGGGTGCTCGGCGAACTCGGCAGCTACGAGGCCCTGGTGGCCCGCGCCCAGCTGCTGGAGGACCAGGCCAGGGCCCCGGCCGGCAGGCCATCCGAGGAGGCGCTCGCGGCCTACCGGCAGGCCACCGACCTGCTGCGCCAGCAGCTGCTCCCGGCCGCGGACCAGGTCACCGCCGCCAACGAGGCGGTGGTCGACCGGGTCTACCGGCAGCAGCGCTCCGACCTGAGCGGCGGCTGGTGGGAGCTCGCGGTCGTCGGTCTGTTCGCCCTCGCCGTGCTGCTGGTGCTCCAGCGGACGCTGACGGTGCGCTACCACCGCGTCGTCAACCCGGCGCTGGCGGCCGTCACCCTGCTCACCGGCATCGTGCTCGCGGTCGGGCTGCACCTCGTCAGCACGGCGGACGACAACCTGGTCACGGCGAAGAGCAACGCCTACGACTCGGTGATCGCGCTCAGCCGGGCCCGCGCCGTCGCGTTCGACATGAACGCCGACGAGAGCCGCTACCTCACCGACCCGGTGCTCGCGGTCACGTACGAGCGGACCTTCCTGGAGAAGAGCCAGGCGATCGTCCACCTCGGCGGCGCGACGATCACCGACTACGGCGGCCGGCTGGAGGGCGCCGTCACCGAGTACGGGGCGAACCACACGGTGCCGTTCGGGGGGTACCTCGGGACGGAGCTGAACAACATCACGTTCGCGGGAGAGCGGGACGCCGCCGAGCGCGTGCTGACGGCCTTCCGGTCCTACCAGCAGGTGGACCACAAGATCCGCGTCCTGCACGACGCGGGCCGGCTGAAGGACGCGGTGACGCTCAACACCGGCCTCTCGAAGGGGCAGTCCAACTACGAGTTCGACCAGCTGAGCAAGGCGATGGGCGACACCATCGACGTCAACGCCCACGCCATGGACGCGGCCGTCGCCGACACCGACGACGCCCTCGACGGCACCACCGCGACCCTGGCCGCGGCCGTCCTGGCGGCGGCCCTCGCCCTGGTCGCCGTCGGCGTCCGCCCCCGCCTGCGCGAGTACCGCTAGCGGTTCCCGTGGGGCCCGGCGGCGCAGGACCGTCACCGGGCCCCGCGGCGTGAGCACGCCGAAAGGATTCGGCGGCCACGCCGCCGTGCCGGTTTGACGCTGTGCCGGTTTGAGGCCGTGGCGGTTTGACAAAGGGGCTTGCCGTGCGGCGAATGGCGGGTATGGCCGACGACGCGGATTTCGAGAACGTCCTGAACACGGTGGGCCCCCGGCTGCGGGCGCTGCGGCGGGAGCGGGGGACGACACTGGCCAAGCTCTCGGCGGCCACCGGGATCTCGCTCAGCACGCTGTCGCGGCTGGAGTCCGGGCAGCGCAAGCCGACGCTGGAACTGCTGCTGCCGCTGGCGCGCGAGTACCGGGTGCCGCTGGACGAACTGGTCGGCGCGCCCGCCACCGGCGATCCCCGCATCCACCCGCGGCCGGTGACCAGGAACGGGCAGACCATCGTGCCGCTCACCCGCCACCTGGGCGGGCTGCACGCCTACAAGCACATCGTGCCGCCGGGGCACGGCACCGGGCCCGGTCTGGAGCTGAAGGTGCACGAGGGCTACGAGTGGCTGTACGTGCTCTCCGGCCGGCTCCGGCTGCTGCTCGGTCCGCACGACATCGAGCTCGGCGCCGGGGAGGCCGCGGAGTTCGACACCCGCACCCCGCACGCCTTCGGCAACGCCGGGCCGCAGCCCGTGGAGTTCCTCAGCCTGTTCGGGCCGCAGGGCGAGCGCATCCACGTCAGGGCGCGCCCGGGAACCTCTGTTCGGTAGGTTCGTTTCCTGACAGCGGGGGCTTTCCGTTCCGGACTCCCGCAGGCCGTCGGGAGGGGCCGAGGAGATGAGTGTCCAGCAGAGCACGGAGACCGGGGACAGCGACGGAGCAGGGGAGCGGGTCGGGGGCGGGGAGAAGGGGCGACGCAAGAAGGGCAGGGAGCGCAAGGAGCGCAAGAAGCGGCCCTTCTGGCAGGAGCTGCCGATCCTCCTGGTGATCGCCCTGCTGCTCTCGCTCGGCATCAAGACCTTCTTCGTCCAGGCCTTCTCGATCCCGTCCGGCTCGATGGAGCAGACCCTCGGCATCGGCGACCGCGTGCTCGTCGACAAGTTCACCCCCTGGTTCGGCGCGAAGCCCGAACGCGGCGAGGTCGTCGTCTTCCGCGATCCGGGCGGCTGGCTGGAGGGCCCGCCGAAGCAGTCCGGCGACTCCGTGACGGGCACGGTCCAGAAGGTGCTGAGCACCGTCGGCCTGATGCCGTCGGCGGACGAGAAGGACCTGATCAAGCGGGTGATCGCGGTCGGCGGGGACACCGTCGAGTGCAAGAAGGGCGGACCGGTCAAGGTCAACGGCGTCGCCCTGGACGAGCCGTACATCTTCCCCGGCTCCACGCCCTGCGACAACGACCCGGTCGGCACCGTGACCGTGCCCAAGGACCACCTGTGGGTGATGGGCGACCACCGGAACAACTCGCGCGACTCCCGGCCGCACCACAACGAGACCGGCGACGGCTTCGTGCCGGTGGACGACGTCGTCGGCCGGGCCTTCGTCGTCGCCTGGCCGCTCTCGCACTGGAGCACCCTGCCGGTGCCCGACACCTTCGACCAGAAGGGCCTCGCCGCGCCGGCCGCGCCCGCCGGGCCGCGGTCGCAGCCGTCGCCGCCGTCGCAGCTGGAGGCGCCGTCCGTCCCCGCCGCGGCGGCGCTGGTCGCGGCCGTGCCCCTGACGGCGTGGCGGCGCCGGCGTCGGACGCGCCGCTGAGCCGGCCGTGACCGGGTCCGCGGAACCCCGCCCGCGCTGCTCTACACGCCTGTAGAGTCCGAAGGGTGAGCTGCACGCCTGGTCGCGTGGCCGCCCGACCCGGGGAGGCCGCCGGCCACGTCCGGGCCGGGAGGCGAAACCGTGGTGGAGAGTCGGCGCAGTCCCGCGGACGGCGGGGAGCCGGACGGGCCGGACGTCCAGTGGGTGTACCAGCCGGTCGAGGTGCACCTCCCGGACGGCTCCTGGCGGCTCGGGCGGATCAGCGGCTGGTGGCAGGACGCGGGCGGCGAGCGCTGGTGCCGGCTGCGGGTCACCCGCAGCGGCCGCCCGGCCGGCTGGGAGCGCTTCGACCCGTCGCGCGTCGTGCTGCTCCCGGCGGCGGGGCTGTGACCGCCGGCCCGCCGCGGCTCGCGAATGTCACGGTTCGGGCCTGTTCGTGTTTCAACCGGCCCGCTGGACCTGGCGGAAGCGGCCCGGTCCGTGCGAACGTCCCTTCCGGTGCGGTCGACGTGAGGACCGGCCACCCGCCTCTTCACCTTCCGGGGACGACGTGAGTTCCGAGATCTACTTCAGCAGCAACTACCGCGACATGTGCGAGCAGCACGGCACCGGCGCGGGCTTCCAGTTCGAGTTCTCCTGCTACCGCTGCTCCGACACCTGGCGCTCGCCGTTCGAGGCGTTCACCACCGGCCAGGTGGCCGGGTGGATCGGCAAGGGCGTCAGCGCCGCGTGGAACCTCATCGGCGGCAACGCCAACACCATCAGCAACGCCGCCGACGGCCTGGCCGGGCACACCTGGGGCAGCGCGCGCGATGCCGCGTTCCAGCGCGCCATCACCAACGCCCAGACGCACTTCAACCGCTGCGCCCGTTGCACCACCTACGTGTGCGGCCGCTGCTTCGACCCGGGCCAGGGCCTGTGCCACACCTGCGCCCCGGACACCGCCGCCGAGGCCATGGTGGCGCAGCGGCGCGGGCTCAACGACATGGTGTCCGAGCGGGCCTACGGCGTCGGCCGGCAGTCCGGCGCGGAGTTCGACGTGAACGCCCGCCGACAGCTGGTGTGCCCGCAGTGTTCGGCGGAGACGCACGGCACGCCGTTCTGTCCGGGCTGCGGGCACCGGCTGGCGCAGCCGTCGCAGTGCGCGGGCTGCCACGAGGAGGTGCCGGACGGGGCGGCGTTCTGCCCGTCCTGCGGCACCAGGCGCTGACGGCGGGGCAGGTGAAGGCGGGGGAGGAGAGGGCGGGGGAGAGGTGCGCTCCGGATTCCGTTCCGGGGCGCACGTCCGCGATTTCCGGCCGCCGGACGGGAACCCCGGGGCCGGGGTGCGTCGTCCTTCCCCATGGTTGACGCCCGGGCAGGACCCGGGCGCCGAAGTACGAGGAGCACGATGACTCACCGGATCGCACGTTCGATGGCCGGCGCCCTGGTGGCGCTGCTGGCCGCCCTCGGCCTCGGTGCCGTGGCGTCGGGCGCGCCCGCGGCGGCCGCACCGCGCGCGGTGGCGATCGCCCAGTCCGTGGCCGGGCAGTCCACGGCCGGCCAGTCCACGGCAGCGTCGGCGAACGCGCACGCCGTGACGCCCGTGACGACCGTGACGGCCGACGACCGCTCGCAGTCGGCGGCTCGGCTCGCGGCGCCCCAGCCCCAGCAGAAGAAGAAGTCCGGCTTCTTCGCCAAGCTCGGCAAGTTCCTGCTGGTCGTGATCATCCTGATCATCCTGCTCTTCGTGCTGCTGATCATCGGCATCATCTACTTCGCGAAGCGGATCTTCAGCCGCCGCCGCTGAGCGCTCCGCCCGCCGACACCCCGCCGCCCAGGGCCAATTGATCGTGATTGGCCCTGGGCGGCGCCGTCGTCCGGCCCCAGGATGGGGGCATGAACGACTTCGACCGCACGCTGCGCCCCGAGAGCAGGATCGTCCACCCGCCCGTCGTGCAGGTGAACGGCAGCCGCCCGATGGGCGTCCCGCTCCACCAGGGCCACGTGTTCGCCTTCGCCTCCAGCGACGCCCTGGCGGCGGCCTTCAGCGGCCCCGACGGCGGGTTCGTCTACAACCGCAACGGCAATCCGACGGTCCGTTCGCTGGAGGAGGCCGTCGCCGGCCTGGAGGGCGGCACCGGCGCGCTCGCCACCTCTTCCGGCATGGGCGCCATCAACACCGTCCTGCTGGCCCTGCTGCGCTCCGGGGACCACGTGATCGCCCAGCGCAGCCTGTACGGCGGGACGTTCGCGACGCTGGCCGACCTCGTCGAGCGCTGGGGCGTCGAGGTCACCCACGTCGCGGGCGACGACCCGGCCGAGGTGACGGCGGCCCTGCGGCCCAACACGCGGCTGCTGCACCTGGAGACGGTCTCCAACCCGACCACGAGGGTCACCGACCTGCCCGGTCTGATCGCCGCGGCGAAGGCGGCGGCCGGGGTCGTCACCGTCGTGGACAACACCTTCGCGACGCCGCTGTTGTGCCGGCCGATCGAGCACGGCGCGGACGTCGTGATCCACTCCGCCACCAAGTACCTCGGCGGCCACTCGGACGTCCTGGCCGGGCTCGCCGTCTTCGCCGGCCGGGAGCTGCACGAGAAGGTCTGGCGCCACGCGCTCGAACTCGGCGCCACCGCCGACCCGTTCGCCGCCTGGCTCACCCTGCGCGGCCTGCAGACCCTCGCGCTGCGGATCCGCCGCCACTGCGACACCGCCCTCGACCTGGCCCGCCGCCTGGCCGCGCACCCGGCGGTGACCGCCGTCCACTACCCGGGGCTGGCGACGCACCCCGACCACGAACTGGCGCTGCGCCTGCTGCCCGAGGGGAACGGCGGCGTGCTGGCGTTCGACCTCGCGGGCGGGCGGGAGGCGGCGCGCGCGTTCACGGAGTCCGTCCGGCTGGCCTCGCTGGCGCCGTCGCTCGGCGGCGTGCACACGCTGGTGCTCCACCCGGCCAGCACGTCCCACCGGCAGCTGTCGGACGCCGAGTTGGCGGCGGCCGGGATCGGCGCGGGGACGGTCCGGGTCGCGGTGGGCATCGAGCACCCCGAGGACCTGTGGGCGGACCTGGAGCAGGCGCTCGCGAAGGCGTAGCGCCAAGGCGTGGGACGCGGCGGGCCGGCGGCTCAGCGCGGGCGGGGCCGGGCGGCCAGGAGGGCGATGTCGTCCTCGGCCGCCGTCGGCGCGATCGAGTGGAGGAGGGCGTCGAGGAGGTCGTCCAGCTCGCCCGCGGCGGGCAGCCGGAGGTCGGCGAGCCGCGCGAGCGAGACGTCGATGTCCTCGCCGCGCCGCTCGACCAGGCCGTCCGTGTAGAGGAGGAGGGTCTGGCCCGGACTGAGCGGGTGGGTCGCCTGCTCGTAGCCGCCGAGTCCGGTGCCGAGCGGTGGGCCGGTCGGGATCCGCAGGAGTTCGGTGGCGCGGCCCGGTGCGATGAGGGCGGGCGGGAGGTGGCCCGCGCTGGAGAGCGTCCAGCGGCCGCGGCTGGGGTCGGCGAGCACCAGGAGGCAGGTCGCGGGGCGGGCCGAGTCGTTGGCCGAGATGACGGTGTCGAGCTGGCGCAGGATGCGGTGCGGCGGCAGGTCCATCCCGGCCGCGTCGCGCAGGGTGGAGCGGTAGTGGCTCATGTCCACCGCCGCCTCCACGCCGTGGCCCATGACGTCGCCCATCACCAGCAGCGTGCGCCCGAAGGGCAGCCGGACGCTCTCGTACCAGTCGCCGCCGACCACCGACGTGGTGCCGGAGGGCAGGTAGCGGGAGGCGAGGTCGAGGTTCTGGTGCGGGTTGCCGGGCTCGCTGAGCAGGGCGCGCTGGAGTTCGAGCGCGATGCCCTGGGAGCGGGTGTAGCGGCGGGCGTTGTCGATGCTCGTGGCGACCCGGACGGCCAGGTCGCCGAGCAGCTCGGCCTCGTCGGGGGTGAAGGCGGGCACGGCGTCGGTGCGGCCGAGTGTGAGCAGGCCGACGAGGTGGCCGCGGGCGGTCAGGGGGAGCACGAGCAGTGAGGCGAGACCTGCGGCGGCGTCCGTCCCGTCGGTGAGCACCGCGACGCCGCCCGCGAGGCTGCGCGCGCCGGGGGAGCCCTCGCGGTGGCGGACGGACTCGCCCGGGCGGGGCAGGTCGTCGAGCGCGTCCTGCAGCCGGAGCACGGACTCTGCGGCGGCGCGGTGCAGGCGCGGGGATCCGCCGCGCCCGGCGCGGTCGGCGGCCGCCTCGGGCGGCAGGACGTCGACGGTGACGAACTCGGCGAGGCGCGGGACGGCGAAGGCGGCGAGCTCGGCGCAGGTGGTGTCGACGTCGAGGGTCGTGCCGATGCGCTCGGCGGCGGCGTCGAGGAGGGCGAGGCGGGCGCGGGCCCGTTCGAGCTCGTGCAGCTGCTCGCGGGCCGGAGCAGGATCGTCGAGGACGACCACGACGACCCCGGCGGTCCGTCCGGCGCGCTCCAGCGGCCGGTAGCGCACGCGCAGGCCGGGTGGCACGGGCGCGCCCGGGGCGTCGGGGCCGCCGGTGACCTGTTCGCGGTCGCGGCCGTCGGTGAGCACGCGGCGCAGCGTGGCGGTGGCGCCCGCGAAGGCGGTGGCGTGGGCGGGGTGGCCGAGCAGGTCGGCGGGGTGCAGGCCGGTGGCGGCGGTGAACGCCGGGTTGGCGTACTCCCAGCGCAGGTCGGCGTCGAGGAGGGCGACCGCGACGGGGGCGGCGGCGAGGACGTCACGGTGGAGGTCCGGTCCGCCGCCTGCGGCTCCCGGGCCGGAGCGCGTGGCGCGGCCCGAGGTCGGTGGCGACGCTGCCGCGGCGGAGCGGCGCTCGGGCGTGGCGGAGGAGCCGGGGCCGCTCGGGGCGGGGTCCTCTGTTCGGTCGCCGTGCCGGAACTGCATACGCCCATGATCACGCCTTTCGGCGCGGCACGCCCGGACGTGGGCGAAACCTTGACTGGGCGGAAGCGGGGTTGTGACCGACCCGGTGGCATTCCGGCCGCATTTGCGTGTGCGCACACACAACGATAGGGTGCGTGCACACGCACACAGTCGTGGAGCCCGTCCCCGTCGGAGCACCAGCAGATGCAAGAGGTATCGATGAACACCGTCACCGCCCCGATCGTCCTCATCACCGGCACCTCGTCCGGCATCGGTCTCGCCGCTGCCGTGGCCGCCGCCCGGGCCGGGTTCCACGTGGTCGCCACCATGCGCGACACCGGCCGCGCCGGGGCCCTGCGCGCCGCGGCGGAGGAGGCGGGCGTCGCCGGGAGCGTCGAGGTCGAGCGGCTGGACGTCACCGACCCGGCGTCCGTCGCGGCCTGCCTGGACGCCGTCGTCGCCCGCCACGGCCGGCTCGACGCCGTCGTCAACAACGCGGGCGCCGGGCGGGTCGGCACGATCGAGCAGGACGGGATGGAGCCGGTCCGGTTCACGATGGAGGTGAACTACTTCGGCGTCGTCGAGGTCACCCGGGCCGCCATGCCGCACCTGCGGGCCAGCGGCGGGCGGGTCGTCACCGTGACCAGCGTGGGCGGTGTCGTCGGCCAGCCGTTCAACGAGGCCTACTGCGCCTCGAAGTTCGCCGTCGAGGGCTTCATGGAGTCGCTGGCCCCGGCCGCCGCGTCCGTCGGCGTGCACGTCAGCGTCGTCGAACCGGGCGCGGTGGCCAGCGAGTTCATCGGCAACCAGGAGATCGACGTGCCCGCGCTGCTCGACGCGGCCGGCCCGTACGCCCCGGCCCTCGGCGCGTACGTCGACCGCACGCTCAAGGCCTTCGGGCAGGCGCAGACGCCGGAGGAGGCCGCCGTGCCCCTCGTCGAGGCGCTGACGGCCGAGCGGCCGGCGTTCCGGATCCAGACCTCCGCGGCGGCGCGGGCGTTCGCCGGCACCAAGCTGGCGGACCTCGACGGCTCGGCGGTGCAGACGATGACGGGCGGCTGGGTCGCGGGCTGATCCCGGCGCAACCGGTGCCGCCGTCCTCCCCTCGCGAGCGCGAGGGGAGGACGGCCGCGTCGGCGGGCGGTCAGCCGGTGGCCAGGGCCAGGCCGTAGTTCCGCAGGAGTGGGTTGACGGCCGGAAGTACGTGGTGCCGCCGGAGGTGCAGTCGCCGGAGCTGCCGGAGGTGACGTCCTGCGCCTGGTCGCCCGGGATGAACGAGCCGTCGGAGTCGCCGGGTTCGGCGCACACGTCGGTGCGGGTCGGGCCGTCGTCCTTGGCGCCGTTGGCGGACGCGCGGGGGGCGCGGGCGCGTGAAGGGGCGCGCGCCGCATGCGAGGCGCTCCGGGGCGCGCGGCTGACGGGACGTCGGGGCGATCAACGCCCGGTAGTCGGTAGGTCTCGATCCGCCAACGAGTGTGAGATCCGTGCATGGACGGTGGAGGAGTTCTGCTTGACTCGCTCACCTCTCCCACCTCATCCGAATCGGAACGGAGCGTTCTCCCCTCATGCCTTCACGGATACACGTGGGCCGCAGCGGCGTTCGCCGGGGCGCGGGTCCGGCGGCCTTCGCCGGATTCGTCCTCACCCTCGGTCTGGCGCTGACGGGTTGCGACCCCTCGGCGGCGGACGCCGGCGCCAAGGACTCGGCCCCGACGGCCACCGCCGCGGCACCGGCTGCGGCGACCCCCACGCCGACCACCACGCCCGCCGCTCCCGCACCGCCCGTGGCCGAACCGACGACGGCCGCCGCGCAGCCGCCGGCCCCGCCCACCACACACGCCTCGGCCCCCGCGACGCCCGCCTCCGCGAGCAAGCCGCCGACGACCAAGGCGCCCCAACCGCAACCGCAGCCCAAGGTGACGACGGCCCAGCCGCCGACCGACCCCCAGCCCCAGCAGCCCGCGGCCGCCGCCGGCAGCGGCTGCGAGATCCGCTCCAACGCGGGCAACTGCTACGAGGCCGGCCAGTTCTGCCGGACCGCCGACCTCGGCCTGAGCACCCACGACGCCAACGGCCGGATGATCACCTGCCGAATGGTGAGCGGCAAGCCGCACTGGCAGGCGTGAGAGATGGAGCATGACCGCTGCGCAGGAAGTCGGCCCGGCCGACTCCCTGCGCAGCGCTCGGCGCCGGCCACGGAAACGCGCACGTGCGCGGCCCATCCGGAGAACGCCGACGGCTCCGAGGTCGAGGTCGTCGCCCTTCCCTGAGGCTCAGCGCCATCGGACGTGGAAATCGGTGGGCAGCAAGCGCAGGGCGTCCAGCTCCTCCGCGAGCGCGGGCGCGGCGGCCTCGATCCGCTCGCCGTCCACCAGCGGAGCGGAGCTGTAGATCTTGCGCAGCGAGAAGTCCCACCCGGTGCGGTCGTCCCCGGCGGCGTGCCCGGCCGTGACCTCCAACCGGTGCGGTTCGTACCGGATCCTGCGGCTCTCCTCCCGGGTGGCGGCGCAGGCGTCGAGCGCGGACCAGAACTCGTGATCCGTCATCCGGGCGAGCCGGGCCGGGGCGAGTCCCGTGTCGTCGAGCAGCCGGCCCGCCAGTCGCCGGACCACCGAGACCGGCCCCACGTTGTCCCACGAGGTGTGGAGCCGCGCCTCGGCGGCGACCAGCCCGACGAGCGTGCCGGCGTCCTCGCGGTCCGCCGACACCGCCGAGTCCACCAGCCCGAGCCGCCCCAGCAGCGCGGCCGGATCGACGTCGAGCCGCCCGGCGGCACGCCCGCTGCGGACGTAGGAGTCGAGGTGGTCGAGGTTCAGCAGCCCGGAGCGCCCGGTGAGCGGCGAGCGCGGCTCCCCGTCGAGCAGGGCGACGACGGCCCCCGCATCGACCCCGTGCTCCTCCAGCAGACCCCGGAGCGGCTCGGTCAGCACCGACCCCGACCCGATCGCATGGTGGTCGAGCCCGCCGAGCCCTTCGAAGGTGTGGCTCAACGGCAGGTGCCCGACGTCGTGCAACAGCGCCGCGATCCGCAGGAGCTCGTCCCGGGGCCGGAACCGCACGACCAGCGCGAGCACCCCGAGGGTGTGCTCCAGCCGCGAGTACGACTGCAGCGTACTGATCGCCGAGGCCCCGCCGTGCACCACGAAATGCAGCCGCCGCACCGGCTCGGTCCGCAGCAACCCGACTTCCAAGGGGGACAGTTCGACCTCGACCCGCCAGAGCGGATCGGTGAACACCGGAGCCGCCCCCACGACATTGGTCGGCGCGGCCGGTGCGGTCTGGTCCATGTGAGCAGGCATCGGGCAACTCTAGGAACCGATCGCCCGCCCGCGCCACTCCATAAACCGTTGCGGGGTCGGGGTAGCGTGATCGGATGATATCCAGTGACCAGCGCTTTCACGTCATCGTGCTGTCGAACTTCGCGAGGGGTTTCGACAAGTACGCGTTCGCCTACGGCAAGGCGGGGATCCCGGAGAGCACCTACCCGGACCGGTTCCACCTGCTGACCCGGGCGGAGCTGGGCATCGGCGTCGGCAAGGCGCGGCGCCTGCTGGAGCGGCTGGCCGTTCCGGGGGACCGACTGCTGGTGCTGGAGACCGCGGTGGACCCCGACGTGCTGGTGCCCAACACGAGGACCGGCCTCGGCATGGAGCTGCGCGAGGCGAGCATCCGGCTGTCGGCCGTCCACGAGGTCGACTGCGAGGTCGACTGCGAGGCGGACTACGAGGTCGACCACGCGGGCGACGAGTTCACCCTCCGTCCGACGACCGTCGAGGACGCGATGGCGGCCTCCCTGCACCTCCAGGAGGCGGCCCGGAGACCCTACGCCGACCTGCGGCCGCGCTCGGTCTCGGTCCTGCCGGTCGCCTCCGCCTGCCAGGCCCGGTGCTCGTTCTGCTTCTCGGCGGCCTCGATCTCCAGCGACCAGGCGCCGGCCCGGGTCCCGTGGGACGCCGTCACCTCCTGGCTGGAGCGTGCCCGTGCGGCGGGTGCCGAGCGCGCGGTGATCACCGGGGGCGGGGAGCCCACGGTGCTGCCGTTCGACCAGCAGCTGCGGCTGGTGTCCGCCTGCTCGGAAGCCTTCCCGAAGGTCGTCCTGATCACCAACGCGCACAACCTGTCGCAGGGTGAGCACGCCGATCGGGTCGAGCGGCTGGCGGCCCTGAGCTCCGCGGGTCTGAGCGTGTTGGCGGTCTCCCGGCACCACCAGGACGACGCCGTCAGCGAGCGGCTGATGTCGCTGCGCACGCCGGTGGGCTCCGTGGTCGAGAGCTGGCGCGCCGAGCGCGACCGCTGGCCGGGGTTGCGGATGCGGCTGATCTGCGTGTTGCAGCACGGCGGTGTGGCCGACGCGAGCGGTGTCGCCGACTACCTCTCGTGGGCGGCGGCCCTCGGCGTCGAGGAGGTCTGCTTCAAGGAACTGTACGTCTCCACCAGCACCGAGTCCCTCTACTTCGACCGCGCCGCCAACGTCTGGAGCCGGCAGCACCAGGTCTCGCTGTCCGTGGTCACCCGGTTCGCCGAGCAGCACGGCTTCGCGCTGTCGAGCCGGCTGCCCTGGGGCGCGCCGGTGTACGACGGCGCCTGGGAGGGCCGGCCGATGCGGATCGCCGCCTACACCGAGCCCAGCCTGCTCTGGGAACGCACCAGCGGGACCGCGCGCAGCTGGAACGTCCTGGCGGACGGACGCTGCTACGCCTCGCTGGAGGATCGGGCGAGCGAGATCGTGTCGGAGGGAGCACCCGCATGAGGTTCGACGAGTTCCAGGAGTTCCGGCAGCGGCGACTCGGCGCCGACCCCGCGCTGCTGGACGCGGCCGAGACCAATGTGTACCGGGCGCTCGCGGCGCTGCGACCGGAACCGCCGGCCGAGCCGCACACGGTGTACCGGTGCGATCTCGCCCGCGCCTGGTTGCGGCGGTACGGGCTGCCGCAGGAGTGGTCCCGCCGGGCCATGGTCTCCCGAGGGGTCCGGCACGGCCTCGGGGTGGTGTTCGCGCGGCTGCGCGTCGAGCGGGCGCGGTTGTGGCTGCCCGGCGACGTGTACCCGGTGTACTTCGAGCTGGCGCGCGCCGCGGGTCTGGAGCCCGGCTCCTATCCGACGCTTCCTGAGCCGGTCCTGCCGACGTCACCCCCGGCGGACGACCGGCCCGAGTACCTGCTGCTCGCGAACCCCAGCAAGCCGCTCGGCCGCCACCTGACGGACGAGGAGTGCGCCGCGGTCGTCTCGTGGCTGCGGGAGTCCCCGCACCGCCGCTTGCTGATCGACGCCGTCTACGACCTGGGAGCCCCGTTCGCGGCCGGCACGCAGCGACTGCTGGAGACCGGTCGTGCGGTCCTGCTGCATTCGGTGACCAAGGGCTGGTTGTGGCCGCGTACGTTCGGCGTGGTCCTGCTGGGTCCGGAGCAGCCCCACCTGGCCGAGGCGTTCCGGGCGGACCCGCCGACACCGGAGCAACTGAGCCTCGCCGAACGGCTGCTGGCCGATGGCGAAGACGTGCCCCGGCAGGTCGCCGACGAACTGGCCGTACGGGCCGGGCGGTTGTTCGAGCAGCTGCCGGCCGAGGTGCTCGGGGCGGTTCCGGCGGCGAGCCGGACGTCTCCCGGCAACTACTTCTTCCCCGTCGAGATCCCGGCGGAGACGCTCCGGCTCGAGTACGGCGTGCTCGCCCTGCCGGCCGGCGTGTTCGGGGAGGGGGACTGGTCCGGCTCGGTCCTGACCAGCCTTGCCTTCGGCCCGGCGTAGGCAGGGCCGAACTCCTCGCGGGCCTCAGGAGGGCGTGGCCAGGGAGTCCCAGAAGAGGTGCTCGTAGGCCTGGAGCAGGAGCGCGTGTTCGCGGGCCGCGGCGAGGGTGTGGTCGTCGAGGGGGTGCGGGCCGAGGGATTCGGCGGCCTGCTCTTCGAGGGCGGTCGCGGGCTGGGCGAAGAAGTCGAAGAACGCGCAGGCCTCGTCCGGGAAGCCGTAGTGGCGGCGCAGCGCCTCGGCGATCGAGGCGCAATAGGTGCCCCAGGCGGCGAAGTTCGCGACGAGGGCGACCGCTGCCGCGGGCGGCTGTGCGTTGAGGGCGAGCCAGGCGAGGTACGCGGGGTAGGCCTGACAGCCGGCGAGGGGCGGGTGGTGCGCGAGCCCGTCGGGGTCGAGGCCGCAGGCCGACGCGAGGGCGGGGAGGGTGCGGAGCGCCGCGCTCTCGCCGTCGGCCAGGGCGGCGAACCAGGCGCCCACGGGGCGGTCGGCGCAGCGCGTGGCGAGGAGGAGCAGGCTGCGCCGGTCGGAGGCGATGATCCGGTGCTGCTGGGCGGCGAGTCGGGCGAGGACGGTGAGCGGGGCCCGGCCGTCCGCGAGCGCCGTGACGAGGGCGGGGGCGGTGTCGCCGGGCGCCAGGTCGGCGCGCAACCGCTGGATCTGGGCGAGGATCGGGTGGGTCACCGGGTGCCTCCTGGACGGGAGCTGGTGGGGCGCTGGGCGGTGCGACCCCGGTGTCCCTTCCTACCGCCTTGCCGGGGGCGGCGTGCGGCGACAGGCCGGGCGGGCGGCGGGGGCCGCCGCACCCGGCTTACCGGCCGGCGCGGGTCGTCAGGACGATCCGCAGGCGGTGGTGACGTCGGCGGCGGCGCTCACGATGGCGCCGACGTCCGGCTGCTTGCCGTCGTTCACGGCCTTCTGGGCGTCGTCGACGGTCTTGGACAGTTTGTCGGTGGCCTTGTCGAGCTTGCCGTTGCCGCCGCTCTCGCGGACCTTCTTGACGTCGTCCCTGATCTTCTTCAGGGCGTCGAGCGTGTGCTGCCGCTTGCTGTCGTCGGTGATCTGCCCGACGTTGATCGCCGAGTCCGCCAGGTCCTGGACGTCGCCGGTGACGCTGATGGCCCGTTTCCCGCAGTCGAGCGCCTCGTCGGCGTTCTTGCAGGCGGTGAACAGCGGGGCGGCGGCGAGCAACGCGACCGCGGCGATCGTGAGCCGGTACGGCTTCCTTGTCATGTCGATTCCCTCCCGTCCTCACCAACGCCGAAACGGGCTGCGGCGGTTCCGTCGTGGTCGCGCGGGCGGATCAGGTGCCGCCCGCCGTCCCGGAATGGGCGAGGGACTCGGAGCGCGGGGTGTCCGGGCTCTACCGGCTCGTCATGCCGAGCATCGCGATGCCCGGCGTGCTCGCCCCGCCCGACCGGGCACCCGATCGCGACGCCCGGGTGGCGGCCGAGGTGACCGACGGAGCGTCAGGAGCCCAGTACAGGACGGATGTTGTGATCATACTCGGCGCCGACTGAGGGCTGCGTACGCGGCTCCGGGTGGTGGATCGACGAGCCGTCAGCGATCGTGACTTGTCGAATATCGATATGCTCCGCTACCTTTGGGCATATCGAAAGTCGATAGGTGGGGGTGTAATGAACACGCGGCTCACGAGGACTCTGGCCTCGGTGACCTTTCTGCTGGCGCTTCTCTGCGGGGGCGCCTTCATCGGCACGGGGATCACGCACATGCTCGACGACGGAGCGGTCTGCGTGCAGACGGACTTCTGGCGCAACGCCTCGCTGGCGGACCCACTGCCGGTGGGCGTGGGCGTGAAGGCGTCCAGCAGTACCACGCGCCTCTGCCAGGACGGTCCCTCGGTGGGGCAGCGCGCGGCCGACCTCGGGGGTGAACTGCCTTGGCTGCTGTTCGGTGCGTTGGCGCTGCTGCTCTTCTCCCGACTGCTCAAGGCAGTCTTGCGGCAGGGGCCGTTCACGGAGGTCGTGGCGCGCCGGCTGTCCGTTCTGGGCTGGTGCGTCAGCGTGGGCACGCCGCTGGTCGGTCTCATCGTCGGCTGGTCGCAGTCCTGGCTCGTCGGGAGCATGGCGCCGATCGTGGGTTCCGGGCCGACGGTCTCCGGGCCGCTGGTGCTCGTCCTCGCAGGCCTCGCCGCAGTGATCATGGGGAAGATCATGCGCGAGGGCGTGCGCATGCGAGAGGATCTCGAAGGGACCATCTGATGTCCGAAGAGGAGCCTCACGCGATCCGGGTCCACCTCGACCGCCTTCTCGCCGAGCGCGGCATGACGCTTACCGAACTGTCCGCGCAGGTGGGTATCACCGTCGTCAACCTGTCCGTACTGAAGAACGGGCGGGCCAAGGCCATCCGCTTCTCGACCCTGTCGAGGATCTGCGAGGTCCTGCGGTGCCAGCCGGGAGACCTGATCACCCACGACCCCGCCGGTCCTGCCTGAAGCCCACCGCTCCGAGAGGCGATCCACTCCGCAGAGTGCCGCCCACGACTCGCGCCGGTGATCCGAGGGGCCGCCATGCCGGCCCTGTGGTGGGCGACTTCGAGTCGGCGGAGGCTTCGAGAGTGCGCGGAAACGGCTGGCCCGCCATGTCGGAGACTGCCAGACTCCCCCCATGGGGCAGATCGTCGAGGACATGGCTGACCGCTTGGTGAAGGTGCCGGGCGTGGTCGGGGTACTGCTCGGGGGCAGTCGGGCGCGTGGAGAGCACCGGCCGGAATCCGACTGGGACCTCGGCGTCTACTACCGTGGCGGCCTCGATCTCGCCGCGTTGCGCGCCCTGGCCGGGCCGGACGTGGAGGTGGCCGGACCGGGCGGCTGGGGCCCCTGGGTGAACGGCGGCGCATGGCTGCGGGTCGACGGCATCGCGGTGGACTGGATCCTGCGGGATCTGGACCGGGTCGAGCAGGTGTGGGCGGACTGCCGCGAAGGCCGGTACGAGGTGGGTGTGCAGGCAGGGCATCCGCTCGGATTCTGGTCGCCCTGCTATCCGGGTGAGGTGGCACTCGGGCGGGTACTGGCCGACCCGACCGGGGAGCTGGCGGACCTCCGGCGGCTGACCGCGACGTATCCGGAGCCGCTGCGGGAGCAGTTGATGGCGGGAGCCTGGGAGGCGGAGTTCCTGGTCGGTGTCGCGGCGAAGGGCGCGGCGCGGGCAGACGCCCTGTACGTCTCGCTCTGTCTGTCCCGGGCGGTCGGCGTGCTGATCCAGGCGTTGTTCGCCATGGACCGGCGCTGGTGCCTCAACGAGAAGGGCGCGCTCGCCGTCGCCGAGGTGCTGCCGGGGGTGCCGAGCGGCTTCGGCCCGCGCGTTCGCAGCCTGCTGGGGGCGCAGGGCGAGACCGCCGAGTCGCTGACGGCAACGGTGACCCGGGCACGGGTGCTGGTCGAGGAGACCCTCACCTCGCTGAGAGGCTCGGCCGAGTGACGGCACCGAATGCCTTTGTCCACCCTGGCACCGGCACTGCGGCCGGAATGATGGGCCGGCGCGGATTCCGGCAGTAGTGCGGGGCGTGCACGAGCCTGCGCTTCGAGGCGCCGGGCCGGCAGCAGGTGCGGGAGAGTTCCCACCACAGCGTGCGGGGCGCGCTGGCGGGGGAGACGGCGAGAACCCGCCGGGCGGCATAGGCTCGGAGCCATGCTGATTTACTCGATGGGCGTCTCGGTGGACGGCTTCATCGCCGACCGCGCGGGAGCGTTCGGCTGGTCGGTCCCCAGCGAGGAGCAGTTCCGGTTCCACATCGAGCAGATCCGGGAGCTCGGGGGGTTCCTGTGCGGGCGCCGGCTGTACGAGACCATGCTGCCGTGGGAGACGGACCCGTCGATGCGGGACACCGAGGCCTGGGCCGAGTTCGCCGACGTGTGGTGCGCGATCCCGAAGGTCGTCTTCAGCCGCACGCTCGACCGCGTCGAGGGCAACGCCCGGCTGGCCGGGGCGTCGCTGGCCGAGGAGGCCGCCGCCGCACTGGCCGCGACCGACCTGGACGTCGAGGTCGGTGGCGCCGGCCTGGCGGCGGAGGCGATCCGGCTCGGGCTGGTCGACGAGCTGCGCATGTTCCGGCACCCGGTCGTCGTCGGCGGCGGCACGCCCTTCCTGCCGCCCGTCACCGAGGACATCCGGCTGGACCTGATCGACACCAGGACGTTCGCCTCCCGCGTGGTCTACGAGCGCTACCGGCGCGCCCACGACGCCCCTGCGTGACCCACCCTCACCGCCGGGGCATGCCCCCGTGCGGGCTGTTGACCACCAGGGCCAGCGAGCCCTCCGCCAGGTAGTAGTGGTCGGGGAAGTACTCGATGTGGAGGTGGCCGCCGTCGTCGAGGCCGGCTGTCTCCCGCAGGTTCTCCGCCAGCACCGCCCGCGCCGGGGCGTCGCCACTGATCATCAGGACCCGGCGCGACGCGTCGAGGTGGACCAGCACCCCGGGGCCGGGCGTGTCCCTCACCTCGACCCCCGCGAGGCGGCGTCGGCCGGCCACCGGGGCCGAGGACAGGAGGTCGATCGCCCCTTCTCCCCCGGCCACCAGGCGGGCCAGCCGGTTCAAGTCCTCGGCGGAACCGGAGACGTCTCCCATCGAGTACGAGGCATCGAATTCGATCTGCATGGGCGGTGCTGCTCCTTCGTCATGCGGCTGTTGGGCGGCCGGCGACGGCCTCCTACGGTCGGCGCACGATACCGACCGTCCGTCAGGGCCAGACCAGCAGGACCGGGCAGGGGGCGTGGTCGACCACGTACCGGGTGGCCGGGCCGAGGCTGCGCGGGCCGGGGCGGGTACGGTCGCCGTCGCGGGCGAGGACCAGCAGGCCGGCGGACCCGGCGGCGGTCACGACCTCCCGCCCGACGCGGCCGGTGCGCACCTGGGCGGTGCACGGCAGGTCGAGGCGTTCGGCGGCGGCACGCACGAGGTGTTCGCCGGAGGCGGCCGCGAGGTGCTCCAGGCGGCTGCCGGGATCGCTGCCCCAGCCCTCGCCGGGGGGATGGACGGGGTCCTCCCGCGGATGGCCGCGGCCGAGTAGGCCGACGAGGGAGCCCTGGGCGGCCCCGCGGACCTCCGGGTCGCGCACGTACAGCAGGACGATGTCGGCGCCGGGCGGGGAATGTTCGCGCGCGGCGTCGACGCAGGCGGGCCAGGTGCCCTCGGTCAGCCAGACTACGGTCGTCACGGGTCACGCTCCGATCGTGCGGAGGGACCCCCACAGTGCCACCACGGCCACGATCAGGGAAGCAGGGCCGGTCAGCAGGCCCGAGTGCGACCGCACGACGGCGCAGACCGGCACCACCAGCAGCAGCCCGATGGGCAACAGCTCCGAGACCGACGTGCTCAGGGCCGACCCCGCACTTCTCACGTCCCGGACGGACGAATGTCCGCCCCATCGAAGCAGGTTCGGTCGGCCCGAGTCACCGCGCGAGCCGGCCCGGCGGAACGGTCACTCCGCGAGCGCCTGGACCGCCGCGTAGCTGGGCACGTTCGGCACCGCCGGGAGGATGCCGTCGGTGCGCAGGGCGACGGCGGCGTCGACGGCCGCGCCGAGGGCGATGCGGAAGAGCAGGCCGCCCAGGCTGACGCGGCGGACGCCGAGGTCGGCGAGGGTCTTGAGGGACGGGCCGCCGGTCGGGGCGAGGAGGTTGAGCGGGAGCGGGATCGCGGCCACCACCTCGGCGATGGCCGCCGGGTCGGTCAGGCCGGGGACGAAGACGCCGTCCGCGCCCGCGTCCTGGTAGGCAGCCAGGCGGGACAGCGTGTCGGCCAGGTCCGGTTCGCGCTGCCAGTGGGTGTCGGTGCGGGCGTTGACGAAGAGCAGGGGTGCGGCCGCCTTGATCGCGGCGATCTTCGCGGCGTGCACGTGCGGCGCGGTGAGGCCGCCGTCGGCGCGGCCGTCCTCCAGGTTGAGGCCGACGGCGCCGGTGTCCGCGAGTTCGGCGGCGAGGTCGGCGACCTCGGCCGGGTCGTCGCCGTAGCCGTTCTCGATGTCGACGGTGAAGAGGAACCTGCCGTGGCCGAACCTGCGGGCGAGCCGGAGCATGGCGGCGCGCGTGCCGCCGGTGCCGTCGGGCAGTCCGGCCGCGGCGGAGACGCCCAGGCTGGTGGTGGCGATGGCGGGGAAGCCGGCGGCGGCCAGGGCGGCGGCGGAGGCGTGGTCCCAGGCGTTCGGCAGCACCAGGGGCTCGCCGGGGCGGTGGTGCAGCTCGCGGAAGGCGGCGGCGTCGGCGGTGCTGGTCATGGGTGCTCCCAGGAAGGTGTGGTGATGGGCGGTGGTGGCCCCAGTCTCGCGGGTCAGGAGCCCGGCGCCGTGGCGACGTGCCCGGCCCGGCCGTCCCGTTCCAGCAACCCGGCGGCGAGCGCCAGCGCGTGGGCGCGGCCGGGGCAGCGGTGCGGGCCGGCGCCGAAGACCAGGAGGTCCGCAGCGCCCTTCTGGGTGGCGGTCACGTCGATCAACACGGCGTCACCGGAACGGACTTGCAGCTCCCCTGCGCGGACGTCCGTGACCGCCCGGCGGCGCAGCGCCGGCACCGGCGGGTCGTGCCGAAGCACGTCGTCGAGGATGCCCTCCGTGCCGCTGGCGGGGAGCCCGGCCCGGCGGGCGTGTTCGACCAGACGGGCCGTCGCGTCGCAGGCCTGCACGAGCAGCCCGACCAGCTGAGCGGCGGCCTCGAGGTCCTCCTCATCCGCGACGTGGGCGAGCAGCAGGGCCACGGCCTCGTCGGCGGCCTTCGCCTCGACGGGCGTCAGCGTGCCGCCGAAGTAGCCGGCCGACACGGCGACGACCGCCTCGGCCACCGCGTCCGGCCCCGGCAGCCCGAGGGCCTGCGCCAGGGTGCGGACCACCGCGTGCCGGTCGTCGGCGCCCGGTGTCGAACCGGCTGCGGCCCGCCGGAGTTGCTCCGGCTCCAGGCCGGCCAGCCCGGCTTCGGCGTGGGCCCGCCGTCGCCCGTGCACCTGCGCGTCGCCGGTGAACCGGGCGACGGTCGCGCGCAGCCAGGCCAGGGAACCGACGGGGGAGTCCGCCGCGTCGGCGGCCGGTTCGGGGACGAGCAGGGGCTGTTCGAGCACCGCGCGGGCATTGTCGTACGAGCTGACGCCGTGGACGGACGGTTCGGAGATCGTCATGGGTCCACGCTAGGCGCGGGAGAGTTCGGCGGCCGCC
The DNA here is from genome assembly GCF_036322405.1 of Streptomyces sp. SP17BM10. Classification (NCBI taxonomy): domain Bacteria; kingdom Bacillati; phylum Actinomycetota; class Actinomycetes; order Kitasatosporales; family Streptomycetaceae; genus Streptomyces; species Streptomyces sp. SP17BM10. Next base: position 66,516 of record NZ_JAQYXB010000675.1, on the reverse strand, counting down.
GAACCGTGCCGGGAGTTGACGGGCGGTCAGGCGCTGACACGGAGGCGCCGCCACCTGGGCGGCGCCTCCGTGTCGATGGCGGCGTCAGCGCACCGTCTGCGGCACCCGCTGCGCCGGGACGGCCGCCGTGCCCGCCGGCGCCGGGGTGGCGCCCAGCGCCGTGCCGCGCGTCTCCTCGGCCCACAGCACGCACACCAGGAGCCCGAGCGCCGTCGTCCCGGCCGCGATCAGCATGGTCGGGCCGGTGCCGAGGCCGGTCAGCGACAGCGGCAGCAGGTAGGTGCCGACGGCCGCGCCGATCCGGCTCACCGAGGTGGCCACGCCGACGGCGGTGGCCCGGATCTCGGTCGGGAAGAGCTCGTTGGGGTAGGTCCAGTCGAGCACGTTGGGCCCGCCGCACAGGAAGGCGTACGCGCAGAGCGCGGTGAGCGCGACGGCGGCCGGCGCGGTGGGCCACACGCCGAGCAGTGCCAGCGGCACGGTCATGAGCGCGAAGGACCAGATGATGACGGGGCGTCGGCCCTTGGAGTCGATCAGTCGCAGCGCGGGGTAGCAGCCGAGCAGGAACACGAGGCTGATCAGCCCGGTGCCGAGGGTGTCCATCACGGTGCCGCCCGGCATGCCGAACGAGGAGAGGATCTGCGGACCGAAGGTGAGCATCGCGAACAGCGGGCCGACCTGGCAGAGGAAGAACAGGCCGCAGAACAGGGTGCGGCGGCGGTACGGCGGGGTCATCAGCAGCCGCAGCCCGCCGACGCGCCGCGCGGCGCCGGCCGGATCGGGCATCAGCTCCCGGCCGTCCACCCGGACGCCGAGGTGCTTCTCGACGACGCGAACGGCGTCGCCGACCCGCCCGTTGGCGGCCAGCCAGCGCGGCGACTCGGGGGAGCCGCGGCGGATCACCAGGAAGACCACGCACAGCACCGTCGAGCTCGCCAGCATCCACCGCCAGCTGCCGGGACCGGCCAGCTCCAGGAACAGGTAACCCACCACGTAGGCGAGGACCGAACCGGCGTACCACGCCACGATCTGCTGGCCGAGGAGGCGTCCGCGGTGCTTGGCGGGCAGCCACTCGGCGAGCAGGGAGGTGGCGATGGGGTAGTCGGCGGCCACGGCCATGCCGAGCACGAAGCGCAGCACGGCGATCGCCCACACCGCGTCGACCCAGAAGGAGAGCACCGAGCAGGCGACCATGACCAGCAGGTCGGCGGTGTACATCACCTCCCGGCCGATCTTGTCGGTCAGCACGCCGAACAGGGCGCCGCCGACGAACATGCCCACCAGGGCGGCGGCGCCGATCAGGCTGACCTCCGCGGTGGACAGGCCGAGGTCGGGGCGCATCCCGATGAGGGCGACGCCGACGATGCTCAGGATGTAGCCGTCGAGCAGCGGCCCGCCGGAACAGGCGAGCGCGAGCCTGCGGTGGAAGGCGGTATACGGGGCGTTGTCGATGGTCCGGGACATGGTCTCGGGGATCCTCCGGAGCGTACGGCGGCGCTGTTCGCGCGCCGTAAGCCGGGTAGACGACAGGACAGGCGCCGCCCGGCAGGACGGCGCCGCCGCCCGAAGGCGACCGTCCACGGTTGCCCGGGACCACCGGGGTCGCCACCGGGCCGAAGGTCGACCGGATTCGCGACGAAGGTCCCGAAACGGACAGGCCTTCCGGCCGTGTCGCCGGGCCGCCCGCCCGTGTCTCACGGGGCCTGTGCCTGTCCCGACGCGCCGGGGGCCCGGCGGAGGTGACGCTCGTCACTCCGTCGGGCCCCATAGCACGGGCCGGTCCGCCTGCTTGGGCGGGCTCCCCTCGCCCGCCTCCTCGGCGTCGTACGAGGACGTGCCCGGTGGAAGCATCGCCAGCAGCGCCGTCCAGCCGTCCACCGGACGATCCCGGAGAGGCGTCCGCCGCACGAGGGCCGTGGCGCCCATGCCGAGCCGCTCCCCGCAGCGAGCCCTGGAGAAGCCCTGCTGCCCGTTGATCCGGCTGGGCGGGCAGCGGTGGGTTGCGCCGGGATCCGCAGCCGATCGGACGCAGGCGTGTCAGTTCGGCGTACGCGGGTGGGAGCAGGATCCCCGTGGTGGGAGGCCTACCCGGGCGGTCCTCCCACCACGCCGGTGTGCCCGTGACCGCCGGGCCGCAGGTGGTCCTGCAGCATGGTCAGGGCACTGAGGACAGTGGCGTTCTGGACCGCTTGGCGGTCTCCGTCGGCATGGAGGCGCATCGAGCAGGCATGGTCGGCCGAGGCGAAGGCGATGTACGCCGTACCGGGGTCGTGGTCGCCCTGCGGCTCAGGTCCGGCGACGCCGGTGGTGGCCAGGCCGTAGGTGGCGTTCATCAGGAGCCGGACACCCTTGGCCATCTGCGCGGCGACGTGTGGATGGACGGGCCCGGCCGCCTGGAGCAGGGACTGGTCCACGTGCAGGACAGCTGCCTTGGTGTCAGTGGCGTAGGCGGTGACCGACCCGCGGAAGGCTTCGGATGCGCCGGGAGCTTCTGTCAGGGTGTAGGCCAGCAGGCCGCCGGTGAGTGACTCCGCCACCGCCAGTGTGCTGGCAGCCGCGGCGAGAGCCGTGAGGAGCTCACGCGTGAGGCGACGGCACGTCTCGTCGTTTGCCGCTCCCATCGGTCCTCCTTCCCCCCACCAAGTAGACCCGTGCTCGCGTCGGCAGGCACGCTGATGCGGCCGTGCGAGGTCGGAGCACGGCCCCGGGGCCGCGCTCCGACCGCGATGGCAGGGCCGGCTGGCTTCGGCCGGGGCACGGTCCCGGACGCGGTGCGTGCCGAGAAAGCCGGCCACGCCTGTCACCTCCTCCTCCAGTCACCCGGGCCGGTGCCGGATGGAGGAGCGGAGTGAACTTCCCGCCCCGGCGGGCACGGCCTGTATTCCAAGCCGGGAGCCGGGGGCAACTGCGGGGCCCGGCGGCGCGGCGCGGAGGCCGGCGCCGCTGTGGGCGCGCTCGGGCCGACACGTCGCGGATGCGCGAGCTCCACCCTCGGCCCTGCCGGCCCGTCTGCTACGAGAGGATCGCGTCGACGGCCTTCTTCAGCGCGCTGGGCTCCTGCGGCCGGCGGGGCGCTTTCTTGCGCGCCTCGATCAGCTGGACGCCGATCTCCTGCAGTTCCTTACGGCCCAGAGCCTCGCGCACCTGGGGGAACCAGTCGTTCTCCTCCTCCTCGATGTGGTGGGTGACGCTCTCGATCAGAACGGTCGTCTTCGCGTCGAACCTCTCGTCGTCGGGGCTCATCGCTGCCAGTTCCGCGCAGAGCAGATCGGCGACGTGGTGCTCTTCGTAGGACTCCAGGATGTCCTGCTCCAGGTCGGGCACGAGTTTGCGAACCTCGGGGTACATCACCTCGTTCTCGATGTACGTGTGCACGGTGAGGGCCTCGAGGATCTGATTGACCAGGTCGGCCTTCGTGGCGCGGGCGTTCTCGCCGGCGCCCGTGAAGGCCCGGAAGAGGCGGCGGACGTCCTTGTGGTCTTCCTTGAGGAGAACGATGGCGTCGGTGGACACAGGAAATTCCTCCCAGCAGGTTCGATGCGTTCCTTCGTGTCCCCTGACAAGGCTCTCGGCATGCCTGCGACCGGCTGAACGGGTGGTCCCGGCGGTGGTCGCGCGGTTTCCCGTGAGGTGCCTTCTTCCTGCGGCGCGGGATGAACGTGGGTCCTGTCTCGTCGCCAACGGATCCGAGCAGGCCGGAAGGAACTGCGATGGGACGGTGCGGGCAACCATCGAGATCGCCATCCCGACCGCTACCCCCGACTCTCCACCCGCGGGCCGGCAGCATCGGTGACATCCAGCTCCACTGCCAGCGGCGGGCGGAACCGGCGCACGACGGACCGGTCCGGCCGAGCCGTCAGCCTGCTCTCGCTCCCTTCCGCGGACACCCGCACCGCTCGGCAACCCGGCAATCGTCCCCGCGCCGGAGACGCAGGCGCACCGGCGGCGCCGGCGACGACTTCGCCCGACCATGGAAGGGCGTTACCGGCCTGGACGGAGCACCACCCTCGGAGGTCACGATGTCTCCTTCAACCGCGACACGGCCGCTGGCCGTCTACCTGAACGACCACCTCACCGGGGCGGTGGCGGGCGCGGCACTGGCCCGCCGGATGGCGGACACCCACCGCCGCAGCGGCCTCGCCGACGGCATGAGGGAACTGGCCAGGGACATCGCACAGGACCGTGACGAGCTGGTGCGGATCATGACCCGACTGGGCGTGCCCGTCCGCCGGTACCGCACGTGGCTGGGACTCGCAGCCGAACGGGCCGGTCGCCTGAAGCCCAACGGCACTCTGCTCCGGCGGGCACCGCTGTCCGACCTGATCGAGCTGGAGACCCTGCGCACCGGTGTCGAAGGCAAAGCCGCCCTGTGGAGAGCACTGAGGACCCTCACGGAACGCGAGCCGCGACTGGAGACCCAGGAACTGGAGCGCCTGTCGGAACGAGCCCGCAACCAAGCACGGACCCTGAACAGCTGGCACCGAGCCGTCAGTTCCAGGGTTCTCCCGGACAAAGCCGCCGACGCCGAGGGCGACACCCCACCGCCCCGGTGAGCACCCAGGGACACGAGGGCGCGGAGTTCTTACCAGTCCCGACACACTCCCGGGCACACCCCGTGACTGCCCTCCGGCCGGGCCACCGGTCCGACTTCTCCCGTCGCGCGACCGCTGAACCACCAGGCGTTCGCGCCCACCGTGGCGAGCACGACCGTCACCTCTCCAGGGTGATTCGTCGGCCGCCTTTCGGAAAGACGAGCACTGCCCGTCCGTCCCAGTTCCAGGAGGCTCACGATGGTCAAGCTTCTCTACAAGCCGCTCGGGCTGCTGTTCAGCGTCCTGGGCGGCGTCGCCGCCGGTGCCCTGTTCAAGCGCCTGTGGGCGCTCCTCGGACACCAGGGCGACGCGCCGGCCGCCACCGACCAGGACCGCACCTGGACCGAGGTGCTGACCGCCGCGACGCTCCAGGGAGCGGTGTACGCGCTCGTCAAAGCAGCCATCGACCGCGGCGGCGCGGCCGGCGCCCGCCGCCTGACCGGCACCTGGCCCGACTGAAACCCCATCGTCAACCCGACCGGCCCGCCCCCGGGTGGCACCGGACGCGGCGAGCCCCGATGCTCGAAAACATGGGCAAGAAGCAATGGGCCGCAGCCGTCGTCCACTGCCTGCCGAACGCAGTGCCCGGCACAGCGGCAGCACACCTCGCCGGCCGCGTACGCGTGACCGGCCGGTGGGTGAGGATCCGCTCCGACGGCACCGACGGTGCCGACGAGACCTGGATCTCCGCCGCCGCCGTCCAGCGCATCGTCTGGGCCGCCTCCGACCCCAGCTGAGCCCGCAGCACCGAAGGGCAACCATGCCCCCCAGCCCGTCCAATCGCGACGAGACACCTGAAGAGCGCGCCGACCGGCTCTGGAGCGAGATGCTCCAGGAAGTCCGGGTCTGCCAGACCGGCGCCCAGATTCTCTTCGGCTTCCTCCTTTCCGTCGTCTTCACCCCCCGCTTCACCACCCTGCCCGTCCTCGACCGCCACCTCTACGTCGTCACCGTCCTCCTCGGCGCGTTCGCCACCGGAGCCCTCGTCGCACCCGCCGCCTTCCACCGGTTCTTCGCCGGCCACGGCCTGAAACCCGAACTCGTCCACGCAGCCGGGCACCTCATCTCCACCGGCCTGGTCCTGCTCGCCCTGACCATCACCAGCGCCATGCTGCTCCTGCTCCGCAACGCGCTGCACACCGCCGCCGCGGCCTCGGCCCTCAGCGGCGTTGTGCTGCTCTGGTTCACGACGTGCTGGCTCGTCCTGCCGCACCTGGTCCTGCGACGCGAAGCCCGTCGGCGAGAGCGGGACACGGGAAGCGCAGGCGGACGCTGAGCCGACTTCCGGCGCACCCGGATCCGGACGGCGGCCGGTCGTGGTAACCCCCGGACGGCCCGTGGGGCGGTGGGGCGCGACGGCAGGAAGGCTGAGGGCGCCGCAGCGCCCCCAGCCGCAAGAGGAGAGGCCGAGCCGGACGACCGGCGAGCGCTCCGGCCGCACCCCGGACGGACGAAGATCCGCAGCGTTCGTTCGACGCTCTTCAGCTGATCCGGCCGGCGCCGCACACTCAGCGGCATGCATGCCGTTCCGCTGGGCAGACGCCTGGCAGTACAGGCCATGGCCATCTGAACCCAGGGAGGAAGCGATGAGCACCTCGGACAAGGCCGAGAACCTCGGTGACAAGGTCAAGGGCAAGGTCAAGGAAGCCGCGGGCAAGGCGGTCGGCAACGAGCGCCTGGAGGCCGAGGGCAAGGGCGACCAGGTCAAGGGCGACGTGAAGCAGGCCGGCGAGAAGGTCAAGGACGCGTTCAAGGACTGACCGCGTCGTGCCGAAGGGGCTGGGCAACCTGGTGAAGGTTGCCCAGCCCCGTGCGGTTCGGCTTCCCACCGGCTGGACGGGCCGTGTTCAGGATCCGCCGGACCGTCCGGCCGGCCCGGGTGTGAAAGACCCGGGAATGAGGCGGCACCCGACGTGCCGTCAGCGATCGCCACGGCGCGACTGCGCAAGGCGAAGGTCGAGGTGCTCGACCACGGCACCGAGCAGACCAAGACGTGGGCGAACCCGGACGGGACGCTCACCACCGACTCGTACGCGCTGCCCTTCCGCTTCAAGCGCGACGGCCAGTGGGTCGACGTGGACACCTCCCTGCAGGAGGCCCCGGACCACTCGGTCACGCCGAAGGGTCACGTCCGGGGCCTGAAGCTGGCCGGTGGCGGTCACGACGCCGCCCTCGCCACCCAGGGCGACGGTGACCACCAGGTCTCGATCGGCTGGCAGGGCGACCTGCCCAAGCCGTCCCTCAAGGGCGACACCGCGACCTACAGCGACGTCACCCCTGGTGCGGACGTGACCGTGCAGGCCACCCGCAACGGCTTCGAGCAGAACGTGCTCCTCAAGTCCCGCCCGGCCGCGGGCTACCGGGTGACGATCCCGGTGACCGCCAAGGGCCTGACGGCCAAGCAGGGCCCGGACGGCACGATCACCTTCACCGACACCAACGGCAAGCCGGCGGGCAGCATCCCGGCGCCGTTCATGTGGGACGCCACGGTCGACGCCAAGTCGCTGGAGCACCCGCACAAGGCACCGGTGGCGATGACCATGACGCAGTCCGGGGACACGGTGAACCTCACCCTGACCCCGGACGAGAAGTTCCTGGCCGACCCGGCGACCGCGTACCCGGTGACCGTCGACCCGTCCGTCAGCCTGTCGACGGTGCTGGACACCTTCGCGCAGACCAGCTACACCACCCCGCAGTACACCTCCACCGACCTCAAGCTCGGCACCTACAACGCCGGCGGCGACGTCGCCCGGTCGTTCCTGCAGTACGCCGGCGACCACGGCTACAACTACGCCAACATCGGCCTGCGGGCGACCAACGAGACCGACTCCAACAGCTGGAAGCGGTTCTACTCGGCCAACAACGGCAGCAACGTGCCGTACCTGTCGGTGACGTACAGCTCGTACCCGATGAGCACCGCCCCCGCCGTCACGCCGGGCGTCTCCTCGGTGTCGGGGTCGACCACCACGCTGTACACCAACACGGCGACCCCGCAACTGCAGGCGACCGTCACGGACGCCGACGGCGGCAACGTGATGGCGCAGTGGAACGTCTACGACACCACCGGCGGCGGCAACACCCAGGTCATCTCCAACCTCAGCGGCTCCTGGACGGCGTCGGGCGGCATCTCCACCGCGACCGTGCCCGCCGGCAAGCTGGTCGACGGCCACCAGTACACCGCGTGGCCCTGGGGCTACAGCGGATCGCTGTGGGCGCGCCAGACCGTGCCCAGCGGACTGGTCTTCACGGTGAAGACCACCACGCCCGGCACGCCGACCGTCACCTCCACCGACTATCCGTCCGGCGGCTGGGCGCTCGGCGCCGGCCGCAGCGGCAACGTCACCGTGACTCCGCCGGCCGGCGCCACGGACACCGCCGGCATCGTCTGGCAGCTGGACTCCGGGCCCCAGACCACGGTCGCCACCACCGGATCCGCGGTGAGCGTCCCGGTCACCCCGGCCACCGACGGCCCGCACACGCTCACCGTGTTCACCGTCAACGTGGCCGGGAGCGTCTCGAACCCCGTCACCTACGCGTTCAACGCCGGCGGCGGCGCCGTCACCTCGCCCAAGCTGGGTGACCGCACCTCGCGCCGCTTCTCGCTGACCGCGGCCGGCCCGGCCGGTTCGACCGCCGTGAAGTTCCAGTACCGGCGCGCCGATTCGGACGCCTGGAGTGACATACCGGTCGCGAACGTCACCTCCGGCGGCAGCCCGCTGGCGGCCTGGCCGGTGGCCATGAGCAGCGGCACCTCCCCGGCCCTGGTCTGGGACGCCGCCACCACCCTCGCCGACGACGGATCCGTCCAGGTGCGCGGCGAGTTCACCACCGCCACGACGCCGTACGACTCCTCGGCGGTCACCGCGACCGTGGACCGCAAGTCCTCCGGCGCGGCCACCACGCAGGTCGGCCCCGGCACGCTCAACCTGTCCACCGGCGACTACCAGCTGTCGGGCACCGACACCTCGGCGCTGGGCCTCGTCGTGACCCGCACGGCCTCCTCCCGGAACCCGGGCGCCGCTGCGGCGGCCGGCCAGGTCGCCCCGTTCGGTCCGCAGTGGTCCTTCGGCGGCGTGGCCGCGCAGGCCTCGACCGACTACACCGAGATCCGCTCGGTGACCGCCACCGCCGTCCAGCTGGTGCTCGCCAGCGGCGCCGAGGTGGCCTTCACCAAGAACGCCGACGGCAGCTGGTCGCCCGAGCCGGGCGCGAAGCAGTACACGCTCGCGTACGCTCGGGTCCCTGCGGCGGGCACCCCGAGTGGGCCGACCTGCTCTGCCAGACCGCCCCGGCCGGGACGATCACCGGCGGCGGCTCCAACCCCTCCCAGCTGACCACCACCACGACCACGTACAACCGCTACGGCACCGTGGCCACCGTGACGGAGGCCGCCAACGGCAGCTCCCGCACCGTGACCACGAGCTACGACGGCGCGGGCCGCAAGACCCAGCTCGCCGTCTCCGGCGGCCTCGGACAGGCCGTGCAGACCAGCACGGTCGGCTACGACGCGGCCACCGGTCTGCTCGCCACCGCGTCCACCCCGGACGGCAAGACCGTCACCCGGTCCTACGACCAGCTCGGCCGCCAGACCTCCTACAAGGACGCCGACGGCAACACCGCCGCCACCCAGTACGACGCGCTGAACCGGCCCATCCAGGTCACCGACTCGGCGCCGTCCACCACCACCTACACCTACGACACCACCAAGGACCCGCGCGGTCTGCCCACCTCGAAGGCCGACTCCAACGCCGGCACCTTCGGCGTCACCTACGACGGCAACGGCGCCCCGGTCGCCGAGACCCTGCCCGGCTCGGTCACCCTGACCGAGAACGTCGACGAGACCGGCCAGCACACCGCCCGGGTCTACACCGACGCCTCGGGCAACGTCCTGGTCTCCGACCAGGCCGGCTACTCCGCCGCTGGACAGCGCGTCACCCGTGCCCTGTCCACCTCCGGCGGGCTCGGCGTCAACGACAGCTACGGCTACGACGCCCGCGGCCGCCTGACCACGGCCAACGAGACCGTCCTCCAGAACCAGGCGCAGACCTGCACGGCCCGGTCCTACGGGTTCGACAAGGACACCAACCGGACCAGCCAGAACACCGCGGTCAGCGCCACCACCCTCGACGGCACGACCCCGTCCTGCCCGACCGGCGGCGGCACCACCCTCAACCACACCTACGACAGCGCCGACCGCCTGGTCGACAGCGGTTACACCTACGACGCCTTCGGCCGCACCACGGCCGAGGCCAACGGCACCACCACCGCCTACTACGCCAACGACCTCGCCTACCAGCAGGTCTCCGGCACCAACCGCACCACCTGGCAGCTCGACCCGACCGGCCGGTTCCGTACCGCCACCACGGAGGCCAACTCCGGCGGCACGTGGGCCCAGACCGCGTCCCGGGTCAACCACTACGACAGCACCGCCGACTCGCCGTCCTGGACGGTCGAGAACACCGGCACCGGTGCGTTCACCCGCAACGTCGCCGACCTCGCCGGCGACCTGGGGGCCACCTACAGCTCCGCCAACGGCGACATCGTCCTGCAGCTCACCAACCTGCACAGCGACGTCACCATGACCCTGCCGATCGGCGGCTCGACCACGCCCGTCACCGTGCTGGCCACCGACGAGTACGGCAACGCGCTCTCCGGCACGGCCACCGCCCGGTACGACTACCTGGGCGGCAAGGAGCGCTCCAGCGAGACGCCCACCGGCGACGTCCTCATGGGCGCCCGCCTGTACAACCCCACCCTCGGACGCTTCCTCTCGGTCGACCCGATCCGCGGGGCCAACGCCAACGCCTACGACTACACCTACGGCGACCCGCTCAACCGGGTCGACCTCGACGGACGGTCGAGCGCGCGCAGCTGCGGCTGGGGCTGCCAGGCCATGTTCTACTCGCTCGACTACGCCGGAGGCTGGGCGCTCGAAGCCGCGTGCGGCGTCGCCGGCTTCGTGTGCAGTGCCGTCTGGTCCGGCCTCATGGCGGTCGCCAAGTACGCCTACCAGTGCCTCAACCGCTGCTGGAGCTGGAGCACGGCCGGGTACAAGTTCGGTTCCGCCTTCGCCTGGGGCATCGGCGCCGGTGGGGCCATGACCTGGGCACTGAGCAGGTACCGCTTCGAGATCAGGTACCTGCTGACCTACGCGCGAGGCCCGATCGTGCGATTCCTCGGATGGGGATCGTGGAACGCGATCGACAACGCCGTCTACTGGATCCTGTACTAGCCCATCACCTATAGTCCGTGATCGAATGGGGCGCACCAGCACAGGTGCGCCCCATTCGACTCAAATCCCCTCACCGGAGAATGGCGCGAGGACCGCTCGATGAACAGCGCAAAGGCCTTCTGGAGACAGGTCACCTATGCGCGTCCGGGAAACTCCTGGACAGCCCTGGTGATCAACCTGACCTTCTGGCTCCTCCTCTACGCGGCCAACCTGGTCATGGTGTTCGGCATGTATACGGCCAACTGGCGCGCCGTCGCCGGTGTTCTGGTGTTCCTGCTCCCCATCTTCCACGGATTCGCCGTAGTCGCTCGCAAACGCAGGCTCCGCCGGCGGTACTGACGCGGAAAACCCCGGGCGACTCCGGCCATCGTCGGGCAACGACACCAGCCCGACCGGTCCCGGACCGGTGTCGCCCGGGGATTCCTGGGAGGCCGCTGAGAGGGGCCTGGGAGCAGGCTGAATTGATGGATCGTCAAGTCATCCGAAAGGAACCGGCAGTTCACTGACGAGGTCTTGTCGGGGCTTTTTCTACGCGCGTATCTTGAGGGGCGCCGCGGGGGGCGGGTGTCCGTCCCCTGCTTCCTCTATGCGAGTAGCGCGCGCTTCGAGTGCGCCTCCGCCCGGACCGCCGCGCCAGCACCCGTGCCGCACGGCGGAGCTAGGAGTCCTGCCCCGGTGACCACCGCCCCCGCCTCCCGCCCGCACCGAAGCCTGCTGCGCGCCGCCCTGATCCCGGTCTCGCTGGCCGCCTCGCTGGTGCTCGTCCCGCTGCCGGTGGCCGGCGCCGCCGCTCCCGCGACCCCTGCCCCGACCGAGGCGGGCCCGCTGCGGATCCACGACGTCCAGGGCACCACCCGGATATCCCCGCAGGCCGGCAAGCCCGTCACCGGCGTGCCCGGCGTCGTCACCGGTGTGCGCGCGTACGGCAGTTCCAAGGGCTTCTGGATCCAGGACCCGAACCCGGACGCGGACCCGGCCACCAGCGACGGCGTCTTCGTCTACACCGGCGGCAACCCGACCGTGAAGGTCGGCGACTCGGTGCTGGTGAGCGGCAAGGTCACCGAGTACTACCCGAACTACTCCGGCGGCTCGCAGTCCGTCACCGAGATCTCCGCCCCGGGCATCACGGTCGTCTCCTCCGGCAACCCGCTGCCCGCCCCGGTGGTCGTCGACACCCGCGACATCCCCGGCACCTACAGCCCGGCGGCCGGCGCGGACGGCACCATCGACGGCGCGAAGCTCGATCCGGAGAAGTACGCCCTGGACTTCTACGAGTCCCTGGAGGGCATGCTCGTCGAGGTCAAGGACGTCCGCGTGGTCCAGGCGACCGACCAGTACGGCGAGTTGTGGGTCGCCGCCGACCGCCAGGACCAGCGCAGCAGGCGCGGCGGCGTGCTGTACGAGTCCTACGGCGAGCCCAACGTCGGCCGCCTGATGGTCCAGCAGCAGGCGCCCACCTCGCAGCGGGCCTTCCCGGTGGCCAACGTCGGCGACGAGCTGACCGGCGCGACCACCGGCCCGCTGGACTACAACCAGTTCGGCGGCTACACCCTCGTCGCCGGCACCATGGGCACGCTGAAGGACAACCACCTCCAGCGCGAGGTCACCGCCCAGGCGGGCGACCGCGAACTCACCCTCGCCACCTACAACGTGGAGAACCTGGCCCCGACCAACCCGGACGCCAAGTTCGCCCAGCTCGCCCAGGGCGTCGTCACCAACCTGCGCTCGCCCGACATCGTCGCCCTGGAGGAGATCCAGGACGACAACGGCTCCAAGAACGACGGCACGGTCGACGCGAGCCAGACGGTCGCCAAGTTCATCGCCGCGATCAAGGCGGCCGGCGGCCCGGCGTACGACTGGCGCTCGATCGACCCGCAGGACGGCAAGGACGGCGGCGAGCCCGGCGGCAACATCCGCCAGGTCTTCCTGTTCAACCCGCAGCGGGTCTCCTTCACCGACATCGCGGGCGGCAACGCCACCACCGCCGTCGGCGTGACCGGCACCGGCGCCGCCACCGCGCTGACCGCCTCGCCCGGCCGGATCGAGCCGAACGACGAGGCGTGGACCAGCAGCCGCAAGCCCCTGGTCGGCCAGTTCGTCTTCCGCGGTCAGAAGGTCTTCGTGATCGCCAACCACTTCAACAGCAAGGGAGGCGACCAGGGCATCGACAGCCGCTTCCAGCAGCCGACCCGCAGCTCCGAGGTGCAGCGGGTGAAGCAGGCCGGCATCGAGCAGGCCTTCGTCGCGCAGCTGCTGGCCGCCGACCAGGAGGCCGAGGTCGTCTCCCTCGGCGACTTCAACGACTACCAGTTCTCGCCCGCCCTGGCCGCGCTCACCAAGGGCGGCGTGCTGCGCGACCTGGTGAACGAATTGCCGGAGACCGAGCAGTACTCCTACGTCTACCAGGGCAACTCGCAGGTGCTGGACCACATCCTGGTCAGCCCCGAGGTCGGCTACGCCAAGTACGACGTGGTGCACATCAACTCCGAGTTCGCCCAGCAGGCGAGCGACCACGACCCGCAGGTGGTCCGCATCAAGCCGTGACCCGGGCCGTGACCCCAGCCGAGCCACGGCCTGCGAGGGCGCCGCCCTGGTGGCCGGCCGCGCCGAAGCCGGTGATGGCCAGGGCCGTGGTGACGGTTGCGTCCTCATGGTGCGTCGGTGTCGGAAGCCGGGCGATGCGGTCGGTCCGGGCCGACCGTCGCCGGCGCGTCGCGCTTCGCCCGGTCCTCGTGCGGTCGGGGGGAGCCGTCCATCGAGGGCAGGGGACGGCCGTGGTCCGTGTGCTCGTGCCCGTGCCGGCCGCGCATCGCGACGGCCCAGCGCTTCCGTCTGGCGCTCACCACTGCCTCCGTAGGTCGGGGCGGACGCCCGGGGCCCGCCGTCCCGCGCGGGTACCCGCATCGGGTGGGGGCGATCCGGCCGGGCTGCCCGTGTGTCCGGGAGGGGCGGGCGGCCGTGATCAGCCTTCGGAGGGGGCCGGCGTGGCGGAAGCGGGTCCCCGCCGTCCGTCGGCGGGCGAGTGGAGGAGGGTGGCGAGGAGTTCGGCGACGGTGGGGCCGGCGTCGGCGGGGTGGCGCAGCTGTTTGGTGACGATGACGCTGTAGTGGTTGGTGCGGCCGCGGCGTTCGTGGCTGAGGTAGCCGGCCTGTTCGAGGTCGGTGATGATGCGCTGGACGGCGCGTTCGGTGAGCAGGCAGCGGGTGGCGATGTCGCGTACGCGGATGCCGGGGTCGCGGGCGATCTGGACCAGGACGCGGGCGTGGTTGGTCAGGAAGGTCCAGTGCCGCTCGGTGACCGCGTCGTTGTCCATGCCTCCACCATAGGACGTGTGTTTCACGGCTGCCGAAGCACGACAGGGAATTCGTGCATTGGTTGACAGGCCGGGCAATCGGGCGAACAGTGGAGGAACAGCTGCCGTACCGCTTCGTGGCGGATCCGTGCGGCGTCTCCCGAGGAGAGGATCCGTGCTGCCCTGCCTGAAATCGGAGACCGTCCGGATCGGTGACGCGCTGGTGTGCTCCTTCGCCGGGGACATGATCCTGGACGGCGACCAGGTCGCCGCCCGGGTCCTGGACGCCGCGTTCGACGAGCGCCCGGCCCTGGTCGCCGTCGACCTCGCCGGCGTGGAGCTGTTCACCTCCACCGGCCTCAACCTGCTCCTGATCGCCCGCCGGCGCGCCGTGGCGGAGCACGTCCCCTTCGTGCTGGTCGCCCCTTCCGAGCGGACGCTGCGGGTGCTGGAACTCACCGACACCACGGGCCTGTTCTCCGTCTACGCCACCGCGGAGGACGCCCTGCGGCACCATCCGAGGCACGTGCCGCCCATGTGAGCGCGTGGTCCCGGCCTCATCGGGTAGCAGTCCGGGTTCGGGAGGAGACCACCGAAGCCACCTGGGCCCGACACGCGCAGTACAACCGCTCCCGTGCCCGTCCGCCTGGCCGGGCCGGTGGAGTCCCGGCCAGGGGCGACGCGCTCGTGGTGGTGGTGGGCGGCATCGCCGAGGACGTCGGGGACGTCGGGATCGAGTCAGGGGAGCGACAGCGGATCGGCGATCAGCGGCTCGTGGCCGGGGTCGACGCCGACCACGCGGCCGGTCAGCAGCCAGGGCCCCCGCTCCGGGTGGCGGCAGCCCCGGGTGGGTGCACCACACCCACGCCCCGACCCACGGGGTGGGTCTAGCGTGGCGGCCATGGAGAGCAACAACGAGCTCGGTGAATACCTGCGTGCTCGCCGCGCGACGATCACGCCGCGGGACGTCGGGGTGTTCGACGGCGGGGGCCGGCGGGTGCCGGGGCTGCGGCGGGACGAGGTGGCGCTGCTGGCCGGGGTGAGCACGGACTACTACATCCGCCTGGAGCAGGGGCGTGAGCGGAACCCGTCCGAGCAGGTGCTCCGGGCCATCGCTGCGGCACTGCGGCTGGACGGTGCCGCGACGGGCCACCTGTTCCGGCTCGGCCTGCCCGTCTTCGCCACGGCGGCCGCGGCACCCACCGTCGCCCCGGAACTGGTGCGGCTGATGGACGGTCTGCGCGACGTGCCGGCCTTCGTGGTCGGCGCGGCGCAGGACGTACTGGCCGCCAATGCGATGGCGTCCGAGCTGTACCGCGGGTTCGCCCGGTACGACAACCTGCTGCGAATGATCTTCCTCGATCCGTTCGCGCGGGAGTTCTACGTCGACTGGGACAAGGCGGCGCGCATCGCGGTGGGCAACTTGCGGGCGTCCTCCTCGCAGTTCCCCGACGACGAGCGGATCGAACGGATCGTCGGCGAGCTCGGCGTGCGCAGTCCCGCCTTCACCGGGCTGTGGGCACGTTACGAGGTCCGTCCCCGCACGCAGGAGGACAAGCGCTTCCGGCACTCCCGCGTGGGTGAGGTGCGGCTGCACTTCGAGTCGCTGGCCGTCACCAGCGCCCCGGGGCAGCACCTGTCCGTCTACAGCGCGGAACCCGGCAGCGCCGACGCCGATGCCCTGGTCCTGCTCCGGCGACTGGCAGAACAGGGCTCGGCTCCCGCCGTTCAGGACACCACCGCCGAAAAGGAGGGCGTCCGGTCATGACCGCCGCCCTGTCCGGTACCACCGGCACCTTCAAGATCGCCGGCAAGGAAGTCAGCCGTCTCGGCTTCGGCGCCATGCGGCTGACCGGGCTCGGTGTGTGGGGCGAGCCCGACGACCGCGACGAATGCGTCCGCGTGGTGCGCCGGGCCGTCGAACTCGGCGTGCAGCTGATCGACACCGCGGACTCCTACGGTCCCCACGTCAGCGAGGAGATCATCCGGGAGGCGATCCACCCCTACCCCGACGACGTGCTCATCGCGACGAAGGCCGGACTGACCCGCAACGGCCCGGACACGATCAGGACCGGCGACGGGCTGGTGCGCGTGGGCCCCGCGGCGTGGCCACCGGTCGGCCGCCCCGAGTACCTGCGCCAGCAGGCCCTGATGAGCCTTCGTCGGCTCGGCCTGGACCACATCGACCTGTTCCAGCTGCACCGCGTCGATCCCCGTGTCCCGCTGGAGGACCAGGTCGGCGAGCTGAAGAGGCTCCAGGACGAGGGCAAGATCGTCGCGATCGGCCTGTCCCAGGTCACCGTCGACCAGATCGAGCACGCGCGCACGATCGCGGAGATCGCCACCGTCCAGAACCGCTACAACCTGACCGACCGCAGCTCTGCCGACGTCCTGGACCACTGCACCCGCCACAGCATCGGCTTCATCCCCTGGGCGCCGGTGGCCGCAGGTGAGCTCGCCCGCCCCGGCGGCCCCCTCGACCGGATCGCGACCGCCCACGGCGCCCGCCCGTCCCAGGTGGCACTGGCCTGGCTGCTCGCCCGCTCCGAGGTCGTGCTGCCCATCCCCGGCACCTCGAAGGTCGCGCACCTGGAGGAGAACCTGGCCGCGGCAGCGCTGCGCCTGGGCGGCACGGAACTCGACGAACTCACCGACACCGCGTGACCCGCACCCCCGCGGGACCGACCGCTGCTCCTCACGCGGGCCGGCCCCGCCCCATCCACTCACCGAAGAAGGCACCTCAACCCATGCTGCTCCCGTTCACCGAGGCAGGCCGGGGACGGCCCGTCGTCCTGCTGCACGCCCGGCCCACCGACCGCACCATGTGGGGCGCCCACCTCCCGCTGCTCGCCGAGGCGGGCGTGCGGGCCATCGCCCCCGACCTGCCCGGCCACGGCGACGCGACCGTGCCCGACCGCCGCGAGGTGGCCCCCTGGTCGGACGTGCTCGACACGCTCGACCACCTCGGCGTCGACCGCTTCGTGCTCGCCGGGAACTCACTGGGCGCCCTGGTGGCACTCCAGGCCGCCGTGACGGCACCCGCGCGGGTGGCGGGCCTGGTACTGGTCGGGTACCGGCCCCACGACCAGCCCGCCTCCTCACGTCTGGACGCCGCCTGGGAGGCCGAACGGACGGCACTGGCTGCCGGAGACCTGGACGCCGCAGTGAAGGCCGGCGTCGAGGCATGGACCTCGGCCGGGGCCACCGAGGAGGTACGCACCCACGCCGCCCGCATGCTCCACCGCCGGCTGACCGAACAACTCGCCCACGGCGAACCGCCGCAGGCGGCAGATCCCCTCGGCACGGGCCGGGCGGCGCTGCGCCCGCTCAGGGGTGTGCCCGCTCTGGTCGGCGTTGGCGAGCACGACATGCCCGACTTCCACGAGGGCGGCGAGGGCCTGGCCCGCGACCTCTGTGCGGGTCGGACCGTCGTCATCCCCGGTGCCGGACATCTCGCGCCGCTGGAACAGCCCGCGGCGTTCTGCGCCCTGCTGCTGGACTTCGTCCGCGGTCTCCCGCAGCAGGCGTCGCCCGCGGGCAGGTAGGACCCGGCGCCGGCCGTCGATGTCACCTGCCGGCTCCGACCGGATGCCCGCATCGGCGCCGCGACCGCAGCAGCCCCTCGTCAGTCGGCCACACCTGATCGACCGGGTGTTCCCGGCGGTGAGAGGTCGGTTTCGGGCCGACAGTTCCGGGCAGCCGCTCGCTACTGCGCCGCCATCCGGTGGGCGGGAAGCCGCTAGAGGAGGACTGTGATGGGACACGGAGGAAACGTCATCGCGGAGCTGATGACCGATCACCGGGAAGTCGAGGAGATGTTCGACAAGATCCAGGCGCTCCCGCCGGGGGACGAGCGGCGCCGGGCGGTCGTGGACGAGTTCACCATCGAGCTCGTGCGGCACTCGGTGGCCGAGGAGGAGTACCTGTACCCGGCGGTGCGCGAACACGTGCCCGGCGGCGACGCCCTGGCGGACAAGGAGCTCGCCGACCACGCCGCCGTCGAGCGGATGCTGAAGGAACTGGAGGGCATGGAGCCCACGGATCCCCGGTTCGACGCCCTGGTCGACCGGGTCGTCTCCGAGGTGAAGCAGCACGTGGCCGACGAGGAGCGGAACCTCTTCCCCGCGCTCGGCGACGTCTGCTCGCCGGACGAGCTCGACGCCCTCGGCGACCGGATCCGGCGGGCGAAGAAACTCGCCCCGACCCGGCCGCACCCCTCCGCCCCGGACACCCCGCCCGGCAACAAGCTGCTCGCACCCGGCGCCGGCCTCGTCGACCGCGCCCGGGACCTCGTCAGCGGCCGCGGCCGGTCCTGAACCACCCCGGCGGGCCCGCGCGCCGCGGGCCCGCCGACCCGGCCGACCGGAGCGGGCGGAGGACGACCTCGGGTCGGCCCCCGGTCGCGGTCGTCGACGTGCCGGTACGCCTCGGGCCCCTGTCGAGGGGCAGTTGGCGGGGGAGAGGATGGGGGCGCGAGCCCTTCAGCCCGTGGAGGCGTGCAGCAGGACGCCGGCGGCGTAGGTGATCGCCATGGCCAGCGCGCCGCCGGCGACGTTGCGCACGACGGCCGGGCGGACGGGCGCGTTTCCCAGCCGGGCGGAGCCCCAGCCGCACGCCGCGAGCGCGGTCAGCACGGCGACGACCGTCACGAGGACCCGCAGGTCGGCCGGCGGAAGCACGATGGCCAGCAGCGGCAGCACCGCGCCGACCGTGAAGGCCGTGAAGCTGGCCCAGGCGGCGTGCCAGGGGTTGGTGAGCTCCTCCGGGTCGATGCCCAGTTCGGCTTCGGCGTGTGCGGCCAGCGGGTCGTGCGCCGTGAGCTCCACGGCGACCTGGCGTGCCAGCCGCGGCGTCAGTCCCTTGGCGACGTACAGGTCCGTCAGCTCGTCGAGCTCCGCCTCGGGCGTCGCGGCCAGCTCGCGGCGCTCCACCGCGAGCGCCGCCCGCTCGGAATCGCGCTGCGTGCTGACGGACACGTACTCCCCGGTGGCCATCGACAGGGACCCGGCGAGCAGACCGGCCAGTCCGGCGGTGAGCAGCTCCGTGGAGGTGGCGTTCGCACCCGCCACCCCCACGACGAGACCGGCGGTCGACACCACCCCGTCGTTGGCTCCCAGGACACCGGCGCGGAGCCAGTTCAGCCTGCTGCCCAGGCCACCCGCCGCGTGCGGCTCGTCGGGATGACCTCCGGAGCCCTGACGGTCCTGCCGAGCGTCGCCGGCACTGCTCATGCCCACCTGCCTTCCCAGCCGGTTCCGCGCGGATCAGCGGCCGAGCGCGTTGGCCAGCTCCTTCTTGTTCATGGTCGAACGGCCGTGGATGTTGCGCTTCTTGGCCTCGTTGTACAGCTGCTCCTTGGTCGGACCCTGGGAGCCTGAGTGCGATCGCTGGCCGCCGCGCCGGGAGGAGGACATGTCGTGGGTGGAGGAGCGGCTGGCCGTCTTCGACTCGCCGTGCCGGGCCCGTTCCTTGTTCACGGTCCGCGCGGCGATCTCCTTGGCCCGCTTCTCGCTCTCGCCCCGGTCCAGGGCGCTGTCCTTGATGTGCTCGTACTGGCGTTCACGCTTCTTGCTCGAACCGGCGGGCATGACGTTCCTCCTTCATGGTGGGGACGTATGGGCGTCTACCCCGAACTTAGGGCTCAATCCGCGGGGGTGCCCGGGCGGACTGAGCCGCTCGGAGGGTCCGGCTCCACGCCGGCCCTGGCGCGCGTGGCTGCGGCCCGGATGATGACCGGTGGGCCGACTTCGGCGCCTCGGCCCGCCCCCGCCCTGCGCGGGCCCTGCCGGCGGGGCTCAGCGGTCGTCGTCAGCCAGGTAGGTGCGGTAGGCGGCCGCCCACCTTCTCCAGGTACCGCAGCGCCCCGGCGCGTTCCTGTGCGTCCGGGGCCTGGGCCGCGTGGTGCAGCAGACCGAGCAGGGGTGCCAGTTCGGCCATCACGTGGTCGAAGCCGCCGGGCGTGACGTCGAGGACCTGCCGGCGGCCGTCGCGGGGGCCGGGGTGGCAAGTGGCGGCCGGGGCCCGCCTGGTGGCGGGCCCCGGCCTGGTGACGCCGGGCGTGGGTCAGGAGGCGGGCATCAGGACGGTATCGACGATGTAGACGGTGGCGTTGGCGGTCCGGACATTGCCGCACAGCACCTTGGCGGTGCCGTCGACGGTGAAGCCGGGGGTGGCGCCCGTGACTGTGAGGTTGCCGGTCTCCAGGGTCTTGTGGGCGCCGGTGAGGGCGGTGGGGGTCAGCCGCTGGGGGACGACGTGGTACGTGAGGATCTTGGTGAGCTTGTCCTTGTCGGCGAGGACGGCGTCCAGGGTGGACTTGGGGATCTTGCTGAAGGCGTCGTCGGTGGGCGCGAACACGGTGATGTTCCGAGCCGAGTTGAGGGTGTCGACGAGGCCGGCCCGCTTGACGGCGGTGACGAGGGTGGACAGCAGCGGGTTGTTGGAGGCGGCGGTGGCGACCGGGTCCTTGGCCATGCCCGCGAAGGAGCCGGCGCCGTCCTCGGGCACGGCCGCGCAGGCGGTGCCGAACGGCTGGTCGTCCCCGGCAGGGCCGGACGCGGCACTGCCGGCGGTCGTGCTGCCGGGAGCCGTGGACGGCACCGCGGCGGGGGCCTTGGAGGCGGCCGAGGAGCCGGATCCGCCGCTGCTGCAGGCACCGAGACTCACGGCGAGTGCGGTGGCGGTCAGGACGGCGGCGACGGTGTTGCGGCGGCGGGTGGCGGCGGACATGGGTCGGATCTCCTTGTGAGGTGGTGACGGCCGGGCCGGCGGCCCGGTCGCGGTGGGTGCGGAATGGCTTTTCAGGTGACCGTGACGACGGTGCTGTGCCAGCCGGTGGCGCCGGCGGGGTAGGGGGCAGCACGGTTCTCGGTCTGGACGGTGCCGGCGGCGTCGGTGGCCCGGACCTCGATCCGGTGAGTGCCGGGGGTGGCGCTGGTCCAGGTGTGGGTCCACTGCCGCCACAGGTCGGGCCCGGGGTCGGCGGTGAGCAGGGCTTCCTGCCAGGGGCCGCCGTCGACGCGGACCTCGACGGCGGCGATGCCGCGGTGGGTCGCCCATGCGGTGCCGGCCACGGTCACCTCCCCGGCGGGGACCCGGGCGAACGGAGCCGGGACCTCGATGCGCGAGGCGGTGCGGACCGTGCCGGTGCGGTCCCAGCCGCGGCGCACCCAGTACGGGTCGAACGCGGCGAACGTGGTGACGTCCAGGTCGACGAGCCACTTGGTGGCGGAGGTGTAGCCGTAGAAGCCGGGGACGACGCTGCGGCAGGGGAAGCCGTGGGCGACGGGCAGGGCCTCGCCGTTCATGGCGACGGCCAGCAGCGCGCGGCGTCCGTCGAGCACGGCTTCCAGTGGGGTGCCGAGGGTCATGCCGTCCTGCGACCGGCCGACGAGTTGGTCCGCCCCGGGGCGCACGCCCGCCCGGCGCAGCAGGGCGGGGAGGGAGGCGCCGAGCCAGCGGGTGGTGCCGACGTAGGGGCCGCCGACCTCGTCGGAGACGCAGGACAGGGTGTGGTCGAGCTCCTCCAGCGGTTCGCGCAGCAGATCGTCGAACGTGATGAGGAGGGGGTGGTCGACCATGCCGCGGATGCGCAGGCTCCAGCGCCGCGGGTCGATGCGGGGCAGGGAGAGGGCGGTGTCCACGCGGTAGAAGTCGGCGGCTGGGGTGACGAACGGGGACAGGCCCGGGACGTCGGGGTGCAGGGCGGCGGCCAGGGGCGGCAGTGGCCGGGCGGCCGGGGGAAGGCGGACGGCGTCGCGGGCGGCGCCGACGTCGTAGAGGCGGTCCGACAACGTGCGGCCGCTGATGCCGGCGAGCGCACCGACGGCGATCGTCCCGCCGGTGGCGGCGAGGACGGCCCGGCGGGAGGGACCGCCGTCGCGTCCGGCGGGGTGCTCGCCTGGCTCGTCCCCGCTCACCGGGTGTTCCGGCGTCACATCGGGGGACGCGATCGTGGGGGAAGCCGCCGGTGTGGCGGCGCGCAGGACCCGGGCGAGGACGAGGACGGTCGCCGTGGCGGCCAGGCCGGAGGCCAGCGCGGGTGCGGCGTCCGCGGCAGCGGCTCCGGGCCGGGACAGCGCGGCCCAGGCGGCGAGCAGCCCGAAGGCCGCGAAGACGCCCGCACCGAGCATGGGGCGGCGCGCGGCCAGCACTCCGGCGAACGCGGCGAGCAGCGCCGTCGTCAGGTAGATGCCGCCGAGCAGCGCCGGCTTGTCTTCGGTGCCGAACGTGCGGACGGCGTACTCCTTCAACGGTGTGGGCGTCAGGTCGATCGCCGCCGCGCCGACCACGACGACCGGCGTGGTGCCGGGGCCGGTGAAGGCGGCGACCAGTTCACCGGTTCCGAGCGCGGCCGCCGCTGCGGCCCACCCGATCACCGCCGCCGCGCCCGCCCGAAGGAGCCGTCCGTTGCGTTGCCCGGTACGGGGTGGGGGAGGGATCGCGTCGTTGCTCACGTCCCGGATTCGGCGCATCCGGTGGGCCGGATGGGTGCGAGTTCTTCTTTCGCCCTCCGGACCGTGTCCGGTGCGGTCACTGGTCACAGGCCCCTCTCAGCAGAGGTGACGGAGCGTTCGAGCGGAGCAGGCCGCTCGGTGGTCCCCCGGCGGACCGGTACCGGAGTGGTCGTACCGTGCCCGGTCGTGGTCCGCGTCGCGGAGCCGGAACTCCGCTGGTCGGTTCGGGCGCGGTCCCGGGGTGGGCGGACAAGGCGGGGGCCCCGCAGAATCGTCTGCGGGGCCCCGGGGACGGGTGACCAGGGGTCAGCCGAGGTTGAGCGGGACGGAGAGCGCACTGTGGGCCGTCCATGGGGCGGCGTGCAGCATGGCGTCCTCGTACCGGCCGAAGTCGGCGAGGCGGTGGGCGACGACGTGGGCGAGCGCCCGTTCGGCCTCGGGGCGGGTTGCGGCGAAGCGCCGCGGGCCGCCCCGGCCGACGAAGGCTGCGTCCCCGTCGCATTCCCAGCGCGGTGCCGCAGCGTCCGAGCGCCGACCGCCGGCACGCCGGCGTGCGGGCCCCGGTGAAAACGCTGCACGAACGGTTCGACTGAGCTTCCGGCGCGCCTCGCCCCACCATGGAGACATGGCTCCCCGGAGCCCGGCTCCGGTCCGTGCCCAGGAACTTCCCAACCGCGGGAGGACATCATGACCATCGACCAGCGGATCCCCGCCCACGAGCGCCCCGTGCCCACGAGCCCCCCAACCGAGACACCCGAGTGCGAGGCGTCGACGTGCTCGGGCATCTCGACCCCTGAGTCGGTCGAACTGCACACGGCCTGGCCCGGTTGGATCCCCCTGCTGGTGATCGCCGTCATGGTGGTGTGCTGCGTGGGGTTCGCCGTCGGGCGGATCGCCGGGTGGTGACCGCCTGGGACGGCTCCGCCACCGGGCCCGAGGACGCCCCTGGCCGGCAGCTCACTGGCGTTCACCGAGGGCCGGACGGGCGTCGACCAGATCCTCGCGCGGCGCCCCGGCGGCCCGGCACCCGCCGCGGATCCGGGCCGGCCGCCCATGGGGCGGTGAAGGATCACGGGCGAACGGCGTAAAAGCCGGGATGCCCGACATGGCCGGGGCGGTGCGGGGCAGGAGCCGGGTGAACGCGAGGCCTGTTCCGCTGATCCGGAGGCGTGGATGACCGTGTCGATGGTGCTGATGCTGGTTCCGCTCGTGCTCGCGGTGGTGCTGAGCGCGAGGACGCCGTCCGCCCGCCGCGGCCGCCGCGCGCGGGCGACCGGGGCGCGCGCCGAGGGTGTGCAACGGCGGCGCCACGCCCGGGTCTGACCCCGGGCGCGGACAGCGCGCATGGGACGTCGCCCGTCGGGCAGGCGGGACGAACACGTGGTGCGATCGCACCGCCACGACGGGCGGAGGAAGAGATGGCCCACCTGTCGCACTAGGCGCAGGAGTTCGCGGGCAAGGCGAAGGAGAAGACCGGCGACCTGACCGGCGATCAGGAACGCAAGGGCGAAGGTCGGGCCGACCAGGCCGAGTCCAAGGTCAAGCAGGCCGAGGGCGACGTCCAGGACGCGGTCCACGGCGCCGCCGACCGCCTGAAGGGCGCGCTGAAGCGCGACGACTGAGCACGGCGGCGCCTGAGGACCGTCGTCCGCGGCGACCTCGGGCGCCGGGGCCGCTCGGGCGGGCTCAGGTGAGCTCGACGACGAGCGAGCCGTAGGAGGGGATCATCACCTTCCGGGCGTAGCTGCGCGAGACGATCCGGTACGGGCGCCCCGTCGCGCGGACCGCCTCGACCATGCGGGCGATCTCGGCGCGGGCGACGGGCGCGCCCAGGCACAGGTGGCGGCCGGCGCCGAACCAGAGCTGGCGCGAGCGCGGGTCGTAGGGGCGGGCCAGGTCGAAGCCGCCGGCCAGGTTGTCGGCCGCGTAGGTGACGAGGAGGATCCGCTCGTCCTTGCGCAGCCGGCGGCCGGCCACGGTGACGTCCGCGCTGACGTGTCGTCCGATCACCGGCGCGGGCGTGGTCACCCGGAGCCCCTCGCGGACCGCGTCGGGGACCAGCCCGGCGTCGGCGAGCAGTGCTTCCTGCTGCCCGGTGTCGTGGATCAGTGCGAGGGTGCGGGCCATCGCGCTGGCGGCGGTCTCGGTGCCCGCGACGAGCAGCAGTGAGGCGAGCCCGCCGGCTTCCTCCAGCGTGATCCCGGCCTCGCGGCAGCGGCCGAGCAGGGTGTCGGGGTCGGCACTCGCGTACGCCTCCGGGACGCCACTGGTCAGGGACGTGACGATCTCCTTGGCCGCTGCGATCCGCTCCGGCGCCAGCTCGGTCGAGGCGGCCGTGTCGAGCGCCAGGGAGGCCAGCCGCTCGCCGGCGGCGAAGGTGTCCAGGTACGTCGAGTCGGGGCTGTCCGGCGGGAGTCGCAGACCGAGCAGGTCGGCCATCAGCCGGCCGACGACGAGCCGGGCGGCTGCCGCCACGTCGACCCGCTCCCCGGCGGCGAGGCGCGCCGTGACGTCGGCGTAGACCGGTCCGGCGGCCCGTTCGACCAGGGCGGCGGAGTTGTCCTCGGTGAACAGGTCCCGGGCGCGGCGGCGCAGGTCCGCGTGGCCGGCGCCGTCGAAGAGCCGGGTGACGTACGGTCCGAGGATCTGCTCCCACAGGTGGCCCACGCCGCCCTCGCCGAGCAGGGTGAAGTGTTCGTGGTCGTTGAGCACGGCCCGGATCAGGGTGGGTTCGCTCGCCACCCAGCCCAGCCGGGGCAGCCGTCGGATCGGTCCGAAGGGCCGGGCCATGGTGATCCGGGTCAGCGTCCACAGGGCGGGCCGGCTGGCCCACAGCAGTCTGCTCTCGTGCCGTTCCGCCGTCGTCGCGCCCATCGTCGCCCCGCCCCCTGCTGCCTCGATCGTCCGTGCGGGGAACCGTACCGCGA
Source organism: Streptomyces sp. SP17BM10 (assembly GCF_036322405.1). NCBI lineage: Bacteria > Bacillati > Actinomycetota > Actinomycetes > Kitasatosporales > Streptomycetaceae > Streptomyces > Streptomyces sp. SP17BM10. The sequence continues at coordinate 41,017 of NZ_JAQYXB010000675.1, read as the reverse complement.
CGGGCGGCGTCGGGGTTCATCGTATGATCGGGCGGCTCGGGGGAGGCTTGAGCACCGTGTCGGAGGGCAGAGGGCAGTTGGTCGGGCAAGGCGGCGGGGCGCGCGCGGTGATCGCCGCGGTGGCGGTGCACCTGCCGGAGGAATCGCTCACCTCGCGCGAGGTGGAGCGGAAGATCGCCGACAGTGGCCCCTACCGGCCGCGTCCCGGGCTGATCGAGGCGGTCACCGGAATCGCCGCGCGGCACGTCGCCCCCGAGGACTGGCAGGCCTCCGACCTGGCCGCGGCGGCCGCCCGGAAGCTGCTGGCCAACGCCGGCCTCGCCGCGTGCGACGTCGACCTGCTGATCTTCGCCAGCGCCTCGCAGGACATGGTCGAGCCCGCCACCGCGCACATCCTGGCGGCGAAGATCGGGGCGCGCTGCCCGGTGTTCGACGTGAAGAACGCCTGCAACAGCGTGCTCAACGGGATCCAGGTCGCCGAGGCGCTGATCGCCGCCGGGCAGTACCGCAGGATCCTGGTCTGCACCGGCGAGCTGCCGTCGCGCGCGATCCGCTGGTCGGTGCGGGACCGGACCCAGTTCGCCGAGTCGTTCCCCGGCTACACCCTGTCCGACAGCGGCGCGGCCGTGCTGCTGGAGGCGGGGCAGGCGCCGGCCGGGATCTTCCACCGGGCCTTCACCGCGGACTCCACGGCCTGGGAGGTCGGCACCCTGCCCGGCGGCGGCACCGCGCACCCGCGGGACCCGGACGCCGGCTACTTCCGGATGGACGGCGCACGGCTGCACGCGGCCTTCGAGGCGCTCGGCCCCGAGCTCATCCACCGCGCGCTGGCCGAACACGGCCTGACCTGGGCGGACTTCGCGATGGTGGCGGTGCACCAGGTGACCGTGCCGCTGCTGGACGCGTTCCTGCGCCGCACCGGCCTGACCGCCGGGGCGCTGGTGCCGGTGCTGCCCGGGCACGGCAACCTCGCCTCGGCCTCGCTGCCGTTCCAGCTCGCCCGGGCGCTGGAGCAGGGCCGCTGCGGGCCCGGCGACCGGGTGGCGCTGATCGGACTGGCCGGCGGGGTCTCGCTCGGCGTCGTCCTCGCGCAGCTGTGAGCCCGGTGGTGGCGGTCAACGGCTCGATCGTGGGCTCGGTCGCGGGCTCGATTGTGAGGGAACACCAGTGACCGACCTGTGGGTGGTCGTCCCGGCCTACAACGAGGAGGTCTCGCTGCCGGCCACGCTGCGCGCGCTGGCGCAGCAGACCGACGCGGACTTCGAGTGCGTGGTGGTGGACAACGCCTCGACCGACCGGACCGCCGACGTGGTCCGGGAGTTCGCGGCCACCGCGGGCTTCCCCCTGCACCTGATCACCGAGGCGCGCAAGGGCACCGGCGCCGCGGCCGACACCGGCATGCGGTTCGCGATCGACGCCGGCGCCCGGTACCTGGCCCGCACCGACGCCGACTGCCTCCCGGTGCCCGGCTGGACGGCCGCCGCGCGCCGCGGCCTGACCGGCGGGCTGGAACTGGTCACCGGTCAACTGCTGCCCCGCACCGACGAGTTCCGGCTCAAGCTGTGGGAGAGCCGGCTGCTGCCGGCGGTGGTCGCGCTGGCGGCCTGGTTCGGCAGGTTCCGGCCCGGCAACCGCGACCCGCAGTACCTCGGCCCGTACCTGATGTGCCCCGGCTGCAACCTGGCCATCACCGCCGACCTCTACCGGCGCAGCGGGGGCTTCCCGCGCACCGCGATCGAGGAGCTGCACGAGGACCGCGCCCTGGTGAACCAGGTGCGCAGGCTCACCGCCGCCTACGGGCAGGTCCCGGGGATGCGGGTGCACGGCTCGGTCCGGCGGCTGCGCGCGTTCGGGCTGCGCAACACGCTCGCCTGGTACGCGGACCACCGGTACCGGCCCGAGGTGGTCGACATCCGTTGAAGCGCCGGGAACACGTCTGGGAGCGACGGGTGCAGCTGGCCGCCCACCCGTTCGCGTACCCGTTCATCGCGGCCGTGGCCAGGCGCGGACCCGCCGTGCGGGTGCCCGGGGTCGGGATCGTGGTCGGCGATCCGGAGCTGGCCCGGCAGGTGCTCCTCGACCACGAGGGGTTCCGCAAGGACGGCCCCGGGTCCTCGGGCGCGCTGTGGACGCCGGTGCTGGGGCCGTCCGTGCTGCTGAACATGGAGGGCGAGGAGCACCGGAGCCTGCGGACCGCGCTGACCGGCCTCTTCACCCGGGCCCAGGCCACGGAGCTGTGCACCCGCGTGCTCGGACCGGTGCTGGACGAGGCCACCGACCGGCTGGACGCGGGCGAGGCCGTCGACCTGGTCGCTCTGACCAGGACCGCGGCCGGCACGGTCATCGGCGAGCTGCTGGGGGTGACCGACGCCGCGGGCGCGGAGGTGTTCGAGCGGGGCGAGCGGATCGTGCGGATGGTCGGACTGCGGACCAGGGAACTGACCCCGCGGCAGGTCGCCAGGGCGAAGGCGGTGCTGGCCGGCCTGGTGACGGCGGCGGGCGAGGCGTACGACCGCGCGGAGCCGGGCTCGATGATGGCCCGGCTGCGCGGCCACGGGCTCGACCGCGAGCAGGCGCTCGGGCTGGCGGCGGCGTTCCTGCTCACCGGGACGGAGACGGTCGCGACGACCGTGCCGCGGATCTTCGCGATCTGGCACGACGCCGGGCTGCTGCCCACGCTGCGGGCGGACCTGGAGGAGGACGGCGCGGCCTTCGACGCGGCGATCGACGAGGCGATGCGGGTGATCACCCCGAGCCCGGCGATGCTGCGCCGGGCGGCGCGGCCGGGCCGGCTCGGCGCGACGCGGGTGCGGGAGGGGGACCGCGTGGTCATCGCCACCGCGCGGTGCGACGCGGCCGCGGGGCCGTTCGACCCGGGGGCGGCCTCGGGCCGGTGCCCGGCGCACGATCCCAAGCGCCTGTGGTTCGGGGCCGGGCCGCACTACTGCATCGGTGCGCCGCTCGCGCTGGCCGAGATCAGGGTTCTCCTGCAGGCGCTGCTGACGGCAGGGGCGGATCGCGTCGTGCGGCGACGGGTCAAACGGCGGGTGCTGATCCCGACGTACGCGCGCCTGGAGGTGGCGGCTCACCGGGAGCCTTCGAACCACGCAACGCTGGAGGTGGCCGCCTCATGAGCGGCACGTCGAACCCCGCAGGCGCCGGACTGGCCGGACGGATCGCGGACCACGCCCGCCGGACGCCCGACGCCGTCGCCCTGCTCGACACGCACGGCGCGCTCACCTACGCCGAGCTCGCCCGGCGCATCGCCGCCACCGCGAGCGGGCTGCGGGCCGTCGGCATGTCCGCCGGTGACACGGTGCTCTTCGCCGTCCGCCCCGGCCGGGACGCCCTGGTGCTCGGCCTGGCCGTCATGACGGTGGGCGCCGCCGTGGTGGTGGCCGACCCGGGTGCGGGCGCCGAACTCGACGCCGCGCGCGGACGCCTCGTCACCGAGCGCCTCGCCGCACCGCGCTGGCTGGCCGCCGAATCCTGGCTCTGCGCGCTCTCCGCCCGCCCAGCGGGCCGCGCACTGCTGCGTCGCGTCGGGCTGAACCTGCCGGCGCTCTTCGACCCGACCCTGCGGCTGCTCCACACCGGCCCGCGCCTGCCGGGCCTGCCCCAGGACGCGCTCCGCGCCGCCACCCTCGCGCGCACCGCGTCGGAGCCGACGGGTTCGGAGCCGACGGGTTCGGTGCCGACGGGTCAGGCCGGCCCGGACCGCCCGGCCCTCGTCGTGTTCACCTCCGGCACCACCGCCCGCCCCCGCGCGGTGGTGCACAGCCAGGCCACGCTGCTCGCCGGCGCCGACCTGCTCGGCGAGAGCCTGGGCCTGCTCACCGCCCCCGGTCCGGTCGTCGTGCACTCCGAGCAGCTGATGATCGCCTTCGCCTTCCTCGCCGCCGGTGCCACCTGGTCGGCGGCACCACTCCCCGTCCGTCCGAAGCGCTTCCTGCGCGACCTGCGCCGCCGCCGGGCCACCCACACCTTCGGCACCCCGGCCTCCCTGGCCCGCCTGCTCGCGGCCGGCCGACTGCCCGACACCCTCGGCACCGTGCTGCTCGGAGCCGCGCCGGTACCACCCCCGATCCTGCGCCGCCTGCGGACCGCGCTCCCCCTGGCCCGGATCGCCGTGATCTACGGCGCGACCGAGATGCTGCCGATCGCCGTGACCGAGGCCGAGGCGAAGCTCGACCACGCACCCCACGGCGACCTGGCCGGCCACCCCCTGCCCGGCGTCACGGCACGCCTCAACGACGAGGGCGAACTCCTGGTGCGCAGCCCCCACCTGGCGATCGGCTACCTCGGTGACGGACCGATCGGCGAGCTCAACACCGGCGACCGGGCCCGGATCGACGCCGAGGGCCGGATCGTCCTGCTCGGCCGGACCAAGGACATGCTGATCCGTGGCTCCTTCAACCTCTACCCGGGCCTGTACGAACCGGCGATCGCCGCCCTCCCCGGCATCGCCGAGGCCGTCATCGTCGGCGTCCCCGACCCGCTGACCGCCGACGAGAGGGTGGTGCTGGCCGTGTGCCCGGACGGCTCGCTCCCGGAACCGGAGCTGCTCCGCTCGCTGCACCGCGCGCTGCCCCGCACGATCGACCACGCGGCACTGCCGGACCGGATCCACTGCCTCCCGGCGATCCCCCGCCGGGGACGGACCGAGAAGCCCGACCGGGACCGACTCCGCGCGCTGGTCGCGAAGGAGGCGCCGTGATCATCGTCGTCACCGGCGCCAGCGGCTTCGTCGGCAGCGCCGTGTGCCGCGCGGCGCGGGCCGCCGGGCACCAGGTGCTGGCCCTGGGCCGGCGCCGAACCGTCCCCGCCGACCTGATCGCCGGCGCGCCCTACCTCTCCTGGGACCTGGCGGACCCCGAGGCCCGGCCGGCGCTTCCCGCGCCGTTCACGCACCCCGACGCGGTGATCCACTGCGCGGGCCTGGCCACCGACTGGGCCCGTCCCGAGGCGTTCCACCGCGGCAACGTCCTGGCCACCAGGGGCGCGCTGGCCGCGTTCCCCGAGACGGCGCGCTTCGTGCACCTGTCGACCGCGAGCGTCTACGACCCGCGCCGCCCGACCGTCATGGCCCGGGAGGACGAGGCCGACGCGGTCCGCCACACCGACGCCTACGGGCGCTCCAAGGCACTGGCGGAGGCGTCGGTGCGCCAGGCCCGCCCCGACGCGGTGATCCTGCGACCGCACGCCGTCTACGGCCCCGGGGACACCACGCTCCTGCCGCGCGTCCTCCAGGCGGTGCGCCGAACCCCTTGCGGGCCAAGGCTGTTCGCGATCGGCGACGGCAGGCAGCGGCTGAGCCTGACCAGCGTGGCGAACCTGGTCGACGCCTGCCTGCTCGCCGCCGGCGGCCGCGCCTGCGGCACCTTCAACATCACCGACCGGGAACCGGTCGTCCTGGACGACGTGCTCCGCCAGGTCATGGCCGCCCACGGCCTCCCGCCCACACCCGTCTACCTGCCGCTCGCCGTCGCCCTCCCCGCGGCCCGCACCGCCGAACTCCTGGCCCGGACCACCCTCCCCCCGCCTCCGGCCGGGGGGACCTCCATCACCCGCCGTCCCCGCCTGACCGTCTACGCCGTCCGCCACCTGGCCCACGAACGCACCCTGGACCTCACGGCCGCCCGCACCCACCTGGCCTACCAGCCGCAGCCGACGGACCTGGAGCCCGCCCTGAGGCGGAACTGACGGCGCGATGCGCGGGGCCCCGGGACTCGGCGCCGGAGCACCTGCGCCGCGCCAAAGCCACGGTTGCGGAACGACCGCCCGCAGCCGAACGGGCCGACCGCCCGGACGTCCGGGCGATGCTCCCGTCGCGTGAAGCTGTCGTCGCGTCGGTCCTTGGCTGTGGGGTGGGCTGACGGTGCGTCTCCACAATGGGCCCTTCGGGCCGGACCTCGGCGTCCACGGCACAACGGAGACCAGGGCGGATGACATGACGCGACTCAGTTCACCGAAACACCGGCGGGGCGGGAGAGAGGGGAGGCGGAGGGCGCTGCTCCGGCTGAAGCCGGGGGCGGCGGCCGCGGCGGGGTTGTTGCTGCTCGGCTTCGCGACGCCGGCGCAGGCCGTCGAGTCCACGGTGTCGGCCAACAACAAGCGCACCGGGTGGGACGCGAACGAGCCCAACCTGTCGCCCGCCAAGGTGTCGGCGTCCACCTTCGGGCAGCGCTGGTCCGCCGCGGTGAGCGGTGCGGTGCTGGCACAGCCGCTGGTCACCGGTACGAACGTGATCGCCGCGACCGAGAACAACTACGTCTACGGCCTCGACCCCGCCACCGGGAAGGCCAACTGGACCCGCCAGCTCGGCGCGGCCTGGCCCACCTCGACCGTCAGCTGCAACGACCCGGCGGCGCACACCGGGATCACGGCCACGCCGGTGTACGACTCGACGTCCAACACCGTCTACCTCACCAGCAAGGTCAACGACGGCCCGGACGCCCAGCACCCGCACTGGTACGTCCACGCGCTGAACGCCTCCACCGGCGCCGAGCGCGCGGGCTGGCCGGTGACCATCCAGGGCTCGCCGACCAACAGCCCCGGCCACCCCTTCAACCCCATGACCGCGGCGCAGCGCCCAGGCCTGCTGCTGATGAACGGCTACGTGTACGCGGCCTTCGCGTCGTACTGCGACAACGGCCCCTACGTCGGCCAGGTGGTCGGCGTCAACGTCGCCAGCCGGGCGCTCACCATGTGGTCCACCGAGGCCGGCTCCGACACCATGGAGGGCGGCATCTGGCAGAGCGGCGGCGGACTGGTCTCGGACGGCGCGGGCCGGATCTTCCTCACCACCGGCAACGGCAGCGGCAACGGCTCGCCGCGACCCGGCCCCGGCAACCGGCCGCCCGGCACGCTCGGCGAGTCGGTGGTCCGGCTCGGGGTGAACACCAACGGCAGCCTCAGTGCCAAGGACTTCTTCAGCCCGGCCAACAACCAGACGCTGGACAAGAACGACACCGACCTCGGCTCGGGCGGGCCGATGGCCATGCCGGACGCCTTCGGCACCCCCGCGCACCCGCGCCTGCTGGTCCAGGTCGGCAAGGACGGCCGGGTCTTCCTGCTGGACCGGGACAACCTCGGCGGCATGGGCCAGGGCCCGAACGGCACCGACAACCCGGTCAGCATGGCCGGCCCGTTCGAGGGCGTCTGGGGCCACCCCGCCGCCTTCGGCGGTGCCGGCGGCTACGTCTACACGGTGGCCACCGACACCGGCAACGGGAAGTCCCCGCTGCGCGCGCTCAAGTACGGTGTGAACAGCGCCGGTGTGCCGGTCCTGACCAGCGCGGGCACCAGCAACGAGGGCTTCGGCTACGGCTCAGGCTCGCCGGTGGTCACCTCCAACGCGGCGAGCCCCTCGTCCGCGCTGGTGTGGGCGGTGTGGTCCGGCTCCGGCGCGGGCGGCGTCGGCGGCGAGCTGCGGGTCTACGACGCGGTGCCCGTCAACGGCGTCATGCACCTGCGCCGCTCCTTCCCGATCGGCACGGCGGCCAAGTTCGTCGTGCCCGCGACCGACGGCGGACGGGTCTTCGTCGGGACCAGGGACGGCCACATCGTGGCCTTCGGCAGCCAGTAGAGCAGTCCCGGTGGTGTGCCCGGCCGCCGAGCGGCCGGGCACACCCGTGTGTCGTCGCCTCAGAGTTCGTGGAGCGTGCCGTCCTCGGCGATCGCGGCGCCGGCCGCCGCGAGGTCCGCCGTTCCGGGCGGGCTGTGCCCGGCGAGCGGGTTGGTGTTGTTGAGGTGGGTGTAGAGGTAGCGGGGGCCGGGGCGGCGGGCGAGGTGGGGAAGTGAGTCGCGCACGGCGAGGTGGCCCATGCCGGGGGAGCGGCGGGCGCCGCCGGTTCTCTTGGCGAGTTCGTCGGCCGTGGCGAAGGTGCCGTCCAGCAGGACCAGGTCGGCCCCGGCCACGGCGCGGTCCACGGCCGGCGTCCAGTCGGCCAGGCCCGGGGCGTACACCGCGCGGGCGCAGCCGCCGTCCTCGGTGAAACGGTAGCCGGTCACCCAGTCGGCATGGTCCGGCAGGCCGGCCGCGTAGCGGGGGCGTTTGCCACCGAGCGCGAAGGGCTCGGCGCGTAGCCCGCCCGCGAGCTCCACGGGCTCACCCGGGGTGACGGTGTGCCAGTCGGCCCGGGTGTAGGCGGCGAGCAGGGGGCCCACCGGAAAGGCCTCGTGGAGCGCGCGGCGCACCGGCGCGGTGGCGTGCACGGTCAGGCCGGCGGCCTCGCGCAGGGTCAACAGGCCCAGGGTGTGGTCGAGTTCGCCGCTGGTCAGCAGGACGCCGCGCAGCGGGGTGTCCCGGGTGCCCGGGACGGGGGCGAGTTCGGGAGCGGCGAGGAGCTGGGTCCGCAGGTCGGGCGAGGCGTTGACCAGGTACCAGGCGCGGCCGTCGCCGCTGACGGCCAGGCAGTCCTGGCTGCGGGCGTGGCCGGTGCGCCGGGCGGCGGCGCACTCGGCGCAGCCGCAGTTCCACTGCGGCAGGCCCCCGCCCGCGGCCGTCCCGAGGACCCTGATCCTCACCTCGTCCTCCTGCCCGTGGACGTCAGCGCAAGCGCCGGGGCTCCGGGGCCGCCGTCCCGGCCGGGACCGGGGCGGTGACCAGGTGGTGGTGCGGGGACAGCCGGCACGCCGGGTCAGTCGCCGCAGGGTCGCCGGTGAGCTGGTGGGCCTGGCAGCGGCAGCCGCCGTGGTCGAGCTCGCGCAGGGCGCAGCTGCGGCACGGCTCCGGCATCCAGTCGGTGCCCCGGAACCGGTTGAACGCGGGAGAGTCGTGCCAGCTCGCCGCCAGGCCGTCGGTGACCGCGTTGGGCGCCGTCAGGCCGGGCAGCTGTGCGGCGGCGAGGCAGGGCAGGACGTCGCCGTTGGGGGCGACCGCCAGCTGTTCGCGGCCCCAGCCGTTCATGCACGGCTTGACGGTGCCGCCGTGCAGGTCGGCGGAGACGTACACGATCTCGATCCGTCCGGCGTGGCGCTCCCGGGCGGCGGCGACGTCCCGTTCGGCCTGCCGGACCTGCTCCTCGGTGGGGGCGAGGTGGGCGCGGTTGCGCCAGGCCCAGCCGTAGTACTGGACATGGGCGAGCTCGACCCTGTCGGCGCCGAGCGCGACGGCCCGGTCGGCGAGGGCGCCGAGCCGGGCCAGGTTGCCGCGGTGCAGCACGGCGTTGACGGTCAGCGGCAGACCGGCGGCGGTGAAGTGCCGGGCGGCGGCGAGCTTGCGGTCGTGGGCGGCGGTCCCGGTGACGGCGTCGGCACGGCGCGGGTCGGTGTCCTGGACCGAGAGCTGGACGTGGTCGAGGCCCGCCCCGGCGAGTTCGTCGGCGCGGCCGTCGGCCAGCGGGACGCCGCTCGTGATCAGGTTGGTGTAGAGGCCCAGCGTGCGTGCGTGGGCGATGAGTCGTGTCAGATCGCGGCGCAGCAGGGGTTCGCCGCCGGTGAGGTGGAGCTGGAGCACGCCGAGTTCGCGGGCCTGGTCGAGGACGCGCAGCCACTGGCCGGTGTCCAGCTCGGCGCGGTAGCGGGAGAGCTCGACGGGGTTGGCGCAGTAGGTGCACTGGAGCGGGCAGCGGTAGGTGAGTTCGGCGATGAGGCCGAGCGGGGCGGGGGCGCGGACGGTGCCGTCGGGTGGTGCGGCGGCCGACGCGACGTGGACGGGGGCACCGGTCCCGTCGAGGGCGAGCAGGCGCCGTTCGGCGAGGTCGGCGAGCAGGGCGTCCACCTGGGCGCCGTCCACGCCGTCGTACTCCTCGGTGAGCGCGGCGGTGACCGCTCGCTCGTCGCGGCGCCCGTCGCAGTGCCGCAGGACGGCGGCGGCGGTGTCGTTGAGGAGCAGCACGCCCTCGGGGTGGAGCAGCGCGGACCGGCCGCGCGCCGGGTCGTGCACCAGCCGGACACCGGCGCGCAGGCCGGGGACGGCGTGGAGCGGGCGCGTGTTCATCGGCCGGGTCCGTAGTCGACGGCGTCCAGCATGGCCCGAAGCACCTCGCACTTGAAGGCCAGCGCGGACACGGCGGCCTGCTGCTGGGCCTCGGTGACGCAGTGGTCCAGGACGAGGTCCAGGGTGCGGGCGCTGTCCGCGCGGGCGACCGGGATGCGGTGCTCGAAGTAGGCGTACCCGGCGGGGTCGATCCACCGGTAGTGCTCGCGCCAGGCGACGACCCGGGCGGCCATGTGGTCGGGCGAGAACATCTCGGTGAGCGCCGCCGCGACGCCCTCGATCCACGGCCGGGTCTGGCAGAAGTGCAGGTAGCCGTCGACGGCGAAGCGCACCCCGCGGGCGACGTGCCGCTCGTCGAGGACCTCGGCGCGGTCCAGGCCGACCGCGTCGGCGAGCACCAGCCAGTCGGCGAGGCCGCCCTCGGCGCCGGCGGGCCCGTCGCGGCCGGGACCGTCCGGGCCGGTGCCGTCGTGGTGGAGGCCGTCCTGCTGGGCGAGGCGGCCGGCCCAGGACCGGCGGACCTCCGGGAGCGGGCAGTTGGCGATGATCGCGGCGTTCTTGCGGGTGAGGCAGAGCTGGTAGTACCAGCGGTTGGCGACCCAGCGCCGCAACTCCGGTGGTGTGCAGCCACCGGAGTGCAGGCGCAGGTGGAACGGGTGGGTGTCCCAGTACCGTCCGCGCAGCTCGTGCAGCCTGGCCGCGAACTGCTCGCGGGTCAGCGGTCGCGCCACTGGGCGTCCCGTCCGGCGTACGCGGTGACCTCGGCGCCGGTGGGGTGGCACTCCACCGCGGGCGCGGACCAGGCGGGCCTGGCGTCCACGGGCGGGGCCGCGGGCGCGGTGGCGGCTCCCGGTGGGGGCGGCGGGGTACGGGTGGCATTCATGGCTGCCTCCTCGGTTCGGGGATCCGGCTCCGGCCTCCGGTGCGGGGGTCGCATCGGGGCCGCGGAGGGCGCGCGGGCCCTCTGCCGGGACGCTACGAGCCCGCGCGGCCGGGCGCCGGTCGAGAAAGCGGCGGAGGCGATGCCGGACGGCCCTGGACGGGCCTCCGGCGGCCTGCCGGTCCGCCCGGGGCGGTACTGCGCAGGGACCGGCAGGCACTCACCCGCTCGGGTGAAGCCGGGGGCGGGTCAGCCGCGGCCGGCCGCCGGACCACCTTCGTGCCGGCCGCGCCGTCGGCCCGGTTCGCGGGCGGTGAGGTGCGGAGGACCAGCGAAGGCACGTTGCCGCCGCCGGGGGTGCAGAGCCGCGCGGGGTCGAACTGGTCCCGGTGGTCCAGGCCGCCGGATCGATCCGCTGGTCGCTCCGTTCGCCGGGCATCCGGCCGCCGAAGTGTCCACCCTGAGCGGCGAGGCCTGGTACGTCCCGCCCCGCCACCGGGCCGGCGCCCTCCACGGCGACCACGCGCGGCACGTCGTCCTCGTCGTCACGGATCCCGGGAAAGCCCAAGCGGCGTAGAGGAGTTGTGAATGTCCCGGTTCTCCCGGCTGCCCGGCGGCCGGCCGGGTAGGCGCCTTGACATGTGCGCCGACCCGTCCGGGGGGCGGCGCGTCGCGATCGGAGGAGGCCGATCCCGATGCGGATGACCACGGTCCGCCCGGTGCCCGTCACGTTCCCCGGGAGCGCGTGGCCCGACGCCCCGGTCGACGCGGAGCTCCGCTTCGACGCCTGGCTCCCGTACGCGGCCTGCCTGGCCTTCCCCCTGACGCCGTGCTCGTGCACGGGCAGCGGCGCCCAGGTGTGTTGGTACTTCAGTCGCGAGCTGCTGGACGAGGGCCGCCGCGGCCCGGCCGGCGCCGGTGACGTGAAGATCCGTCCGGGGGCGGCGGGCGAGGTCCTGTTCACCCTGCGCGGCCCCACGGGCGAGGCCGTGGTCAGCGCACCCGAGGAGGCCGTCACCGGCTTCCTGGCGGACACCTTCACACTGGTCCCCGCCGGTTCGGAGCCGGACCACCTCGACCTCGACGCCGCCGTGGCCCGCCTGCTGTCCACCGGCTGACGGGACGTCTTACCCGTCCCCACCTGCGGGCTTCCGTATAATTCGCGGGCGTCCATCCGGCCGCACCCGCCCGCCCGCAGGAGGCAGCCTTGACGTCCGACCCGCGGCCCGGCGTGCTCGCCCGCCTGGACGGCCTGCTCGACCAGGCCCCCGCCGACCGCAGCGGCGCCCTGTGGCGGCTCGCGGAGGAGGGCCGCCAGCTGGACGCGAACGTCATCCGCCTGCTCCCGCACGCCGGGGTCGCCGCCCACGTCGAGCCGGACCTCGACGTCCTCGTCCAGGTCCTGGAGGGCAGCGGCCGCCTGGAGACGGCCGACGGCCGGCAGGAGCTGGCGCCCGGCTGCACGGCCTGGCTGCCCCACGGCGCCCGCCGCGCCGTCTCGGCGGGCGCGGACGGCCTGGTCTACCTCACCGTCCACCGCCGCCGCCCCGGCCTCTCCGTCCGCCCGGCGCCGGCGGACGGCCGGTGAGCGGCGTCCGGTGAGCGGCTGGCGGGCCCGTGCGCGATCGGGCGGACGGATTCCGGCCCGAGGCGCAGGAAACGCCCTGAACCGGGCAGACGCCCCGATGGCCCCGAAGGCCGTCAGGAGCGCCCGTCATGATCAGCACGGTCGTCGTCCCTCCGGGCCCGACCCGGACCCTCGCCCGGCCCTGCCCGGCTTGTGGCCACCCCGTCGCCGGGTTCTCGTGGAGACGGACGTCCGAGCCGGCCGCCGCAACCGCGTCCGGCGGGCCGAGCCGTGTCCCGACCGGCACTGCCGCGGGCAGCGGCCGCCCGGTGTCCCCCGCCGCCCCGTGGAGCGGCGGGAGCCCACTCGCCGGTCCGACGCCGGACCGGCGGCCTGAGCCCGGGAGGGTCCCGTCATGGCCGCACGAGTCGCCTACCGGCGGATCTACGAGGAGTCCTCGCCCCAGGACGGCCGGCGGGTGCTCGTCGACCGGGTCTGGCCGCGCGGGGTGAAGAAGGAGGACGCCCACCTCGACGAGTGGCTGCGCGACGTCGCCCCGTCGACCGAGCTGCGCCGCTGGTACGGGCACGAGCCGAGCCGCTTCACCGAGTTCCGCCGCCGCTACCTGGCCGAGCTGCGCGACGCGGAGCACCGGGAGGCGGCCGGGCACCTGCGGGACCTCGCCGCCGGGGGCGGTCTCACGCTCCTGACCGCCACCAAGGACGTCGACCACAGCCAGGCCGCCGTCCTCGCGGAGTGGCTCGGCGACTCGAAGCGGTGAACGAGGTGATGGCCGTCAAGCGCGCGTCCTCGCCTCCACTCGTGCGGATGAAACGACGGGCCGTTCGGGGCGTTGAACCGAGCCGCGGCCGCGCCCGTACCGAAGGGCAGGGGAAAGCGGTCCGGCATCCGGCCGGGTCGCCGGACCGAGACGGGACATGATGGCCGACGAGCGCATCGACACCCGACTGCTGGAAGAACTCACCGAGCAGTCACAGGACTTGAACAGCGACGCCATGCGGATCACCCACGGCGCGCTGACCGGCTTCGCGGAGGCCGCCGGGCCGGCGCGCGCCGGGTGGCGCCGGGGCGGCCTGCTCACCGCCCTGGTGGGCGGGGCCGGCCTGCTGGGCGCGGCCCGGGCGGCGGCGGACTCGCCCTCGCCCTCGCCCTCGCTCTCGGTCTCGCCCTCGCCCTCGGCGTCCGCCTCCGGCGCCGTGACGGCGGACGACATCCGCGCGCTCCAGACCGCCGCGTCGCTGGAGAACCTGGCGGTGAGCGTCTACCGGACGGCCGCCGGGCTGCCGTTCATCAAGGACGGCAACACGACGGTGGCCGCGTTCATCGCCAAGACCACCGAGCAGCACCAGGCGCACGCCCAGGCCTTCAACGCCGCCGCGACCGCCGGCGGCGGTATGGCGCAGACCGGCCCGGACCCGACGTACAAGGCGGTCGTCGACCAGACGCTGCCCACCATCAAGACGCCGGCCGACGTGGTGAAGCTCGCCATCAGCCTGGAGGACGTCGCCGCCCAGACGTACACCAGGAACGTCGGCCAGGTCTCCAGCGCCGACCTGCGCAAGCTGTTCGCCTCCGTCGCCCCGGTGGAGGCGCAGCACCGGGCCGTGCTGCTCGCCGTGCAGGCGCTGCTCGCGGGCAACGCCGCCGACCTGATCACGATCCCGGTGGACCCGGCGAAGCTGCCCGCCGCGGCCGGCAGCGTGGGCTTCCCCGACGCCTTCTACAAGACCGACAACGCCTCCCCGATCACCGAAGGGGCCGTCCAGTGACCACCGACCGCACCTGGGAGCCCGCCCTCGGCGAGGCCGAACTCGCCCGTCTGACCCGGGAGATGGACGAGGCCCACCGGGCCACGCTGCCGCTGATGCGGGCCGCCGCGCGCGACCTCGGGGAAGAGCTCCGCGCGTCGGGCGGGGCAGACCCGGGCCGGCGCCGGTTCCTGCTCGGGGCGGGCGGCGTGGCCGCGGCCCTCACGCTGGCGGCGTGCTCCGGGAGCAAGGACGTCAAGGACCCCGCGCCGACCAGCCCCGCCGGTTCGGCCGGTTCGATGCCCGGTTCGCCCTCCGCGTCCGGCGGCTACACGGGGGACCTGCGGGTCGTCGCGCTGGCCGCCGCGCTGGAGAACCAGGCGGTCGGCGTCTACAAGGGCGCGCTGGACGCCGCGAACACGGGCAAACTCGGCACGGTGCCGCCGGCGGTCGCGACCTTCGTGACCACCGCGATGGCCCAGCACGCCGACCACGCCAAGGCCTGGAACTCCGCCCTCACCGCAGCGGGGCTGCCCGCGGTCACCGACGTGCCGCTGTCCGACCAGGCGGACACGATGGCGGCCCTCGGCAAGGCGGCCTCCGTCGGGGACGTGGCGAAGCTCGCGCTCGGACTGGAGGACCAGGCCGCCCAGACCTATCTCGTCGCGACGTACAACGTGACGGGGCAGGCGGGCATCGCGACGGCCGCGAGCATCGCCCCCGTCGAGGCCATGCACGCGGCGATCCTGAACTACGTGCTCGGCCAGTACCCCGTGCCCGACGACTTCCTGCCCACCGACAAGGCCGCCAGCCCGGACCTGCTGACGGTCTGACGACACCCCGAGCCGGCGCGCGCCCGTCCGACACCCAGGGCGCGCGCCCCACACCCCGACCCGAACGGAGTCCGTACGTGACCAGAACCCGGCCCCTCCCGGCTGCCGCCGCCGCCCTGCTGCTCGCCGCCGTCCTCGCGGCCTGCTCCAGCTCCGCCAAGCCCGCCAACACCACCACCAGTGCGGCGAGTTCTCCGGCGGCCAGTGCTAGTGCCAGTGCCAGTGCCAGCGCTAGCGCCAGCGCCAGTGCGAGCGCCCCCAGCAGCACCGGCGCGCTCCAGGTCACGATCAAGAACTTCGCCTTCGAGCCCGCCTCCCTCACGGTGAAGCCCGGCCAGACCGTCACGGTCGTCAACCAGGACTCCACCACCCACACGGTCACCGCCTCCGACAAGTCCTTCGACACCGGGAACATCGCCCCGGGGGCCTCCGCGACCTTCACCGCGCCGCAGCAGACGGGTGACCACCCGTACATCTGCACCATTCACCCGTTCATGCACGGCACCCTCACCGTTAGCTGATGCACCATGGCCATCCCCGCACCCGGCCGCCGCCGCGGCCGCAGCCCCACCCACCTCGTCCTGCGACTCGCAGCGGCGGCCGGACTCGCGATCGACGCGGCCGTCCACGCCCGGCTGGCCGAGCAGTACGACGCCGTCGGCGACACGATCAGCCAGGGCACCCTGTTCCGCCTGGAGGCCGGCGCGGCGAGCCTCGCCGTGCTGCTCGTGCTCCTGTGGCGGCACCGCGCGGGCGACCTCTTCGCGTGGGCCGTCGCCGCCTCCGGGCTCGGCGCGCTGCTGCTCTACCGCTACGTTGACGTCGGCGCCATCGGTCCGCTGCCGAACATGTACGAGCCCGTGTGGTTCTCCGACAAGATGCTTGCGGCCTGGGCGGAGGGGGTCGCCACGGCGGCCCTCACGGTCCTGCTGCTGGGCGACCGGCGACGCTTGCTCCGACCTTCCCGGTTGTGAGGGCCGCACCTCACGCCGCCGCACGCTTCGTGGGCGCCCCACCGCGCCTCAGTGCGCCGTGCCCGCCTCCGCACGCCGTTGTGGGCCGTGCCGACCGCGATGAGGCTTCTTGTCCGTACGTGCTGTCTGTACATGTTCATGAAATCCGATCGCGGAGGTGCACGTGATCAGTTCCCGGTCGATCCGAGCCCGGCGCCCGGTCCGCACGCGTCACTAGCCCGGAACCGCCGACCAGTGGCCCGCCCCACCTCCCCGGGGGCGGGCCCTTCCACGTCCGCTGGGCGGCACCGGGGGCGGCGACGGCGGCGGTTCGGGTGAACGGGCGGCGCGGCGGCGGGCGACCGGCCGGGGGTCGCCGGGGGCGGGGCGATGATCGCCGGGTTCCCGGACGCCCACCCCACCGGAGGCGGAGATGCGGATCCTGCTCCTTGCCAGCGCGTTCAACAGCCTCAGTCAGCGGCTCCACGCCGAGCTGCGCGACCGCCGCCACACCGTGGACGTCCACCTCGCCGGGGACGACGACGACCTGCGCGCCGCCGTGCGCCGTCTGCGGCCGGACCTGGTCCTCGCGCCCATGCTGCGCACCGCCGTCCCGCCGGACGTCTGGTCGGGGACCACCTGCCTGATCGTGCACCCCGGCCCGCCGGGCGACCGCGGCCCGTCCTCGCTCGACCGGGCGGTCCAGGAGGGCGCCGCCGAGTGGGGCGTCACGGTGCTCCAGGCCGAGGCCGAGATGGACGCCGGGCCGGTCTGGGCCTGGGTCCCGTGCCGCCTGCCCGCGCGCGGCAAGAGCGACCTGTACCGCAACGAGGTCGCCGACGCGGCCGTGGCCGCCGCACTGCTCGCCGTCGAGCGCGTCGCCACGGGCACGTTCGCGCCCCAGCCGCAGCACGGGCCCGGCTGGCGCGCGACCGTCCGCACCCGGCCCCTCCTGCGCCAAGAGGAGCGCCGCATCGACTGGGCGGGCGACTCCACCGAGGAGGTACTGCGCAGGCTCCGCGCGGCGGACTCCCAGCCCGGCGTGCTCGACGGGCTGTGCGGCGGCGAGTGGTACCTGCACGGCGGGCACCCCGAGCCGGAGCTGCGCGGCCGGCCCGGCGACCTGCTCGCCACCCGGGCCGGGGCGGTGTGCCGGGCTACCCCGGACGGCGCAGTGTGGATCCCCGAACTCCGCCGGCGGCGCACGCCCGGCGGGCCCGCGACCTTCAAGCTCCCGGCGGTGACGGCCCTCGGCGCCCTGCTGCCCCCGCTGCCCGAGGTGCCTGCGCCGCTGATGCCCGGCGAGGGCGACGGCGAGCCCGCCTGGTCGGACATCGGCTACCGCGAGGACGGCCCGGTGGGCTTCCTGCGCTTCTCCTTCCCAGGCGGCGCGATGTCCACCGACCACTGCCGCCGCCTGCGGGAGGCCTACCGCTTCGCCCTCGGACGGCCGACGTCCGTGTTGGTGCTGGGCGGCGGCCGGGACTTCTTCTCCAACGGCATCCACCTCAACGTCATCGAGGCCGCCCCGGACCCGGCCGCCGAGTCCTGGGCGAACATCACCGCGATGGACGACCTCGTCGCCGAGGTCCTCACCACCACCGACCGCCTGGTGGTCGCCGCCGTCGCCGGCAACGCGGCGGCCGGAGGCCTGATGCTGGCCCTCGCGGCGGACGAGGTGTGGTGCCGCGGCGGCTCCGTCCTCAACCCGCACTACCGGCTGATGGGCCTGTACGGGTCGGAGTACTGGACGTACACCCTGCCCCGGCGGGTGGGCGCACCCGAGGCCGAGCGGCTGACCCGCCAGGCGCTCCCGCTGTCCGCGGCGATGGCCGAACGGGTCGGCCTGGTCGACCGCGTGCTCGCCTGCGGTCCGCAGGAGTTCGGACCGACCGCCGCCCACCTGGCCGGGCTGCTCGCCGCCTCACCGGGCACGCAGCGCCGGATCGCCGAGAAGAAGGCCGCGCGCGAGGCCGACGAGCGGACGAAGCCGCTGGCCGCCTACCGGGAGGAGGAGCTCGCGGTGATGCACCGGCAGTTCTTCACACCCGAATCGCCGTACCACGCGCTGCGCTCCGCGTTCGTCCGCAAGCGCCCGGCACCTGCGGGCCTCCTCGCCCGGACGTGACTCGAACGGCTCAGCCGGCTTGCGTCCACCGGGCGACCCGCGCGGGCTTCCGGACCGGCATCCCATCCGAAGCGCTGATATGACTGCCTTTGAGCCATTTCGTCCGGCTCCCATCCCCGAGGAGGCATCCTCATGGGTGCTGCAACAACTGCACCGACCGACACCGACGTGGTGCACATTCTCTGGATCAACGCGGGACTCAGCTGCGACGGCGACTCCGTCTCGCTGACCGCCGCGATGCAGCCGAGCATCGAGGAGATCGTCACCGGCGCGCTGCCCGGCCTGCCCAAGGTCGCGGTGCACTGGCCGCTGATCGACTTCGAGTGCGGCCCGGTCCAGGGCGCGGACAACTTCGTCGAGTGGTTCTTCAAGGCCGAGCGCGGCGAGATCGAGCCGTTCGTGCTGGTCGTCGAGGGGTCCATCCCGAACGAGAAGATCAAGAAGGAGGGCTACTGGTGCGGGTTCGGCGACGACCCCGCGACCGGCCAGCCCATCACCACCAGTGAGTGGCTGGACCGGCTCGCCCCCAAGGCGACCGCGGTGGTGGCGATCGGCACGTGCGCCACGTACGGCGGCATCCACGCGATGGCCGGCAACCCGACCGGCGCCATGGGCGTGCCGGACTACCTCGGCTGGGACTGGAAGTCCAAGGCCGGGCTGCCGATCGTCTGCGTGCCGGGCTGCCCGATCCAGCCCGACAACTTCGCCGAGACCCTCACCTACCTGCTGTACCAGCTGGCCGGCTCCGCGCCGATGATCCCGCTCGACGACAAGCTGCGGCCCGCCTGGCTGTTCGGCGCCACCGTGCACGAGGGCTGCGACCGCGGCGGCTACTACGAACAGGGCCAGTTCGCCACCGACTACGGCACGCCCGAGTGCCTGGTGCGGCTCGGCTGCTGGGGCCCGGTCGTCAAGTGCAACGTCGCCAAGCGCGGCTGGATCAACGGCGTCGGCGGCTGTCCGAACGTCGGCGGCATCTGCATCGCCTGCACGATGCCGGGCTTCCCGGACAAGTTCATGCCCTTCATGGACCCGCCGCCCGGCTCCCGCGTCTCCAGCGGCGTCAGCAACGCCTACGGGTCGCTGATCCGCCGGCTGCGCTCGATCACGCTCAACACCGTCGACAAGGAACCGAAGTGGCGCCACGCGGGGCGCCACCTGACCACCGGCTACCGCCCGCCCTGGTGACGCCGGAGGGCCGCGCACCCCACCCGGGGTGCGCGGCCCGTCGCCGTCCCGCCCACCTCCCACCCGAGCAGTCCACGACAGAAGGGCACGACACACACGATGGCAACACCGACGACCAGGGCCTCCGGCGACGGCAGCGGCCTGACCGAGATGTCCTGGGACCCGATCACCCGGATCGTGGGCAGCCTGGGCATCCACACGAAGATCGACTTCAAGCAGAAGAAGGTCGCGGAGTGCTACAGCACCTCCTCCGTCTTCCGCGGCTACAGCGTCTTCATGCGCGGCAAGGACCCGCGCGACGCGCACTTCATCACCAGCCGGATCTGCGGGATCTGCGGCGACAACCACGCCACCTGTTCGGTCTACGCGCAGAACATGGCCTACGGGGTGAAGCCGCCGCACCTGGGCGAGTGGATCATCAACCTCGGCGAGGCCGCCGAGTACATGTTCGACCACAACATCTTCCAGGAGAACCTGGTCGGGGTCGACTACTGCGAGAAGATGGTCAAGGAGACCAACCCGGGCGTCCTGGAACTGGCCGAGCGCACCGAGGCCCCGCACGCCGGTGACCACGGCTACAAGACGATCGCCGACATCATGCGGTCGCTCAACCCGATCGAGGGCGAGTTCTACCGCGAGGCGCTGCAGGTCAGCCGCTACACCCGGGAGATGTTCTGCCTCATGGAGGGCCGCCACGTGCACCCCTCCACGCTCTACCCGGGCGGCGTCGGCACCGTCGCGACGGTGCAGTTGTTCACCGACTACCTGACCCGGCTGATGCGCTACGTCGAGTTCATGAAGAAGGTCGTGCCGCTGCACGACGACCTCTTCGACTTCTTCTACCAGGCGCTGCCCGGCTACGAGGAGGTCGGCCGGCGCCGCGTCCTGCTCGGCTGCTGGGGCAGCCTCAACGACCCGGACCACTGCGACTTCACGTACCGCAACATGACGGACTGGGGCCGCAGGATGTTCGTCACCCCCGGCGTCGTCGTGGACGGCAAGCTCGTCACCAACGACCTCACCCAGATCAACCTCGGCATCCGCATCCTGCTCGGCAGCTCCTACTACGAGGACTGGCAGGGCAAGGAGCTGTTCGTCACCCACGACCCCCTCGGCAACCCCGTCGACCCGCGCCACCCCTGGAACCAGCACACCATCCCGCAGCCGCAGAAGCGCAACTTCGACGACAAGTACAGCTGGGTGATGTCCCCGCGCTGGTTCGACGGCAAGGACCACCTCGCCCTCGACACCGGCGGCGGCCCGATCGCCCGCCTGTGGTCCACCGCGCTGTCCGGCCTCGTCGACATCGGCTACATCAAGGCCACCGGACACAGCGTCAAGATCAACCTGCCCCGCTCGATGACCAAGCCCGAGGTCACCTTCGAGTGGAAGATCCCGCAGTGGAGCAACGCCATCGAGCGCAACCGCGCCCGCACCTACTTCCAGGCGTACGCGGCCGCCGCCGCCCTGCACTTCGCCGAGAAGGCGCTCGCCGAGGTCCGCGCCGGGCGCAGCCAGACCTGGGAGCGCTTCGAGGTGCCGGACGAGTCGATCGGCTGCGGCTTCACCGAGGCCGTGCGCGGCGTGCTCTCGCACCACATGGTCATTCGCGACGGCAAGATCGCCAACTACCACCCGTACCCGCCGACCCCGTGGAACGCGAGCGTGCGCGACAGCTACGGCACGCCCGGCCCGTACGAGGACGCGGTGCAGAACACGCCGATCTTCGAGGAGAACTCCCCGGAGAACTTCAAGGGCATCGACATCATGCGCGCCGTGCGCAGCTTCGACCCCTGCCTGCCCTGCGGCGTGCACATGTACGTCGGCGGCGGGCGCACCGTCCAGACCATGCACGTGCCCACCGGCCTGAGCGGGCTCACCGCATGACGGCCGAGCAGACCGGCCTGCGGATCCAGGAGGCCCTGGACGCCCTGGCCGGCAGCGGAGTCGAGCAGGCGGGCGAGCAACTCGTGCGCGACCTCATGGAGTTCTACGGCGAGGGCCTGGCCAGGCTCGTCCCGGCGCTCTCCCCGCCCGCCCTGGAGCGGATGCTGGACGACCCCGCAGTCGCGGGGCTGCTTCTCCTGCACGACCTCCACCCCGAGAACGTGACCGCCCGGATCGACCGGGCGCTCGCGGCCCTGCCCGAGCGGGTCGAGGTGCTCGGCTTCGACCCGGGCACCGGTACCCTGCGGCTGCGCCGGACGGCCTCCGGCTGCGGCTGCCAGGAGCAGGACGTCGAGGCCGTCCTCGCCTGTCACGCCCCCGAGGTGACGGCCGTCGAGCTGGAGCGCGCCCCGCAGCTCCTCCAGATCGGCGCCCGCCCGCAGCAGCCCGCGGAGGCCAGATGAACACCCGAAGGGTCTCCCGGGACGGGACCGCCCTGCTGCGCCGGCTGCGCGAGCCCGCGCCGCCGCGCCCCGAGCAGTGCGGCTTCTGCGGCCGCGACCTGCCGCCCGGCCACCGCCACCTCGTGGACGTCGAGGAACGCGCCCTGGCCTGCACCTGCACCGCGTGCGGCCTGCTGTTCCAGCGGCCCGGCGCGGCCGGCGGCCGCTTCCGCACCGTGCCCGACCGCTACCTCGCCGACCCGGACGGCGCCGTCGACGAGCGGCTGTGGTCGGTGCTCGGCATCCCCGTCGGCACCGCGTTCCTGTTCCGAAACGCCGTCCTCGACCAGTTCCTCGCCTTCTACCCCGGCCCGGCCGGCGCCACCGAGAGCGAAGTGGACGAGGAGGCCTGGGAGCGCGCCCTCGGCGGCAACCGACTGGCCGCCGCCCTCGAACCGGACGTCGAGGCGCTGCTGATGCGCCGCACCGACGGCCGCGTCGAGTGCTACCTGGTGCCGATCGACGTCTGCTACGAGCTGGTCGGGCGGCTGCGGCGGTGCTGGCACGGCTTCGACGGCGGCGCCGAGGCGAGGGCCGAACTCGACGCGTTCTTCGGCCGGCTGGCCGACCGGGCCCGTCCGCTGCCCGCGGAGGTGACGGCATGACGACCCTCGGCTTCACCTGCACGGGCGTGCGCTCCGACCCGTACGCGGCCGCGCCGACGCTGGTCTTCCGGCTGCGCATCACCGCGCCGGCCGACACCCGGGTGCACGCCCTCGCCCTCCAGTGCCAGCTGCGGATCGAACCGGGCCGCCGGTCGTACGCCGAGGCCGAGGGCGGGCGGCTGGGCGACCTGTTCGGCGAGCGGGAACGCTGGGCGACCACGCTCAACCCGATCCAGCTCGCCACCGTGCCGCTGCTCGTGCCCGGCTTCACCGGCGAGACCGAGACCGACCTCGCCGTGCCGTGCAGCTACGACCTGGAAGTGGCCTCCGCGCGCTACTTCCGGGCGCTGGACGGCGGCGAGGTGCCGCTCCTGCTCCTCTTCTCCGGCACCGCCTTCGCCGGCCCCGGCGGCTTCCAGGTCACCCCCGTGCCCTGGGACAAGGAGGCCCGGGTGCGGATGCCGGTCCGGGTCTGGCGCGAGGCGATCTCCCAGCACTTCCCCGGCTGCGCCTGGCTGCGCCTGCCCGACGACGTGATGGACCAACTGCTCGCCTACCGCTCCCGGCGGGCCCTGCCCTCGTGGGAGGCGACGGTGCGCGAGCTGCTCGCGGCAGCGGCGGTCGAGGAGGCGGTCCGGTGATCGAGCGAAGCGAGATCGTTTCGCAGGGTGGGCGGATGACCGAGTTCCCGGAGGGGATCGAGAGCGGTTTCGCCGCCGCCCGGCAGATCGCCGACGCCGTGCTCCTGGAGGGCTACGTCCTCTACCCGTACCGCGCATCGGCGGCCAAGAACCGGCTGCGCTGGCAGTTCGGCGTCCTGGTGCCGCCCGAGTACACCGCGCAGGGCGGCGAGCACTCCCACCAGCGCACCGAGTGCGTCATGGAGGCGCGGCAGGACGACCGGCTCGCGGTCGAGCTGCGCTTCCTGCGCGTCCAGCGGCGGACCGTCGAACGGGCCACCGCCACCGGCGGGTTCGAGCCGGTGGAGCGGCTGGAGCTGGCCGACCGGGTGCTCGTCGAGTGGGACGAGGCCGTCGAGGAGCGGATCGAAATCCTCGTGCCCGTCGAGGAGTTGATGGGCGAAGGGGTGCAGCAGGGGTTCCGCCTGCCGGGCGTCGGCGAGACGGAGCTGCTGCGTGAGGACGGCACCGCCGTCGGACGGCTCGTGCGGCGGCGCGAACAGGTCGACGGCGTCGTCCGGTTGAAGGCCGAGGAGCTGCCGGGCCCGTACCGCGCGCAGCGCCTCACGGCCGTCGTGGAGAACGCGTCCACCTGGATTCCGCGCCGACGCACGCCGCGCGAGGAGGCGCTGCCGCGCGCCCTGGTCTCCGCCCACCTGCTGCTCGGGCTGGAGCACGGCCGGTTCCTGTCGGTCACCGATCCGCCCGAGTGGGCGCGCCCGGCCGTCGAGCGGTGCCGCAACGAGCAGACGTGGCCCGTCCTCGCCGGCCCGGACGACGGCTGCAAGGTGATCCTCTCGTCGCCGATCATCCTGGAGGACCACCCGAAGGTGGCGCCCGAGAGCCTCGGCACGCTGTACGACGCGACCGAGATCGACGAGATCCTCGCGCTGCGGACGGCGGCGCTGACGGACGAGGAGAAGCGGGAGGCCCGCGGCACCGACGCGCGGGCCGGCGCCGTGATCGACCTCGCCGAGTCGATGCCGCCCGAGGTGCTGGAGCGCCTGCACGGCGCGATCCGCGGGCTGCGCGAGATCTCGGCCGGCACCCCGGACGGCGAGCAGCCCTGGTGGGATCCGGGCAACGATCCGGCGGTCGACCCCGAGCGGGACGAGGTGCTGGTCGACGGCCACGCCGTCGCCGCCGGCAGCCGGGTGCTGCTGCGGCCGGGGCGGCGGCGCACCGACGCCCAGGACCTCTTCCTGGCCGGGCGGACGGGCGTCGTCGAGGCCGTGCTGCACGACGTGGACGGCTCGGTGCACCTGGCCGTCACGGTCGAGGACGACCCGGGCGCCGACCTGTGGCGGGCGCAGGGACGCTTCCGCTACTTCCAGCCCGACGAAGTCACCCCGCTGGAGGAGTCGTGAGCGGGCCGGAGGTGCTGGTGGCCGGGGTCGGCAACATCTTCCTCGGCGACGACGGCTTCGGGGTCGAGACCGTCCGGCGGCTCGCCGCCCACCCGGTGCCGGACGGCGTGGAGGTGGTCGACGTCGGCGTGCGCGGCGTGGACCTCGCCTACCGGCTGCTCGACGGCTACCGGACCGCCGTGCTGGTGGACGCCACCTGCCGCGGTGGGGCGCCCGGCACCGTCTACCTCATCGAGGCGGCCGCCGAGCCGCTGGAGGCGCCCGTGCTGGACGGGCACCGGATGGGGCCCGATGCCGTGCTCGGCCTGCTCGCCACGCTCGCGGCGGGCACCGGCGGCCAGCCGCCCGCACGGGTGCTGGTGGTCGGCTGCGAGCCGGCGTCGCTGGAAGAGGGCATCGGGCTGAGCGCCCCGGTCGCCGCCGCCGTGGAAGAGGCGGTCCAAGTGGTCCTGCGGGTCGTGGACGAGGCCACGCAGCCGGAGAAGGAGACGACACCATGCTGAGGAAACTGTTCTGCGCCGCCCTGCTGGCGGGGTTCGGCGCGCTGGTCTGGCAGAGCCTGCCCGACCTCAAGCGGTACGTGAGGATCTCGCGCATGTGACGCGCCCGCGAGGGGCGCACGGGGCGCGGATTGCTGCGAACGGTGCAGCCCCGGACGCGGTGGCGGCGCGGCTACGGGTCGGCGCCGCCACCGCGTCCTGTAATGGGGCGCGTTGCCGCCGGGCGTGGGAAGGGACCGATGCACGAGATGTCGATCGCCGTCGCCGTCGTCGAGCAGGTGGACGCGGCCGCGCGCGAACACGGCGCCCCCGGGGTGGCCCGGGTGCGGCTGCAGGTGGGCGAACTGGCCGGCGTGGTGCCCGAGGCGCTCGACTTCTGCTTCGAACTCGCCTGCGCCGGAACGCTGGTGGCGGGCGCGGTGCTGGACACCGAGGCCGTCGCGGCGCGGGCCCGCTGCGCGCCCTGCGACGTCGAGTGGGCCGTCGGCATGCCGCCGGACCTCGGCTGCCCGAGCTGCTCCGGCGGCGGTGTCGAGCTGCTGTGCGGGCGCGAGCTCCAGATCCTCGGCGTCGAGTGGGCCGAGCGCCCCGGCGTCCGGGCCGAACAGAAAGGCTGACGCCGATGTGCCAGACGGTCGACCTCCGCCGGGCGGTCCTCGCCCGCAACGACGACAGCGCCCGCGAACTGCGCGCCGCCCTGGGTGCGCGCGGCACGGTCGTGGTGAACATGCTCTCCAGCCCCGGCAGCGGCAAGACCGCCCTGCTGGAGGCCGAGTTGGGGCTCGCGCGGCGCCGCGGGGTCGCCGTCGCCGCGCTCACCGCCGACCTCGCCACGGAGAACGACGCGCTGCGGCTGGCCCGTTCGGGCGCGCCCGTCAAGCAGGTGCTCACCGACGGGCTCTGCCACCTGGAGGCGCGGATGCTCGCCGGGCACCTGGACGGCTGGCTGCCGCGGGACTGCCGGCTGCTGTTCGTCGAGAACGTCGGCAACCTCGTCTGCCCGGCCTCCTACGACCTCGGCGAGTCGCTGCGGGTGGTGCTCGCCTCGGTCACCGAGGGCGAGGACAAGCCGCTCAAGTACCCGACGGCGTTCGGCCTCGCCAACCTCGTGCTGGTGACCAAAGCGGACCTCGCGGCGGCGGCGGAGTTCGACGAGGCGGCGTTCGTGGCGAACGTCCGGCGCGTCAACCCCGGCGTGGAGGTCGTGCACACCTCGGCCCGTACCGGGGAGGGCGTCGGGGCGCTGCTGGACCGGGCGCTGGGCGTGCTGGACGGGGCGGCGGTGCACCGGCCGGTGATGGCCTCGGGGGATGCGCACGGCGGGCCCGTGCTCGGAGGGCACGCGCACGGCGGGCACGCGCACGACGAGCACGCGCACGCGGTGCGGGAGACCCCGTGACCGCCCTCGACCGCGAGCGGCGGCGGGTCGCCGTCCGGGGGCTCGTGCAGGGCGTCGGCTTCAGGCCGTTCGTCTTCACGCTCGCCGGCGAGCTCGGACTGGCCGGCAGCGTCACCAACACCGGCGAGGGCGTGCTGGCCGAGGTCGAGGGCAGCCGCGAGGCCGTCGACGCCTTCTGCCGGCGGATCGCCGCCGACGCCCCGCCGCTCGCCCAGGTGGTCTCCGTCGAGCACGCCCTGCTCGCCCCCATCGGCGCCACCGGCTTCACCATCACCCCGTCCCGCGCCGACGGCCCCCGGGCCACCCTGATCCCGCCCGACGTCGCCGTCTGCGCCGACTGCCTGGCCGAACTCGCCGACCCCGCCGACCGCCGCCACCGGCACCCGTTCATCAGCTGCACCAACTGCGGCCCCCGGCACACCATCGTGACCGGCCTGCCGTACGACCGCGTCAACACCACCATGGCCGGCTTCCCCCTCTGTCCCGACTGCGCCCGCGAGTACGCCGACCCGGCCGACCGCCGCTTCCACGCGCAGCCCATCGCCTGCCACGCCTGCGGGCCGCGGCTCGCGCTCGCGGTGCCCGGACGGGCCGGGCGGACGGGCGAGGACGCGTTGACGGAGGCCCGGCTGCTGCTGGCGGGCGGCGCGATCCTCGCCGTCAAGGGCATCGGCGGCTACCACCTCGCCTGCGACGCGCGGAACGCCGACACCGTCGCACTGCTGCGCCGGCGCAAGCGGCGCGGCGACAAGCCGTTCGCGCTGATGGCCCGCGACCTCGCCACCGTCGAGGGCCTGCTGCCCCTCGGGGCCGTCGAACGGGAACTGCTCACCGGGCCGGTGCGGCCGATCGTCCTGCTGCGCGGCGCCTCGACGGAAGGACTCGACGCGGTCGCCCCGGGCAGCCCCGACCTCGGCGTGATGCTCCCGTACACGCCGCTGCACCACCTGCTGCTCGCCGCCCCCGGGCCCGACCTCCTGGTGATGACCAGCGCCAACCTCTCCGGCGAACCCATCGTCACCGACGACCGGCACGCGCTCGCCGCGCTCGCCCCGCTCGTCGACGGCTGGCTCACCCACGACCGGCCGATCCACGTGCCCTGCGAGGACTCCGTCGTGCGCGTCGTGGACGGCGAGCAACTGCCGCTGCGCCGCTCGCGCGGCTACGCCCCGCTGCCGCTCCCGCTGCCCGTGCCCGTCCGACCGGCCCTGGCCGTCGGCGGCGACCTCAAGAACACCTTCGCGCTCGCCCGCGACGGCTACGCCTGGCTGTCCGGCCACATCGGCGACATGGACGACCTCGCCACGCTGCGCGCCTTCGACCGCGCGGTGGAGCACCTCGGCGTCGTCAGCGGCGTGCGGCCCGACCTGCTCGTCGCCGACCGGCACCCCGGCTACCGCTCGGTCCACCACGCCGAGCGCACCGCCGGCGGCCGGCCCGTGCGGCGGGTGCAGCACCATCACGCGCACGTGGCCGCGGTGATGGCCGAACACGGCCTGGACGGCGGCCGGCCGGTGCTCGGCGTCGCCTTCGACGGGACGGGGTACGGCGACGACGGCGCGATCTGGGGCGGCGAGGTGCTGCTCGCCGACTACGACGGCTACCGCCGCCTCGCCCACCTCGCGTACGTGCCGTTGCCGGGCGGGGACGCGGCCGTCGAGCGCCCGTACCGGACGGCGCTCGCGCACCTGCGGGCCGCCGGGCTGCCCTGGGCGGTGGGACTGCCGCCGGTAGAGGCCTGCCCTCCGGAGGAACTGCGGCCGTTGGAGCGGCAGTTGGAGCGCGAGCTGAACTGCGTGCCGACCTCCAGCATGGGCCGGCTCTTCGACGCGGTGTCGTCGCTCGCCGGCGTCTGCCACCGGGCCGGGTACGAGGCCCAGGCGGCGATCGAACTGGAGGCCGCGGCGGTCGGGTTCGTGCCCGTCGAGTTCGGGGCGGTCGAGTCCGGGACCGTCGGGGGCTACGCCTTCGGGCTGTCGGAGCAGGCGGGCGGCTGGACCGCCGAACCCGGTCCGGTGCTGGCCTCCGTGCTGGCGGACCTGGCCGCGGGCGTGCCGGCGGGGCTGATCGCGGCGCGCTTCCACGCCGGGGTGGCCTCGCTGGTCCGGCGGATCTGCGCGGCCGCCAGGGAGACGTGCGGGATTTCGACGGTGGCGCTCAGCGGTGGCGTCTTCGCCAACGCGCTGCTCTCCTCGGCCTGCGCGAGCGGGCTCGGGGAGGACGGCTTCACCGTGCTGCGGCACCGCCGGGTGCCGCCCAACGACGGAGGGCTGGCGCTGGGCCAGCTGATGGTGGCCGCCCGGTCGGCGACCACCCGGGAGGAGTGAGAGCGGATGTGCCTGGCGGTGCCCGGCAGGGTGACGGAGATCGAGGAGCGCGACGGGACGCGGATGGCGGTCATGGACTTCGGCGGGGTGGTCAAGGACGTGTGCCTTGAGTACCTGCCCGACCTGGGGGTGGGGGAGTACGCGATCGTCCACGTGGGCTTCGCGCTCCAGCGCCTGGACGAGGAGTCGGCCCGGCGGACCCTCGCGTTGTTCGAGGAACTGGGGCTGTTGCAGGAGGAGTTCGGGGACCCCTGGGAAGCGGCGGCGGCCGCGGGGACGGAGCACGGGGCTGAGGAGGCCGGACGGTGAAGTACCTGGAGGAGTTCCGCAACCCCGAGCTCGCGGAGGGCCTGCTCGCCGACATCAGGGCGACGGTCACCCGGCCGTGGGCGCTGATGGAGGTGTGCGGCGGACAGACGCACAGCATCATCCGGCATGCCATCGACCAACTCCTTCCGGAAGAGGTCGAGTTGATCCACGGTCCGGGCTGCCCGGTGTGCGTCACCCCGCTGGAGGTGATCGACCGGGCGCTCGCGATCGCCGCCCGGCCCGAGGTGATCTTCTGCTCCTTCGGGGACATGCTGCGGGTGCCCGGCACGGACCGCGACCTGTTCCGCGTCCGCGGGGAAGGCGGTGACGTCCGGGTGGTGTACTCACCGCTCGACGCGCTGAGGATCGCCCGGGAGAACCCGGACCGCGAGGTCGTCTTCTTCGGCATCGGCTTCGAGACCACCGCCCCGCCCAACGCCATGGCCGTCCACCTGGCCAGGAAGCAGGGCCTGCGCAACTTCAGCATGCTCGTCTCCCACGTCCGGGTGCCCCCGGCCATCGACGCGATCATGGACTCGCCGGACTGCCGCGTCCAGGGCTTCCTCGCCGCCGGGCACGTGTGCAGCGTCATGGGCACCGCCGAGTACCCGGCACTCGCGGAACGCCACCGCGTGCCGATCGTCGTCACCGGCTTCGAGCCCCTGGACATCCTCGAGGGCATCCGGCGCACCGTCCGCCAGCTGGAGCTCGGCGAGCACGCGGTGGACAACGCCTACCCGCGGGCCGTGCGGCCCGAGGGCAATCCGGCCGCCCGTGCCATGCTGGAGGACGTCTTCGAGGTCGCCGACCGCGCCTGGCGGGGCATCGGCGTCATCCCGCTGAGCGGCTGGCGGCTCTCGCCGCGCTACCGCGACCACGACGCCGAGCACCGCTTCGACGTCGCCGGGATCACGACCCGCGAGCCCGCCGCCTGCCGCAGCGGCGAGGTGTTGCAGGGGCTGCTGAAGCCCCACCAGTGCGAGGCCTTCGGTACCGTCTGCACCCCGCGCACCCCGCTCGGCGCGACCATGGTCTCCAGCGAGGGCGCCTGCGCCGCCTATTACCTGTACCGGCGGCTGAGCGTGCCGGTCGTGCCCCTTGCCGCTCAGGAGGCGAGCCGCGTTGGCTGACACCGAACTGCTCACGGACGACGGCGTGTTGGACTTCTCCGGCTGGAGCTGCCCGCTGCCGCTGCGCGACCACCCGAGGGTCGTCATGGGACACGGGGGCGGCGGGGCGATGTCCGCCGAACTCGTGGAGAACATCTTCGCGCCCGCGTTCGGCGGCCCGGCGCTGGAGGGCCTCGGCGACTCCGCCGTCCTCCACCTCGGCGGCGCCCGGCTCGCCTTCTCGACGGACTCCTACGTCGTGCGGCCGCTGTTCTTCCCCGGCGGCAGCATCGGCGACCTCGCCGTCAACGGGACCGTCAACGACCTCGCCATGAGCGGGGCCCGCGCCGCCTACCTCTCCTGCGGCTTCATCCTGGAGGAGGGGGTGGAGATGGCCGTCGTCGACCGCGTGGCCCGCGCCCTCGGCGCCGCCGCCCGCGCGGCCGGGGTCGAGGTCGCCACCGGGGACACCAAGGTGGTCGAGGCGGGGCACGGCGACGGCATCTACCTGAACACCGCCGGCATCGGCCTCGTCCCCGCCGGCGTCGACATCCGGCCGCAGCGGGCCGAACCGGGCGACGTCGTCATCGTCAGCGGGCCGATCGGACTGCACGGCGTGGCGATCATGAGCGTGCGGGAGGGCCTGGAGTTCGGCGTCGAGGTGCGCAGCGACAGTGCGGCGCTCGGCGGGCTCGTCGAGACCATGCTCAGGGTGACGCGCGACATCCACGTCCTGCGCGACCCCACCCGGGGCGGCCTGGCGGCCTCGCTCAACGAGATCGCGACGGCGGCCGGGGTCGGCGTGGCGATCACCGAGCGGGCCGTCCCCGTCCCGGACGCGGTGGCCAACGCGTGCGCCGTCCTGGGCCTGGACCCGTGGTACATCGCCAACGAGGGCAAGCTCGTCGCCTTCGTGCCGCGCGACGAGGCCGACGCGGTCCTCGCCGCCATGCGGGCCCACCCGCTCGGCGCGGAGTCCGTGGTGATCGGCGAGTGCGTCGCGGACCACCCCGGGATGGTCGTCGCCCGCACCGGCTTCGGCGGGACGCGGGTCGTCGACCTGCCGATGGGGGAGCAGCTGCCGCGGATCTGCTGATTCCGCTTTCGGTGGTCTTCGGGGCGTGTCTTCTGTCGACGAGCCCGTTCACGTCGTGGCGTACGACCCGGCCTGGGTGGAGCTGGGGAGCGCGCCGACGGTGCCCGGCCTGGACGCCGAACCGGTGATCGACGTCCAGGCCGGGTGCGCGGTGGCGGACTGCGGCGCCGCGGTGGCGCGGGTGCGGGAGCTCGGGTTCGAGCACCTGGGCGAGGCCGGTGTCCCGGGCCGGC
Organism: Streptomyces sp. SP17BM10; assembly: GCF_036322405.1. NCBI lineage: Bacteria > Bacillati > Actinomycetota > Actinomycetes > Kitasatosporales > Streptomycetaceae > Streptomyces > Streptomyces sp. SP17BM10. Next base: position 9,741 of record NZ_JAQYXB010000675.1, on the reverse strand, counting down.
CGTACCTGCGGCGGGCGATCTGCTGGCCTACTCGGCACTCAAGGCGGCGACGGTTGCCGACATCATGCGCGCGGTGCGGTAGGCCTCACCCGAGGTCGGCGAGCAACGCGGGCAGGTCGGCCACCGAGTCGATGGTGTGCTCCGGCTCGCCGTCGCCGCGCCTCGGCGCGCCCGGGGCCGCCTTCCCGGTGCGGACCAGCACGCCGGTGATGCCGTGGCGTTGGGCGGCGAGGACGTCGGACTCGACGTCGTCGCCGACCATCAGCGCGTGGGGTGGATCGGCGCCGACATGGGCGAGGGCGGCGGCGAAGAAGGCCTCCGCCGGTTTGCCCAGCACCTCGGCCTCCGTGCGGGCGGCGAACTCCAGACCGGTGACGAACGCGCCGCTGTCGAGCTGTAGCCCGTCCGCGGTGCGCCAGTAGGCGTTGCGGTGCATCGCGACCAGCCGGGCTCCGCGCCGGAGCGCGGCGAAGGCCCGGTTGAGGCCGTCGTAGTCGAACTCGGGCCCGGCGCCGCCGATGAGCACGACCTCGGCCTCGGCCGGGTCGTCGACGAGCACGAGCGCTGTGAGATCCTCCCGGACGTCTCCGCTGTTGAGGAGCAGGCATCGCGTGCCCGCGAGCCTCTCGGCGGTGGCGGCGGGCGCGGTGAGGACGTCCTCGACCCCGACCGGGAAGCCGGCGTCGGCGAGCGTCGTTGCAATCGAACGCCGGGTGCGCGAGGTGGTGTTGGTCACCAGCACGAACGGCACGCCGTCGGCCCGGAGCCGGCGGACGGCCTCGACGGCACCGGGGATGGGCCGCCAGTCGATCGTGAGCACGCCGTCGATGTCGAGGAGCACCGCTTCGTACCGTCCCATGGCCCCACCATAGCCCCTGGCCGGGGGCGGCCGTCGATGACCATGGACTAACTGATCGCTCCGGAATGGGGAACGCCGTCGTCCGGCCCTCATGGTCCCGGCCGTGGCCACACCGGGGGTCTCGGGGGCTGACGTTGGCTCAAGCCCACTCCGTCTGCAGCCCGAACCTCACCAAGACCCGCATCCGCGCGGACTGCGCCTGACCGCCACCGACAGCCCCTTCACCACCGGCGAGGGGCCACGCGTGTCCGGCACGACCCTGGGCCTGATCATGGCGATGGCCGGTCGCGCGTCCTACCTCGATTCGCTCGATGGAGACGGCGTCGCCGTCCTTCGCGAGCGCCAGGCACAACCCCGGGCATGACTCGAACTGCCCAGGCGCATCATCTGCCTCCGACGACTCCGGACCGCATTCTGAAACGATCAGTAAATGGCCTGGTGGTGGGTCCGGCGCTCGTGCTGGTGGTGCACCAGGGCGCCGATCGTCGCGGTGACGATCGCTATGGCGACGAGGGCCGTGTCGAAGAAGGCGGCCATGACCAGGTCGAAGCGGCCGCCTGAGGCCTGGTCGGAGAATTCGGGGGAGACCAGGCCGCCCGGGTCCTCGGTGACGGCGACGTGTTCGCCGGCGGTGTCGGCGGCGCCGCAGGAGACGGTGTGGGTGCGGGCCGGGGCGTCGTCGTAGCGGACGTCGCAGTCGTAGGTCGTGGTCTTGCCGTGGATGACGCGGACGTCGGCGACCGTGCCCGGGTGTTCGGTGCCGCGGATCGTCAGGACGGTGGCCTGCGCGGTGTTCATGCTGAGCAGTGGCACTGCGATCAGCGGGGCGAGGAGCAGGCCCATGGAGATCTTCCGCAGGGCCTTGGACGGGCACAGGCCCCAGAGCGCCACCATCAGGCCGACCGCTCCGGTGAGGACCAGTGCCAGCGAGGGGACCAGCATCCACAGACCGAAGGCACCGAGGGCTCCGCCGAGGGGCAGGAGGACGGCGGCGGCCGGGATCCACAGCGCCGTCAGCAGGGGGCGCTCGGGCCAGGGGACGTCGTTCCCTCGCAGTCCCCTGCCGCGGCTCCGCTGCCCGGTGGTGGGCCGGGGACTCTCGCTGGGTGTCACGGTCGCACATCCTGCCAGGTCACTCGGGGCGTGTGGCCGGTGGGGGCTGGGCGCTGACGCGTTGTTGATCGAATGTCTACGCACGATTGGTGTCCTGTCTCCCGCCCCGCGCTCGCAGCCGCACGCGGGCCACCGCTGAAGCAGGAGACCCACGTGTCGCACATCGCTCTTTCCGCCGTCCGCCGCCGTTCACGTCTGGCGGCGGTGGCGCTCGCCGCCGCCGCGACATCGGCGTCCGGCCTCACCGCGCTCGCCGCGCCGGCGAGCGCCGCCACGTCGGACGTGGTCGAACAGACGGTCACGATCCAGGAGCACCAGAACGGTTACGCCCTGGCGACCGTCGACGGCGAGGGCTCGCGGATCGTCGCCCGCGACTACCGGGACGCCTCGACCTCGTTCTGGGTCTCCAACAAGCCGGGCGGGCGGGTCGACTTCGTCCGCAACGTCAACGGCACCGAGCGGGTCGTCGAGATGGACACCAGGGACAGTCGCACCACCCAGTTCATCCACTGGTGGGCGGGTGCCAACCAGCAGTGGACCCTGGAGAACGCCGCCGAGGGCGGCACCTACATCCACAACGCGTCCGACGGCCGCTGCCTGACCTTCAACGGCCTCGACCGCGAGGTGACCGTGGAGAACTGCAACGGCAGCACGGCCCAGCGCTTCGACCTCGTCGGGAGCGGCGGCGGCCAGAACAACGGCTCGTCGGTGGAGCAGCGCTTCCTGCAGCGGGTCAACGACCTGCGGGCGCAGTACGGCCGGCCGGCGCTGCGCTACGACCAGACGCTGGCCCAGGGCGCCCAGTGCAACGCGGACCAGATGAACCAGCGTCGTGTCTCGGGGCACTTCTGCGACTCGGCGAGCATCCTCAAGGGCCTCGGGTACAACTGGAGGGCCTGGGGCGAGATCGCGTTCTACGGCCCCACCGACGTCGACGCGGCCGTCGACGGGTGGATCAACTCGTCCGGGCACCGCGACATCATGCTCAAGCCCGACGTCACCGAGGTCGGCCTGGCCCGGACGGGCAACGCCTCCTGGAACGCGGACTTCGGCGCCCGCTGAGCCGAAGCCCGGTCGCGCCCGCGCGTGGGCGGGGGCGCGACCGGGCTCCGTCGGGTCCGGGGTGGTGCTCCGGGCTCAGGACTCCTTGACGACGAGGGTCTTCGCGGCCTTGTCGTGGAAGCACTGCTGGAGCGGCTTGTCCCAGAGCTGGGAGAGCACGTTCACCAGGTAGAACAGCGAGCCGATGCAGTAGACCGCCTGGGGCAGGCCGTAGACGGCGCTGCGGATCCACAGGTCGTTGTCGACCGGGCGGCCGCCGTGCTCGACGGACACGACCCGCAGCTTCATGACCTTCTTGCCGACGGTCTGCTGGTTCTGGGTCAGCATCATCAGGGCCTCGTAGCCGAAGACGACGATGCCGCTGATGATGCTGGACATGACCGCGCCGATCGCCGCCGCGACGGCGAACTGGACGATGAGCAGCGGGATCAGCAGGACGATGCCGTCGATCAGGCGGGCCAGGAAACGGTCGCCGGGGTTGGCCAGGACACGGGTGCCGGGCGGCGTCGGGCCGTACGGGTTGGGCGCGCCGAGCCACGGCGGCAGCTGGGGGCCGCTCGTCGGGTAGCCGCCGCCCTGGGGGTAGCCCGCCTGGGGCGGCGGCGGGTAGCCGTAGCCGGGCGGCGGGGTGCCGGGGCCGCCGGGCTGGGGGTCGTACGGGCCCTGCGGGACGCCGTAACCGGGCTGCTGCGGGGGCTGCTGGCCGTAGGGGTTCTGGGGGTTCGGCTCTGAGGGGTAGCCGTATCCAGGGGTGTCGTTGGTCATCGTCCCGCTCGTCTCGTTGTGGCCTGGGACTGAAGGTGTAGCGGCTCGACCGAACCTTTAGGAAGAGTTTGGGATCAACTGTTACGTGAACAAAGATGAATCGCGACTGTTCGGCGGGTCGGTCCGTACGGGGTTGTCGTGCCGGTCTCGGGGTATTCGTGTAGAGGACGTGGCGGCCGGTGCGGTGGGCGGTGAGGAGCCCGGTGTCGACGATCCCACCGGGGCGCGTCACTGTTTCGGGCAGGCGGTGGCGCGCTGCTGCTCCTCGTCGGTCAGGTCGAGCACGAGCGCCCTCGGGGTGAGGACCCTCCGGCACAGCTGCGCCCAGGCGTCGAGCTCCTGCACGGTGGTGGTGGCGTCGAACAGGCTGTTGACCGAGATCGTCCTGGTCACGTGCGACTGCTGGTCCGCAGGCAGGTACCTGAGCTCGATCTCCCTGTACTCGCTGTGGACGGAGGAGAGGCTGAGGCCGGCCAGGCTCTGGTTGATGCCCTGGTAGACGGCGACGTGCCCGTCCTCCGCGCCGACGTAGTACTGGTCCTGGGTCCACTGGTAGCCGATGTACCCGCCGCCGAGCACACCGAGGACGGCTACGGCCGCCACGACGGCCTTCCATCTCGCGAAGCCCGGTTCGGCGGATCGTTTCGGGGGCTTCGCAGGCTGTTTCGGGATCACCGGAGGTGGGGGTGGCGCCGGGACGGCGTAGGCCGTCCGCACCTCGCGGAGGCGGTGGAGCACCTCCCCGGCCGACTGCGGCCGCCGCACCGGGTCACGGGCCAGGAGCGCGGCCACCAGTTTCGTGAGCGGGCCCGCGAGGTCCGGCCGGAGCGAGTCGAGCCGTGGCGCGGCCTCGTCGATCTTGTGCCGGACGACCGCCAGGGCGTTGTGCCCGGTGAAAGGCGGCCGGCCGGTGAGCACGGCGAAGAGCACCCCGCCGAGGGCGTACAGGTCCGACCGCTCGTCGCCGCGCTCGGTCAGGAACTGCTCCGGGGCGCCGTACTCGGGGGTGCCGGCCGGGGTCAGTTCGGACGATCGGGCCACGGTGAACGTCGTGCGGGAGAGGCCCGCGATCCCGAAGTCGACGACCTTCACCCGGCCGTCCCGGGTGAGCATCACGTTCTGCGGCTTGATGTCGTAGTGCACGACCCGGGCGCGGTGGGCGGCCATCAGCGCGACGCAGATCCCCTCGGCGATCTCCAGTCCCCGGTGGACGTCCAACCTCCCCTGCCTGTCGAGGAGTTCGGCGAGCGACTCGCCGTCCACCTTCTCCATGACGAGGAAGAGCACGTCCTCGTGCACCCCGCGGTCGTAGACGGCGACCACGTTCGGGTGGTTGATCTGCGCGACCGCCACCGCTTCGCGCTCGAACCGCAGGGGCAGTTCGGTGAGCGTGGCCGGGTCGAGGACGAGCGCCTTGAGCGCGATGTCGCGGCGCAGGGAGCGGTCCCGGCCGGCCCACACCTCGCCCATCCCGCCGTGCCCGAGCCGGCTGATCAACTCGTAGCGCCCTGCGATCAGTTCCCCGCGTCTCATCAGACCCGTCCCCACTGGTGTCGCGGCTTGCAGGGAACCAGGATACGGACGCGGGGGTGCGGGCGAGGGCGCTCGGGCAGGGCCGGTGAGGATTCGGCCCGTGCTGAATCGGTGGCCCGGCTGATGGTGGTGTGGGTGCCGATCCGCCGCTCCCCGCTGCGCACGGCCCGCGATCTGCCGGGGGCGTGAGGCGCGGGCACGTGCGCGGGCGGGGTGGCGTCGGTCAGCAGGGGCCGGTGCCCGGGCCGCCGAGGTGGAAGGACGTCGGGGTGACGCGGCCCGCGTCGTAGAGGGCGGGGCTGGTGGACGTGACCGTCAGGTGGGGGTCGTCGTCGGAGTCGAGGAGCCGGAAATCGCGGATCCAGCCGGAGCCCGGTGCGTTGCCGAAGCGGCCGTCGCCCATGGACTCGCACGTGCTGCCGGTGCCGTGGGCGACCTCGCCGAACGCGCTGATGACCTGGGTGCGGGTGTAGGTGCCGTTCCAGAGGGAGCCGGGGAAGTAGCCGACGGCGTGCTGGTCGTAGAAGATCCACCAGTCGCCGCCGATGTTCCGGATCCCGTAGCGGGCCGCTTCGCCCGGCTTGAGGGCCATGCCGGCGGTGTAGATCGGGGAGACCTGGACGAAGCCGCACCCGTTGTAGCAACTCTCCTTGCCGTCCACCCAGTGGTAGACGAACAGGTGCGGCAGGAGATCGCCGTTGAGGCCGAAGTCCACTGTCCAGCCGACCTCGACGGTGGATTTGCGGTCGGTGGACTGGACGGCGAGCTCCTGAAGCGAATGTGCGTCGGTGTCGCCGGACTTGAGGGTCGGCGAGGACTGCAGCATCAGGATGCTCGCGCCCGCGGCGTCGGTCTGCTGGCGGCCCGACACGTAGTCGTAGCAGGCGCCGAACCAGCAGATGGGGCCGGTGCCGCCGGCGACGGGAGCGGCGGACGGCACGACGGGCGCTAACCCGGTGCTCGCGGCGGTGGCGGTGGTCGCAGCGGTGGCGGGGACGGCGGTGAGGATGCCGAGGGCTGCCGCGAGGGCGGCGGCGGTGCGCCGGATACGCATGTGGGGGTCCAATCGGCGAGAACGGCGGCCGTGGGTGAAGTGCGGCCGGGGGAACGGAAGTTAAATACCGACTTAAGCTCGCTTACGTGTGGGGTTAAGCTAGCGGCGGCCGCAGCGGCACGCAATAGCCTGTGCGCGGCGACGAGGTGCCGACGGGAAGGCGGGGGAGTACCGTGACGGATGACGACCGGCTGCTGATCGGGCGGCGGATCCAGCAGCTGCGCGCCGAACGCGGCCTCACCCAACGCGCGTTGGCCGAGCCCTCCTACACGGCGGCGTACGTGTCGACGCTGGAGTCCGGAAAGGCCCGGCCCTCCGACGCCGCGCTGCGCTACCTCGCCGGACGCCTCGGAGTCAGTGCCGAGCAGCTCGCCACCGGGCGGCCCGCCCACCTCGCCACCGACCTGCGGTCCCGGCTCGCCGACGCCCGGCAGGCCCTGTGCACCGGCGAACCGGCGGATGCGGCAGCGCAGTTCACCGAGCTGGCCGCCGAAGCCGACCGCTACGGTCTGGTGGACGAACACGCCGACGCCCTGGTGGGATCGGGCGACTGCGCGCTGGAGGCGGGTGAACTCGACCAGGCGATAGGCTATTTCAGAGCCGCCGAGGAGCTGCTCCGCGACGCCCCGCTCCCGCACCGCATACCGGCCCTGCGCGGCCGGGCCGTCGCCCACCTCCTCGCCGGTGACCTGCGCTACTCCTGCTACCTCCTGGAGAGCGCGATCGACCGGCTCAACGCCGCCGGCCTGCCCGACCCGCAGGCCCTGCTGCTCCTCTACTCCGCCATCACCGCCCCCTACCTGGACCTCGGGGCGCACCGCCTCGCCGCCCAGGCCGCCGAACTCGCCCTCGCCCTGGCCCCGCGGGTCGACGACCCGGCCGCCGTGGCCCGCCTGCACCGCTCGGTGGCCCGCACCCTCCTCGCCGAGGGCCGCGCCGCCGAGGCCGACGCCTCCCTGGCCCGCGCCCAGGAGCTCTACCAGCAGCTCCGCATCCGCAGCGAGATCGCGCACTGCCACTGGATGCGCGGCTACCTGCGTGCGCAGGACGGTGATCTCCACGCCGCCGAGCGCGAACTCCGGACCGCCCGCGGGATACTGGCCGAGCGCCGCGCGGTGTTGTACGTCCAGCAGATCGACGTCGAACTGGCGGACGTCCTGCGGCGGTCGGGGCGCGGCGCGCAGGCGGTCGCGCTGCTCGCCGACCTGCTCGGGTCCCTGCACCCGAGCCGCGGCGCCGTCCACGCGGGGGCGGCCCACCGGCTGTTGGGCCTGATCGCCGAGGAGCGCGGCGAGGACGCCGGTGCCGAGGAGCACTACCGGAGCGCCCTCGGCCTCCTCGAACGCGCCGGCGCCACGGCCGACTCGGCGGACCTCTGCCGCCTCCTCGGCGACCTCCTGCGCCGCACCGGCCGCCCGGAGGAGGCGCTGGACACCTATCGTGCCGGTCTCGCCCACCGGGCCACCCCGGGCACGACGACCCTCGGCCCGGCGCCCGCGCTGCCGCCGCTTCCCCCGCTGTAGGGCGGGTCAGGACGGCGTCGCGGCCCGGTCGGAGTCGAAGGACAGGACCGGGCCCTCGGCGAGCATCACCTGGACCTCGGGATCGCCCGGCGTGTCGTCCGGATGCAGCGGCCGGCCGGTCACCGCGCTCCAGGAGCCGGCCGACCCGTAGGCGTCCGTGCAGTCGATCGCGACGTTCCGCGGTGCCGAGATCACGATCCCGAGCCTTCCCGGCGGCCTGCCTCTCAGTGGATGTGATCCTGCCAGTCGGCGGGGACGCGATCCTCCGGGCCGGGCACGGTCTGCGTGCGCGGGTGGTGGTGTGGTGCGGCGAGTTCCGGGCCCTGCTCGAAGTAGTCGCCGGTGCGGTAGTCCCAGAACCAGTCCTCATCCGGTTCGAAGGTCTGGACGAACGGGTGCCCGGTCTCGGCGAAGTGCCGCGTGGCGTGCTGCGCCGGGGAGGTGTCGCAGCAGCCGATGTGCCCGCACTGGGCGCAGCGCCGCAGGTGCACCCACCAGCCCTGTGCCGCCTCGCACTCGACGCATCCGGTCCCGCTGGGCGGCACCGCCGGGTCGACACCCTCGATGGCCTGCGACATGAGCGTCCTTCCGTAGCGCGGTTCGGCCGCCCGCATCCTGCCACGCGCGGGGCCGGCGTGCGGGGCGGCGCGCCAGGCGGCACGGCCCGGTCCTGCGCGGGCCTTGACCCCGAGTGAGTTAAGGAACTTCACGGCGCGCGGAAGTTCTGGAAGCCGCGATCCGCGACACCGTGGACGCTCCGCCGAGGCCCCGCCGCCGCCGGACGGGCGTCGTCGGGGGCGGCGAACAGGGCGCCGCGCAGCGGGCCCTCGAAGAGCCGACGGTGGGTGCGGCCGAGGATGGGCTTCCCGCCGCGCTCGGCCCACTGCCGACCGGGGTGGGGCTGGAGATGGAGCGGCCCGAACTCGTCCAGGCAGAAGACGACTTCGGGCTCACGGGACAGGCGTCGCCCCTCGTCGTCATCGATCTCGCGGACGCGTACTCGTTGTGCCGTCCGGACAGCGTGACGACATCGCGCCGTGCGGACCAGCATCCGAACGGCGCGTCACATCATGACGGGGCAAGGGTTCTCCGGGTCTGGCCGGCGCTATACGCCGGTGGCACCGTCGATGCGTTCCCTGACCAGGTCGGCGTGGCCGTTGTGGCGGGCGTACTCCTCGATCATGTGGACGTAGATCCAGCGGAGGCTGACGTCCTGCCCCATGAAGCGGCCCGTGTCGGCCAGAGGACGGCCGGCGCAGTGCTCGCGGGCGCGGGCGATTTCCGCGCGCCAGGTGGCGAGGGCGTCGCGCAGGGTGGCGCCCTCGGCCAGATCGAAGCCGCCGTCGGGACCATCCGGGTCAGCCTCTGGGTCGTGGATGGGCGGGGCCTGTTCTCCGGCGAACACCCGGCGGAACCAATTCCGCTCCACCTCCGCCATGTGTCGGACGAGACCAGTCAGAGTGAAGCCGGACGGTGGCACGGACGCGACGGCAGCCTGTTCGTCGTCCAGGCCCTCGCACTTCATGGCGAGTGTTGCGCGATGAAAGTCAAGCCAGCTTTCGAGCGTGGTGCGCTCGTCGGCGTTCAGGGGCGGCAGAGGGCGTTCGATAGTGGTCACCCGGTCGATTATCGCCACCGGCCGAACCTCTTGGCAGGCAGACTCATTGCAGAGCGAACGGCGCCTGATGCGGCACTAGTAGGGCTTGGTCAGGTCTGTTTTCGTGTGGGTATGTCGCGGTGGCAGGTGGGGCAGGCGCCGGCCCAGGTCGCCAGAAGGATCTGGAGCTCGCGGACGACTTGGTAGAGGCTCAGGCCGGCCCCGCGTCTTTTGG